>NZ_JASJOE010000004.1 GCF_030163755.1 Roseicyclus amphidinii
CGCGGCGATGCCCGACCTGCCGCAGGGCTTCGGCCGCGACCGGCTGGCGCTGTCGGGCCGCGTGACCCTGACCGAGGAGGGCAGCGCGCATCTGCGCGAGGGGCGCGTGGCGCTCGATGACACCGCGCTTGCGGTGGCGCTCGACATCACGCCTGGGGCGGATCGCCCGATGATCCGCGGCACCGTCTCGGGGGCGCGGCTGGTGCTGCCCGAAGCGCAGGGCGGGGCCGCCGGGACCGATACGACCGCGGGCTGGTCGCGGGAAGGCATCGACGTGTCCGGCCTGTTCGCCGCCGATGCCGAGATTGCCCTTGCCGTCGAACGGTTGGAGGGCGCGGGCCTGTCCGTGGGGCCGGTCGACCTGCGCGCGACCCTCACGCGGGGGCGGCTGGTCCTCGATATCCGCGAGGTCGCAAGCTATGGCGGCAGCCTGACGGGGCAGTTCGTGGTCAACGGGCGCGGCGGTCTGTCGGTGGGCGGCGACCTGCTGCTTGCGGGGGTGCAGTTGCAGTCGGTGCTGCGGGATCTGGCCGGCTATGACCGCCTGCAGGGCACGGGTAGTGCGAGCCTGCAATTCCTGGGCGTGGGCAATGACATGGCCACGATCATGGCCGGACTGGAGGGCGAGGGCGACCTGTCCTTCGGGGCGGGCGCGATCGAGGGGCTGGACCTCGCGGGGATGATCCGCACGCTCGATCCCGGCTTCCGCGGCGAGGGCGCGCGGACGGTCTATGACCAGGTCTCGGGCAACTTCACCATCGCGGATGGCGTGCTGTCGAACGACGACCTGCGCCTCGATGCGCCCTGGGGAGAGGTGACCGGCGCGGGCCGTGTGAACCTCGGGGCGCAGACGCTGGATTATCGCCTGACCCCCGGTTTCATGGAGGGCGAGGCGGGCGCGCGCATCCGGGTTCCGATCCTTGTCTCCGGCCCTTGGGCCGGTCCCTCGATTCGCCCCGACCTCGAGTATCTCGCCCAGCAGGAGCTGGCCGCCGAGCGCGAGCGGCTCGAGGCCGAGGCCCGCGCCCGGCTGGAAGCGGAACGCGACCAGCTGGAGGCCGAGGCCATCGGCCGCGTGAACGAGGCGCTGGGCACACAATTCGACGGCGCAACGACCGAAGCCGAGGCCCGCGAGGCGATCGAGCAACGCCTGCGCGACGAGGCGGAGCAACAATTGCGGCGGCTTCTCGGGCAAGGGAACTGACCGCGGGGCAGGGCGTGGCGGCGGGGGATGGTGGAAATCCATCGTTGACCCAAGGGCATTGGTGCGAGACAGTTATTGTACTTGTCTGCAATTGGGGAAGAAAAATGTCTGCTACCAAGAAAATCATTAGCGCAGCGGTCATCGCCGCTGGTTTTGCATTCGGCACCCAGGCCGGCGCGCATGAGGTCGTGAGCGGCACGACGCCCGTGCCCGCGCTTGCGCCCGGAGCCTCGCAGGAGTTCGTGATCAATTGCCCCGGTCACCAGTTCGTTCTGTCCGGCGGCGTTGAAAACAATGACCAACTTCGCGGTGCGCTGGGTCCGCTGGTGGTGACGGCGAGCTATCCCAAGTCCACGCGCAGCTGGGCGGTTGAGGTCACCAACGACAGCGGTCGGCCGCTCTCGACGGTCGAGGCGCGGCTGACGCTCTACGCGCTCTGCGGCTATCACCACCACAGCCACTGAGGCCGCGCGGGGCCGATCCTTGCGCCCTCGTGAGACCGGGGCCGTCCCTTGGGGCGGCCCCTTTTTCGTGCCTGCGGGGCCGGGCGGAGCGCGGTCCGGGCGGGGATGTCGGGGGTCACAGGGCGTGCACAGGGCGTACACACCGCGTGCATACGGCGGGGGGGATCGCCTTCGGCGCTGAAGGTTCCGGTGGCAATGCAAGACGATCTGTATTGCGTTGATGAGTTACGGGTGGACTGCGGTTCGAGTGGGACGAGAGGAAATCGAACGACAACCGGACGCGACGCGACGCGGCTTCGCCTTCGATGACGTGATGCCGATCTTCCTCGACCCGGACAGGGTGACCCTGGCGGATACGCGCCGGGACTATGGCGAAGACCGGTGGGTCACATTCGGCGAGATCGAGGGCCGCCTGTTTGCCGTCCCCTTCACCGTGCGCGGCGAGGTCATCCGCATCATCGGCCAGGAAGGCCAACACGCGCGAAGGGAGGCGCTACGATGGGAACCGTTCGACGCACACTGGAGCCGGGCACGCCGCGGAAACTGAGCGCGGAGGCGAAGGCCTGACCCTGCGCGAGCATCTGCTCGATCGTGGGGAAGTTGCCGAACCGGTCCAGGAAATGGTGACCCGGCGTCGTCACCAACTCCTTCTCCTCACCCTCCTCGCGCCAGCTCAGCCTGATCCATTCCTCCGTCGTGTTCCGATACAGCCGCGTGACCTTGCGCGGCACCAACGCTCCCCGGCCAAGATCAGCGCTCGGGTCAAACGCAAGAACCGTGTCGCCGACCCGGATGTCGGAAATAGGGCAGGTGTCCGTCAGGGACATCGTAATGGGGGGGGCGGGGAAGCATTGAGGACCTATATTACCTTGAATTCTTGGATGATATCCGTAGCGTTCAGGGTGCTCTCATCCTGGCGCTGGCAAGCCAAAATTGTCATCGACGATGGGTGCAGTTTGACCATATCCATAAGCATTTGCACGCGCTACAACTTGATCATGCACAAGACGGGCGAATGCATTGCTATTGTGAATAAAGGGGTCATTTCGACCCGAAATATCATTGTAGTATTCTTGGTAAAACTCAGGGGGAAAAGGAACCCCTGAGCCCAGTGCTATTCCCATAGAAATACTTCTAGGATTGATGGCAACACTTGGCGGAAGTTCGTATTCTCCTCCTCTAGTCCAATCCTCGACAGCAGCGGAAAATGCTTCGTTTAAGAGTTGCTCTGCCTGCTCACGATCCAAACCACTAACAAAATACTGCGGATCCCCATTTACCACGCGGTCTGCTGCTGACTGAAATGTAACACTGAAGGAGCCATCAAGGGATATTCCATCAGTAACAAGCTCGACTGACGCGACACGTGCGCCACTAGGTTCATAGATGTCAATGGAAGTGTGGGTGAAACCTGGGCGAATACCCCCTACTTCCACTTCATCTTATTTCACTCGAATGGTCCATCCAGTCATCTGAAAGCCCTATCCATTATCTCATAAACGACCAATATCCGTTATTTCGGGAAACGCTCGCCAGTTCATGCTCGTGAAATATCCAGAGATATCGATAGGTATGATGGAATCTAAAAAACCCCAAGATATAAACATCTTCAATCCTTTTCGAGCTAATGACTGAGCAATCCACTTCATTGCAGACGGCAAGCTGCTCAGAGGGTGCGTTCGGAAACGTTAGAAGGGGTAAAATAGCGGGTTCGCCAGAGATAAAAATAAAACGGTCATTACTATATTCAAAAATCGTATTTTCGAAGCCTAAATTTTCAAGATCTGCCACTATGCGATCCTCAGATTCTCCAAAATCAAATTGATAATCCAGCGTCGACAAGAAGTCGTTAGGCCTGCTTCCACTCCACGAAATGAAGAATGCGCCGAATAAAAATACAGAAATCAAAAAAAATACTACGCCCCTGGGGAAATTCGCCATTACCCAGTGATCCCACTATTGGCATTCGCCAGCCTTGCTCCACTCATCAATTCATAAGATATCTTCATCCAGCATCGCCCTTTCCTCCCCTCCCCAAAGTATTCCTGACTCAAGGCAAGAGTGTTTCACATCAAGGTGCGCAGGGGGGTGACCCGTCAACTAGCCACGCATATGGTTTGAGGTCTTGCTTACCCGACACTCCCCAACAGGCGTGCCGTCTGCCCACCAAGGAACTCGCCGTAGCTCGTGTCATTCGCGTCCAGCACGCCGTCGCCGTTGGTGTCGAAGAGAAGGTTGCCATCCTCATCCGTCGCCTCCGCGAGCGCCTGCAGGTCCGTCGATCCCTCCGGGCCCCAGTCGCTCAGCACCAGCTCCGACCGCTGGTCGATCTGACCGTCGCCCGCGCCCCGCGTTCCGTCCGCGTTGAGGTCCAGCACAAGAAACCCGTCATCGGCCGCCGCCCAGGCCGTCCGCTCCCGGAACCCGTCGCAACCAAAGCTCGCAAGGGATAGCATACTCGTCACAACCCCATTCCACCTATACACACCGCCCTCACACCCAGCCCACGATGGCTTTCAACGTCAGCGAACTGTGAGCGATCGCGCTTCTTGCCTTCTTATCGTTCCTTGGCGATCCAGAGATTTCAAACGGTTTCTTGCCCATCAACCCTTCCAAATGCTGAAATCGGCAGCCTTGCGTTTGGATACGCGAAGGGGTGTGGCGTTCTGGCCATAGACATGTTGGCAAATCCCTCGAAGACAGCCGTCGGTGCCCGATTCCGATCAGAGCTGTCTACGATCACTTGCCCGCTTTCGCGGCATCCGTCCTGCCGCGGCCATGAGATCGGCAAGGTCAGCATTTGTCGCAGCCATTTCTGATCCGACCTTGGCGGAGGCCCCACTGGTGCGCCGAAACCGCTCCATGAGCGTCACATGCGTCCAGGCCGCCCGTCCAACAAAGCGGCACTGATCTACCAATGTAATTATTGAATTCACCCATTATGTTGGTTGAGGTGAGAGGATCATCATCTCCATTAATCCTCTCGTCGAGTGTCCCGGCTCGAGCATGTTGTGGGAATCTGACCGCCAGCTCGCCGAGCTTCGGATTCGTGTCGCCGTCCTGAACGGCTTCACCGCACTCGGCATACCCGTGACCGAGGCTGTAGGTTAAGTGTGTCCAGGGAAAGGGGCAGCTTGGCCATCAGCGGCTTTGTGCAACAGAGCCGGTTTTCGAGGATAGCTACAGCCTGTGGCGACTTCAGAAGCGCTCCGTGTGAGGTGTCCCTAGATTTGTAGAGGCTTGACCGCCTGACTGTGAGACGAGGAGGCCGATATGGGGACAAGCACTTGCAACGCGTGGGTTACGCGAGCAGGACGCGATCAAGACCTGCGACGGCCGTAACGTGGTCGGCCCGGTCCGCAACGGCCTCCATCGGCCAGGAGAAGAGCAGGATCGCGCAGCCTCGGATCTCGTCGGCCGCAAGTCGCGTCGGCAACTCCGACAGCGTCGTCGACATGAGCCGCTGCGAGGGTTTCGAGACATCGACACAGACCTCCACCGGCGATGTTCCCGGCAACCCCCGCGCACCGAGAGCCGTGCAGATCCGGTCGGCCTGACGCGCGCCCATGTAGATGGCCGTGGTCGTGCCCGGACCGGCAAAGCGCGTGCAATCGGGCAGCGGGTCCTCGGGCCTGCCTGTCCCCGTCGACAGGACCAGCGTGTCCGACACGCCGCGTTCGGTCAGGCTGTGGCCCAGCGCCGCCCCGGCCGCTGAGGCCGCGGTCACGCCCGGCACGATCTCCACGGGGATGTCTGCCGCGCGCGCCGCGTCGATTTCCTCGCCCGCGCGCCCGAAGATGCCCGGATCGCCAGACTTCAGGCGCACCACGCGGCGACCCTTGCGGGCCTCGGCCACGATCACCGCGTTGATCCGCGCCTGGGGCCAGGCATGTGCCCCCACATGCTTGCCGACGAACACCCGCTCGGCATCGCGCCGCGCCAGCTCCAGCACCTCCTCGTCGACCAGCCGGTCATAGAAGATCACGTCTGCCTCCTGCAGGCGCGCGACCGCGCGCAGCGTCAGCAGATCGCGCGCCCCCGGTCCCGCACCGACCAGCGCGATGGACCCGCCCGGGCGTGCATCCGGCGCGCCGCCCGCCGCGATCGCGTCCTTGATCGCCTGTGCCGCCTCGCGCTCTGCGCCCCGCACCCACATCTCGCGCGGCGCCTCCTTGAAGACCCAGGCCCAGAAGGCGCGTCGCCCTGCGCGCGGCACGCCCGCCGCCACGCTGGCCCGCAGCCGCCCAGCCAGTGCCGCCAACCCGCCAAGGTTCGACGGCAACAGCATTTCGATCCGGGTCTTGATCTCGCGGCCCAGCACCGGGGCCGTACCTTCCGTTCCGATCGCCACCACGACCGGGTCGCGGTCGACGATCGAGGGCGTGGTGATGTCGCACAGATCCGGGCGGTCGACCACATTCACCGGGCAGCGCGCTGCCTGCACAAGCGCATGCAGGCTTGCGTCCCAGCCGGGGCATCCCGTTGCGACAAAGGCCAGGGCGGCCCCCTCGAACAGCGCCGCGGTCACCACGCCTGCATGGTGCTCCGCCCGTCCCGCGGCGACCAGCGCCGCCAGCTCGTCGTCCAGCACCGGGGCCGCCAGCACGATCCGCGCATCGGTCTTGAGGATCAGCCGCGCCTTCTGCGCGGCCTGTTCGCCCCCGCCCGCGATGACCACGCGCCGCCCCGTCGTGCGGATGAACATCGGAAAGCTCTTCATGCCGCAACCCCCCGCCCGGTGCCGCGCGCCGCCCAGAGCGCCCGCGCCCTCCCGTCGGGTGCCGGCACGCCCAAGGTGTCGAGTGCGAGCGCCGCCGTCCCGATCACCACCGCCTCGGCGAAGGGATCGGGCGTCGTGCCATCCCACAACCCGCCGAGGGTCGTGCCCGCCGAGGGGCCTTCCGACAGGCGCACCACCTCGGCCAGGGCTGCGGGAAAGGCGCGCTCGAACCCCCGACCGTCGCGCAGGCCGAAGCCCGCGACCGCCTTGCCGGGGTGGCGCTCGAACTCGCCGCCGCCGCCCTTGATCACGGTCAGCGCTCCCCATCCCAGCAGCCCCGCCGCATCGGCCTGCACCAGCCGGTAGGAGGGGTGAAACACGCCTTGCACGCTGGCCGTCGCGCCTGCGGGGTTCAGCATCCGGCAGACGGTGTTGATGCAGGACCTCAGCCCCAGCACCGACCTGAGCGACAGAAGCGAAAACAGCGCCGGGTGCAGCTGTTCCAGCGGCAGGTAGACGATGCCGCCCCGCGCAAGCGCGACCTGCACACCCGCGGGATCGGCCACTGGAATGCCCGCCGCCGCCAGATGCGCGCGCACCGCCGCTTCCGATCCGTTCCAGCCGTGCAGGATCACCGGATACCCGGCTTCCGCCACCAGCCGAGCCGACAGCAGGAACCACGGCAGGCCGCGCGTGCGCCCGGCGGCATAACTTGGCCAGTCCAGCGCGGCAAAGGGCAGGACGGGGCATGCGGCCTGCGCCGCCTCGGCAAGCCCTGCGATCTCGTCGGCCGTCTCGCCCTTCATCCTGAGCAGCATCAGAAGCGCGCCGATGGCCTCGGGCGCGGCCTCGCCCGACAGCATCGCGGCCATGGCGTCCGCCGCCTCCGCGCGCGACAGCGACCGCGACCTGCCCGGCCCGCGCCCCAGAGTGGCGACATGCGGCGCAAGGCTCATTCCGCCGCCTCCCGCTGCGTCGCGCGCGCCAGCAATGCCGCGATCTCGGGCCGGCAGGAGCCACAATTCGTGCCCGCGTCCAGCGCCGCGCCCACGGCCTCGACGCTCATCAGGCCGCGCGTCTCGATCCCCGTGACGATGGTGTTGATCCCGATCCCGAAACAGGCGCAAAGAACCGGCCCGGGGTCGGGCATATCCGCCGGCGGGCGGCCCGTCAGCGCGCCCTGCGCCGCCGTTCCGGGCAGGGTGGCAAGGTAGTCGCGCATCACCGCCACGGGTCGGGGGGCCACGAAAAGCGCTGCCATCAGCCGTCCGCCCTGCATCATGGCGATCCGCGCCGTGCCGCGCGCCGCGTCCTCCAGCATGGTCACATCCGCCTGCGGCAGGTCGAACAGGCGCCGCGCCTCGGCCTCCCAGTCTTGGGGCACCGCGTATCCGGCCAATTCGGCGCGGAACCCTCCTCGGGTGGTGGCCAGTGCCCAATAGGCGCTGGCGGCCCGGATCGGCCCGGCCGAGACCGCAAAGCCGTACCACGCGGCCTGCATCCGGCGCACCGCCACGACGGACGCCTTGCTTTCCGGCTGCCCCGACACCGGATCCGTTGCCGCCGCGACCAGCGCATCGATGCGGCCCGACGGCGCGGTTTCGCCTGTCCAGTGGATCGGTGCGAAGAGCTGCCCCCTTTGCACCGCATCGGTGACCCTGACCCGCAGGATCGCCCGGCCATGGGCGCTCTCCACCTCGGCCAGATCCGCCGCCGCCAGCCCCAGCCGCGCCGCGTCGGTGGGGTGGATGTCGAGAAACGGCTCGGCCAGATGCGCCGACAGCTTCGCACTCAGCCCCGTGCGCGTCATCGTGTGCCACTGGTCGCGCACCCGGCCCGTGTTCAGCCGGAAGGGATAGGTGGCCGAGGGCGCTGCCGCCGGCGCGCGCGTGGCGACCGGCATCAGCCGCGCCTTGCCGTCGCCATGAAAGAACGCCCCGTCACCGAAGAACCGCCCGCCCTCGCGGGTCGCCGTGACCGGCCAGCGCGTGGGCGACAGCGCGTCGTATTCCGCATCATCCAGCCCCGAGAGGCCCGAAATGTCGAAATCCCGCCCGAACCGCCCCGCGATCCCCGACAGCGCCGCATATTCACGAAAGATCTCGGCCGGGCCCGCATAGTCGAAGGCCGCAGGCCACCCCATCCGGCGACCCACCTCGGCCAGCATCGCCCAATCGGGCCGCGCAACGCCCGGCGCGGGCAACACCGCCCGCTGTCGGCTGATCGTCCGGTCCGAGTTCGTGACCGTCCCGTCCTTCTCGGCCCAGGCCGTGGCGGGCAACAGCACATGCGCCAGCCGCGCGGTATCCGTCGCGCCCGTCACGTCGCTGACCACCACGAAATCGCACCCGGCGATGGCCGCGCGCACGGTATCGGCCTCGGGCATCGAGACGGCGGGGTTGGTGTGGATGACCCACAGCGCCTTGATGCGGCCATCGCCCACCGCGCGGAACATGTCGACCGCCTTCAGCCCCGGCGCATCCGGCATCGCGGGCGCCTGCCAGAACCCGCGCACGGCGGCCCGGTGATCGGCGTTCTCGAGGTCGAGGTGACAGGCCAGCATGTTCGCCAGCCCCCCAACCTCGCGCCCGCCCATCGCGTTGGGCTGCCCCGTGACCGAGAAGGGCCCCATTCCCGGCCGCCCGATCCGCCCGGTCGCCAGATGGCAGTTCAGGATCGCATTCACCTTGTCGGTGCCGCTCGTCGACTGGTTCACCCCCTGGCTGTAGATCGTGACGACCCGCTCCGTCCCGATCCAGAGCCGGCAAAAGGCCGCGATCTCGGCCTCGCTCAGGCCCGTCTCTCCCCCATCGTTCATCGCCGCGCGCAGCGCATCTTCAAAGCCGGTGGTGTTGTGCAAGAAACGCTTGTCGACGGCGCCGCCCTCGTGGATCGCCCCCAAAAGCCTGTTGAACAGCGCCACGTCGCCGCCCGGCGCAATGGCCAGATGCATCTCGGCCCCGTCGCAGCTGGCGGTGCGCCGCGGGTCGATCACCACGACCTTCGTGCCGCGCGCCACCTTCGTCGCCATCACCCGCTGGTGCAGCACCGGGTGGCACCACGCCAGGTTCGATCCCACCAGCACCACGAGATCCGCTTCGTCGAGATCCTCGTAGGTGCCCGGAACCGTGTCCGTGCCGAAGGCCCGCCTGTGCCCCGCCACGCTTGACGCCATGCAAAGCCGGGAATTCGTGTCGATATTCGCCGATCCGATGAACCCCTTCATCAGCTTGTTGGCGACATAGTAATCCTCGGTCAGCAACTGGCCCGAGACGTAGAAGGCCACGCTGTCCGGCCCATGTTCCGCGATACTTGCCGCGAACCTGTCCGCCACCAGCTGCAGCGCCGCGTCCCAGCCGGTCTCGACCCCGCCCACCATCGGCGCGCGCAACCTGTGGCCCAGTCCCACGGTCTCGCCCAGAGCAGAGCCTTTGGAACAGAGCCGCCCGAAATTCGCCGGATGCTCCGGGTCGCCCCGCACGATCACGCCGCCCGCCCCGTCGGGCCGCAGCAGCACCCCGCAGCCCACTCCGCAATAGGGGCAGGTGGATCGTGCCTCGGGCAGGGCGGTCCTGTCCATCAGGCGGCACTCCTCTGACTCAGGGCGGTCCCGTCGATCAGGATGCGGCCCGCTTCGAGCCGCACGGGGTAGGTGGCGATGCGCGCATCCTCGCCCACCGCCGCCCCGGTCTCGAGGTCGAAGACCCAGTTGTGCAGCGGGCAGGTCACGCGCGTACCATGCACGATCCCCTCGGACAGCGGCCCGCCCTTGTGCGGGCAGGTGTTCGAGGCGGCAAAGACCTCCGCCTCGGCGGTGCGGAACACCGCGATGCAGCCCGCCCGCGTCCTGACCAGCCGCGCCCCTCGCAGGGGCACATCCTCGAGCGCGCCGATATCAAGCCAGGCCATCGCCCATCCCCTTCTTCGTTTCAAAAATATCCCGGCGGAGCGCGCGGGGGCCGGCCCCCTCGCACGGGTCGGCGCCGAAAGCGGCGAAACCCCCGCTCATTCGGCGGCCTCCAGCGTCAGATCTGCCAGCGGCGCATAGCCTGCAGCCTTCGTGGCCGCATGCTCGGCCCAGGGGTCCTTGCGGTAGATGCCTTGGCTCACCTCGAAGGCCGCGATCAGCCGCGCGCGTTCCTCCAGATCGTCGACCACTCGCGCCTTGACCCAGTCGAGGCCCACCTTGGCGACCCATTTGTAGGGCCGGTCGAGGTACTTGGCGTTCTCCCGATAGAGCTGGATGAAGGCCACCGTCAGGTCGATCGCCTCCTGTTCGGTCGGCACATCGGCCAGCCGCTCGGTCTCCTTCACATCCATGCCCGCGGCCCCCGCGACGCCCACCTGGTAGCCGCTGTCGACGCAGACGATGCCCACATCCTTGCAGGTCGCCTCGGCGCAGTTGCGCGGGCAGCCCGAGACCGCCAGTTTCACCTTGTGCGGCGTCCACGACCCCCAGAGCAGCTTTTCCAGCTTGATGCCGAGGCCGGTGGAATCCTGCGTTCCGAACCGGCAATGGTCGGTACCGACGCAAGTCTTCACCGTCCTCAGCCCCTTGGAATAGGCATGGCCGGAAACAAGCCCCGCGCGGTTCAGATCGGCCCAGATCGCGGGCAGGTCCTCGCCCCGAACACCCAGCAGGTCGATGCGCTGGCCGCCCGTGACCTTGACCGTCGGCACCTTGTACTTGTCGGCGGCATCCGCGATGGCGCGCAGCTCGTCGGGCGTCGTGATCCCGCCCCACATGCGCGGCACGACCGAGAATGTTCCGTCTTTCTGGATGTTTGCGTGGCGACGTTCATTCACGAACCGGCTTTGCGGGTCGTCCTGGTAGTCCAGCGGCCAATCGGCCAGCAGGTAGAAATTGATGGCCGGGCGGCAGACATGGCAGCCGTTGCGCGTTGCCCAGCCCAGTTCCTGCCACACCGCCTCCTGGCTCTTCAGGGGCATGGTCTTGATCAGCCGCCTGACATCCTCGTGCGTGTGATCGGTGCAGCCGCAGATGGGCTGCGCCGCGGGCTTCCGGAACGCATCGCCGAGCGTCACCTGCAGCAATTGCTCCACCAGCCCCGTGCAGGTGCCGCAGGACGCGCTGGCCTTGGTCGTGGCGCGCACTGCACCCAGATCGACCGCCCCGCCCTCGATGGCGGCCACGATCCTGCCCTTGCAAATGCCGTTGCAGCCGCAAATCTCCGCCTCAGGCGGCAAGGCTGCAACGGCCGACAGAGGGTCCGCCGGGTTGCCCCCCTGGTAGGCGGGCCCGAAGATCAGCGTCTCGCGCATCTCCTCGATGTCGGTTCCGTCCTTGATCAGCCCGAAGAACCAGTTGCCGTCAGCGGTGTCGCCATACATCACCGCACCGACCAGCCGGTCTTCCTCGATAACCAGCCGCTTGTAGATGCCGCGGGCGGGATCGCGGAAGACGATATCCTCGCGCCCCGGTCCGTCCCGGAAATCGCCCGCGCTGAACAGGTCGCATCCGGTGACCTTGAGCTTGGTCGCCACATCTCTGACAACGAACGCATTTTCGCGCTCGATCAGACCGTCTGCCACGACCTTCGCCTGGTCATAGAGCGGTGCCACCAGCCCGAAGAGATGCCCGTCGAATTCCACGCACTCCCCAACCGCGTAGATATCGGGGTCGCTCACGCTCTGCATCTGGGCGTTCACCACGATGCCTCGCCCGACACTCAGCCCCGCATCATTGGCAAGCCGCGTCTCGGGCCGGATGCCGACCGCCATGACCACCAGATCGGCGGGCAGGGTCGTGCCGTCCTCCAGCAGCACCGCCTCGGCCCGATCCTCGCCCAGGATCGCCTTGGTCGAGGCGCGGGTCAGCACCTTGATGCCCTTGGCCTCCAGATCCTTCTTCAGCAGGTAGCCGGCCGCCTCGTCCAGCTGGCGTTCCATCAGGTGACCCATCAGGTGAACGACGCTCACCCGCATCCCCCTCAGCGCCAGCCCCGCGGCGGCTTCCAGCCCCAGCAGGCCGCCGCCGATGACAACGGCCGTGCCGCCGCGCTCGGCTGCCGCCACCATCGCGTTTGTGTCGTCAAGATCGCGGTAGGTGATGACACCCGGCAGGTCGCGGCCCGGCACGGGGATGATGAAGGGCGCCGATCCCGTCGCGATCAGGAGCTTGTCATAGGCCACCGTGCCCTGTTGCCCGGTGACCGTCTTGGTCGCCCGGTCGATGGCGACGACATGTTCGCCGAACCGGCAGGTGATGCCGCGCTCGGCATACCAGGCGTCGTCATGGGTGACGATCTCGGCATAGCTCTTCTCGCCCGACAGCACGGGCGACAGCATGATCCGGTTGTAATTTCCCCGCGGCTCCGCGTTGAAGAGCGTGATGTCCCACGCGTCGGGCGCTCCGTCGGTCAGGTGTTCCAGCACCCGGCCACTGGCCATGCCCGCGCCGATGACGACGAGTTTCCGCTTGCCCATCCCGATCACTCCGCCGCGATGGCCTTGGGGTCTTTCGCCCCCTCGGCCGCCTCACCGTTTCCCGCCGCCGCCTTGGGCTTCGGGGTCGCGCCATGTTCGTATTCCTCAAGGAAATCGAGCACCTCCTGCCGGTAGGCGTAGTAGTCGGGGTGCTCCAGCAGCGCCTTGCGCGTGCGCGGCCGAGGCAGGTCGACCTGCGTGATCTTGCCGATCGTGGCGCGCGGACCGTTCGTCATCATCACCACCCTGTCGGCAAGCAGGATCGCCTCGTCCACGTCATGCGTCACGCAGATCGCCGTCACCTTGGTGCGGCTCCATACCTCCATCAGCACTTCCTGCAATTCCCAGCGCGTCAGGCTGTCCAGCATCCCGAAGGGCTCATCCAGAAGCAGCAACTTTGGGCTGAGCGCAAAGGCCCGCGCGATCCCCACCCGCTGCTTCATCCCGTTCGACAGATCGCTGGCGAGCTTGTCCATCGCATCGGCCAGACCCACCCGTTCCAGGTAGTATTCGACCACGTCCTGCCGCTCGGCCCGCGAGGCGCCGGGATAGACCTTGTCGACACCGACCGCGACATTCTCCTTGGCGGTCAGCCACGGGAACAGCGAAGGCGACTGGAACACCACCGCGCGTTCGGGGTCGGCACCCCTGACCTCCATCCCGTCGAGCTTGATTGCCCCTTTCGACACCTCGTTCAGACCCGCCACCATGGTCAGCGCGGTGGATTTCCCGCAGCCCGAATGCCCGATCAGGCTGATGAACTCGCCCTTCCTGAGCTTCAGGTCGAACTCCTCGACCACCGTCAGCGGCCCCTTGGGGGTGGGGTAGATCTTGTGAACGCGCGAGAATTCCAGGTATTTCTCGTCCAGTGCCGATTGCGCCGCCGTGGCGACCGCCCGCGGCACGCCATGGATCGGTGTCACATCGGGCAAGTGCCGCGTGCCTTCCACCTTCGCCTCGATCCCCACATCCATCAGATAGGTCGTCACCTGCGCCCTGAGCCGCTTGAAGGTCGCGTCGTGGTTCATCGCGATCCTGTCGCGGGGGCGGGGGATCTCCACCTTGATCGGCTCGGCCAGCGTCCCGTCGGGGTTCAGCGGAATGATCCGGTCGGCCAGCAGGATCGCCTCGTCCACGTCATTGGTGATCAGGACACAGGTCTTCTTGTCGGCCTCCCAGATCTTCTCGATCTCTTCGGCAAGGTTCCCGCGCGTCAGCGCATCGAGCGCGCTCAGCGGCTCGTCCAGCAGCAGCATCTCGGGGTCCATCGCCAGCGCGCGCGCCACGTTCACCCGCTGACGCATCCCGCCCGACAGCTCGGCCGGGCGCCGTCCGGCCGCATGGCTCAATCCCACCATGCCCACGTAATGCGCGACCTTCGCCGCCCGCTCG
Organism: Roseicyclus amphidinii; assembly: GCF_030163755.1. GTDB lineage: Bacteria > Pseudomonadota > Alphaproteobacteria > Rhodobacterales > Rhodobacteraceae > Roseicyclus > Roseicyclus amphidinii. The sequence goes on from NZ_JASJOE010000004.1 coordinate 14,228, forward strand.
GCCTTGGACAGCCCGGGGAACATCGTGTCGACCGCAAGGCCCACATTCCCGGTCACCGTCAGCCAGGGCATCAGCGAGTAGTTCTGAAAGATCACGCCGCGTTCGGGCCCCGGTTCGGTCACAGGCTTTCCCTTGAACAGGACCTCGCCCTTGGTGGGCATCTCGAGGCCCGCCATCAGGTTGATCAGCGTCGTCTTGCCGGTGCCCGAAAAGCCGAGCAGCACCAGGAACTCGCCTTCCTCGACGGCAAGGTCGATGTCCTTCAGCACCGGCGTCTCGCCGTAGCTCTTGAACACGGATTTCAGGTTTAGAAATGCCATGGTCCCGGCCCTCAACGGTTGTTGGTGAAGGTGAAGAGCGACTGGATCGTGTACATCAGCCGGTCCAGCAGGAAGCCGATGATGCCGATGGTGAAGACCGCCACCATGATCCGGCCCAGGCTGTCGGAAGACCCGTTCTGGAATTCGTCCCAGACGAATTTGCCAAGGCCGGGGTTCTGCGCCAGCATCTCGGCGGCGATCAGCACCATCCAGCCCACGCCCAGCGACAGGCGCAGACCCGTGAAGATCAACGGCAGGGCCGAGGGCAGGACCAGCTTCCGGATCTTGGTCCAGGTGCCCATCTTCAGCACCTTCGACACGTTCACCAGGTCCTTGTCGATGCTCGCCACACCCAGTGCCGTGTTGATCAGCGTGGGCCAGAGCGAACAGAGCGTCACGGTGATCGCCGAAACGAGAAAGCTTTTCTCGAACCAGCCGTCATCGGTGACATAGACAGCCGAGACCACGATCGAAACGATGGGCAGCCAGGCCAGCGGGCTGACCGGCTTGAACACCTGGACCAGCGGGTTCAGCGCGGCATTGGCCGTCTGGCTGAGGCCCGCCATGATGCCCAGTGGCACCGCCACGATGGTGGCCAGCAGGAACCCGAAGAAAACCGTCCCGATCGAGGTCCAGATCTGCTGGTAAAAGGTCGGCGCGCCGGTGAACTCGCGGTAGCGCGGCTCTTCCCCCGCGGCGATGCGCTCGGCATTGCGCTCATCCTGTCGGGCGTAGAAATCGGCGGCGCGCTCGCGGTTTCGGATCGCGTCCTCGTTGAGGCCCACAGCCTGTTCCCAGACCTGCGCCGGCCCGGGAATGGCACCGAGCGAGGTCTGCACCTGAGGGGCAAGCGTGCCCCACAGCACCAGAAAGCCCAGGATCGCCAGTACGGGCACACCCAGCAGGCGCCAGATCTCGCCCATCTGGGCCTTGGGATTGTCGCCCGCCCCGATCCGCAAGACGGGCGTGATCCAGGCAAGGCCCAGAACCCGGAACCAGGTGTCGGCCTTGGTGATGACGGCAAAGCGGCGCTCACGGCGCGCTTCGCGCTCGGCATCGAAATTCGGGTCTACGGTGGTCATTTCTCGCGTCCTTTTCTGCGGCGCAGCATGGGTGGCGCAAAGGGGCGGGGCAGACGCGTGTATGTACAGGGTGTGTACGGCTTGTGTACGCAGTGTGCTCCGCCCATTTTTTGGGCAGATCTGCGGGCACGTGTCGTCGCACCCGCAGCATGTTCGGTAGCGGTCAGCCTTGCACCTCGCCGTCGATCACCAGCTGTTCGCCGGATAGGCCGATCGGGAAGCTGTCGATGTACGCGTTGGGCGTGCGACCGTCATAGGGGATGCCGTCGATCAGATCGGTCGCCACCGCGCGGAACCCGTCGCTGTTCCATGGGAAGTCTTCTTCGCTGGCCAGCCCGTCCTCGACCAGGCTGCGCGCGGCCTCCAGGTAGATGTCGGGGCGATAGACCGAGCGCGCGACCTCGTGATACCACTCGTCGCTCTGCGGTTCCGAGATCTGGCCCCAGCGGCGCATCTGGGTCAGGTACCAGACCGCGTCCGAGTAGTAGGGATAGGTCGCGTAGTAGCGGAAAAAGACGTTGAAATCGGGAACGTCACGGACATCGCCAGGCTCGTATTCGAACGTGCCGGTCATCGAGGCAGCGATGGTTTCCACATCCGCGCCCACATATTCGGGGTAGGACAGGATCTCGACCGCTTCCATCCGGTTGGCGTTGTCGTCTGCATCCAGCCACATGGCAGCCCGGATCAGGGCGCGCACGATGGCCTGCGTTGTGTTGGGATTTTCTTCGACGAATTCAGCGGTCAGGCCAAAGACCTTTTCGGGGTTGTTCGGCCAGATCTCGTAATCCGTGATAACCGCCACGCCGATGCCGCGCTGCACGGCGGCCTGGTTCCACGGTTCGCCCACGCAATAGCCGAAGATCGTGCCCGCTTCGAGCGTTGCGGGCATCTGCGGCGGCGGCGTGACGCTCAGGAACACGTCCGCATCGATCTGTCCGCTGATGTCGTCTGGGCTATAAAAGCCGGGGTGCAGACCGCCTGCGGCCAGCCAGTAGCGCAGCTCGTAATTGTGGGTCGAGACCGGGAAGACCATGCCCATGTCGAAGCGGATGCCGTCGTCGCGGAACTGCTCGACCACGGGCGCCAAGGCTTCGGCGCTGATCGGGTGTTGCGGGCGGCCGTCGGGCATCGACGGGATGTGCGGGCGCATCAGCTCCCACACCTCGTTCGACACGGTGATGCCGTTGCCGTTCAGGTCCATCGAAAAAGGGGTGACGATATGCGCCTCGGTGCCGTAGCCGATGGTCGCCGCGATAGGCTGCCCGGCCAACATGTGCGCTCCGTCGAGCGTGCCGTCGATGACGCCATCGAGCAGGACGCGCCAGTTGGCCTGCGCCTCGAGCGTGACGAAAAGGCCTTCGTCCTCGAAATAGCCGCGTTCGTAGGCGATGGCGAGCGGCGCCATGTCGGTCAGCTTGATGAAGCCGAACGTCAGTTCATCGACCTCGAGATCCTGCGCCGCAAGCGGTCCGGCGAGGGCCGTCGTGGCGACGAGCGTTACGATGAGGTGTTTCATTGTCGCATGTCTCCTGTTTGGTGTCCGGCGGGGAGAAGGGGGGAGTGCCGGACCAATGACAAAAAGCCGCTGACCATGCCGCCTGCTGGCAACACGATCGAGCGGCTTTGCTCGGCATCCCGTACGTTGAGAGAATTCCGTGCGAAGACGCCATTGCCTTCGCGCCCCTATTGCGTGCCAGCCTCGGGCGTGTCGTTCAAGCGCGCACTGCGCCCTCGGCCCGATCGCATGCTGCAGTGCCGCATTTGCCGCCCGCATCTGCCGCAAAATTGTGCATCATCCCTGCGTCGGATCAAAAATCCGCCCATCAAAAAACCCATCCCCCTCCAGAATCACCCGCCCCGCCCCCGACGCGACGGGGGTCGGATGGGGGAGGGAGCCTTCGAGTTTCTCGGACGCGCCGGGCAGGTCGGCGCCGGTGCCGCGCATGGCGGCGCGGTAGAGATCGCTGCGGAACACGCGGGCTGCGCGGTCCATCGCCTCAACCGGGTCCTGTCCGGTTCGGCGGGCGACCTGACAAGCGATCCATTTCGCCTGACTGCGCCACGGAAAGTTCGCGGCGCCGAGATGGAATTCGAGGAAGCCCGGCGTCTCGCGGGTTTCGCCCGACGGGGAAATCGTCAGTTGGCCGGACAGGGCACGGTCGATGACCTCGGAAGGCACGTCGAGCCACTTGCCCCGCGACAGAAGTTCGGCGGCGGCGGTCCGGCTGTCTGGCTGCGACAGCCAGCGCCCGGCTCGCCACACCGCCCGCATGAGACGACCCAGCAGATGCGGCTCGGTTTCGGCCCAGTCGGTTCGCGTGGCCAGCACCTTTTCCGGGGCGAAGCGCCAGATCGCGTGCCCCGGCAGCAACAGCGCACCCGATCCGCCCTCGACCGAGACCGAGCCCCAGGGCTCGCCCACGCAGAACGCGTCGATATCCCCGGCGGCAAGCGCCTGTGCCATCAGCGGCGGCGGCACGGTGCGGATCTCGATATCGACCGCCGACAAGGGAGTGGCCGAGAACCAGACATGCAGCAACTCGACATGCATCGAGAAGGGAAAGGGCACGCCGACAGTCAGCCGACCCCCCGCCACGGCAGCCAGAGCCGCCCCTGCGGCTGCGGCATCGGCGAAGTCGAATGGGTGGCCGATCCGGCGCAGCTGTGCCTCGAGCGCACGACTGACGCCGATGACGTTGCCGTTGACCGAAAGGACCGACACCGCCGACATGGCCGTGGTCACCCCACCCAGACCCAGCGCCATGGTGACTGGAATCGGCGAGAGCAGATGCGCCGCATCGACACGACCAAAGGCCAGCATGTCGCGCACCGATGACCAGGACGGCGCCGCGACCAAATCAAGCGACAGCCCCTCCGCCTCGGCAAAGCCCATTTCCTGCGCCGCGATCAGCGGGGCCGCATCCACCAGCGGCATGTAGGCGATGGGCAAGGAAACGGTCTTCATCGCAGCAACCCCGCGACCGTCACCAGTGCCTCGGCGACCTCGGCGACCTTGCGGCCCTGATCCATCGCCGCCTTGCGCAGGATGGCATAGGCTTCGTCCTCGCCGATCCCCTTGGCTTTCATCAACAGGCCCTTGGCGCGGTCGATGACCTTGCGCTCCTCGAGCGCGCGGCGCGTCTCGTCCAATTCGGTTCGCATCTGGCGCATGATCTGGAACCGGGCGATTGCTGCGTCCATCACGGGTTTCAACCGCTCGGGTTGCAGGCCGTCCACGACATAGGCCGACACGCCCGCCTCGACGGCCGCGCGCGCAAGCCCGCCTGCCGCGCCGGACACGAACATCGCGACCGGGCGGTCCAGCGGGCCCGAGGCGAGGGTCAGTTCCTCCACCATGTCGCGGGTCGGGTTGTCGATGTCGATCAGCACCACATCCGGCAGGAAGGCCGCGATCTTGCGGGCCAGGCCCGAGACATTCCCGATCACATGGACATCGTAGTCGCCTGAATCCTTCAGCGCATCCACGATCGCGATGGCGCGGTCGCGATCTTCCTCGACGACGACGATGGACAGCGGGGCGGTCATGACTTGCGAATGAGCCTTGGCGGCCTGCGTGGCAAGGGGCGTGTCGTCCCTGCGCAACGCGGATCCAAAATGTGCCCAGAATTCGAGCGGGCTGCATCAATCGTGACCATTCCTTGCCGCAGTTGGATATCCGATCCGCGCTGGTTGTCGAAGGCAACGTTAACGCGAGGCTCCTCTGCCGCTTTGTGTCGCCCTGACCAACACAACGCCTGCTCTCTGCCTTTGCTCGGGGCAGGGTAGCGGCAAATCGGTCTTGTCCATATGGCGTGAGGTGAGTGTCCGTCCAAAGCGCTGGCGGCTGCAAAGGAGACCGCTGAGCGCCCTTGAACGCAGCAATCGACGCGGCGTGGGCATCTCCTGCGCCTCTGGAGGATGGGAGCAAGCCAGCCGCGGTGTCATCGGACTAGCGGCAATGAGTATGCAAACCATGTGCAGCCGGAATTGGACGCCACGCATGGTGTTGGCCAGGACCGTCGGTACGGCGATCTACCACCGTGACGAGCCTGCCACCATCGTCAGCAATACGCATGACATAAGTCCGCTTCCCCTCGGGCGTCGGGTTTCCATGCTGCGGTGCCCACAGTCCGCTCCCCGTCCCAAGCGCCCCCCCCCTCACGCCGCACTCCCCTCGATCCCCGAGATCGCCTGGATCAGGCTGTCTTCCGTTACCTCCTCGGCGGTGAACTCGCGCATCACGCGGCCATGATACATGGCGACGATGCGGTCGGAGACGTGCAGCACCTCGGGCATCTCGGATGAGATGACGATCACCGCGTAGCCCTGTTTGGCCAGCTCGCGCAGGAGGTTGTGGATCTCGGACTTGGAGCCGACGTCGATCCCCCGCGTGGGCTCGTCCACGATCAGCACCTCGGGGCGCATCGAGAGCCACTTGCCGATCACGATCTTCTGCTGGTTGCCGCCCGAGAGGTTGCCGACCGTCGTGCGCCAGCTGGGGGACTTGATCTGCAGCCGGTCGCGGTACTGGTCGTAGATCGAGATCTCGGCCCCGTCCGAGACGAAGGGACCGGCGGTCAGGTCGCCGACCTGGGGCAGGGTCATGTTGTCCCGGCAGTTCATGCCGAGCACCAGCCCCTGTTCCTTGCGGCTTTCGGGGACGAGCGAGATGCCCTTTTGAATGGCGTCGATGGGGGAGGTGATGGTCACCTCCTCGCCCTTGAGGAAGATGCGGCCCGCGGTGGGTTTGCGCAGGCCGAAGAGGGTTTCGGCGATCTCGGTCCGGCCCGCGCCGACGAGGCCGTAGAAGCCCAGCACCTCGCCCTCGCGCACCTCGAAGCTGGCGTCCTGGAAGAGGTCGCCGCAGCTGAGGCCCTCGACGCGCAGGGCGACGGGGCCGAGGTCGACGGGCGCGTGGGTGCGGGTGAGGTCGAGGGAGCGGCCGATCATCATGCGGGTGATCTCGTCCTCGTCGGTCTTGGCCGTCTCGAGCGTGCCGCGGTAGGCGCCGTCGCGCAGGACCGAGATGCGGTCGGTGATCTTGAAGATCTCCTCCATCCGGTGAGAGATGTAGATGATGCCGACGCCCTGCGCCCGCAGGTCGGCGATGACGTCGAAGAGGACGGATTTCTCGGCGTCGGTGAGGGAGGCGGTGGGTTCGTCGAAGATGACGGCCTTGGCGTCGACGGTCAGGGCGCGGGCGATCTCGACCATCTGCTGATTGGCGATGGAGAGGTCGCCGACGCGGGTGCGGGCGTTGAAGGAGACCTTGAGCTTTTGCAGGATGGCGTCGGTGCGGGCGTAGAGCGTGGCCCAGTCGACGCGGCCGAAGGATTTGCGGGGCAGCTCGCCGAGGTAGATGTTCTCGGCCACCGAGATTTCCTCGGCGAGGGACAGCTCCTGGTGGATGAACATGACGCCGTTGGCCTTGGCCTCGAGCGGGCCGCGCATGACGGTTTCGCGTTCGTCGATGAAGATGCGGCCTTCCTCGGGCTGGTAGATGCCGCCCAAGACCTTCATCAGGGTGGATTTGCCGGCGCCGTTCTCGCCCATGAGGGCGTGGACCTCGCCGGGCTGGACCGCGAAGCTGACGCCGTCGAGCGCGCGGACGCCGGGGAAGGTCTTGACGATGCCTTCGAGGCGGAGGGCGGGTTTTTGGTCGGTCATACCTTCAACTCCTCTGCGCCCTTGCGGTTCAGCTGCCGGTCGAGGAACAGGACCGCGATCAGGATGATGCCGATGACGAGGTTCACGGTTTCGGTCTGCGCGCCGATGTGGTTGAGGCCGCGGCGCAAAAGCTGGATGGCGATGACGCCGCCGAGCGTGCCGATGATCGAGCCGCGCCCGCCCGCGAGCTTGGTGCCGCCGAGGACCACGGCGGTGATCGCCCAGAGCTCGAAGAGCATGCCGTCATTGGGGTTCACCGAGCCGCTGCCGGAGTAGAAGGCGACGGCGGAGAGCGCGGCGAGAAAGCCGATCAGGACGAAGTTCCAGACCATGTGGGGGCCGACGCGGATGCCGGCGTTGACGGCGGCCTCGCGGTTGTCGCCGATGGCATAGGCGTTGCGGCCGTGGACGGTGCGGGTCATCACCAGCCAGACGATCAGGACGACGGCGAGGAAGACGATGGCGGGGGTCTGAAGGCCGAGGATGTCGGCCTCGGCGAAGTCGACCATGGTCCAGTTGAGGTGATAGGTCGGGTTCTCGCCGTTGTACATGAAGACGAGGCCGCGGTAGCCGAGCATCGCGCCCAGCGTCACGATGAAAGCGTCGACGCCGGTTTTCCAGACGATCATCCCGTTTATCAGGCCCAGAAGGCAGCCGGTGAAGAGGGCGAAGAGCCAGGCGAGCGGGATCGCGCTGTCGCCCATCGCCTCCATGAAGGGCCAGTTCATCGAGTCGAGCATGACGATGCCCGCCAGCGCGTAGGTCGCGCCGACCGAGAGGTCGATGTTGCCGTTGATCATGACGACGGTCATGCCGATGGCGATGATGCCGATGGGGGCCGACTGCTTGAGCAGCAGGAGCATGCTGTCGAGGTCCATGAAGGCGCTGTCCGACAGCGACCACCAGCGGCCGGCCACCTCGAAGAAGACGAGCTGGAACAGGATGAAGGCCCAGATCGCGCCGTTGTTGACCAGTTTCTTGAGCGTGTCGTTCTGCATGGGTCCCACTCCTCAGGCGATCGGCGACCAGAGCTTTCCGCGCTTGGTGGCGATGTCGAGCCAGACGGCGAGGATGATGATGATCCAGGTCACGACGAACTGGACGTAGAATTCGAGACCGGCCAGAAGCAGGCCGTTCTGGATGAAGCCGAGGATCAGCACGCCGATCACGGTCTTGAAGATCGTGCCCGATCCGCCCAGCAGCGAGGCACCGCCGAGGATGACGGCGGCGAGAACCTCCAGCTCGAGGCCCTGACCGACGGTGTTCTGCGCGCCCATGGTGCGGCTGGCCTGGATCAGCCCCGCGGTGGCGACGCAGAAGGCCGAGATGAGGTAGGTGATGAACACCACCCGCGCCCGCGGGATGCCCGAGAAGGTGGCCGCGGTGCCGTTTCCGCCGACGGCATAGACCTTGCGCCCGAAGGGCGTCTTGGCCAGCAGGATGCCGAGCAGGGCGGCGAGGCCGATGAAGATCAGCACCGGGATCGGGATGCCGAGCGCCGAGCCTCGGCCGAAGACGCCGAACCATGTCTCGGACTGGTTGGCGATATCCATGTTCTGACCGCCGGACCATGTCAGCGTCAGGCCGTGGATGGCCGAGAGCATGCCAAGGGTCACGATCAGGGAATTGAGCCTGAGATAGCCGATCAGGAAGCCGTTGATCGCGCCGAGACAGAGGGTGAGGGCGAACATGGCGGGAATGGCGAGCGCCGGGCCGAAGGCCGGGTTCTCGTGCAGGTCCAGCACCACGATGGCCGAGAAGGAGAGCATCGAGCCGACCGAGAGGTCGAGGTTGCCGCCGATCACGACAAAGGTGACACCCAGCGCCATGACGCCGAGGATCGCCGAAGAGCGGATCACCCCGAAGATGTTGTCGGGGTCGATGAAGCGCGGGTTCCAGAGGGCGAAGCCCACCATGAACAGGATGAAGGCGACAAGGATGCCTTGCCGCGCAAGAATGCCGCCGATGGATTTCATGGCAGTATCGGCCATGCCGGTTCCCTCCCCCTCTTGGCGCAGGTCTTGCGCCCCTCCTGTCTTCTCGCGCCGCCTCCTCCGGGGCGCGTGTCAGACCAATGTCATGCCGCCGTCGATCATCACGATCTGCCCCGTCATGTAGTCGCTGGCGCGCGAGGCGAGGAAGGTCGTCGTGCCGGTGATGTCCTCGGGGCGCGCGACGCGGCCCTTGAGGATCTCGGACGAGAATTCCTCCATCGCCTGACCGGGCCGCTCGGCGGCGCCGATGTCCATGAGGTCGCGGTCGACCTGTTCCCACATCTCGGTGGCCACGACCCCCGGCGCGAAGCCGGTGACGGTGATGTCATGCTTGGCGAGATCCCTCGCCCCGGACTGGGTCAGGCTGACCACGGCCCATTTCGAAGCGCAATAGGGCGCGACATTGTCGAAACCCTGCCGCGAGGCGATGGAGGCGGTGTTGACGATCTTGCCGCCGCCGCCCTGCGCGATCATCTGGCGGGCGGCCTCCTGCATGCCGATGAGGCAGCCGAGGCCGTTGATATCCATGATGAAGGACCAGTTTTCCTCGGTCACGTCCATGAAATTCATCGGCTTGTTGACGCCCGCGTTGTTGAACATCACGTCAAGCCTGCCGAAGGCGGCGACGGTCTGTTCGATCATCGCGCGGGTCTGGGCGCGGTCGCGGACATCGACGCCCGCGGAGATCACGTTGTCGGGGTTCACACCGGGGCGGGTGCGGTTCGCCGCGGCGACCTGTTCCGCCTGGTCGGCGTTCAGGTCGGCGATGCAGACCCTTGCGCCTTCGTCGAGCAGCGCCTCGGCGATGGCGCGTCCAATTCCGCGTGCGGCACCGGTGACGATGCAGACGCGCCCCTCAACTCCACGAGGTTCGGCCACGGTATCCCCCTGTCCGTCTTCTTGTTGTGCTGGATGGAACGGGGGCCGACCGCCAAGGGCCGGCCCCCATCCGGGGAGGGAGATCAGAACACCGGGCGGGTGAACTCGCCCATGTTCTCCTGCGTGATCTTCGGCGTGTCGAAGTAGTTCAGGAAGGGAACCTCTTCGCCTGCGAGCACGTCGAGGGCGGTCTGCAGCGCGGCCTCGGCGTCATCGACGGGCGACTGGTAGATCGAGCCCCAGTATTCGCCACGCTCCATCGCGTCGTAGCCGACGGCGAAGTTGGTGGCGCCGACGAAAGTGATGCCTTCGGCGCGGCCTGCGGCCAGCGCCGCGTTCAGCGCGCCGACGCCCATGTTGTCGTCGCCGGAATAGACGCCGTCGATGTCGTCATACTGGACAAGGAAGGCCTCCATCACGCGCTGGCTGTCTTCGCGGTTCCAGTTGCCGGGCTGGCTGTCGACGAGGGTAACGTTCGGGCAGACCTCCGGCAGGCGCTGCTGGAAGCCCTCGCTGCGCTCGATGGCGGTGGTGTAGCCGGGCTGGCCAGTGATCTCGACCACACGGGCCTCGTTCTCGATGCCGAGCTCGGTGAAGCGGTCGCACATGATCTCGGCCGAGCGGGCACCCTGCGTGACGTTGTCGGGGCCCGAGAAGGAGGTGACGAAGTCGAAGCCGTCCTCGGCAATGTTCGAGTTGGTGATGACGACCGGGATCTCGGCCTGGAAGGCCTCGCGCACGGCGGGGATCACGGCCTGACCGTTGGTCGGCCAGATGATCATCGCGTCGACCTCCTGCTGGATGAGGTCCTGGATCTGCGCGATCTGGCGGGCGACGTCGCCGCCGGCGTCAAGGACGACGACCTCGACATCGGGGTTGGCTTCGGCGGCCGCGATGAAGGCCTGTTCGTAGGTCGTCTGGTAGCTGTCGACGCCCACGTTGTTCTGCGTGATGCCGATGGTGACGGAGCCGTGCGCATCGGCGAAGGCCATGCCGCCCGAGGCGATCAGGGCCGTGGTGCAGGCAAGCGTCAGCTTCTTGGAGTTGGTCATGTCTTTCCTCCCGGTGTGTGTCTCGTGATTGCAGCTGTCCTCTCAGCCCGGGAATCGCCCCGGTGCAATCTGCATCCATCCAGCGCGGAAACGGCGCGGATCGGATGGCCCTAATCCATCCATAATGGACATAATGATATCCGTAATGGATATTTTGGCACATGCCAGATCGGCTCCAATTTGAACATTTCGAGAGGGTCACAGATGACACACCGCCCGAACCGCCGCCCGAACCGGGCAAACGGGCCCAGCATACCCGGACCCATGAATAGCCAGCCTGCCGAAAACATCCGATATGGACAAGCCGCGCCCCCCGCCGGGCGGCTGTCCTCGGGCGTGGCCGAGGCCGAGCTGGAACGGGTGGTGGATTTCCTCGGCGACCTGTCGGTCGAGCTGGACAGCTCGCTCGAGCCGACGACGCCGAACCCGCATCTCAACATGATCCTTCACCTTCTGCGCGGGCACATCGAGGGGCGGCTGGTCTCGGCCTCGTCGATGGCGGCGGCCTCGGGGGTGCCCTATGCGACGGCGATGCGCAAGCTCGCCGAGGTGCAGGGGGCGGGCCTGGTGGAGCAGCGGCCGCGGACGAAATCGGGGCGGAGTTTCTCGCTTCACCCGAGTGCGGCGCTGCTGGACCGGTTCAGCCAGCTGGCCAGCCGGATCGGTCGCATCGCGCGGACCAGCTTCGATCCGGCCGCCGAGGGCGCGACCGAGGATTATTTCTACGGCGGCTCCTACGTGCCGGGGCAGGCGGTCATCGCGCCGCCGCGGGCGCTGCTGTCGCCGCTGAAGCTGGCGGGGGGCTTGCGCATCCTGGTGCATGGCGACCCGACCTTCATGGTGATGGAGACGCTGAAGCGCCAGTTCGAGACGATGGTGGGCACGGATATCCACCAACGGGCCTTTTCCATCGACCGGCTGCGGCAGGAAGCCCTGCGCAACGCCGAGCGCAAGCGCAGCGCCTATGACCTGATCGCGGTGGACCTGCCGTGGATCGGCGAGTTCGTGGAAAAGGGCGTGATTCGCCCTCTGACCGAGGTGATGGACACCGAGCGGCTGGACCCCGGCGATTTCCACACCGCGGGCTGGCGCGCGACCCATTGGGAGGGCGTGCCCTACGGCGTGCCGAGCCAGACCACGCCCGAGCTGATGTTCTACCGCCGCGACTGGTTCGCGCGGGAGGGGCTGGAGCCGCCCGCGACCCATGCGCAGGTGATCGCCGCCGCGCGCCATTTCCACGACCCGCGCAGCGGGCGCTACGGGGTGGCGTGGAACGCGGCGCGGGGCACGGCGCTGGGCCATACCTTCATGATGACCTGCGCGGCCTTCGGCCAGCCGATCATCGAGCTACCCGAGGTGGCGGGCGGCTACGACGCAGATCACCTGGGCGGACGGCAGGTGCCCACGCTGGACACGCCGCGCGCGCTGGAGGCGGCGGAATACCTGATGGAGCTTCTGGAGTATTCGCCGCCCGACATCCTGTCGATGTCCTGGTACGAGCGGGTGCGCCCCTATGCGGCGGGCAAGGTGGCGATGGCCTATGGCTACACTCTGCTGGCGCCGTATTTCGAGCTGGACGCGAGTTGCCCCGCCCATGGCAACACCGGCTACCTGCCGCATCCGCACGGACCCGAGGGCGTGCCGATCGCGCCCGTGGGGGGCTATGCGCTGTGCATTCCGGCGAACCTTGCGCCCGAGCGGGTGGCGGATGCCGCCGAGGCGCTGATCGCCTTCACCTCGCCCGCGGCGCAGAAGCTCTACGTGCAGAACGGCAGCCGCACCGCGCCGCGCTATTCGGTCGGGGCCGACCCCGAGGTGCGCCGCCTGTCGCCGATCTTCGAGACGGTGGACCAGATGTCCTGGCGCGACGAGCTGCAATTCTGGCCGCGCCCGCCGATCCCGCAGATCTCGGACGTGATCGAGCTGTGCGGAACCGAGCTGCACGACATGCTGCGCGGCCTTGTCACCCCGCGCGCCGCACTCGCCCGCGTGCAGGCCGGTGCCGAGAAAATCCTGTCAGATCCAGTTCATTAGGGAGGAACACATGGACCCCGAACGCCTCAAAGGGAAAAACATCCTGATCACCGGTGCCGCCCGCGGCATGGGGGCCGCCAATGCCGAGGCCTTTGCAGCCCAGGGCGCGAACGTGACGCTCGGCGACCTCGACGAGGGCGCGGCGCAGGAGGTGGCCGACCGCATCAACGCCGCCGGCAACGGCCGCGCGATTGCCGTTCGGATGGATGTGACCAAGCGCGCCGACAATGCCGCCGCCGTCGCCGCCACGGTCGAGGCGTTCGGGTCGATCAACGTGGGTCTGTTCAACGCGGGCCTGAACAAGCCCCGGTTCTTCATGGATATCGATGAAGACAACTGGGACATGATCATGAACGTCAACACCAAGGCCATGTGGCTGGGCATGCAGGAGACCGCGCGCCAGATGATCGCGCAGGGCCCGCAGGAACGGCCCTACAAGCTGATCAACGTGGGGTCCATCGCCAGCCGCAAGCCGTTGGTGGACGTGACGGTTTATTGCACCTCGAAATACGGCTGTCTTGCGCTGACCGAATGCGGCGCGCTGGGGCTGGCCGAGCACAACATCACCGTCAACGGCTATGCGCCGGGCGTCGTGGTCACGCCCTTGTGGGAGCAGCTGGACAAGGACCTTGTCGAGATCGGCTTCAAGGAGCGCGAGGGGCAGGCGTATGACGACATCGTCGAGAACAACCTTGTCATCAAGCGCGTCTCCTATCCCGAGGACATCACCGGGACGGCGTCCTTCCTCGCGTCGAACGACAGCGACTACATGACCGGGCAGATGATCTCGATCGACGGTGGCTGGGTCACGAAGTGACCGGCGCACGCCCGTAGGGTGGGCAATCCTGCCCACCGCTCCCCCCTTTTCGTCAACGCAAGGCGGCCGCAGGTGCCGCCCTACCGGAGGTTTTCCCGATGACCCGTGCCCTGATGCCCAACATGCTGACCCCGCAGGACCTCGAGCCCAACTGGGAGTGGCGCGACCGCCTTCCGGCCTGGGGGCACAGTTCCGTCGATTTCGAGCGCCGCGTCGACCATGACCGGCTGCGCCGCTACCGCCTTGCCCGCACGCGGCAGGCGCTACAGGCGTCGAACGCGGGGTCGCTGCTGCTGTTCGACGTGAACAACATCCGCTACGTCTCGGCCACGAAGATCGGCGAATGGGAGCGGGACAAGATGTGCCGCTTCTGCCTACTGACGGGCGACGACTCTCCCTACGTCTGGGATTTCGGCTCGGCCGCGGTGCATCACCAGCGCTATTCCGACTGGCTGGAGCCGGATCATTGCCTTGCCGGCGTCGTCGGCATGCGCGGCACCATCCCGCCCGAGTTCGGGCTGATGAAGAAATACGCCAAGATGATCGCGCAGCTGATCAAGGACGCGGGCATGGCCGACATGCCGGTGGGCGTGGATTACGCGGAAACCGCGATGTTCCACGCGCTGCAGGAGGAAGGGATCAAGGTCGTGGATGGCCAGCAGATCATGCTGGGCGCGCGCGAGATCAAGAACTGGGACGAGATCCAGCTGCTGACGCAGGCGGCCTCCATGGTCGATGGCGTCTACCACATGATCTACGAGGAGCTGAAGCCGGGCGTGCGCGAGAACGACATCGTGGCGCTCTCGAACAAGCTGCTCTACGAGATGGGGTCGGATGACGTCGAGGCGATCAACGCCATTTCCGGCGAGCGCTGCAACCCGCATCCGCACAACTTCACCGACCGGCTGATCCGGCCCGGCGACCAGTGCTTCTTCGACATCCTGCAGTCCTATCAGGGCTATCGCACCTGTTACTACCGCACGTTCAACGTGGGCCGCGCGACGCCCGCGCAGAATGACGCTTACGTCAAGGCGCGGGAGTGGATCGACGCCTCGATCGCCATGATCAAGCCCGGTGTCACCACCGACAAGGTGGCCGAGGTCTGGCCGACGGCTGAGTCGCTCGGCTTTCCGAACGAGGACGCGGCATTCGGGTTGCAGTTCGGGCACGGGCTGGGGCTGGCGCTGCATGAGCGGCCGATCATCTCTCGGGCGGTCAGCCTCGATCACCCGATGGAGATCCAGACGGGGATGGTCTTCGCCTTGGAGACCTACTGCCCGGCGGCCGACGGCTATTCGGCGGCGCGGATCGAGGAAGAGGTGGTCGTGACCGAGACCGGCTGCGAGGTCATCAGCCTTTTCCCGGCGGAAGAGCTGCCCATCGCCAACCGTTATTGACGCGACGCGGGCCGGGCTTCGGCCCGGCATCGCCGCACAAGGGACACCGACATGGCCAAAGCCAAGACCAACACCGAAGACTACCTGCGGATGTATCGCCAGATGGTGCGCATCCGCACCTTCGAGGACAACGCCAATCAGCTCTACCTTTCGGCCAAGATGCCGGGGCTGACGCATATGTATTCCGGCGAGGAAGCCGTCGCCGTCGGCATCTGCGAGGCGCTGACGGATGACGACCGCATCACCTCGACCCACCGCGGGCACGGGCATTGCGTGGCCAAGGGCGCCGAGTTCAAGGAGATGTTCTGCGAGCTTCTGGGCAAGGCCGAGGGCTATTGCCGGGGCAAGGGCGGGTCGATGCATATCGCCGACCAGAGCCACGGGAACCTTGGGGCGAACGCCATCGTCGGCGGCTCGATGGGGATCGCCACGGGGTCTGCCTTGCGCGCGAAGCTGCAGGGCAAGGATGACGTCACCGTCTGTTTCTTCGGCGACGGGGCGACGGCGCAGGGGCTGTGGTACGAGGTCATGAACATGGCAGCGCTGTGGAACCTGCCGGTGATCTACGCCTGCGAGAACAATGGCTATTCGGAATACACCAAGACCGAAGAGATCGCGGCGGGCTCGATCATGGCGCGGGCCGAGGCCTTCGGCATCGAGGCCCACCAGGTCGACGGGCAGGACGTGCTGGCCGTGAACGAGCTGACGCAAAAGCTGGTGGCGCGGGCGCGGAAGGGTGAGGGCCCGTTCTTCATGGAGCTGATGACCTACCGCTACCACGGGCACCACGTGGGCGACATCAACCGCGCCTATTACCGCTCGAAGGAGGAAGAGACCGACTGGAAAGACAACCGCGACCCGATCATCCGGTTCCGGGCCTTCCTCGTCGAGCAGGGGATCGCGACCGAGGAGGAGATCGAGGCGATGAACGCCGAGATCGAGAAGGATGCGACCGAGGCCGTGGCCTATGCCGAGAAGGCCCCATACCCGCCGGCCCACGAGGTCGACATGCATGTCTTCGCGGACTGAGGAGGAGCGACGATGAGAGAGATCACCCTGTCCCAGGCCGTGAACGAGGCGCTTGCCGAGGAAATGCGGCGCGACCCCACGGTCTTCATCCTGGGCGAGGACGTGGCCGAGGCGGGCACGCCGTTCAAGGTGCTGTCCGGTCTTGTAGAAGAATTCGGCACCGATCGCGTGATCGACACGCCGATTTCCGAGCCGGGGTTCGTCGGTCTTGCCGTGGGTGCCGCGATGACCGGAGCGCGGCCCGTCGTCGACCTGATGTTCGGCGATTTCATCTACCTGGTGATGGACCAGCTCTGCAACCAGGCGGCCAAGCAGCATTACATGTCGGGCGGCAAACTGACCGTGCCGATGGTGCTGCGCACCAACCTTGGCGCGACGCGGCGCTCGGCGGCGCAGCACTCGCAATCGCTGCAGGCGCTGGTGGCGCATATTCCGGGGCTGAAGGTGGCGCTGCCCTCCTCGGCCTACGAGGCGAAGGGGCTGATGAAGACGGCGATCCGGGACAACAACCCGGTCGTGATCTTCGAAGACAAGCTGATGTACCAGGACAAGGCCCCGGTCCCGGAAGAGGAATACCTGATCCCCTTCGGCGAGGCCAACGTGAAGCGCGAGGGGCGCGATATCACGCTGATCGCCACCTCCTCGATGGTGCAGGTGGCCGAAAAGGCGGCGGAGCTTCTTGCACAAGAAGGCATCGAGGCCGAGGTGATCGACCCGCGGACGATCGTGCCGCTGGACGAGAAGACGCTTCTGGACAGCGTGAAAAAGACGAGCCGCGCCATCGTCATCGACGAGGGGCACCAAAGCTACGGGGTGACCGCCGAGATCGCCTCGCGTCTCAATGAAAAGGCGTTCTATCACCTCGATGCACCCGTCTTGCGGATGGGAGCGATGGACGTGCCGGTGCCGTTCAGCCCGGCGCTCGAGGACCTGACCGTGCCGACGCCCGAGGGCGTGGTCGAGAACGCCCGCAAGCTCTGCGCGGGGGA
Organism: Roseicyclus amphidinii; assembly: GCF_030163755.1. Classification (GTDB taxonomy): domain Bacteria; phylum Pseudomonadota; class Alphaproteobacteria; order Rhodobacterales; family Rhodobacteraceae; genus Roseicyclus; species Roseicyclus amphidinii. The sequence goes on from NZ_JASJOE010000004.1 coordinate 31,491, forward strand.
GCTTATCCATGCCGCATGACGTGACCATGCCCCAGCTCGGCATGGCGCAGGACGCAGGCAAGATCGTGTCCTGGCTCAAATCGCCCGGCGATGCCGTGTCGAAGGGCGATGCGCTGTTCGAGGTGGAGACTGACAAGGCCACGATGGAGGTCGAGGCGCAGGCCGACGGTTTCCTGACCGGCGTGAGTGCCGCCGAGGGCGATGACGTGCCGGTGGGGCAGGTGATCGCGCGGATATCCGACAGTGCCGAGGATGACGACGCGCCCGAGGCGGCGGAACCTGCGCCTGCGCCTGCCGCGAGCGGCGCGGGCGACCTGCCCGAGGGGCATCGTGTGACCATGCCGCAGCTGGGCATGGCACAGGACAGCGGGCTGCTGGTCACCTGGCTGAAAGCGCCGGGCGACGAGGTGGCGGTCGAGGATGTGCTCTTCGAGGTCGAGACCGACAAGAGCACGATGGAGGTGGAGGCCGGCCGCAAGGGCTGGCTGGCCGCGACGCTTGCCGAGGCGGGCGAAGAGGTGCCGGTGGGCCAGCCGGTCGCTATCATCTCGGACGCCAAGCCGGATGCGCCGGTCGCGCGGTCGGTGAAGGACGGTGCGGCGAAGCCCGCAGCGGCCGAGGCTCAGGGACAGGCGGAGCCTGCGCCCGCGCAGCCCACTGCGCCGAAGCCAGCCGCGCCGGTGGCGGCGGGCGGGCGTATCCTTGCCTCGCCCAAGGCGCGGCGGCTGGCGCTGGAGCAGGGGCTGGACCTTGGCCGATTGGCCGAGGCGGGGCATCCGCAGCCGTTCCATGTCGCGGACCTCGAGGTTCTGCGCGCGATGCCGGAGCGCGGCGCATCGGTCGCCCCGGCCGTGGCTGCCGCCGCGCGGCGGTTGACGGCACGGGCCGCCGAGGACGGCGTCGCGGGCTTCGCCGACTGGGCCGAGGCGCAGGGGCTGACCCGCGACGCGGTGCTGGCCGGGCTTGCGGGGGCAAGCCTTGGGCGGGACGGCGCGGTCGTGGTTGCCGTGGAACGGTTCGGTGCCGTGACTGTCTTTGACGTGCCGCAGGGCCGCGCACTGTCGGGGGTGACACCCAGCGAAGACGCGCCCGATCTGCTGGTCCGCGACCTGCGCGGCACTCGGCTGGCCAGTGTCGAGATGGGTGCCGAGGACGTGCCGGTGCTGACCGTCACCGCCGAGGGGGACGGCCTGTCGATCACGCTGGAATGCGCCGCGGGCCAGTTGGACGGCCCAGAGGCGATCCGGCTTCTTTCCGAATTCGCGGGACGGGTGGAGCAGCCGCTCCGCCACCTGCTCTGACAAGGGGGTCCGAGGGATGGACTACACCGATCTTTATATCGACGGCGACTGGGTGACGACCGAGGAGCGGTTCGACGTCATCAACCCGGCGACGGAAGAGGTCTTGGCCTCGGTCGCCTCGGCGGAGATTGCGCATGCCGATGCGGCGCTGGACGCGGCGGAACGCGCGATGGCCGACTGGGCCGCGCGCACGCCGCGGGACCGGTCCGAGGTGCTGCGGAAGGCCTGGGAGCTGATGACCGCGCGGCTCGATCATTTCGCGCATCTGATCACGCTGGAGAACGGCAAGGCGGGCACGGATGCCAAGGGCGAGGCGACCTATGCCGCCGAGTTCTTCCGCTGGTTCGCGGAAGAAGCCGTGCGCGCCGACGGGCTGATCACGCGAGCGCCCGCAAGCGGCGCGCGGATCGTCGTGCAGCACAAGCCCGCGGGGCTGGCCGTGCTGGTCACACCGTGGAATTACCCCGCGGCCATGGGCACGCGGAAGATCGCGCCGGCGCTGGCGGCGGGCTGTGGCGTCATCATCAAGCCGGCGTCGGAGACGCCCTTGACCATGCTGGCGCTGATGCCGCTTCTGGAAGAGGCGGGGGTGCCGAAGGGGTTGGTCAACGTGCTGCCGTCGAAGCGGACGGGGGCGCTGGTCGATCACATGCTGCATGACCCGCGGGTGCGGGTGGTGAGTTTCACCGGCTCCACCGGGGTGGGGCGCAAGCTGCTGAAATCCGCCGCCGACCAGGTGCTGAAACCGGCGATGGAGCTGGGCGGGAACGCGCCCGTGCTGGTGCTGAAGGATGCCGACATGGACACGGCCATCGACGGCACCATGCTGGCCAAGATGCGCAACCTTGGCGAGGCCTGCACGGCGGCGAACCGGATCTACGTGCATGAGAGCATCGCGGAGAAATTTACCGCGCGGCTGTCGGAACGGATGAGCGCGCTGAAGGTCGGCGATGGGACCGACCCGTCGGTCGATGTCGGCCCGCTGGTGAACGCGCAGACGCGCGACAAGGTGGCCGAGTTCGTCGCGGACGCGCTGGCCAAGGGGGCCAAGCTGGAATGTGGCGGCGTGGTGCCGAACGGCAAGGGGTTCTTCTACCCGCCCACCGTCATCTCGAACGTGCCGGAAACGGCGGAGTGCGTGCATGACGAGATCTTCGGCCCGGTGGCCGCGATCCAGACCTTTTCCGATGAAGAGGATGCCATCCGGCGGGCGAACGACACGGAATACGGGCTGGTGGCCTATGTCTTCAGCGCCGATTTCAAGCGCGCGATGCAGGTCTGCGAGCGGCTGGATTACGGGATGGTGGGCCTGAACCGCGGTTTGGTCAGCGACCCCGCCGCGCCGTTCGGCGGGACCAAGCAATCGGGCCTTGGCCGCGAAGGCGGGCACGAGGGGATGCTGGAGTTCATGGAAACGCAATACATCTCGGCGGATTGGTGAGGGCAGGGCGATGAGCGAGATCACGGCAAGCCCCTCGACCCGGAAGCTGGCGCTGGAAAAGGGCGTGGACCTGGAGGCGCAAGCGAAGAAGCTGGGCCGCCGGACGATCGGGCCCGAGGACCTGGAGAGCGGCGGGGCGGCGGCCCCGACCGGCGACACCTCCTATTGGGCGGTGGATCACGCCGCCCATGGCCCGGTGACCGAGGAACCGATGAGCCGCTTCGCGCAGGTGGCCGCGCGCAACCTTGCCGCGGCGCAGGCGCTGATCCCGGCGGTGACGCATCACGACCGCGCCGATGTCTCGGGCATCGAGGCGTTGCGCAAGGCGTGGAAGGACGAGGCCGCCGCGCGCGGCGTGAAGCTGACGGCGCTGGCCTTTCACGTCGCCGCATTGGCGCGCTGTTTGCGCGCCTTTCCGCGTTTCAACGCCTCGCTTTCGGCGGATGGGACGCGGCTGATCCTGAAGGAGTACGTGCATGTCGGCATCGCGGTGGACACCGCGCATGGGCTGATGGTGCCGGTGATCCGCAACGCGGACCGCAAGGGGCTATGGGCCATCGCGGCGGAGATCGCGGACCTTGCCGCGCGGGCGCAGGCGCGCAAGATCGGACCGGACGAGATGGGCGGCGCCTCGATGACGATCACCAACCTGGGCGGCATCGGCGGCACGGCCTTCACCCCCATCGTGAACCCGCCCGAGGTGGCGATCCTCGGCATCACGCGGACCGAGACCGTGACGGTCTGGGAGGGCGACGTGGCCCGCCCCGTGCCGATGGTGCCGCTGGACCTGTCCTATGACCACCGGGTCATCAACGGCGCGGATGCGGCGCGGTTCATGACGGCCTACGCGGGGCTGATCGCGGACCCGCGTCGGATGATGATCTGAGCGGGTCCGTCGCGGTCCCGCCCTCGCGGTAGCCGAACCCCGGCATGAGGTTGGAGGCCGCGAAGGGCGGCCCGCCGTCCTCGGCGCGGGCGATCTGCCCCTCGATCAGCAACATGGCGTAGCCATGCACCATGCTCCAGAGCATCCACTCGGTGCGCCACGGCGCGCCGGGGGCGTCGGCCTTGTCCCAGTCGAGACCGGAGGCGATGCCGCGCAGAACCTCGTAGCTGGCCCATGACGCGGCCTGAAGCTCGGGGTCGTCGTGGTTGCAGAGCGCCTTGGAGAACATCAGGCGGAACAGCTCGGGATGGGCCAGCGCGAAGCGCAGGTAGCCGTCGCAGGCCGCGTGCAGGCGCGCGGTGCCGGGCGGTTCGCCCTCGACCCCGCGGCGCATCTCGGCGGCGTGGCGGCGAAAGCCTTCGGCGGCGATTGCGGTCAGAAGGCCGCGCAGCCCGTCGAAGTGATTCTTCGGCGCGGTGTGGCTGACGCCCACGCGGGCCGCGATGGCGCGGAGCGACAGCGCCTCGAGCCCGGTTTCCTCGAGCAGCTCCAGCCCGGCCGCGATAAGCGCCGGTTTCAGATCACCGTGATGGTAGGTTTTCCGCTTTTTGGTCAATGGCTTCGGCCTTTCATATTTCCAATGTAAATTTTTCTGCTGGACTTTGCAAGGGAACTGCGCACATGAATTACCAGTGGAAATTTACAGTGGAGATATAACGATGACTCCCGAAGACATCTTCTCGCTGGCCGGGGCGGCGGCGGGGCTGGGTTGGGCGCTGCTTGTGCTTGGCCCGCGCCGCTTCGGCTGGCTGAACGCGGTGCCGCTCTGGATTGTCCCGGCGGGGCTGTCGCTGGTCTATGCGCTGCTGGTCCTGAGCCGGTTCTCCGGCACCGGCGGCGGCTTCGACAGCCTCGCCTCGGTCGCGGTGCTGTTGTCGGATGACTGGGCGCTTCTGGCGGGCTGGGTGCATTACCTGGCCTTTGACCTCTTCGTGGGCGCGGTGATGGCGGCGCGGATGGACCGGGCGGGCGTGGGGCGCGTGGTGCAGGCCCCGATCCTGATCTCGATCTTCATGCTGGGGCCGCTGGGCTTCCTGATCGCCGCCCTGACCGAGGGGGGGCTGCGGGCCCGCCTGATCCCGACGCAGACGCAGACCCTTGCCCTGAAAGGAGCCACCCATGTCGCTGCTTGATGCAAACCCGCCCGCGCAGGGTGCCGGGGCGCCGTCGCCCTTTCATGTCCTGACCGTGGTCTCGGCGGTTCTGCTGGCCCTGACGGTCGGCTGGGCCATGGTCGATGCGCGGCTGATCGCGGGTGTGCCGGTCTGGCTGAAGCCGCTGAAATTCGCGCTGAGTTTCGTGGTCCTGTTCTGGACCATGGCGCTGGTCGAGGCGCGGCTGTCGCCGGGCTGGCGCGAGGGCTGGACGCTGCGCGTCACGGGATGGGCGATGGCGGCGGCCTTCCTGTCGGAAATGGCCTACATGATCCACCAGGCGGCGCGGGCCGAGGCGTCGCATTTCAACCTGTCGACCCCGTTTCACGAGGCGATGTATCTGCTGATGGGCGCAGGCGCGGTGACCCTGATCGCGGGCGTGGCCGTGATGGGCGTGGTCGTGCGGCGCGACGCTGCCGCGGCGATGGGGCCGGGCCTGCGGGAAGGGGTCTGGCTGGGCTTCATGGCCAGTTTCGTGCTGACCTTCATCGTCGCGGGCTACCTGAGCGGCACGGGCGGGCCTTTCGTGGGCGTCCATCCCGAAGGCGCGCCAGTGCTGCCCTTGATGGGCTGGTCGGGGGTGACGGGCGATCTGCGCCCGGCGCATTTCGCGGCGCTCCATGCGATGCAGGCGCTGCCGCTGCTGGGGCTTTGGCTGGACCGGCGCGGCGCGGCCTCGGCGGTGCGGTTCGTGCGGATCGGGGCGGCGGCCCATGCCGCGCTGACGCTGGGGCTGTTCGTGCAGGCGTTGATGGGGGTGCCGCTCATTCCGTTGGGGTGAGCGGGGCCCGGACAAGCAAAAGCCCCGGTCCATCCGGCCGGGGCTTTTCCCGTGGCGGGGTGCGGGCCTCAGCGACGACGGTCGCGGCGGCTGCTCATGGGCTGGAAGGCGACGCCGACATGCGCCTCGCAATAGGGTTTGCCCTGCTGCACGGGCAGCCCACAGAAGTAGAAATCATCCGTGGCCGGATCGCCGATCGGCCATTTGCAGGTGCGCTCGGTCAGCTCCATCAGGCTGATGCGCTTGGCGGTCTTCTCGACCTCCTGCACCTTGGCGAGCGCCTCGGGGCTGATCTCGTTGGCGGAAGGCTGCGGCGGAAGGGGCTGGCCCGCGGGCACGATGGGGCGGCGGAGCGGCGTGACATTGGTCGGACGCGGTGCAGGCTCGGGCTCGGAGACGGCGGCGGGCTGCTCGGGCTCGGCGGGGGCGGCCTTGGCCTCTTCCTTGCGGGGCTTCTCGGCAGGCTTGGCCTCGGCCTCCTTGGCGGCGGGGGCGGGCTTGGCCGCGGCGGTCGGGGCGCTGCCCGCACGGTTCGACAGGCCGAGGCGATGCACCTTGCCGATCACCGCGTTGCGGGTGACGCCGCCAAGCTCCTTGGCGATCTGGCTGGCCGATTGGCCCTCGCCCCACATCTTCTTCAACAGCTCGACGCGTTCGTCGGTCCAGGACATGCCCGTCTCCTGAATTTGGGGCCGCATGGCGCACGACCCGTTCCAAGCCCACTCATATGGCCGGTCCGGGCCGGAATTTGAAGCCCCATTCTATGCGCTGGGCAGGCAGTGGCAAGTCGCGCACGGGGTGTTGCACCCCGGGGCGGTCTGCGAGCCTCGGGGCATGAGATGGCCGTCGCTTCTGCTTGCGCGTGTCGCGGGCCTCGCCCCGATCCCGGCCTCGGCCGATCCGCCCGAGGTCGCCGCGCGGCTGGCCGCGCATCCCACGGTGCCGGGCGCGGCGGCGGATGCCGTCTTCGCCGTGGCTACGGGCGGCGGCGGTTGACCCGTTCGCGCCACGCCAGCAGCGCGGCCCCGGCGATGATGGTGGCTGCCCCGATCCCGCTGAGGGGGGTGGGCAGCACGCCGAAGAGCGCCGCGTCGTAGAGGGCCGCGAAGACCAGCGTGAGATAGGAGAAGGGGGTGACGAAACTCGCCTCGGCCCGCGCCATGGCCGAGACGAAGCAGAATTGCGCGGCGGCCATGACGGTGCCGATGGCGGCCATGCCCGCCCATTGCTGGGGCGTGGGCGGCTGCCAGACCCAGAGCACGGCGAAGGCGGCGATGCAAAGGCCGATGGTGTTGTTGACGAGCAGGATCTGAAGCGGGCGCTCGCGGCCCGAGAGGCGCTTGATGAAGATCAGCTCGAGCCCGAGGGCCAGCGCCGCGCCAAGCGCCAGCAGCGCGCCGGTGTGGATGCCTTCGCGGCCCGGACGGATCAGGATGAGCGCGCCGCCAAAGGCGATGGCTGCGGCCAGCCAGCGCCATTTGCCCACCCGTTCGCCCAGCAGCGGGATGGCGAGGATCATGCCGAAGATCGGGTTGAGGAAGCTGATGGCGGTGGCATCGGCCAGCGGGATCGCGGCGGCGGCGGCGAACATCAGCGTGACGCCGGACCAGCCGCAGAGCGTGCGGGCGGTGTGGGTCTTGAGGTCGGGGCGGGTGAGGCGGGGCCTCAGCGCCGCGGTGGTGGCGGCGATGACGAGCCACGCGAAAAGGAACCGGCCGAAGCTGACCTGGAGCGGGTGCAGGGCGGGCCCCAGCGTCTCGGTGCCGAGCGCCTTGGCCAGGAGCGTCGTGCCAGCGATCAGCGCGGTGGCGGCGATCATGAAACCGATGGCCGCGCCGGGTGTGTCCCTCGGCCCGTCGGGAAGGGCCGCGGGCGGCAGCGCGCCTTGTGGTGTCACGGGGCCGGTCATGGCGGGGCTGCGAGGAAGGCCGCGATTGCGGGGATCAGCCCGTCATGGAGCGGCAGGGCGGGGTCGGCATAGGTGGCAAGGCTGGCGTTGACATAGGTCTCTAGGCTTGCGGCCTCGTCCAACGGGATCGCCCGTTTCAGCATGTGGGTCATGCCCGAGAGCGTCACCAGCGTCGCGTCGGGGCGGGCCGTGGCAAGCGGGGCGGCCTCGGACGGGGGGACCTGCAGGTCGGCGTCGCCATGGATCATCAGGACCGGCAGGTCGGTCGCGGCCAGCTGTGCGGCGGGGTCGGTCGTCACCAGTTCGCGCAGGTAGGCGCGCGTGGCCGGGCCGAAGATCGCGGCAAGGCCCGGCGGCAGCGCAGCGGTTTCGGCGGTGCCCGTCTCGATCAGCTGGGCCAGGGCCGTGTCGAAGGCGGGAAGGTATGGGCGAAGCGCCGGTTGGGCGGCGATCTGGTCGCGCATGAGCGCGCCGAGCGGACGGCCCGGCCCGGCCAGCAGCACGAGGCCGCAGATGTCGGGCAGGGCGGCGGCGTCGGCGGCGAGGATCGCGCCCTCGGAATGGCCGATGAGCCAGACGCAGGGTGTGCCCGTCTCGGCCCGCAGCAGCGCGACCCAGGCGGCGGTGTCCTCGCGGTAGGCCGCGAGGCTGACGGCGTTCGGATCGCCCTCGCTTGCGCCGATGCCGCGTTTGTCGATGCGCAGCGCGGCGATGCCTTGGGCCGCCAGCCCCTCGGCCAGCAGGCGGTAGGCGTCGCTGGCGAGGCCGAGGTGGGAATTGCCGTTGCGGTCGGTCGGGCCCGAGCCGGGCAGGATCAGCGCCGCCGCCCGCACCGGACCCTCGGGCCGCTCGAGCGTGCCGTGAAGCGTGCCGAAGGGGCGCTGGACCTCAAGCGCCAGCGGATCGGCGGCGGCAGGCAGGGCCGACAGAAGCGCAAGGATCAGCGCAAGGCACCGCATCGGGACGGCATCACACCCCGAGGCAGTGGCGCAGGATCGCCTTTTGCGCGTGCAGCCGGTTCTCGGCCTCGTCGAAGATCACCGATTGCGGGCCGTCCATGACGGCATCCGTCACCTCTTCGTTCCGGTGCGCGGGCAGGCAATGCATGAAGAGCGCGTCGGGCTTGGCGTGTGTCATCAGCGCCTCGTTCACCTGGTAGGGGCGCAGCTGGTTGTGGCGGCGTTCGCGCGTCGATTGGCTGTCATGCATCGAGACCCAGGTGTCGGTGACGACGAGGTCGGCGCCCTCGACCGCCTTTGCGGGGTCGCGTTCGATGGTGACGGTGGAACCCTTGGCGCGGGCCTCTTCGAGGAAGACGCGCTCGGGGTCGAGCGTCGGCGGGCCGGAGAAGGTGAGGTCGAAGCCGAACTGCCCGGCGGCATGGGCGAAGCTGGCGAAGACGTTGTTGCCGTCGCCGCACCAGGTCACCTTCTTGCCCGCGATGGGGCCGCGGTGTTCCTCGAAGGTGAGGATATCGGCCATGATCTGACAGGGGTGGGTGCGGTTGGTCAGACCGTTGATCACGGGGACGGAGGCATGCTCGGCCATTTCGAGCAGCACGTCCTCCTCGAAGGTGCGCAGCATGATGAGGTCGACGTAGCGCGAGAGCACGCGGGCGGTGTCGGCGATGGTCTCGCCATGGCCGAGCTGCATTTCGGAGCCGGACAGGACCATGGTCTGCCCGCCCATCTGGCGCACGCCCATGTCGAAGCTGACGCGGGTGCGGGTGGACGGCTTCTCGAAGATCAGCGCGACCATGCGGCCTGCGAGCGGCTGCTCGTCATCGGGGGTGCCCTTGGGGCGACCTGCGCGGGCGGCCTTCATCGCGGCGGCCTGGTCGATCATGGACCTCAGGGCGGCGGGGTCTGTCTTGTTGATGTCGAGGAAATGGGTCATGGCGTGTCGCCCTTGGCTGGCGGAGGAGCGCGGGGGGCCAGCCCCCCGGACCCCCCGCCGTATTTGGGGGAAGATGAAGGGATCAGGCGGCGGCGATCTTTCGGCCGAGCGCCGTGGCGGCGGCGTCGAGACGCGACACGCCCTCGGCGATCTCCTCCTCGGTGATGGTGAGGGCGGGCAGGACGCGGACCACGTTGTCGCCCGCGGGGACGGTCAGGATATGGGCGTCATAGCCCGCGGCCACCACGTCGGTGTTGGTCGGCTTGCACTTGAGGCCCAGCATCAGGCCCGCGCCGCGGACGCCCTCGAAGATGTCGGGGTGGGCTGCGACCAGCCCCTCGAGACGCTGGCGCAGGAAGCCCGCCTTGGCGTTCACATCGTCGAGGAAGCCGGGCTTCGTGATCTCGTCCATCACCGCGGCCCCCACGGCGCAGCCCAGCGGGTTGCCGCCATAGGTGGAGCCGTGGGTTCCCGCCGTCATGCCGCGCGCGGCGTTCTCCGTCGCCAGCAGCGCGCCGATGGGATAGCCGCCGCCGATGCCCTTGGCGACCATCATGATGTCGGGCGCGATGCCCGCCCATTCATGCGCGAAAAGGCGGCCCGTGCGGCCGACGCCGCACTGGATCTCGTCGAGGATCAGCAGGAGCCCGTGCTCGTCGCAGAGGTCGCGCAGGCCCTTGAGGCATTGGTCGGGCAGCGGGCGGATGCCGCTTTCGCCCTGGATCGGCTCGACCATGATCGCGCCCACGTCAGGCTCGGCGGCCGCCGCGCGCAGCGCGTCATGGTCGCCGAAGGGCAGTTGCCTGAACCCCGGTAGAAGCGGGCCGAAGCCCTTGGTCAGTTTCTCGGAGCCCGCCGCCGAGATCGCGGCGATGGAGCGCCCGTGAAAGGCCCCCTCGAAGGTGAGGATCGTGGTCCGCTCGGGCGTGTCGCTGTCGGCCCAGTATTTGCGCGCCATCTTGACGGCGAGTTCCGTCGCCTCGGTCCCCGAATTGCAGAAGAAGACGGTGTCGGCGAAGCTGTGCTCGACCAGCCGTTCGGCCAGCGCCTCCTGCTGGGGAACGGTGTAGAGGTTGGAGGTGTGCCAGAGCGTGTTCGCCTGGTCGGTCAGGGCCTTCACCAGCGCGGGGTGGCCGTGGCCGAGCGACATCACCGCGATGCCGGAGGCGAAGTCGAGAAAGCGTCGCCCGTCAGCCTCGATCATCCACGCGCCTTCGCCTTTGACGAAGGACAGTTTCGACCGGTTGTAGCTGGGCAGGACAGGCGAGATCATCTCGGACTCCCATGAAAAGAAGGAAGGCCCTGCATTGCCGCAGGGCCACCCATTAGTCAATTGAAGGACGCTGATGGGGTCAAGTGCCTGATGTGATCAGGCGACTTCGCTGAGTTCCACCTTGGGCGTCACGCCGAGCGCGGCGCAGACGTCGCGGGTGAGGTCGGGGGAGTTCAGCGTGTAGAAATGCAGGTCCTCGACCCCGCCCTCGATCAGGTCGGTGCAAAGCTCGGTCGCAAGGGCGGTCGAGAGAAGCTTCTCGCGCCCGTCGCGGGCGGCCTTGTCATAGGCCTCGTCCAGCCAGGCGGGGATGATCGTGCCGCAGGCCTCGGCGAACTTGCGCACGCCCTTCCACGAATTGATCGGCAGGATGCCGGGAATGATCGGCGCGGTGATGCCGGATGCGGCGCAGGCGTCGCGGAAGCGGAAGAAGGTGTCTGCCTCGAAGAAGAACTGGGTGATGGCTGAGTTGGCGCCCGCGTCGATCTTGCGCTTCAGGAAGTCGACGCAGTCCTGCATCGACTGCGCCTCGGGGTGCGGGTCGGGGTAGGCGCCGACGCGCAGGTGGAACTTGCCGGTTTGCGCCAGCGCCTCGATCAGCTCGATGGAATTGGCGAAGCCCTCGGGGTGGGGCGTGAAGTGTCCCTGACCCTTGGGCGGGTCGCCGCGCAGCGCGACGATCTGGGTCACGCCGGCCTCGGCGTAGCTGTGGGCGATCTCCAGCGTCTCGGCGCGGGTGGCGTCGACGCAGGTCAGGTGGGCCGCGACCTCGACGCCGTAATTGGCGTGGATCGTCTTGACCGCGTCATGGGTCAGCGCCCGCGTGGTGCCGCCCGCGCCATAGGTGACCGAGACGAATTCGGGCGCGAGGGGCGCGAGCACGCCGAGCGTTTCCCAGAGCTTGAAAGAGGCCTCGAGCGACTTGGGCGGGAAGAACTCGAAGGAGATGCGCGGCGCGGTCATGGCGATTCTGATCCTTGATCTGTCGCATCAGGGTGTCGCATAGAGTGGTGCTTGCGACAAATTCATAATCCTCAAGATCAATATGAGTTTCACATGCATCTCGAGTTTCGCCACCTGCGCACGATCAAGGCCATCCACGAGGAGGGCGGGCTGGCGCGCGCGGCTGACCGGCTGCACATCACGCAATCGGCCTTGTCCCACCAGATCAAGGGGTTGGAGGACCAGGCGGGGCTGGAGCTGTTCGTGCGGCGCTCCAAGCCGATGAAGCTGTCGCCCGCGGGGATGAAGCTGTTGCGCCTTGCCGAGGAGGTTCTGCCGCGCATCGCGGCGCTGGAGGACGAGTTCGACTCGCTCAGGAAGGGGCGCACGGGGCGGCTGCATATCGCCATCGAGTGCCATGCCTGTTTCGACTGGCTGCTGCCGGTGCTGGAGGCCTTCCGGGTGTCATGGCCGGATATCGACGTCGACATCCGCCCCGGCCTGCAGTTCGAGGCGCTGCCCGCGCTTCTGCGCGAGGAGGTGGATTTCGTGGTGTCCTCGGACCCGGAAAACCTGTCGGGCGTGGATTTCACGCCGCTTTTCGATTACGAGCCGGTCTTCGTCTGCGCGGCGGATCATCCGCTGGCCGCCAAACCCTTCATCGAGGCCGAGGATTTCGCCGACCAGGCGCTGATCACCTACCCGGTAGATCGGTCGCGGCTGGATGTGTTCTCGCAACTGCTGTTTGCGGCGGGGGTCGAGCCGAAGTCGATCCGGCAGGTGGAGCTGTCCGCCGTCATCCTGCTGCTGGTCGCCTCGGGGCGCGGGGTGGCCGTGCTGCCCGACTGGGTGGTGCGGGACACGGGCAAGCATCCGTCGCTGGTGACGCGGCGCTTGACCGAAACCGGCATCACGCGGCGGCTGTACGGGGCGACGCGGGCCGATGACACGGGCAAGCCCTTCATGGCGCAGATGCTGCGGCTGTGCCGCACCGAGCCGCCGAAGCTGCAGCGCGCATGACCGGGCGACATCCGTTCCTCGACCATCCCTTGCCCACGGCGGTGGCGCATCGCGGCGGGTCGCTGGAGGCCGAGGAGAACACGATGGAGGCCTTCGCGCGGGCCGTCGGCCTTGGGTATACGCATGTCGAAACGGATGTGCATGCGACGCGCGACGGGGTGGCGGTGATCCATCACGATCCGACGCTGGAGCGGATGACGGGGCAGACGGCGCGGATCGCCGATCTGGACTGGGCCGATGTCGCGCGCATCCGCACCCATGGCGGCGCGGCGATCCCGCGGGCGGAGGAGCTGCTGGCGGCCTTTCCGCGGCTCAACATCACCTTCGAGCTGAAATGCGACCGCGTGGCAGGGCCGCTGGCCGAGGTCATCACCCGCGCGGATGCGCTGGGGCGGGTCTGCGTCGGGTCCTTCGCGGCGGCGCGGACGGCGGCGATGCGGGGCCTGCTGGGGCCGGGCCTGAGCTGGTCGCCCGCGCAATCGGGGGTGTTGGCGCTGTGGCTGGCGGGCCATGGCCTGCCGATGCGGCGGCCGGGGTTCGCGGTGGTGCAGGTGCCCCGGGTCTACAAGGGCCTCGCGGTCGTCACCCCGCGGTTCATCCGGGCGGCCGCGCGGCGGGGGATCGACGTGCAGGTCTGGACGGTCGATGACGCGCCCGCGATGGCGCGGCTTCTTGACATGGGGGTGAGTGCCATCCTGACCGACCGTCCGTCGGTCCTGCGGCGGGTGCTGGAGGAGCGGGGGCAGTGGCACGGGGGGGCGTGACGACGCCGGATCAAGCCGCTTGGCATTCGCGGGTGCTGCCACTATACGCGCGGCTTGACCGGACGGAGTGACGACATGCAGGGCAGCGCGAACCTCAACATCATGCTCAAGGCCGCGCGCAAGGCGGGCCGGAGCCTCGTGAAGGATTTCCGCGAGGTCGAGAACCTTCAGGTCTCGTCCAAGGGGCCGGGCGATTTCGTCAGCCGCGCCGACCGCGCCGCCGAGGAGATCCTGCGCGACGCGCTGATGGAGGCGCGGCCGAATTACGGCTTCCTCGGCGAGGAAGGCACCGTGATCGAGGGCAAGGACCCGACGCGGCGCTGGATCGTCGATCCGCTCGACGGGACCACGAACTTCCTGCACGGGATGCCGCATTGGGCGGTGTCCATCGCGCTCGAGCACAAGGGCGAGATCGTGTCGGGCGTGGTCTATGACCCCGCCAAGGACGAGATGTTCTATGCCGAGAAGGGCGCGGGCTGCTGGCTGAACGACAGCAAGCGGCTTCGGGTGTCGGGGCGCAACCGGATGATCGAGAGCGTCTTTGCCACCGGCGTGCCCTTTGCAGGCGGCAAGTATCTGCCGGCGACGCTGCAGGATCTCGCGCGGCTGATGCCGGCCTGTGCCGGCGTGCGGCGCTGGGGGGCGGCGTCGCTTGACCTGGCTTACGTGGCGGCGGGCCGCTACGAGGGCTATTGGGAGCGCGGGCTGAATTCCTGGGATATCGCGGCGGGCATCCTGCTGGTGCGCGAGGCGGGCGGGCTGGTGGCGCCGATCCGCGACGGGCAGGACGTGCTGTATGACGGGCAGGTCGTGGCCGCGGCCGAGCCGATCTTCGACCAGTTCGCCAAGGTGATCCGCGACCGCGACTGAGCCGGGCCGCGCAGGCGGCTGTCGGGCCATGCGAATTTTCGTACGAAAATTCGCACCCGCGCCACGCGCGCGGCGCGCCGCTGATCTAACCGCGCGCCGGAAGCAGTTGCTGTGCGATCCCCGCCACCAGCAGGTAGACCGAGGTCGCCGTCACCACTGCCGTCAGGGCCGGGAAATGGGCGAAGTCGATCCAGGCCGCCCAGGCGATGGCCCCCGTCCAGACCAGCGCAACCGGCAGGGTGATCCAGCGCCAGCGTGCGGTGCGCACGGGATGGACGAATTTCAGGTTCAGGAACTGCGCGACGCAGAGCGCGATGACCAGGCCCAGGATCACCTCCCAGGGCGGCACGATGACAAGCAGCGCCAGCACGACCATGTTCCAGCAGCCGGGAAAGCCGCGGAACGACTTGTCGGCGGTCTTCATCCGCGTATCGGCGAAGTAGAGCGCCGAGGCGAAAGGGATCAACAGGACGACGATCCAGCCCGACCAGCCGGGCAGCAGCCCCGAGCCATAGAGCGCATAGGCCGGGATCATCACGTAGGTGAGGAAGTCGATGATCAGGTCGAGCAGCACACCGTCGATGTTCGGCGCATTCTCGGTCACGGCGTAGCGGCGGGCCAACGGTCCGTCGATGCCGTCGACCACGAAGGCCACGGTGAGCCAGATCGTCATCATCGCCCAGTTCTGCTGCGCCGCCTCAAGGAGCGCCAGCATGGCCAGCGATGCGCCGATCGCGGTGAAGAGATGGACGGAATAGGCCCGTTTGGTCATCTGTCCCAGATGCCGGGTTGCGCGGTCAAAGGCAACAGGGACGTGACGGTTTCGTGACCTTATGCCTTGGGGTGTGCCGCGGCATAGACCTCGAGCAGCCTTGCGGCATCGACCGCCGTGTAGGCCTGCGTGGTCGAGAGCGAGGCATGTCCGAGCAGTTCCTGGATCGCGCGCAGGTCACCGCCCGCGTTCAGCAGGTGGGTGGCGAAGCTGTGGCGCAGCGCGTGCGGCGTGGCGGTGGCGGGCAGGCCGAGCTGCATCCGGGCCTGTTCCATGACCTTGGCCACGAGCCGCCCGTTCAGCGGCCCGCCGCGGATGCCGCGAAAGAGCGGCGTGCCCGGCGCGAGGTCATGGGGGCAGAGCGCCGCGTAGCGCGCCACCGCGTCGCGGGCGGCGGGCAGGACGGGCACCTCGCGCTCCTTGCCGCCCTTGCCGCGGATGCGCAGCGTGTCGCCGAGCGGCAGCGCGCCCGCGTCGAGCGACAGCGCCTCGGCCCGCCTGAGGCCGCACCCGTAAAGCAGCGTCACGACCGCCACGTCGCGCGCCGAGACCCAGTCGCGCGCATCCTGCGCGCCCACGGTCTCGAGCATCCGGGCGGCGTCCTCGACGCCGAGGGGGCGGGGCAGGCGGCGGGTGTGCTTCGGCGCGCGCATCGACAGGACGGGGGTGGCGTCGAACCCCTCGCGCTCGGCCCACCAGCGGTAGAACGCCTTGACCGCCGACAGGCGGCGGGCAAGCGAGCGGGGGCCGACGCCGCGGCCGCGCTGTGCCGCCATCCAGGCCCGCATGTCCGTGGTGCCGAGGGTCCGCAGGGCGGCGGGGCCGGGCGCGTCGCCGAGGTGCCCGGCCTGGAAGGCCAGGAAATCGGCCAGGTCACGGGCGTAGGCGTCGAGCGTCGCCTCCGACGCGTCGCGGAGGCTGCCGAGGTCGGTCAGCCAGCGTTGCATCAGGTCGCGCGCTGCGGGGCTGAGCGCGAGGCTCATGGCGTCAGCCCAGCCAGCGTTTCATCTGCCGTTCGAACACGCCCGCGAAGAAGGTCAGCAGATCGGTTCCCTGGCTCGGGCGGAACTGGTGCGGGTCGTCCGAGCCCATCACCAGGAGCGCGGGCAGGCGACCCTCTCCAAGGTCGAGCTGCATCAGCGCCTCGGATTTGATCCAGGCGGCATCGGCGCCGAAGATCGCCTCGCTGCCGTCGCCGACCTGCCGGAGCGTCACCTGCCGATGCGGCACGGCGCGGCCGCCGGTGACGTAGTCGGAGACGAAACCGGGCGCGACCACGGTCAGCACGTCCTCGAGCTTCTGGACATGGGGCGCGCTGGTGCTGGTGGCATCCGCGCTTTCCAGCACGAGCCGCACCCGGTCGACGCGCAGCGTCGCTGCGACATCTGTGGCCAGCGTCTTGAGAAAGCCGGTGAACTCGGCCTGGTCGAGAAGCGCGAGGATCGCGCGGTGGATCTGGTTGGTGCCCGCGAGGTTCTCGTAGGCGGCCGCGATCACGGCGCGATGGGTGTCCTCGAGCCGGTCGAGCCGGTTCTCGAGGCGCTCCATGGCGATGCCGCGCATGTCGACGATGTTGCCGCCCATCTGCCGGTCGTTGGCCGCGATGAGCGCCCGCATCAGGTCGCGGTCGTCGAGGATCAGGTCGGGATCGCTGAGAACGCGGTCCCGCCAGTCGTCGTTGTGATTGGCAAGGTCTGCCAGGTCGTCGGCTTCAACGCTGCTCACCGGTCGTGCCTCTTCGATGGTCTTTTTCGGTTTTCCGGTGACCCTACACGAAAGTTACAGGATTTTCTGCCCCGTTTTTTCCCAATCCTTGAGGAAGGCGTCGAGCCCCTTGTCGGTCAGGACGTGGCTGGCCATCGCCTTGATCACGGCGGGCGGCGCGGTCGCCACGTCGGCGCCGATCAGGGCGGCCTGTTTCATGTGGTTGGCCGTGCGGATCGAGGCGGCGAGTATCTCTGTGGAGAAGTCGTAATTGTCGTAGATCTCGCGGATCTCGGCGATGAGTTCCATCCCGTCGAGGTTGAGATCGTCCAACCGCCCGATGAAGGGCGAGATGAAGGTCGCGCCGGCCTTGGCGGCCAGAAGCGCCTGGTTGGCCGAGAAGCAGAGCGTCACGTTGACCATGCGGCCTTCGCCCGAGAGCACCTTGCAGGCCTTGAGCCCGTCCCAGGTGAGCGGCACCTTGATGGTGATGTTCTCGGCGATCTTGGCGAGTTCCCGGCCCTCGGCGATCATGCCCTCGGCGTCGAGCGCCACGGTCTCGGCCGAGACGGGGCCAGCGACCATCTCGCAGATCTCGGCGGTCACCTCCTTGATGTCGCGGCCCGACTTGGCGATCAGCGAGGGGTTCGTCGTGACCCCGTCGACCATGCCCAGATCGTTCAGCTCGCGGATGGCGTCCACATCGGCGGTATCCACAAAGAATTTCATCTGGTCGGTTCCTTTCCATCGGAATACGTGCTGGTTTGGCGGCCTTCTACCGCAGGTTATCGCTAACGGAAAGGCATGTATCGGGGCGGCATGGGCGAGCATTTCCACGAGGGCGAGCTGATCGGCGTGTTGACGCCGGAGCCGATCGACCGGGTGCTCGATTACCGCGCGCCCGAGGGGGGCTGCTGGCTGGGCGCCTTCGTCGAGGTGCCGCTCGGGCCGCGCAAGGTGCTGGGCGTGGTCTGGGGGCCGGGGCGCGGCGATTTCGAAGCGTCGAAGATCCGGGCGGTGTCGCGCGTTCTGGACGCCGCGGCGATGCGGGAGGAGTTGCGGGTCTTCCTCGAAAAGGCCGGGGCCTACACGCTGACGCCCCTGTCCCAGATGCTGCGGCTGGCCAGCCGGGTGCCGGGGCTGAGCGATCCGCCCTCGATGCGCAAGATCTACCGGCTGGGGCAGGGAGAGCCCGACCGGATGACCGACGCGCGGCGTCGGGTGATCGAGACGCTGGTGGAGTATGGCGGGCTGGGCTTCACGCTCAAGGAGCTGTCGGACCTGGCCGGCGTGACCTCCTCGGTGGTGAAGGGGCTGGTGGCGCAGGGCGTGGTGGAGGAGGCCGACACGCCGCGCGATGCGCCCTACCTGCCGCTCGATCCCGACCGCGCCGGAAAGGCGTTGACGGGTGACCAGGCGGCGGCGGCCGAGGCCCTGCGCGCGGGCATCCGAAGCGGGCGCTATGGGACGACGCTTCTGAAGGGCGTGACAGGGTCGGGCAAGACCGAGGTCTATCTCGAGGCGGTGGCCGAGACGCTGAAGCAAGGGCGGCAGGCGCTGGTGTTGTTGCCGGAGATCGCGCTGACATCCGAGTTCCTGACCCGCGTGGAGGCGCGCTTCGGCGCGAAGCCCGCGGAATGGCATTCGGGCGTGACGATGACCGAACGCCGCCGGGCGTGGAAGATGATCGGGCAGGGCGAGGCGCAGCTGGTCGTCGGCGCGCGCTCGGCGCTGTTCCTGCCGTTCCGCGATCTGGGCCTGATCGTGGTCGATGAGGAACACGACAGTTCCTACAAGCAGGAGGAGGGCGCGCTGTATAATGCGCGGGACATGGCGGTGCTGCGGGCCTCGCTCAATGAGGCGCAGGTGGTGCTGGCCTCGGCCACGCCGTCGCTGGAGACATGGGCGAATGCGGCGGCGGGTAAATACGCGCGGCTCGACCTGACCGCGCGCTTCGGCGAGGCGGTCTTGCCCGCGATGCGGGCGATCGACATGCGGTCCGAGGACCTGCCGGGGCAGGCGTGGATTTCGCCCGCGCTGCAATCGGAGGTCGCGGCGCGGTTGCGCAAGGGCGAGCAGTCGCTGTTGTTCCTCAATCGCCGCGGCTATGCGCCGGTGACGCTGTGCCGGGCCTGCGGGGCGCAGGTGGGGTGCGATCATTGCGACGCGCGGATGGTGGAACACCGGTTCCAGAAGCGGCTGGTCTGCCACCAATGCGGCGAGACCAAGCCCCTGCCCGAGACCTGCCCCGCCTGCGGGGTCGAGGGCAAGATGGCCGCCGTGGGGCCGGGGGTGGAGCGCATCGCCGAGGAAGCCGCGCGGGTGTTCCCGGACGCGAAGCTGGCCATTCTCAGTTCCGATCTGTTCGGCTCGGCCCGCGCGCTCAAGGCCCAGATCGAGGAGATCGCGGGCGGCGAGACCGACATCATCATCGGCACGCAGCTGGTGGCGAAAGGGCACAATTTCCCGCGGCTGACGCTGGTGGGCGTGATCGACGCGGACCTCGGGCTTCAGGGCTCGGACCTGCGCGCCGCCGAACGGACCTTCCAGCTGATGCGGCAGGTCTCGGGGCGTGCGGGGCGGGCGGATGTGCCGGGGGTGGCGCTGTTGCAGACGTTTCAGCCCGAACACCCGGTGATCCGCGCGATCCTGTCGGGCGACGAAGAAGGCTTCTGGCGGGCCGAGGCCGCCGAGCGCGAGGCGGCGGGGATGCCGCCCTACGGGCGTCTGGCGGGGATCATCATCTCGGCGGACGAGGCCGCGGCGGCCTTTGACCTCGGCACGCGGCTGGCGCGCAACGACGGGCCGATCCGGGACGCGGGCGGCATCGTCTACGGCCCCGCACCCGCGCCCATCGCGCGGGTCCGCGGGCGGCACCGGGTGCGGCTTCTGGTCAAGGCGCCCAAGGGCGCGGCCCTGCAAGGGGCCATCGCGCGCTGGATCGCGCCGGTGAAGACCTCGGCAAAACTGCGCCTGTCGGTCGATATCGACCCGCAAAGCTTCTACTGATAGCGGTTTTCTTGGGGGGCGAACCCCGCTAGAGACTGCGCCAATCCCTCGCCAGACAGGTGTTCCGACATGTCCGCCCCGATCCGTCCGCAGCCCGGCATCCTCGACATCGCGCTCTACCAGGGCGGCCAGTCGGCGCTGGAGGGCGTGGCCGAGCCGCTGAAGCTGAGTTCGAACGAGAATCCCTTCGGCCCCTCGCCCGCCGCCGTGGCGGCGATGGGCCGCGCGCTGGGCGAAAGCCACCGCTATCCCTCCACCGATCACGCGGGCCTGCGCGCCGCGATCGCCGAGGTTCACGGGCTGGACCCCGACCGGATCGTCTGCGGCGTGGGGTCGGACGAGATCATCCATTTCCTCTGCCAAGCCTATGTCGGGCCGGGGCTGGAGGTGATGCACACCGAGCATGGCTTTGCCATGTATCGCATCAGTGCGCTGGCCGCGGGGGCTGTGCCCGTCGAGGTGCCCGAGCGGGACCGCCTGGTCGATGTCGACGCGATCCTCGAGCGCGCCGGGCCGCAGACGCGGCTGGTCTTCATCGCCAACCCTGCCAACCCCACGGCGACCTTCTTGCCGATGGAGGAGCTGACCCGGCTGGCCGAAGGGTTGCCGGAGGAATGCCTGCTGGTGCTGGACGGCGCCTATGCCGAGTTCGTCGAGGGCTACGACGGCGGCCGCGCGCTGGTCGAGGCGCGGGAGGACGTGGTGATGACGCGCACCTTCTCCAAGGCCTACGGGCTGGGCGGGCTGCGCGTGGGCTACGGCTATGCGCCGCGGCATGTCGTGGATACGCTCAACCGCATCCGCGGGCCCTTCAACCTGTCGGGCGTGGCGCTGGCCGGGGCCGAGGCGGCGATGCGGGACCTGGACTGGGTGGCCGAGTGCCTGCGCGTGAACGCCGAGGAACGTGCGCGGCTGGTGGGCGGGTTGCGGCAGCTCGGCATCGCCTGCGACGAGAGCTTCGCCAATTTCGTGCTGGCCCGCTTCGCGGACGAGGGCGAGGCCACGGCGGCGGATGCGCATCTGAAGGCGGCGGGGATCATCGTGCGGCATCCCAAGGGTTACGGCTTTCCGCAGGCCTTGCGGATCACCGTGGGCCGGCCCGAGGACAATTCCCGCGTTCTGGACGCGCTGGCGACATTCAAGGGGGCGGCATGAGCGTGATCTACACCCGCGTTGCGCTGATCGGTCTGGGCCTGATCGCGGGGTCGATGGCGCATGCGATGCGCCGCGCGGGGCTTGCGGGCGAGATCGTGGGCACCGCGCGCTCGGCGGAAACGCGGGCCATCGCGCAGGAAATCGGCCTCTGCGACCGCATCACCGAGACGGCGGCCGAGGCGGTCGAGGGCGCGGACCTTGTCGTACTCTGCGTGCCGGTGGGCGCGATGGGCGCGGTCGCGGCCGAGATCGCGCCGCATCTGGCCCCGGGGGCGACGGTGACCGATGTAGGCTCGGTCAAGCGCGACGTGATCGAACAGGTCGGCCCGCATCTGCCCGACGGCGTGCATTTCATCCCCGGCCACCCGCTTGCGGGGACGGAACACAGCGGCCCGCGCTCGGGCTTCGCCGAGCTCTTCGACAACCGCTACACGCTGCTGACGCCCGTCGAGGGGACGGACCCCGCGGCCACGGCGCGGCTGCGCGCGCTCTGGGAGGGCTGCGGCGCGAATGTCGAGGAGATGGACGCCGATCACCATGACCTCGTGCTGGCGGTGACCAGCCACACGCCGCACCTGATCGCCTACACGATGGTGGGCGTCGCCGACGACCTGCGGCGCGTGACCGACAGCGAGGTCATCAAGTATTCCGCCGCCGGTTTCCGCGATTTCACGCGGATCGCGGCCTCGGACCCGACGATGTGGCGCGACGTGTTCCTGACCAACAAGGATGCGACGCTGGAAATCCTCGGGCGCTTCACAGAGGAGCTTTTCGCCCTGCAACGCGCGATCCGGCGCGGCGACGGCGACCACCTGCACGCCTATTTCACCCGCACCCGCGCGATCCGACGGGGGATCATCGAGGCGGGGCAGGATACCGATGCCCCCAACTTCGGACGCACGCCGTCGAAGCGCGAGGTGCCCGGCGGGTGAGGCGCGGCGCGGCATATCCGGCCGCGGTTCTCGGGGCGGTGCTGGGGGCGGTGCTGGGTCTGGCGTCGCTCGCGTTGCCCGCGACGGCCGAGGCGCCGGACCGGTCTCTTCGTCCCGATCCAAGACCCGGCGGCGCGCCCGCCGCGGTGGCCGACCCCGGTGCCCCGGTTCGCGTGGTCGTCACGGCCACGGCACTTGCGCCCGGCGGCTCGCTCCGTCCTGTGCCACGGGGCGGCGGGGCAGCCGTGCAAGCCGCCACGTCGCCCGTGGCGCAGCCCCGGACACCAGCGCCAACGCCTGCGCCCGCCGCCGACATGCCGCAAGCGGTGGGTGCGTTGGTCTTTACCGGCGGCACGGGCACGCGGCTTGCGGTGGCGCAATCGTTGCGCCCCGGCCAGCGGCCAAGCGGGCTTGTGCAGGCCACGCGCGCCACGGCGGCGCGCAACATTCCCGCCCGCGTGGCCCAAAGCGGGCGGAGCGGGTCGCTCTGCGGTGTTGCCGGTCTCTTGGGCGAGGAGCTCGACCCGATCCCCGGCCGCATCCGCGGCTGCGGCGTCGACGAGCCGGTGCGCCTGCGCGAGGTCGACGGCATCGCGTTGAGCACGCCCGCGACGGTGAACTGCACCACGGCGCGCGCGCTGCAAAGCTGGGTTCAGCGCAGTGTCGTGCCGACGGTGGGCCGGACGGGGGGCGGGGTGCGCTCGCTCAGGGTCGTGGCCTCCTACGCCTGCCGGACCCGCAACAACCAGCCGGGCGCGCGCATCTCGGAGCATGGGCGCGGCAACGCGATCGACATCGCGGGGATCGGGCTGGCCGATGGCAGCGAACTGACGGTTCTGGGCGGCTGGCGCGACCGGCGCGCCGGGCCGATCCTGCAGCAGCTGCACCGCGGGGCCTGCGGACCTTTCGGCACGGTGCTGGGGCCGAACTCGGACCGGTTCCACCAGGACCATTTCCACTTCGACACGGCGTCCTACCGCTCCGGCCCCTACTGCCGTTAACGAAGCCTGAACCGTGGCCCTTCGCCCACCGGAAGCGGGCCGAGGAAGACGAAGCCCTCGTTGAAGCGCAGCGTGACGTCGAGGTCTTCGCGCCGCCCGGAGAGACCCGCGAGGAACCCCAGCGCCCCCTCGGCGGTTCGGCGCGCGCCCTCGGTGATCAGGCCCGCGCGCTCGGCCATGGCCAGCATCTCGGGCCAGTTCTCGGCCCGGATGGCGATCTCTCCGGTGCCGCGTCCCTCGGCGTCCACGTCCAGCGCGCCCGACATGCGCAGCAGGAGGGTGCCCCATTCCGCGCGCGCCTCGGCCAGGTCGATCCGCAGGGGCTGGGGGCGGGCCTCCTCGATCGCCGAGAGGTCCCAGGGGCGGTCGAAGGTGACGGTGGACTGTGTCCGCACCACCGGGATCGCGCCGGGCAAGAGGCCCGCGGGGTCGAGCAGGCGGGCGATCTCTTCGGGCGGGGTGACCTCGGTCGCCTCGAAGAGAAGGGCATAGCCCGCCTCGGTGCCGTCCAGCCGGATCATGTCGAGATGGCCCGCCGCAAGCCCCGCCTGCCACCCGAGGCTGCTGTCGATGCGGATGCCTTCCATCCGGGTTTCGGAGGCGTCGAGGGCGAAATTCGCCGTCGGCCGCAGATCGAGCGCGGAGGTGAGCGTGGCGGCGGTGATCTCGAGCCGTTCGAAGGGCGAGGCGAGTGTCTGGGTCTCGGGCCAGACGGCTTCCACCCTTCCGGGGGCGAGCGCAGCCTGCCGGAGCGTCAGGCCCGGCGCGGACCAGACCAGCCCCGTGGCCGGATCGGCCAGCGACAGCGCGCCGAAGCCGGTCACGAACTCGGCGGGGAAGCCCGAGACCGACAGGTCTTCGCGGGTCACGACCCAGCCCTCGGCCTCGCGCGCATCAAGCCACGCGGAGACCGCGCGTTCCGTCACGATGGCCCAGCCGAACCAGCCGACCGAGGCCAGCGCACAGGCAAGGGCGAGGCCCAGCAGCAGGCGTTTCATCGCGGCCTCCCCTATCGTTTCGGCGCGTGCCCCGCTATAGCCCGCCCCGCGGCGACTGACCATGCAGGAGGCGACGGGCGGCATGAGTGATCTTTGGGTCTTCGGATACGGCTCCCTTCTGTGGAACCCCGGTTTCCCGGTGGCCGAGACGCGGGTGGCGCGGCTGCAGGACTGGCACCGCAGCTTCTGCATGTCCTCGATCCATCACCGCGGCACGCCCGAGCGGCCCGGCCTCGTGCTGGCGCTGGATCATGCGCCGGGGGCGGTCTGCCACGGGATCGCGTTCCGGGTGGAGGCGGGCCACGCCGAGGCGACGCTGGCCTATCTGCGCGAGCGGGAGCTGATCTCCTCGGCCTATCTCGAGACCCGGCAGGAGGTGACATTGGCCGAGGGTGGCGTTCTGGGCGATGTGCTGACCTATGTCATCGACCCCGGCCACGAGCAGTATTGCACCCTGACGCTCGAGGAGCAGGCGCAGATCATCGCCGGTGCCACGGGCGGGCGCGGGCCGAACGACGAATATCTCGAGAACACGGCGCGGCACCTGCACGAGCTGGGCCTGCCGGATGCGGACCTCGACTGGCTCGTGACCCGCGTGCGCCAGGTGAAGGCGGGCTGAGGGCGCGAGGGCCAAAGCGCATTGGCTTTGCGCCGCACCGCCTGTAGGTTGCGGCCAGTAGAACAAGACCCCGGCGGGCCCCATGGCGAGTAGAGCAGACAGCGGCGCACAGGCACCTTTCATCACGCGACCGACGCAGCAGATCGTGCTGATGCTGATCATCTGTGCCGCCGTCGCGGCGGGGGGCGTGCTGATCTGGCCCTCGGTGCAGCCGGTCTTCCTGACCTCGCCCTACCTGAACGGCACCATCGGGGTGGTGTTCATCGTCGGCGTGCTGGCCTGCTTCTTCCAGGTGTTCCAGCTGTTTTCCTCGATCGCATGGCTGGAGGAGCTGACCGGCGGCGGGGCGCAGGCCGGGACCGAAAGGCCCCCGCGCCTGTTGGCGGCGATGACGGGGATCGCGCGCGTGCGCGGCCGCGGCTTGCAGGTGACGGGGCCGGCGGCGCGCTCGATGCTCGACTCGGTCGGCGCGCGGATGGAGGAAAGCCGCGACATCACGCGGTATATCGCCAACCTGCTGATCTTCCTCGGGCTTCTGGGCACGTTCTTTGGCCTTGCCACCACCGTTCCCGCGGTCGTCGACACGATCCGCTCGCTTCAGCCCACCGAGGGCGAAGAGGGGATGGCTGTCTTCGGGCGGCTGATGGACGGGCTCGAGTCGCAGCTGGGCGGCATGGGCACGGCCTTTGCCTCGTCGCTGCTGGGGCTGGCGGGCTCGCTGGTCGTGGGCCTGCTGGAGCTTTACGCGGGCCACGGGCAGAACCGGTTCTACCGCGAGCTCGAGGAATGGCTGGCCTCGATCACGCGGGTCAGCTTCGCCGGTGGCGAGGGGGAGGGCGGGGGCCTCGACAAATCCACCATCGCAACCGTGCTCGACCACATGGTCGACCAGGTCGAGACGCTGCAATCGCTCTTCGCGCAATCCGAGGCGCGCCGCGCCGAGACCGAGGCGCGGATCGTCCAGCTTGCCGGCGCGGTCGAAGGGCTGACCGAGCGGCTGGGCCCCGAGCCTGTTGCCGCGACGCTACGCCTTGCCGCGGCGCAGGAGCGGTTGTCGGAGGTGCTGGAACAGGGCGCGGCGGGCACCGGCGACGAGGAAAGCCGGATGCGCCTGCGGTCGATCGACGTGCAGTTGCTGAAGATCTACGAGGATCTCGGCGCGTCGCGCGATGCCGAGTTGCAGCCGCTGCGCGCCGACATCGGCGAGCTGACGCAGGCGCTGCGCGACCTGGTGACGGCGGCCCGCGCCCCGGTGCGCCAGCCGCGTGCGGCGCAGCCAGCCCAGCCGCCCCAGCCGCCCGCCGCAACCGGCGGGGAGTGACGCGCGATGGCCTTTCAGCGCCGCGCCGGAAACCGCTTTTCGGGCTCGATCTGGCCGGGATTCGTGGACGCGATCACCTCGCTTCTGATGGTGATGATCTTCGTTCTGTCGATCTTCATGATCGTGCAATTCGTCCTGTCCGAAGAGATCACCAGCCAGGACGACGAGCTGAACACGCTGAACGCCCGGCTGAACGCGCTGTCCGAGGCGCTGGGCCTGGAAGAGACGCGGGCGGCGCAGCTGGAAAGCCGGGTGGCGACCCTGTCGGGGTCGTTGCAGGCGGCTGAGGATGAAATCGCCGCGCAATCGGCGCTGATTTCCTCGCTGACCGCGGAAACCGGCGCGCAGGCCGCGCGGATCGCCGATTTCGAGGCGCAGGTCGCCTCGCTCATCGCGGCCAACACCGCGCTGGAAGCCGAGCGCGACGAGACCGCGGCGGAGCTGGCCGAAAGCCTGAGCGCCGCCGAGGCGCTGGAGCTGGCGCTGGCCTCGGCCCGGTCCGAGGTCGACGCCGCCGCCGAGGAGGCGCGCCTTGCCGCCGCACGTCGCGCGGCGCTGGAGGCGCTGATCGCCGACCTAGAGGCGGAGGTGGAGACCCGCGAGCAATCGCTGGCCGAGGCGGTCGCGGCCCTTGCCGCGGCGCAGGCGGATGCCGATGCGCAGGCCGCCGATATCGCGGCCCTGCAGACGGAGCTGTCCGAGGAAGAGGCCGCGCGCCTTGCCGAAGCCGCCGCGGCTGAGCTGTTGCGCGCGCGGCTGCAGGATGCCGATGCCGAGCTGACGGCGATGACCCTCGCGCTGGAGGAACAGCGCCGGAGGGCCGAGGAGACGCTGACGCTTCTGGCAGCTGCGCAGGCGGCGGAGGAGGACCTGGCCGCGCGGCTGGCGGCGGCCTTGGCACAGACCGAGGGGCGTGCGGAGCTGTCCGAGCAGCTTGCCGCCGCCGAGGCCGAGGCTGCGCGGCTGGAGGCGGAACTGGCCGAGGATGCCGTGGCGCTGACGGAAACCGAGGAGGCGCTGGCCCTGGCGCTGGCCCGGATCGAGAGCGCCGAGGCGAGCGCGGCGGCACGGCTGGCGGAGCTGCAGGCACGCATCGCCGCGCTGGAGGAGGAGGCCGCGGCGCAGGCCGAAACGGCGGCCAGCCGCGGCACGGAGGTGTCGACGCTGGAAGATCAACTGGCCGCGGCCCTTTCGGCGCGGCTGGCCGCCGAGGCGGCGCGCGAGGCCGCACTGAGCGAAGCCGAACAGCGCGCGGCGCTTCTGGCGCAGGCCAATGCCGAGCTGACCGCGGCCGAGGCGGCGGGCGCCGAAAGCCAGCGGCAGGTGGCGCTTCTGAACGAGCAGGTCGCGGCGCTGCGTCAGCAACTGGGCGCGCTGCAGGGGTTGCTCGACGCCTCGGCGGACCGCGACGCCGAGGCCGAGGTGCAGATCGCGCTTCTGGGCGCGCAGCTGAACGCGGCGCTGGCGCAGGTGGCCGCCGAACAGCGGCAGCTGGCCGAGGAACAGACCCGCGTGGCCCAGCTGGAGGCGGCCGAGGCCGCGCGGCTGGCCGCCGAGGCGGAAGAGCTGGAGCGCTACCGCTCGGAGTTCTTCGGGCGGCTGCGCGAGTTGCTCGAGGGGCGCGAGGGCGTGCGGATCGACGGCGACCGCTTCGTGTTTTCCTCGGAAGTTCTGTTCGAGGTCGGCTCGGCCGATCTTGCGCCCGAGGGCTTGAGCCAGATCGCCAGCGTGGCCGAATTGCTGGCCGAGATCGCGGGCGACATCCCCGAGGGGATCGACTGGATTGTGCGCGTGGACGGCCACACCGACGACCAGCAGATCCGGCCCGGTGCCGAGTTCTCGTCGAACTGGGATCTGAGCCAGGCCCGCGCGCTGTCGGTGGTGCTTTACATGGCCGAAGAGCTGGGCTTTCCGCCCGACCGGCTGGCGGCCACGGGTTTCGGCGAGTTCAGCCCGATCGCGTCGAACGAGACGGCGGAGGGCCGGGCGCAGAACCGCCGGATCGAGTTGAAGCTGACGGAACGCTAGGGCGGGCCTGCCCGGACCCGCGGCGGGGCTGTCAGATGGAACGCAGCCGTTCCCGATGCGCCGCGGGGCCGTGACCTGCGCAAATCTTGCCATCGCCGCAACCCCGCCCCATAGCGGGGGCATGATCCGCCGTCCGACCGGTCCCTTCGCCTTCATCCTCGCCACGCTGGTGATCGACGCCATCGGGATCGGCATCGTCTTTCCGATCATGCCCGGGCTGATGGAGCGCGTCGGGGCGGTCGGTGCGGGGCAGGGCGCGTTCTGGGGCGGCATCCTTCTGGCGTCCTACGCGGCGGCGCAATTCGTCTTTGCGCCCATCGTCGGCTCGCTTTCGGATGCCTGGGGGCGGCGGCCGGTGCTGCTTGTGGCGCTGGCCTTCCTCGCGCTCGATTACGTCATCATGGCGCTGGCCGATGACTTCTGGCTGCTGCTGCTGGGCCGCACGCTCGCGGGGCTGGCCGGGGCGACCTACATCACCGCGACGGCCTATGTCTCGGACATCACCCCGCCCGAGGGGCGGGCGGCGCGGTTCGGGCTGATCGGGGCGGCCTTCGGGATCGGCTTCGTGCTGGGCCCCGCGCTGGGTGGCGTGGCGGCGACATGGCATGTCTCGGCCCCCTTCTGGCTGGCGGCGGGGCTTGCGGCGCTCAACCTCGCCTTCGGCGTCTTCATCCTGCCCGAGTCGCTGCCGCGCGCGCGTCGCCGTCCCTTCGGCGCGCGGGAGTTGAACCCGTTTGGCACCATCTTCCGCGCCTTCCGCATCCCCGGCCTTGCCATCCCGCTGACCTGCCTTGCGCTCTTCGAGTTCGCCAACATGGTCTATGTCACCCTCTGGAGCTTCTGGGGCCGCGAGGTCTTCGGCTGGTCGACGCTGGTGATCGGCCTGTCGCTCTCGGCCTATGGCCTGTTGGCTGCGCTGACGCAGGTCTTCGTGATGCCGCGGGCCATCGCGCGGCTGGGCGAACGGCGGCTGATGCTGGCGGGGCTCTTGCTGTCGGTCGTGGCTTTCACCGGGTTCAGCCTGGGCACAGCGCTCTGGGCCGTGGTGATCTTCCTGCCGCTCTCGGCGCTGACCGATCTCGTCCCGCCGACCCTGACGGCGATGGCCGCCAACAGCGTGGACGAAGACCGGCAGGGCATGGTGCAGGGGGTGATCGCGGCGCTGGCCTCCTTGGCGGCCGTGCTGGCACCGCTGGTCTTCACGCCGGTCTTCAGCGTCTTCGTGGACGGGAGCGCGCCGCTCTATTGGCCCGGCGCCCCCTTTGCGCTGTCGGCGCTGATCGTTGCGGCGCTCTTGCCGTTGGCATGGCGGCAGGGCCGGGGGCGCTGAGGAGGCGCGCGAGGGGCAATTCCTGTTGCAATGCTGGCCTCTCCATCGGAGGCTTGGCGCAGGACCGCGCCAAGGGGCCGCGGACCCTTGATCGGTGTCGGGGCCGCAGGCCCCCAGTGCAGGAAGGACTTTCGCCATGCCGTCACGCCGCCTTTTCGGTGTTCTCTGTGGTCTCCTGGCGCTGCTGCCCGTGCAGCTTGCGGCGCAGGACATGGACGGAATCCGCGCCGAACACGCCAATTCCTCCAACCGGGCCTTTGCCGTGTCCTCGCCCGTCCGGACCGGGCCGACCGCGCTCGCCTTCCAGGTGGCGGATGGGCAATGCGCGGGCAACCGCAGCTACAATGATTGCGCCAACGGGCGGGAACGCTCCGAGATCGTGGATCGCGCGCCGGTCTCGACCGACACAGAACAGTGGTATGCCTTCTCGGTCTTCATCCCTTCGAGCACGCGGCCCATCGACCCGGCCAACACGATCCTCGCCCAGTGGCAGGACACGCGCGGCTCGGGCGAGATTACGCTGGGATTTGCCCTTTACCGCGAGGGGCTGGAGTTGACGCAGGACGATCCGCGCACCCGGCAGACCGACGACATGAACCCGCCAAGACCCATGGTTATGGAGATCGTCGTGCCGCCCTCGCGGCTCTATGACCAGTGGCAGGACATCCGGGTGCAGGCGGTCTGGTCGGCGGGGCCTGCGGGGCTGATCAATGTCTGGATCAACGACAGGCTGGTCCATAGCCACCGCGGCCCGAACCTGAACCGCGACGTCGCGCCCAGTTTCAAGTTCGGCGTCTACCGTTCGGGGCTGGGCCGGATCGGCCGGCCGGTGCCCACGCAGTTGGTGGTCTTCGACCATATCCGCCGCGGTGCCACCGAGGCGGATGTCCTGATCCGATGAGGTCTGCGCGCGGCCCGCGCGATCAGCGCCCCCACATCCCCTTGGGATAAAGCCCCTCGTAGATCGGGACGATGCTGCCGGTGTCGAACAGCGACGAGACGCTGGTGCCGTTCCAGATGTTGACGATGGCCTGCGCGAACATGGGCGCGGTCGGCAGGACGCGGATGTTGGGGCAGGCCGCCACGGGCTTGGTCGCCTCGATCGTGTCGGTGATGACCATGGATTTCAGCACCGACCCGGTGATCCGCTCGACCGCGGGGCCGCTCATGACGCCATGGCTGGTATAGGCGTGAACCTCGACGGCCCCGGCCTCCATCAGCACCTCGGCGGCCTTGCACAGCGTGCCGGCGGTGTCGCACATGTCGTCGACGATGATGCAGCGGCGGCCGGTGACCTCGCCGATCACGGTCATGCCCGCGACTTCGCCCGCCTGCTCGCGGCGCTTGTCCACGATGGCGAGCGGGGCGCCGATGCGGGTGGCCAGTTCCCGCGCGCGGGCCACGCCGCCCACGTCGGGCGAGACGACCATCACGTCGGACATGTCGCCGTCGAACTGGTGCAGGATGTCGAGCGCGAAGATCGGCGAGGCATAGAGGTTGTCGACGGGGATGTCGAAGAAGCCCTGGATCTGGGCCGCGTGCAGGTCCATCGTCAGCACCCGCTCGATGCCGCCCGCGGTCATCATGTTGGCGACCATCTTGGCGCTGATCGGCGTGCGCGCCTTGGTGCGGCGATCCTGCCGCGCGTAGCCGAAATAGGGGATCACGGCGGTGATCCGTGCCGCCGATGACCGGCGCAGCGCGTCGGCCATGATCAACAGCTCCATCAGGTTGTCATTGGCGGGCTTGGAGGTCGGCTGGATGATGAACATGTCCTCGCCGCGGACATTCTCGTAGACCTCGACGAAGACCTCGCCGTCGTTGAAGCGTTCGACGCGGGCGTCGACCAGCCCGACCTGCATGCCCCTGTGCATCGACATCCGGCGGCTGATCGCCTCGGCAAGCGTGCGGTTGGCGTTCCCGGAAATGAGCTTCGGGTCTTGTGCGGGCATGTCTGTGGGTCCTCGTGGCAGGCTTTCCCGGAGCCCCCCGGCCCGGGTCGTTGACACCCCCTAGCACCCGTCTACTGTCCGCGCAAAGCCGAAAAGAAAGGGGCGCCGCACATGGCCCGCATAGATTACTACTTCTCCACCGTCTCGCCCTACACCTACCTGGCCGGAACCCGGATGGAGGAGGTGGCCGCGCGTCACGGTGCCACCATCGCCTACAAGCCCGTGGACCTGACCGGGGCGCTTTTCGCGCGCACCGGCGGCGTGCCCGTCAAGGAGCGCCACCCCGCGCGGCTCGACTACCGGTTGCAGGAGCTGCGCCGCCAGTCCGCCCGGCATGGCCTGCCGCTCGATCTCGACCCGCCCTACCGGGCGGTCAACCCCGCGCCGTCCTCCTATGCCTTCATCGCCGCGGCCAAGGCGGGGGGCGGCGATCTGGGCGCGTTGGTTCATGCGCTGACCGGCGCGGTCTGGCGCGACAACCGCGACATCGCCGAGGACGCGGTGATCGCCGACTGCCTCGAGGCCACAGGCTTCGACCGCGGTCTGGCGGGCATGGGGATGCTGGCCGGGGCCGAGGACTACGTCCGCAACACCGAGGAGGCGGTGAACGCCGGTGTCTTCGGCGCGCCCTTCTACATCGTCGACGGGTCGGAGAAATTCTGGGGCCAGGACCGGATCGAGGACCTGGACATGTTCCTGTCCGGCAAGCTGTGAACGGCTTTGCCCGTCATTGGGGGCAGGGCGGCGACCCTGCCCTTCTCCTGCATTGCTCGCTCGCCCATTCGGGCGCATGGGACGGCGTGGCGCGCGCGCTTTCGGAGCGGCTGCATCTGACCGCGCCGGACCTGCCCGGCCACGGGCGCGGCCCCGCCCGCGACCCCGCGCGCGACTACCACGACAGCTGCACCGACGCGGTGGAGGGCCACCTGCCGGGCACGCCCTGCCACCTGGTCGGCCACAGCTTCGGGGCCACCATCGCGCTCAGGCTCGCCCTCGATCATCCGGGGCGCGTGGCCTCGCTCACGCTGATCGAACCGGTGCTGTTCGCGGCTGCCGCGGGGCGACCGGGTTGGCAGTCCCACGCCGAGGCCATCGCCCCCCTCGAAGACCACTTCGCACGGGGCGAGGTCGAGGCGGCGACGCGCCTGTTCCTCTCGGTCTGGGGCGGCGGCGTGCCGCTCGATGCCATGCCCGAGGCGCAACGGCGCTACATGATCGAGCGGATCTGGGTGGTCCTTGCCAGCCACCCCGCGCTTCATGACGATCACGCGCGCCTCTTGCCGCGGCTGGGGCAAATCGCCTGCCCCGTCCTGCTGATCGAAGGCGAAGACAGCCCGCCCGTGGTGGCCGAGATCCAGACGGCCCTCGGCGCGGCCCTGCCGGGTCACACCCGCGTGGTGGTCGAGGGGGCAGGGCACATGGTGCCGATCACCCATCCCGGCAAGGTGGCCGCGGCGATCACCGGCTTTCTCGACGACCTCGCCTGAAGCCCCGCCTCAGCCCGCCCAGGCGGCGAGCAGCGCCTCGACCTCATCGGCGGTCTTGGACCAGTCGCAGACGATCCGGCAGCGCACGGCCGCGTCCGGGGCCGCGCGCTCCATCGCGCCGCCCGGAAAGGTGTAATACTGCGCGCCTGCCGCAAAGGCCCGCTCATGCGCGGCCCGCGGCAGGTCGAGGAACCCGAGGTTGCCCGCCACCGGATGCGCGATGCGCGCGCCCGGCACGCGGGCCAGCCCCTGCACCAGCTGCGCCATGCGGGCATTGGCCGCCTCGGCCATCTCCAGCCACAGCCCGTCCGCGCAATAGGCCCCCATCTGCGCCGACAGATACCGGTGCTTGGAGAAGAGATGCCCGCCGCGCTTGCGGCGCAGCTCCAGCTCGCGGCCCTTCGCGGCGTCGAACATCACCACCGCCTCGACCCCCATGCAGCCGTTCTTGGTGCCGCCGAAGCTGACCGCATCGACACCCGCCTTCCACGTCATCTCGGCCGGGCTGCACCCCAGCGCGGCGCAAGCATTGGCGAAACGTGCGCCGTCCAGATGCACGGGCAGGCTATGGGCATGGGCCACCTCGGCCAGCGCGCGGATCTCGGCCAGGGTATAGACCGTGCCGCGCTCGGTGATGTTGGTCAGCGTCACCGCGCCCGGCTGCACGCCATGCACGCCGCGGTCGGCGGCCTGCAGGATCGCGGCCTCCAGCGCGTCCGGCCCCATCTTGGCGTCGTCCCCCTCGACGAGGATCAGCTTGGCGTTCGAATAGAACTCCGGCGCGCCGCATTCGTCCTCTTCCACATGGGCGACCCGGTGGCAGAAGATGCCGTCCCACGGCTTCACGAGACAGGCCAGCGCCAGCGCATTGGCGACGCTGCCCGTGGCGACGAACTCCACCGCCGCCTCCGGCGCCTCGAAAAGCGCGCGGACGGCATCCCGCGCGGCGCGGGTGGTGTCGTCATTGCCATAGGGCATCGCGGCGCCCGCGTTGGCGGCCACGACCGCCTCCATGATGCGGGGATGCACCGGCCCGGTGTTGTCGGAGGCAAAATTCACGTGCCCGGCTCCTCGATGATGTAGTCTTCCCAGTCTTCCTCCGGCACCTCGAACTCGGGCACCGACAGGCCACGGATGCTGACGCCGGCCTCATGCACGCTCTCGGGATCGCCCGACACCAGCGGATGCCACCATTTCAGCGGCTTGCCCTCGTGCAGCAACCGGTAGGCGCAGGTTTCCGGCATGAAATAGGCGACATCGCCCATCGTCTCGGGCGTGAGCCGGATGCATTCGGGCACCAGCATCTTGCGGATCTCGTATTGCCCGCAGCGGCAGGTCTGGTCGTCGAGCAACCGGCAGGCGACGCGGGTCAGCGCGACCTCGCCGGTTTCCTCGTCCTCCAGCTTGTTGAGGCAGCACTTGCCGCAGCCGTCGCACAGCGCCTCCCACTCCTCGGGCGTCATCTTCGCCATCGGCACGTGGTCCCAGAACCGCTCTCTCACAGCGCCCCCAGGATCGCGCGGGCCCGCGCGCTGTCTGCGTCCATCTGCGTGATCAACGCATCCAACCCGTCGAATTTCGCCTCTCCGCGGAGCCATTCGACCAGACCCACCGACAGGTGCTGCCCGTAAAGGTCGCCCTTGAAGTCGAAGAGGAAGGTCTCGAGGTTCGGCGTCGCCCGCTCGAACATCGGCCGGATGCCCA
The DNA here is from genome assembly GCF_030163755.1 of Roseicyclus amphidinii. Taxonomy (GTDB): domain Bacteria; phylum Pseudomonadota; class Alphaproteobacteria; order Rhodobacterales; family Rhodobacteraceae; genus Roseicyclus; species Roseicyclus amphidinii. The sequence goes on from NZ_JASJOE010000004.1 coordinate 65,800, forward strand.
GATTGGCGACCCCGTGATAGGTGCCCCTGTGTGGCCCCTCCAGCACGTCGACCAGCACGGCGTAGACGCCAAGCCGCGGCACATGCAGCCCCTCAAGCTCCATGTTTGCGGTCGGGTAGCCCAGCTCGCGCCCCCTCTTCTCGCCATGCAGCACCGGCCCCTCGATCCGATGCCAATGGCCCAGCATGTCGGCCGCGTCCCGCGGACGCCCCTCGCTCAAAGCCGCCCGGATCGCGGTCGAGGACACGGCCCCCGCATCACCCGACAGCAATTCGGCCACCGTCACCTCGAAGCCGAAACGCGCGCCGAACTCCCGCAACATCCCCGCTGTCCCGGTCCGCCCCTTGCCGAAACAGAAATCCGCGCCCACGACCACGTGGCTCAGGCCAAGGCCCCCGGCCAGAACGTCGCGCGCGAACGCCTCGGCGGTCAGCGACGACAGCCGTGCGTCGAAGGGCAACTCGGCCAGCAGCTCCACCCCCAGCTTCTCCAGCCGATGCGCCCGCGCCTCGGCGTTCATCAGGCGAAAGGGCGGGGCGTCGGGCGCGAAGAACGCGCGCGGATGCGGCTCGAAGGTCACGACGCCAAGGGCCACGCCGGGCCGACGGGCAAGGTCGATCACATGCCGGTGGCCAAAGTGGACACCGTCGAAATTCCCGATCGCGGCCGAGGCGCCGCGGTCTTCGGGACGGGTATACTGGGGGTCACGCAGGATCCGCATGGGGGACGGGTAGCCGCCCCCGCGGCGATGCGCAAGCGGGCGGCGGTTCAGTCGAACTTGCGCGAGGGCGCAAGGACGACGGCCTCGCCCTTCAGCACCACGGTCTTGCCCACGCGGCAATGGGTGGCCAGCGTCACGCGGCGGCGGGAATGGTCGATCTCCATCACCTCCACCTCGGCATGGACCATGTCGCCGGGGCGGACGGGGGCCATGAACTTGAGCGTCTGGCCGAGGTAGACGGTGCCATGCCCCGGCAACTGCTCGCCGATCACCGCCGAGATCAGGCCGGCGGTCAGCATGCCATGGGCGATGCGCCCCTCGAAGATCGTGTCGCGGGCATAATCGTCATCGAGATGCACCGGGTTCCGGTCGGTCGAGACCTCGGCGAAGAGCTCGATGTCATGGTCGGTGATCAGCTTCTGAAGCGAACGCTTCATGCCGATCTCCAGATCCTCGATCACGATCGTGCCGGTCATGATGTTGTCGAGCATGGGCTGAGTCTCCTGCATCTTGCCGCCCTCATACGCCAGGACGGGGCGGTTCTGCAATGCAGAAAGCAACAAAATGCGCCTCAAGCTCAAAATGCCGCAATTATGTTGCGCGACATCTTTCCTTCATCTTTCTCCAAATACGCATGGCGACCGGCCTGCCACGGGCATGACGCCCCCATCCGTCCCGTCGCCTGCCAAGGGGCCCGGCGGGCGCTGCGCCCGCCGCCGGGTCGGCGCGCGCAGCGCGGCGAAATCCCTCGAGGATCAGCGCAGCATGCCGATGGAGTAGGTCGGCTCGAGTTCCGCATCGGTCAGGAACCGCGCGAGCCTTGCGGGGTCGGGCTGGTCAACCGTGCCCGTCTCCTCGCGCGCCAACCCGCCGGTGATGAAGAGCGTGTCGATGTTCTCGCCCATGCCCCCCAGCACATCGGTGCGGATGCCGTCGCCGATGGCGAGGATGCGGTCGTCGGCCACGCGTCGGCCGATCTGCTCCAGCCGCCGCCGGGCAAGGTCGTAGATTGGCGGATGCGGCTTGCCGAAATACAGGCTCTCGCCCCCCATCTCGGTATAGAGCTCGGCCAGCGCACCCGCGCACCATTCCCGGCTCTCACCGCGGTCCACGACGATGTCGGGGTTCGCGCACAAAAGCTTGAGCCCCTTCGTCTTGGCCAGAAGGAACTGCGGCCGCATCACCGACGGATCGGCATGGGGGTCGAACGGGCCGGTGCAGACGATGCCCTCGGCCTCGGCCAGGTCGACCTTCTCGATCTCGACGGGGTCCGAGAGCAGTTCCAGCGGCTCGAAGAAGGGGGCGTCATGCGGTTCGCCGATGTGCCAGACCCTTGTGCCGATCACGCCCTCGAACATCGCGGCCCGCGCGCTGTCGCCCGAGGTGGCGATCACGTCCCAGCAATCCGCGGGAACACCCAGCCGGTCCAGTTGCCGTGCCACGCTGGCCCGCGGGCGGGGCGCGTTGGTCACCAGCACCACGGTGCCGCCCTCGGCCTTGAAGGCGCGCAGCGCCTCTACTGCGGCGGGGAAGGCGCGCAGGCCGTCATGCACGCAGCCCCAGAGGTCGCAGAAAACCGCGTCGTAATGGCCGGAAATCTCGGCGAGGGTGTCGATGATGCGGGTCATGGGCGGCGCTCCTGTTCCGGGGTCGGGGCCGGTGTAGGCGCTTGTTCCCGGAGCGTCGAGGGATTGCGCCGCCTGCGGCGTCGCCCGATGCGATTTTTCGTACGAAAAATCGCAAACGGCCGGCTGCGCCGCGCGCAGCCGGCCGTTTCCCGGAAACAGGCGGGACGCGTCAAAGCGCGAGGTTGGGGATGATCTGCTTCTTGCGGCTGACGATGCCCGGAAGCACGACGGTGTCGGCCTCGCCCGGCGCGGCGGCAAAGCTCTTCTCGGCCACCTGCCTGACCAGCGCGTTCGGCACCAGCAGCGTCGCCTCCTCGTTCAGGATGTCCACGACGAACAGCAGCACCTGGTCGGCGCCGTCTTCCTCGGCGACCGTCGGCATCGCCGCGATCAGCGCGTCCTTGCGCGACAGCACCGTGCCGGGCGAGGTGGTTTCAAGAACCGACACGCGGAAGGTCTTGCCGCCCACCTCGTAGGTCTTGCTGTCCATCCGCAGCAGCTCCGCCTCGGAGAAGGCCGAGACATCGGACTTGGCCGCGAACATCTCGGCGGCATAGGAGGGGATGTCGATGCCCAGGTCGGCCGCCAGCGCCTCGGCCACGGCGCGGTCCTCGTCGGTCGTGGTGGGCGAGCGGAACTCCAGCGTGTCCGACAGGATGCAGGACAGCATCGCGCCCTTCACGCCCTCGGGTGCCTTCGCCAGGTCGTCGCCGATCATCTTGCGCATGATCGTGGCGGTGCAGGCAAGCGGCTCGATGCGGATGTCGATCGGGCCCTTCGTCTCCAGCCCGCCGACCAGCTTGTGATGGTCGATGATCGCCTGGATGTCGGTGTCGTTGATCCCCTCGGGCAGCTCGGCGGGATTGTTGGTATCGACGATCACCACCGGGGTTCCGGCCTCGACGCCCGCCACGATGCGCGGCTTGTCGAGGTTCCAGCGCGCCAGCATGAAGGCCGCTTCGGTATTGGGCTCGCCCAGCAGCACGGGCTCGGCGGCGGTGCCCTTCACCTCGCTCAGGTACCAGGCCCAGATGATGGGCGATCCGGTCGAGTCGGTGTCGGGCGATTTATGGCCGAAAACGAGGGTGGTCATGGGTCACTTCCGCGGATTTTGGTGGAAACTTTCGCGCCTCTTAGCGAAGCGGGCGCGGCTTGTCAGGGGGCAACCGTGCCGCAGAGCGGCGCAGGGGCCACGCCCTCTGCGCAGTCTTGTGCGAAATCCGTGCTGCAGGGCGTTGACACCCCCGAGCCGCCTGCCTATCTCCGCGTCGTTAGCACTCACCATGGGCGAGTGATAACGGGAGACATAACCGAACCCGAGAGGAGAGTTCGAGAGATGGCATTCAAACCGCTGCATGACCGTGTTCTGGTCCGCCGTGTCGAATCCGACGAGAAGACCAAGGGCGGTCTGATCATCCCCGACAGCGCCAAGGAAAAGCCCGCCGAGGGCGAAGTGATCGCCTGCGGCGACGGCGCGCGCAAGGATTCCGGCGAGCTGATCGAGATGGCCGTCAAGGCCGGTGATCGCGTGCTGTTCGGCAAGTGGTCCGGCACCGAGGTGACGGTCGACGGCGAAGAGCTGCTGATCATGAAGGAAAGCGACATTCTCGGCGTCATCGCCTGAGCCGCGCGCTTTTCCAACCAACCCATCCAGGAATAGGAGCAAACCATGGCTGCTAAAGACGTACGGTTCAACACCGATGCCCGCAACCGCATGCTCAAGGGCGTCAACATCCTCGCCGACGCGGTGAAGGTGACGCTGGGCCCCAAGGGCCGCAACGTGGTGATCGAAAAGAGCTTCGGCGCCCCCCGCATCACCAAGGACGGTGTGTCGGTCGCCAAGGAAATCGAACTGGAAGACAAGTTCGAGAACATGGGCGCGCAGATGGTGAAGGAAGTCGCTTCCCGCACCAATGACGAGGCCGGCGACGGCACCACCACCGCGACGGTTCTGGCACAGGCCATCGTCAAGGAAGGCATGAAGTCGGTTGCCGCCGGCATGAACCCGATGGACCTCAAGCGCGGCATCGACATGGCCACCGCCAAGGTCGTCGCGCACATCAAGGCCGCCGCCCGCGACGTGACCGACAGCGACGAAGTCGCGCAGGTCGGCACCATCTCGGCCAACGGCGAGAAGGAAATCGGCCGCCAGATCGCGGATGCGATGCAGAAGGTCGGCAACGACGGCGTCATCACCGTCGAAGAGAACAAGGGCCTCGAGACCGAGACCGAAGTCGTCGAAGGCATGCAGTTCGACCGCGGCTACCTGTCGCCCTACTTCGTGACCAACCCCGACAAGATGGTCGCCGAGCTCGACGACGCGCTGATCCTGCTGCACGAGAAGAAGCTCTCGTCGCTGCAGCCGATGGTTCCGCTGCTCGAGTCCGTGATCCAGTCGGGCAAGCCGCTTCTGATCATCGCCGAGGACGTCGAGGGCGAAGCCCTTGCGACCCTCGTGGTCAACAAGCTGCGTGGCGGCCTGAAGATCGCCGCGGTCAAGGCACCGGGCTTCGGTGACCGCCGCAAGGCCATGCTGCAGGACATCGCCATCCTGACCGGCGGCCAGGTGATCTCGGAAGATCTCGGGATGAAGCTCGAGAACGTCACGATGGACATGCTCGGCACCGCCAAACGCATCTCGATCACCAAGGACGAGACCACCATCGTCGACGGTCACGGCGAAAAGGCCGAGATCGAGGCACGCGTCAGCCAGATCCGTCAGCAGATCGAGGAAACCACCTCGGACTACGACCGCGAGAAGCTGCAGGAGCGTGTGGCCAAGCTGGCGGGCGGCGTCGCCGTCATCCGCGTCGGCGGCATGACCGAAGTGGAAGTGAAAGAGCGCAAGGACCGCGTCGATGACGCCCTGAACGCGACCCGCGCTGCCGTGCAGGAAGGTGTCGTCGTCGGTGGCGGCGTGGCTCTCGTGCAGGGCGCCAAGGCGCTGGACGGCGTCAAGGGCGAGAACAGCGACCAGGACGCAGGCATCGCCATCGTCCGCAAGGCGCTGGAAGCTCCGCTGCGCCAGATCGCCGAGAACGCAGGCGTGGACGGCTCGGTCGTCGCAGGCAAGATCCGCGAGTCGAGCGACCTGTCCTTCGGCTTCAACGCGCAGACCGAAGAATACGGTGACATGTTCAAGTTCGGCGTGATCGACCCCGCAAAGGTCGTCCGCACCGCGCTGGAAGACGCCGCATCGGTCGCGGGCCTGCTGATCACCACAGAAGCGATGATCGCCGACAAGCCCAAGAAGGACGACGGCGCAGGCGCCGGCATGCCCGACATGGGCGGCATGGGCGGCATGATGTAATCAGGCCCGTCCTGACCAAAGACAGCGAAGGGGCCGCCGCGTGCGGCCCCTTTTGCGTTACGCGCGGGCCTGGTCCTGCAGCCGGTGCAGGATCCCGAGCGCCGCCTCGGCCATCGCCGCGGGCACGAAGACGTGGTCGTGATGGAAGGCCGCGACCATGTTGCAGGGGATCTCCTCCGCCGCGAGCGCACCGGCCACCGCCGCCGTAAGCCCCACACCGTCGAGCGCCGAATGGACGTTCAGCGTGATCAGCCGCATCGGCTGCCCCTCGGCCATGTCGGCCGGCAGGATCAACGACAGACCTTCCGCCTCGGCAAAGCTCGCCAGCGCCCGCGGCAAGAGACGCTCGGCGTCCGCGCGCTGCGGCACGGTCACGAAGACCCACAGCCCCGGTTTCAGCTCGGGTGACATGCCGCCGATCATCTCGGCCGCAGTATGGGCGATCCCTGGCATCTGTCCTCCGAACCTTGTGCCGTGCCATGCTGATGCCTGCGATACAGGTCTGGCAAGACCGTCTTGCTGCGCGGTCGCCCGCGCCGGTTTCAGGCCGGAGCCCGCGCTGGCCACGCGACAGGTTGCCGGTTCGGCCCTCTCCGTGCCAAAGACCCGGTGAACCGAACGGGGGTGATGCAATGGACAGGATCGGCGTGATCGGGCTGGGCCGCATGGGCGCGGCCATGGCGCAGCGCTTTGCGGGGCAGGGGGTGCCGGTGACCGGCTGGACCCGCAGCGGTCGCGGCGTCGAGGGGGTGCCGTCCGCCCCCGACCTCGCGTCGCTAGTCGCGGCGTCGGATGTCCTCGTGACATCTCTCTTCGACGATGCCGCCGTGGCGGAGACGCTGGATGCGCTTCTCGGCTTGGATCTTTCGGGCAAGCTGATCGTCGAGACGAGCACCGTGGTACCGGGAGTGGTCAAGGCGCGGGCGGACCGCGTGGCGGCCCTTGGCGCAGCCGTCGTGGATGCGCCGGTTTCCGGCGGGCCCGAGCTGGTCGCGGCCGGACAGTGCGGCATCTTCCTCGGCGGTGACGAGGCCGCGGCGGCCCGCGCTCTGGAGGCCCTAAAGGCCCTGACCGATCGCATCTTTCACGTGGGTCCGCTTGGCAGCGGGCTGGTGATGAAGACGATCAACAACGGTATGATCCAGGTCTACATGGCCGGTCTGACCGAGCAGTTGCGCCTTGGCCGGCGCGCGGGGCTGCCGATGGAAACGGCGCTGAACATCCTGTGTGGCGGCCCGGCCGCGATGCCCGCGATCCGCGACCGCATGCCCCGGATCCTCGGCCAGGATACGACCGTAGGCTTTCCCGTCTCAGGCATGCACAAGGACAACGATGTCTTCCGCCGCGTGGCAGCGGAGGCGGGTGTCGAAACGCCCGCCCTGGCCGTCGCGGAGCAGGTCTTCGAGACGGCCATCGACGCGGGGCTCGCCGAAGCCGACGGTGCCTCGATCTTTGCCCGTGCCTACCACGATGCGTGATCTGCCGCCCCTGCGCCTGACCGGGGCCGAGATCCTGTTGCCGGACGGCTTTGCGCGCGAGGCGCTGTCGCTGGAGGGCGGGCGGATCGCTGCGGGCGGTGGGCGCGAGATCGACCTGTCGGGCTGGCGCATCCTGCCCGGCATCATCGACCTGCACGGCGACGGGTTCGAGCGCCACATGGCGCCGCGCCGCGGGGCTGTCGACCGCCCCGAGGCCGGGCTTGCCGGTCTGGATGCGGAGTGCGGGGCCGCGGGAATCACCACCGCCGTTCTCGCCCAGTTCTGGAGCTGGGAAGGCGGGATGCGCAGCCCCGAGTTCTCGGCGACGCTGGCCGAAACGCTGGCGGGCGCGGAGACGCTGACCGACATGGCGATGCAGCTGCGCGTCGAGACCCACATGCTCGACACGCTGGAGGCGATGGCCGATCTCGTGGCGCGGCATGGGATCGGTTTCGTCGTCTGGAACGACCACCTTCCCCATGCGCAGCTGGCCAAGGGCAAGCGCCCTCCGGGCCTGACCGGGCAGGCGCTCAAGGCGGGGCGCTCGCCCGAGGCGCATGAGCGGCTGCTCGGGGCGTTGCATGCCAACGGCCCCGAGGTGGCGGCGGCGCTGGCCCCCATCGCTGCGAGGCTGGCGGCGCATGGTGTGCGCATGGGCAGCCATGATGACCACACCCCGGAGGATCGGGCCAAGTTTCGGGCGCTTGGGGCCGATCTGTGCGAGTTCCCCGAAACCCTCGCCGCGGCCGAGGCCGCCAAGGCGGCGGGCGAGCCCGTCATCATGGGCGCGCCCAACGTGGTGCGCGGCGGCTCGCACAGCGGCAAGGTCGCGGCCGCGGATCTGGTCGAGGCGGGTCTCGTGGATGCGCTGGTCTCGGATTACCATTACCCGACGCTCGCCCGCGCGGCGGTGAAACTGAGCGACCGCCATGGTTGGCCGGCCGCATGGGCGTTGGTCTCGGAGGGGCCCGCGCGGGTGATGGGGTGGCGCGACCGCGGGCGCATCGCCGAGGGGCTGCGCGCCGACCTCGTCATCATGGACGCTGCGGGCCGTGTCGGCGGAACGATCTCGGGCGGGAAGGTCTCTTACCTCGCGGGCGCGCTTGCCGCGCGGATGCTGTCATGAGGCTGATCGCGCTGACCGCTCTTGTCATGGCGGCCTTCGCCGCCAACTCCGTCCTGAACCGCGCCGCGGTGGCCGCGGGCGAGATCGGCGCGCTCGATTTCGCCCTCGTGCGCGCGGTGGCGGGGGCGGCCGTTCTGGTGCTGCTGATCCGCATCCGGCATGGCTCGGTGCCGCTTCTGCAGCCCAGACGCATCCTCGGCGGTGCCATGCTGACCACCTATCTCGTGGGCTTCTCGGTCGCCTACCTGGCGATGGACGCAGGCCTCGGCGCGCTGATCCTGTTCGGGGGCGTGCAGGTGACGATGTTCGCGGGGGCCCTGTTGCTGGGCGAACGCCCTCCCGCGCGGCGCTGGGCGGGGGCGGGCCTGGCGCTGGCGGGTTTGGCCTGGCTCGTCTGGCCCGGCGGCGCGGCCGTGACGCCCCTATGGGCGGTGGCGGCCATGGCGGCGGCCGCCGCCGGTTGGGGCGTCTATTCGCTGATGGGGCGCGGCTCGGCCGACCCCTTGGGCGACACCGGCGCGGCCTTCGTCTGGGCGACGGTGGCCTGTTTCATGGCCGTGCTGGTGAAGACCGGCGGGGCCACGGCGAATGATGCGAGCCTTGCTGGTCTTGCACTGGCCGTGACATCGGGGGCGGTGACCTCGGGGCTGGGCTATGCGCTGTGGTATGCGGTCCTGCCGCGGATCGGGGCGTCGGTCGCGGGGCTGGTGCAGCTGTCGGTGCCGGTGATCGCGGCGCTGGGCGGCGTCGTCTTCCTGGCGGAAGCGCCCACGCTCCGGATGATCGGCGCGGGTGCGCTGGTGATCGGGGGGATCGCCTGGGGCCTCTGGCCTCAGCGCACCAGCGGCTCCAAGGCATCGTAGTGGATGATGTCCGACCATGCGACATCGGGCAGGCTGTCGGGCTTGTAGCGGTAGCGGCCCATGTCCTCGCGCGCGACCAGGTGACGTTCGGTCACGATCCCCTCGGGGTCGGTCCATGGCGCGCGCGGGTCGCCCGCCACCAGCGTCACGCGGAAATAGACGTCGACCTGGTGAAAGCCGTGTTCGGGGGCATGGAACTCGTTGACGAGGCAGGGCGCGCCGACCGCGACAGTCAGGCCGGTTTCCTCGTGGAATTCGCGGACGAGGTTCTCGGGCAGGGAGCTGTGCGGCTCGACCCCGCCGCCCGGCGCGCAGAGCAGGTCGCTTTTGCCGCCGCCCCAGGCGTTGACCAGCAACAGCCGGTTCTCGATCAGAAGAAGGCCGCGGACGGCGAGGCGGGGGAAGGGGCGGGGCGTCGGCATGGCGCGAACCTCGCCCAAGTCCTGCGCGGCGTCCATCCCCCTCTCGCGGGGGCGCGCCGGCGTGCCTATGTTCACGGCATGATCCGGCGCATCGCCCCGTTGCTTCTTCTCCTGTGCCTCGCGCCGCCCGCGCGGGCGGAGGAGTGTGTGATCCTGCTGCACGGGCTGGCGCGGACCGAGGCCTCGCTCCTCGTGATGGAAGAGGCGCTGGAGGCCGAGGGCTACCGGGTCGTGAACCGCGGCTATCCCTCGACCCGCGCCTCGATTGCCGAGCTTGCACCCGTGACGCTTCTGCCCGCCATGGCGCGCTGCGGGGCGGGGCGGGTGCATGTCGTGACCCATTCGATGGGCGGCATCCTGTTGCGCTACTGGCTCGCGCGGCACCGCCCGGAGCGGCTGGGCCGCGTGGTGATGCTGGCCCCGCCCAACGCGGGGTCGGAACTGGTGGACGTGCTGGGGCCGCTCGAGCCCTTCGAATGGATCAACGGGCCCGCGGGGATGCAGCTGGGCACCGGGGAGGGGGATCTGCCGAACCGGCTGCCGCCGGTGGATTTCGAGCTGGGCGTGATCGCGGGCAACCAGACGCTCAACCCGTTCTACTCGGCGCTGATCCCCGGCGAGGATGACGGCAAGGTCGCGGTCGAGAGCACGCGGGTGGAGGGCATGGCCGACCACATCGTGCTGCCGGTGACCCATACCTTCATGATGAACAACCCGCTGGTGATCGCCGAAACGCTGCTGTTCCTGCGGACAGGAGCCTTCGACCCCGACCTGACGCTGATCGACGTGATCGAGCGGATCGTGGAGTAGGGGGCGGCGCCCCTCGTCAGGCGCCGCTGGCGCCCTCCTCGGGGCGCGTTGCCACGGGATGCGTGGAGGTTTGGCGCCTGGTGCCCGGCGGCGGTGCGGGCGTCGGGGACGGGTTCCGTATTTGGAGGAAGATGAAGGGGCGGCTCAGGCCGGGCCGGTCACCCGGTTGACATGGCCCATCTTGCGGCCGGGGCGGGTTTCGGCCTTGCCGTAGAGGTGGACCTGCACGCCCGGTTCGGCGGCCAGCGCCGGGGCGCGGGTCACGTCATCGCCGATCAGGTTCTCCATCACCACGTTGGCGTGGCGCTCGCCATTGCCGAGCGGCCAGCCCGCGATGGCGCGGATGTGCTGCTCGAACTGGTCGACGGCGCAGCCCGCCTGCGTCCAGTGACCCGAGTTGTGCACCCGCGGCGCGATCTCGTTCACGACAAGGCCCTGCGGGGTGACGAACAGCTCCACCCCCATCACGCCGACATAGTCGAGCGCGTTGAGGATGCGCGAGGCGATCAGCACCGCGTCGGTGCGCTGCAGCAGCGGCAAGGGCGCGGGAACGGTGGTGGTGGCGAGGATGCCGTCGCGGTGGACGTTCTCGCCCGGATCATAGGCCGCGACCGTGCCGTCGCGTCCGCGGGCGGCGATGACGCTGATCTCGCGGGAGAAACGCACGAAGCCCTCGGCGATGGCGGGGGCACCTTGCAGGGTGGCCAGCGCGGCCTCGGCCTCGTCGGGGGTCATGACGCGGGCCTGGCCCTTGCCGTCATAGCCGAAGCGGCGGGTCTTGAGGATCGCGGGTGTGCAGGTGGTGGCGAGGGCGGTCGGCAGGTCGGCAGCGGTGTCGACAGGCGCGAAGGGCGCGGTGGCGAGGCCGAGCCCCGCGAGGAAACTCTTCTCGGTCAGCCGGTCCTGGCTCGTCTCGAGCGCGCGGCGGTCGGGGAAGAGCGGCGTGGTCTCGGCCAGAACGTCGAGCGAGGGGGCCGGTATGTTCTCGAACTCGTAGGTGATGAGATCGCAGGTTTGCGCGAAGGCGCGCAGCGCGTCGAGGTCTTCGTAGGGGGCTTTCGTCCAGGCATGGGCCACGTCGGCGGCCGGCGCCGCGCCGGGCTCGTAGATGTGGCAGCGGTAGCCGAGACGGGCGGCGGCCATGGCGAGCATGCGGCCCAACTGCCCGCCGCCGAGGATGCCGATGGTGGCGCCGGGGGGGAGCATGTCAGTCATCGGAGGGGGTCTCGGGGATGGAGGCCGAAAGCGCCGCGCGCCAGGCGTCGAGGCGGTCTGCCAGCGCGGTATCCGATGTCGCAAGGATCGCGGCGGCCATCAGGCCCGCGTTGGCGGCCCCCGCCGCGCCGATCGCCATGGTGGCGACGGGATAGCCCTTGGGCATCTGGACGATGGAATAGAGCGAATCGACGCCCGACAGCGCCCTGGTCTGGACCGGCACGCCGATCACCGGCACCCGCGTCTTCGACGCCATCATGCCGGGCAGATGCGCGGCCCCGCCTGCGCCTGCGATGATGACCTTGAGGCCGCGCCCGGCGGCGGCGCGCCCGTAGTCCCAAAGCCGGTCGGGCGTGCGATGCGCCGAGACGATCCGCGTCTCGTAGGGCACGCCCAGCTCGTCAAGGATGCCTGCCGCCTCGCGCATGGTGGGCCAGTCGGACTGGCTGCCCATGATGATGCCCACTTCGATATCCGCCATGCGCCTTGCCCCTGCGAGCCCGTTCCGGAGCGCCGCACTATAGACACGCGCGCGCGAGGCGCAACGTGTGCCGTGCGGGGATCGCGCGCCGTGTCACGCGATGATGTCGGGGGTCAGTTCATCCTCGATCCGCGAGATGCGGTCCTTGAGGGTGAGCTTGTGCTTCTTCAGGCGTTTCAGGGTCAGCTGGTCGGGGTTCACCGCGTCGTGCAGGGCTGCGATGGCGTCGTCGAGGTCGCGGTGTTCGCGGCGAAGCACCTCGAGCTTCACGCGCAGCACGTCCTCGTGCGTCATCTCGCTGGGGCCTTTGGGGGCGTTCATCTGCGGGTGGTTCCGGTTGCGGCACTGCCTGAGGCCTGCAGTCTAGCGCGCCGCCCGGCATCCGCCAAGCCTTGCAGAGCGCGGGGGCGCGCCCCATATTTCGGGCAATGCGGCATTGCCGAAACCGGGGTGCCGCCCAACGTGCAGATCGCTTGATGCAAGGATGTGCCCCGCATGACGAAACTGACCCTTGGATCGCACCCCTTTCTTCTGGGGTTCGATCAACTGGAACGGCTGGTGGAACGCACGGCGAAGGCCGACGCGAACGGCTACCCGCCCTACAACATCGAACAATCCGGCGAAAACGCCTACAGGATCACGCTGGCCGTGGCGGGCTTTGCCGAGGATGACCTGTCGATCACGCTGGAGGATCGCCAACTGGTGATCCGCGGCAAGCAGGCCGACGCCGGGGCCGAGCGTGTGTTCCTGCACCGCGGGATCGCGGCGCGGCAATTCCAGCGCAGCTTCGTGCTGGCCGAAGGGGTGGAGGTCGCGGGCGCGTCGATGGAGCACGGGTTGCTGCATATCGACCTGAAGCGCGCGGTGCCCGAAACCGTCGTGCAGACCATCCGCATCAATGCGGCGTCGAACAGCTGAACAGGAGGGGGAGCGATGACCAATCACCATGACGCAGCCACCGCCGAGGGGCGTCCCATCGTCTATATCCGGCCCGTGGCCGTGGCCGACCTGCCCGACGAGATCCGCGAGCAGGCCGAGGGGATCGAGACGCTTTACGCCATCGGCAGCGAGACCGGCGAACGGCTGGCGCTGGTCAAGGACCGCAAGCTGGCCTTCATGGTCGCGCGCCAGAACGACATGACGCCGGTCAGCGTTCACTGAGCCCCGCGGACAGGACCGATCCAAAGGGCGCCTTCGTGCGCCCTTTTTCATGCGCCCGTTCGCTCACTCGGTATCGTCGCGCCAGCGATTCACGATGGGATAGCGCCGGTCGAGCCAGAAGGCGCGTTCGGTCAGGCGCGCGCCGGGGGCGGACTGGAACCGCTTGTATTCGCTGATGTAGATCAGGTGTTCGATCTTCTTCACCGTGGCGCGGTCATAGCCCATGGCGACGACATCGGCGACCGACGCCTCCTTGTCGATCAGCATCTCGAGCATGACGTCGAGGTCGGCATAGGGCGGCAGGCTGTCTTCGTCCTTCTGGTCCTCGCGCAGTTCGGCGGTCGGGGGCTTGTCGATCACGCGGGGCGGGATGACCTCTCCCTCCGGGGCCTTCATCCAGTCGAAATGATGCGTGTTGCGCCAGCGGCAGGTCTCGAAGACGCGGGTCTTGTAGAGGTCCTTGATCGGGTTGTAGCCGCCTGCCATGTCGCCATAGATCGTGGCATAGCCCACCGCGACCTCGGACTTGTTGCCGGTGGTCAGAAGCATCTCGCCGAACTTGTTCGACAGCGCCATGAGCATCACGCCGCGCAGGCGCGACTGGATGTTCTCCTCGGTGATGCCCGGTTCGGTCCCTGCGAAGATGGGTCCCAGCGTGTCCAGCACCGCCTCGTGCGCGGCGCCTATCGGCACGGTGTCGAGCCGTGTGCCAAGCCGCCGGGCCACGTCGGCCGCATCCTCCAGCGATACCTCGGAGGTGAAGCGCGAGGGCAGCATGACGCAGCGGACGTTCTCGGGGCCAAGCGCATCGGCGGCGATGGCGGCGACCAGCGCGCTGTCGATCCCGCCCGACAGGCCGAGGACCACCTGCCGGAAGCCCGTCTTGCCCATGTAGTCGCGCAGCGCCTCGACCATGACGCGGTAATCGGCCTCCCACGTGTCGGGCAGCGCGGCTTTCGCGCCCGGCACGGCCTGCCAGCCGTCGGGGCCCTTCTCGAAATCGACATGGACCAGCGCGGCGTCGAAGGCGGGCATCTGGTGGGTCAGCACGCCATGGGGGTTCAGCACGAAACTGCCGCCGTCGAAGACCTGGTCGTCCTGCCCGCCGATCAGGTTCAGATAGACCAACGGCAGCCCCGTCTCGATCACGCGCGAGACCATGATCGCCTGCCGCATGTCCATCTTGCCGCGGTGATAGGGCGAGCCGTTGGGCACCAGCAGGATCTCGGCCCCCGTCTCGGCCAGCGTCTCGGTCACGTCTTCGAACCACGCATCCTCGCAGATCGGGATGCCGATGCGCAGCGGGCCGACCCGGACGGGGCCGGACGGGTCGCCTGCGTGGTAATAGCGCTTCTCGTCGAAGACGTTGTAGTTCGGCAGGTGGTGTTTCAGAACCTGCGCCGTGACCTTGCCGCCCTGCAGGACGAAATAGGCGTTGAAGGGCTTGGCCCCGCCCGGAAGCGGCCCGCCGATCCCGATGGCGGGGCCGTCGGCGCACGCCTCGGCCAGTTGCGCCAGCACGCGCTGCACGTCCATGGCGAAAGCGGGTTTCTTGACCAGGTCCTGCAACTGGTAGCCGGTCAGGAACATCTCGGGGAAGGCGACCATGTCGGCACCCGCCGCCTTGGCCTCGGCCCAGGCCTTTCGGGCCAGTGCGGCGTTGCCGGTCAGGTCGCCCACCGTGGGGTTCGATTGTGCAAGGCTCAGGCGGAACCGCTCGGCCATGGGCCACCCTTTCGGTTTGGGACGTGTCGCGTCATCGCGGGAGATGTAACAGAATGCGCCCCGAGGCCAAGGGCCGGGCGAGCCCTCGCCCGCGGTCTGCCAAAGCCGTTGCGCGCGCGCGCCCGACCCCCTAGCTTTGGACGCGAAGCCCGAACCGGGCACCGACGACAGGGGGGAGCGACCCGTGCTCAAGACAACCCATGCGATGGCGCTGGGCGCCGTCCTGCTGGCCGCACCGGTCATGGCGCAGGAGGCGACCGACCTGACGGTCGATATCCAGCAATACGACAACGGCGGCATCTACGAGGGCGAGTTCCGCAACGGTGTCCAGCACGGCACCGGCACCTACCGGTTGCCGAACGGTTACGAATACACCGGCGAATGGGTCGACGGCGAGATCCGCGGCCAGGGGCGGGCGACCTTTCCGGACGGTTCGATCTACGAAGGCTCCTTCGTCGCGGGACGGCCCGAGGGGACCGGTTCGATCACCTTCGCCGATGGCTCCACCTACGAGGGCGAGTGGGCCGAAGGGCGGATCAACGGCACCGGCACCGCGGCCTATTCCAACGGCGTGACCTATATCGGCGCGTTCCGCGACGCGCTCCACCACGGGCAAGGCGTGATGACGGGGCCCAACGGCTACCGCTACGAAGGCGGCTGGCTCGAGGGGCTGAAGCATGGCGAGGGGACGATCACCTATCCCGACGGCGCGACCTACACCGGCCAGTTCGAGGGCGGTCAGCGGTCCGGCACCGGGCGACTCGTGATGGCGGACGGCGTGATCTACGAGGGGCAATGGGCCGATGGCCAGATCAATGGCACCGGCACGCTCACCCAGCCCAACGGCGACGTGTTCGAAGGCACGTTGGTGAACGGCCAACGGCAGGGCACTGGCGTGGTGCGCTACGCCAATGGCGACACCTATGAGGGCGAGTTCGCTGACGACCGCCGCCACGGCAGCGGCATCTTCACCGCGACCGATGGCTATGCCTACACCGGCGAATGGGTCGAGGGCCGGATCGCCGGGCAGGGGCGCGTCACCTATCCCGACGGGTCGGTCTACGAGGGGCAGTTCGCCAATGATCTGGCCCATGGCACCGGCACGATCACCTATCCCGACGGCTCCACCTATTCGGGCGACTGGGTCGAGGGGGTGATCCAGGGACAGGGCACCGCGACCTATGCGAACGGGCTGACCTACGTGGGCCAGTTCCTGAACGCGCGCCAGCACGGGCAGGGCGTCATGAGCCACCCCGACGGTTACCGCTACGAGGGCGAATGGCAGGACGGTCTGCGCCACGGGCAGGGGCGGGCGACCTATACCGACGGCTCGGTCTATGACGGCACCTTCGTCGCGGGCGAACGCTCGGGGCAGGGCCGCCTGACGATGCCCGAGCCCAACGCCTTCTCCTATGTCGGCGAATGGGCCGATGGAGAGATCAACGGCTTCGGCATCGCCACCTATTCCAACGGCGATGTCTACGAAGGGCGCTTCGTCGACGGGCGCCGCCAGGGCGAGGGCACGATGCGCTACGCCTCGGGCGAGGTGCTGCGCGGGACATGGGAAGACGGGTTGCCGACCGAGGGCAGCGCGGTGGACGGGCCGGTGCCTGCCGCCGACCCGGATACGACCGAGGCGACCACCGCGCCCGATCAGTGAGGCCAAGGCTACCGTGACGGCAGGACGGCGCGCGCCGTCCCGCCGCTTCTTGATAGTGGGCCGGTCGGTCAGCCCTTCAGCATGTCGGCATTCGTGGCCAGCCACGTGGCCAACGTCTGCGGCGCACGACCGGACAGGCGCGCGACATGGTCGGTCACGCTGTCCATCCGCCCCTCGCGGGCGGCGCGGTCGGCCCCCACCAGCAACGCGGCCAGCGGCGCTGGCACGCCCGCCCCGGTCAGGGTTTCGCCAAGCGTGGCGTCGTCCATCGGAACGACGGCAATGGCGCTGCCAAGGGCCGCGTTGATCGCGGCGACCTGCTCGGCCACGGTCTGCGCCTCGGGGCCGGACAGGTCGTAGATCGCGCTCTCGCGCTCGCTCAGAAGCGCCCCGGCCGCCGCGGCGGCGTAATCGGCGCGCGCGCCATGGGCGATGCGCCCCTCGCCGGCGGCTGTCAGCATCGCGCCATGGGCCAGCGCGCCGGGCACGCTGAGGGCGAGGTTCTCGAAATACCAGTTGTTGCGCAGGATCGTGTAGCCCATGCCGCTGGCCGTGATCGCCTCTTCGGTGGCCAGGTGATCGGGCGCGAAGAAGATCGGGTGATCGGCGGCGGGCGCGGGCATCGAGGTGTAGACCACGTGGCGCACGCCCGCGCGCGCGGCGGCGGCGACGGCGGCACGGTGCTGGCGCTGGCGGGTGCCCTTGTCGTCCAGCGCATCGGTCGAGATGATCAGCAGCCGTTCGACCCCTGCGAATGCCGCGTCGAGGCTGGCGTCATCGTCGAAATCGACATGCACGGGCGTGGCCCCCGCGATGTTGAGCGCCTCGGGCTTGCGGCTGCCTGCGCGCAGGTCGCTGGCGCCGCGCGCGGTCAGTTCGGCCAGCACGAGGCGGCCGAGCGCGCCACTCGCGCCGGTGACGAGTATGGGGGAGGTGCGGTAGTCCGACATGGGTTTCTCCAGTCTTGTTTCGATTGCTGGTCTCAATTAGAGACTGTAATCGAATGCCACCAGAGGGCATGTTCACGTGCCAAGGTAACATCGGGGGAACCGGTCATGGCGGATGCAGTGAGCGTGGAACGCAGCCTCGACGGCATGCCGGGCGACCTACAGTCCTGCCCGATCCGGCAGGTTCTGGACCGCATCGGCGACCGCTGGTCGCTGTTGTTGCTGCTGACGCTGAAGGACGCGCCGCAGCGATTCAACGCGCTGGGCCGCGCGGTGCCCGACATTTCGCGGCGGATGCTGTCGAGCACGCTCAAGTCGCTGGAGGCAGACGGGCTGATCTGGCGCTCGGTCGAGGCGACGACCCCGCCCGCGGTCACCTATGGCCTGACCGACCGGGGGCGCTCGCTGATCGTGGCGCTGCGCCCGCTGGTCGATTGGGCCGAAGTGCAGACGCCCGCGATCCTCATGGACCGCAGGCGCGCATCGTAAGGGTCAGGCCGCGATCAGGCCCATGCTCTCGAGCTTCAGAAGCACCTGCTGGGCGCAGTAATCCACGTCCATGCCTTCGGTATCGACCACCAGTTCGGCGGCGGTCGGCGCTTCGTAGGGGTCCGAGATGCCGGTGAATTCCTTGATCTTGCCCTCGCGCGCGAGCTTGTACAGGCCCTTGCGGTCGCGCCGCTCGCATTCCTCGAGGCTGGTGGCGACATGCACTTCGATGAAGGCGCCGAAGCTCTCGATCATCTCGCGCACGGCGCGCCGCGTCGCGGTATAGGGCGCGATGGGCGCGCAGATGGCGATGCCGCCGTTCTTGGTGATCTCGGAGGCGACATAGCCGATGCGGCGGATGTTGATGTCGCGGTGCTCCTTCGAGAAGCCCAGTTCGCTCGACAGGTGCTTGCGCACCACGTCGCCGTCCAGAAGCGTCACGGGGCGGCCGCCCATCTCCATCAGCTTCACCATGATCGCGTTGGCGATGGTCGACTTGCCCGAGCCGGAGAGGCCCGTGAAGAACACGGTGAAGCCCTGCTTCGAACGCGGCGGCGAGGTGCGGCGCAGCTCGGCCACGACCTCGGGGAAGGAGAACCACTCGGGGATCTCCAACCCCTCGCGCAACCGGCGGCGCAGTTCCGTGCCGGAGATGTCGAGGATCGTGTCGCCCTCGGGCACCTCGTTGGCGGGGAAATACTGCGCCTTCTCCTGCACGTAGACCATATGCTTGAAGTCGACCATCTCGATGCCGATCTCGGCCTCGTGCGCCTTGAACAGCTCCTGCGCGTCATAGGGGCCGTAGAAATCCTGCCCCTGGCTGTTCTTGCCGGGGCCGGCATGGTCGCGGCCGACGATGAAATGCGTGCAGCCGTGGTTCTTGCGGATCAGCCCGTGCCACACCGCCTCGCGCGGGCCGGCCATGCGCATGGCGAGGTTCAGCAGGCTCATGGTGGTGGTGGCGCTCGGGTATTGATCCAGCACCGCCTCGTAGCAGCGCACGCGGGTGAAATGGTCGACATCGCCCGGCTTGGTCATGCCCACGACGGGATGGATCAGCAGGTTTGCCTGCGCTTCCTTGGCGGCGCGGAAGGTCAGTTCCTGGTGCGCGCGGTGCAGCGGGTTGCGCGTCTGGAAGGCGACGATCTTGCGCCAGCCGAGCTTGCGGAACAGGGCGCGCAGCTCGTTGGGCGTGTCGCGGCGGGCGCGGAAATCGTAATGCACAGGCTGCTGGATGCCGGTGATCGCCCCGCCGAGGTAGACCGGCCCTGCAACGTGGTGCAGGTAGTTGACGGCGGGGTGCGCCACGTCATCCGCGCCAAAGACCATCTGCGCCTCGCGCGCCTTGTTCGGCACGTATTTGTCGGAGATCGACAGGATGGCGAGGATCACGCCCTCGGCGTCGCGCAGCGCGATGTCCTGGCCCGGTTCGATCTTGTCGGCAAAATCCTGCGAGACATCCAGCGTGATCGGCATCGGCCAGAGCGTGCCATCGGCCAGGCGCATGGTCTCGACCACGCTTTCGTAATCGTCCTGCCCGAGGAACCCCTTGAGCGGCGCGAAGCCGCCGTTCATCAGAAGCTCCAGGTCGCAGACCTGCCGCGCGGTCAGGTCCCAGGAGGGCAGCTCGGCCGCCTCGACCTTGAGTTTCTGGGCGCTCTCGTAGGAAACGTAGAGCTCGGGCACGGGTGCGAGCTGCATCTGCATGTCATCGGTCCTGTGTTTGGGTAGGGTCAATTTGCCCGCGCTGCCGGTCAATTCGGCATGAAGGGCGTTGTACTCGGCAATCTTGCGGGCAAGGAAGCGGTCGATCAGGCGCGCCTTTTCCGCCGCGCCGCGAGGGGTCAGAGCATAGGCGACGCGGCTGCGTCGGTCCGTGCTGTCGCGCTCGGTGAGCCGCACGAGGCCCGCTTCGGTCACGGCCTTGAGCTGCGCGTTCAGCCGCCCGAGGCTGATGCCCAGTGCCTCGGCCGTCGCGCGCTGCGACGCCTGCGGCGCAGCGTCGAGCTGGCGCAGCAGTCGAAAGAGCAGGTCTTCGTCCGGCTGGAGAGGGGTGGTGGGCGCGGGCATTCGGGTGGCTCATGTGTGTTCACGGGTGAACATATGCCATACCCCGCGCGTGCGGCCAAGATTTTTGTTCAGGGTTGAACATAAAATTCTGACCGTCGGTCCGAGACAAACCTCGGTCGGTTGCAGGTGGGGTGCCCTGTCTCGCTGGTCACATTGACGTGATCACAGGGCGGTATTCCTTGATCTTTAGTCAACATGTCGCAGCTGCTCACGCCATCTGGGTGGGTGTTTCGAGTAACGAGGTTGCCAACATGTCGCTTACGGCGATTTTCCCGACGGTCGACACGCCACTGTCGACCGGGGCAGGGACACTGTCCCCACAGGATGATTTCACGATCTTCGGTCTTGCGCTCGATGCTGCCGGCCTGACCGAAGCCGTTCAGGCGCTGGACAGCGCAACGGTCTTCGTGCCCAGTGATGCGGCCTTTGCCGCGCTCGCGCAGGATCTGGGCTACCCGGGAGACCCCGAGGACACCACGGCCGTCTTCAACGCCATCGCCCAGGCCCTGACGGCGTTGGCGCCCGACAACGATCCGATCCCGCTGCTGACCGATATCCTTCTCTATCACGTCGCGCCCACGTCGCAGGGGTCCGCGGACCTTGACGGGTCCGGACCGATCGCCACCCTGCTGGACGGGGCCAGCTTCCAGATCACCGGCGGCACCGTCGTGGACGGCGACCCGGATGCCACCAACGCCGAGCTTGTCGCGCCGGATGTCGCGGCGGGTGGTGTGACGCTGCAGGTGATCGACCGGGTGCTCCTGCCCATCGACACGCCGATCGACAACGCGGACCCCAGCCTGCTCGACCTGCTCAAGGAAAGCGGCGGGGCGCCGGATGATGTCGGGACGGACTACGACCTGCTTCTCGCCGCGCTGCAGGCGACGGGGCTCGACGCGGCCGCCGATGATCCGAATGCCGACCTGACGGTCCTCATTCCCGATGACCAGGCCTTCATCGACCTGGCGCGCGACCTCGGCTACGAGGGCACGGACGAGGCGGGGGCGCTGGCCGCGATCCTGTCGGCGTCGGCCGAGGCCGACCCCGAGGATCCGCTGGCGCTGGTTCGGGACATCCTGTCGTTCCACGTCGTGCCCACGGGCCAGACCGCGGAAGAGCTGGCCGCCTCGGGCAGCGTTGAAACGCTTCTTGGGACGAACCTCGTCGTGGACGGTCTGACGTTCGTCGACCTCGATCCCAACGCCGAGGATGCCACCCTGGTGGCGCCGAACCTGGCGGCCTCGAACGGAATCGCGCAGGGCATCGATGCGGTGCTGCGGCCGGTCGATCTGCCGCCGCTGGCGCAGACCACACCCCCGACCGAAGAGCCGCCCCCCGAAACGCCCCCCGAAACGCCGCCCGAAACCCCGCCCGAGACACCCCCCGAAACGCCGCCGGAGACACCGCCGGAGACGCCGCCCGAGACGCCGCCGGAGACCCCTGGCACCTTGCTAGATATCCTGTCGCAAAGCGGCGGCACGCCGGATGACGACCTTGAGGATTTCGACCTGCTGCTCTCGGCGCTGCAGGCCACGGGTCTCGATGCGGCGGTGGATGATCCGAACGCCGACCTGACGGTCTTCATTCCCAACGACCAGGCCTTTCTGTCGCTGGCGCAGGATCTTGGCTACGAGGGCGAAGACGAGGCCGGCGCGCTTGCAGCCATCCTCGAGGCATCGGCGGCCGCCGATCCCGAAGATCCGCTGGGTCTTGTCCGCAGCGTGCTGCAGATCCACGTCTCGCCGGGCGCGCAGACGCTGGACGAGATCACCGCATCCGACAGCGTGGCCACCCTGTCGGGCGTCGATCTGGGCGTCAGCGCGCAAGGGCTTGTCGATGCCGATCCCGACACGCCCGATGCACAGGTCATCTCGCCCGACATCGCGGCCTCGAACGGGATCGCCCATGGCATCGACAGCGTCCTGTTGCCCACGGACCTGCCGCAGGTCGAGATGACACCCGAAGAGACCCCGACCCCGCCCGAGGAGGAAACCGCCTCCTCCGGCGGGGATGACGGGTTCGACTTCGGCGATATCGGCCTCGTCGCGGGCCTGGCGCTGCTGCTGTTCCTGTTCGTCTGACGCAGGCGCGCCGCTGCTCGCCGCGGGATCACTCCGCGGCGGGCGTCTCCGCGGCGTAGGCCCCGGCCTCGGTCACGGGCTCGCCTTCCTGCTCGGCCAGGAACTTCTCGGCGTCGAGCGCGGCCATGCAGCCCATGCCGGCGCTGGTCACGGCCTGCCGGTAGACATGGTCGGTCAGGTCGCCCGCGGCGAAGACGCCGGGGACCGAGGTGCGGGTCGTGCCCGGCTCGACCTTGACGTACCCGCCGTTGTGCATCTCGAGTTGATCCTTGACCAACTCGCTGGCGGGCGCGTGGCCGATGGCGACGAAGAACCCCTTGCAGGGGATCTCGGTGATCTCGCCGGTTTCGACATGGCGGGCGCGCACGCCCTCCACCCCGCGCGGTGCCTCGCTGCCGATGACTTCCTCGACGGTGTGGTTCCACAGAACCTCGACCTTGGGATGCTTGAACAGGCGGTCCTGCATGATCTTCTCGGCGCGCAGGCTGTCGCGGCGGTGGATCAGCGTGACCTTGGAGGCGAAGTTCGTCAGGAACAGCGCCTCTTCCACGGCGGTGTTGCCGCCGCCGATCACCACGATCTCCTGCCCGCGGTAGAAGAACCCGTCACAGGTCGCACAGGCCGAGACGCCGAAGCCCTTGAAATGCTCCTCGGAGGGCAGGCCGAGCCACTTGGCCTGCGCTCCCGTCGCAAGGATCACCGCCTCGGCGGTGTAGCGCGTGCCGCTGTCGCCCTGCGCCACGAAGGGGCGCTTGGACAGGTCGAGCGAGGTGACGTGATCCGAGATGATCTCGGTCCCCATCTCTTTCGCATGGGCCTCCATCCGCACCATCAGGTCGGGGCCCATGACGCTCGCGTCGCCCGGCCAGTTCTCCACATCGGTGGTGATCGTCAGCTGTCCGCCGGGCTGGATGCCCTGCACGAGGATCGGCTCGAGCATGGCGCGGCTGGCGTAGACGCCGGCGGTATAGCCCGCGGGGCCGGAGCCGATGATCAGAAGGCGGGTGTGGCGGGTGGCGGCGTCGGACATGGGGTTCCCCTTTGCGTGGCTCGGGTCGCGGGATGGCGTGTGGCGCAGGCCCTTGGCCGCACCGTTGCACCGGATATATCCATCCGCGAGGCGTGATGAAAGACCTGCGCCGCGGGGTTGCGCCCGCCGTCGATATGTTCCATTTATTGCGCGGGTGCGAAATAAAATTGCGCGAGCCTTGGTGCCCGCGACCAGATTGCAAAATCGCGTGAGGGGGGCCGGACCGCATGCCACAGACCAAGCTCGATCCGATCGATCGCAAGATCCTTGCCGAGTTGCAGGAAGACGGGCGCATGACCAATGTCGAGCTTGCCAAGCGCGTCGGCATCTCGGCCCCGCCCTGCCTGCGCCGCGTGCGCACGCTGGAAGAGGCGGGGTATATCCGCGGCTACCATGCCGATGTCGCCCCGCGGCTGCTGGGCTTCGAGGTGCAGGTCTTCGCCATGGTCGGCCTGCACAGCCAGGCCGAGGCGGATCTCGTCGCCTTCGAGGACCGGTGCCGCGACTGGCCGCTGGTGCGCGAGTGCCACATGCTCAACGGCGAGATCGACTTCATCCTGAAATGCGTGGCGCCGGACCTGTCCACCTTCCAGAGCTTCCTGACCGGCCAGCTGACCGCCGCGCCGAACGTGGCGAGCGTGCGGACCTCGCTGGTGATCCGCGGGTCCAAGGATGCGCCGGGCGTGCCCTTCGACGTGATGGAAGACCGGCTGAACCAGACCGCCTGAGCCGGTTGGGCGCGTGAGCGTCCGAACATGAAAAAGGCGGCCGTTCTGGCCGCCTCTTGTTCATGTGCGCTTTGGCCCGACCGGCCCGACCGGTTTACCCGGCGGCCTTCGTCCGCACCGTCTTTGCAACCCGCCGTTCGGCGCGCTTGGCGCGGGACCAGGGCATTTCGACCTGGTCCTTCTTGGCTTCGTTCAGGACCGTCTTCATCCAGCGACGCGTTTTCATCTGCCTCATCCTTTCCGTGCTTTCCGGTTTCTCTCTGCCCGTTCTCTCGGGCTTGAGGGGAATTTGCCCCGGCTTTCCGGCAGGGATAGGGCAAGGATCTCAACGCGCGGTAAATTTGCTGGGCGATTTTGTGGCGCGACAAGGCAACCGGAGGGGCAGTTTTTGCGGGGTTTTCCGAAAATTCGCGGCACTGGCCGGGGTGGATTGGGGCGAATCCTTGGCGCGGCTTGCCCCGAAGCGGCCCCGATCCGGGTGGAGGCGGCGACAATTCGGGCAAGCCCGCCCGATTTTCCCCGGATCAGAGACGAATCGCCGACAGAAGCCGCCCGTAATCCGCCTCGCCGCGATGGGTGGCGCGGCGGTAGGAATAGAACCGCTCCGGGTCGGCATAGGTGCAATGCCGCGTCCACTCCGCCGCGGCGATCCCCGCTCCCCTCAACCGCATCAGTCCGTAGCCCGGCAGGTCGAACAGGTATTTCCCGTCGGCCCCGTTCACGAAGAAGCGTGCGGTCGCGGGGTCCTCGTCGTGGAATCGTTCGAAAAATTCCTGCCCGACCTCGTAATTGGCCTGGCTGATCGTGGGGCCGATCACGGCGCGGATCGCTTCGCGGCGCGCGCCCGCCTCGATCATCGCCTCGACCGTCGCCTCGAGCACGCCGTCCACCGCCCCGCGCCAGCCCGCATGGGCGGCCCCCACGACGCCCGCCTCGCGGTCGGCGAACAGCACCGGTTGGCAATCCGCGGTCAGCACCGCGATGGCAAGGCCCGGTGTGGCGGTCACGATGGCATCGGCCTTCGGCTTTTCGGCGGGCACGTCGTCGAGGATCACCGCCCGCGCGGAATGCACCTGGTGGACGGTGAGCAGACGCTCGGGCGGCACGCCCATCGCGTCGGCGGCCCGGTCGCGGTTCAGCGCCACGATGGCCGCCTGGTCGGACGAGCCGCCGCCGCAGTTCAGCCCCTCGAAGATCCCCGACGAGGCCCCGCCGCGGCGGCCGAAAAACCCGTGCGTCACCCCCTCGAGGGTGGGCGCGGTCAGGATGTCTAGGGTCAGCGTGACGGTCATGTCGGGCCGGGATCGAGGGCAGGGGGCAGCGGGCTGCCCGGTGGTGAAAGGGCGAGCACGCGGAAAAGGTGTCCCATCTCCTGCGGGTGCGTCAACCGCCTGTGCGCCTCGACATGGGTCTCGAGTGCCGCACCCGACAGCCCGCGGGCAAGGCTTTGCGCACGCTGCGTGATCCCGAGGCGTTCGAGAAACACGCCCTGCGGGGTCAGCGCGCTTGTGCGGGCGGGGTGTGCCGCCCGCGCGATGGGGCCGAAGGCGACATGCGCCGTCAGGTCGGCGGTGCCGGGTGCCTCCAGCGGATCGACCGGGGCATGGGCGCGCAGCGCCTGAAAGGTGTCGCCGATGCTTTCGCCGTCGCCGTAGTCGATGATCAGCGCCGCGCCGCCATGGGCGGCCACCCGGCGGCCGATCTCGCCCGCGATGGCCTCGGCCGGGGCGCAGGTCTCGACGATCTGGCCTTCGGTGACGTCCGAGCGATGCGCAAGCGCCGCCACCGGGGCAGGGGGGCTGAGGCCCCAGGCCAGCCTGCCCCCCTCGGCCCCGATCATGCGTTCCGACCAGCCGTTGGCCTGCCGTTGGAACTGGCGGATCGGCAGGGCGTCGAAGAACTCGTTGGCGACCAGGTAGAGCGGCCCCTCGGGCAGGTCGGCGATGCTGTCGTGAAAGCTTGGCGCATGGCCTGCCAGCGCGGCCCCCTGCGCCCTTCGCAGCACCGGCGAGGCCTCGACGAGGTGCAGCTCGAGCGCGTCGTGGAAGCCGGGAACGCCCCGCGTCGCGCGCAGCGCGTCGGCCATCAGCGTGCCGCGTCCCGGCCCCACCTCGGCCAGCAGGATGCGCGCAGGCGCGCCCTGGTCCATCCAGACCTGCGCAAGCCACAGGCCGATCAGCTCGCCGAACATCTGGCTGACCTCGGGCGCGGTGATGAAATCGCCAGCCTGCCCCAGCGGGTCGCGGGTGGCGTAATAGCCGTGCTCGGGATGAAGCAGGCACTCGGCCATGTAATCGGCCACGCTCAGCGGCCCGGTCCGCGCGATCCGCGCGATCAGCCGATCCTTGAGCGCACTCATGCCGCCCCGCGTCGCCGTGACGCCACCAGCCACAGCCCCAGCGCGATCATCGGCAGCGACAGAAGCTGCCCCATCGTCAGACCGACCGAGGGCGAGAGCGCGATGGCGAAGCCGATGGGATTGTCGGGCCCGGTGAACTGCGCGTCGGGTTGGCGCACGAATTCCACGGCGAAACGGGCCAGCCCGTAGATCGTGAAGAACATCCCCGTCAGCGCGCCCGGCGTCTTCAGCCAGCCGCGCCGCCACGCCAGCCACAGCATCACCGCGCCCAGAACCAGCCCCTCGAGCGCCACCTGGTACAGCTGCGAGGGGTGGCGCGCGCACATCTGGCCAAGCTCGGTGGCAACGATCCCCACCGGGCCGGGGCAGTCCTGCGCCGCGGGGCCGGGGAAGATGACGCCCCACGAAACATCCGTGGGCCGCCCCCACAGCTCGCCGTTGATGAAGTTGGACAGCCGCCCGAGGCCGAGGCCGATGGCCACCACCATCGACATCGCGTCGGCGACCTGAAGGGGGGGCACCTTGTTCATCCGGCAGAAGATGAAGGCGGCGACGGCCACCCCGATCAACCCGCCGTGAAACGCCATGCCGCCCTGCCAGACCATCAGGATCTCGGCCGGGTTCTGCAGGTAATACCCCGGTTGGTAGAACAGCACGTAGCCAAGCCGCCCGCCAAGGATCACGCCCAGAACGACCGCCGTCAGCAGCCCCTCGACCTGCGCGGGCTGCATCGGCGCGCTGTCGCCGGGCCAGAGGGCGGGGCGTTTCACCGCCTGCACGATCAGCCACCAGCCCGCCAGAAGCCCCGCGATATAGGCCAGCGCATACCAGCGCAGCGCGAAGCGGAAGCTGCCGATCTCGATGGCGAACAGCTCGGGGCTGAGATCGGGGAAGGGGATGGCGAAAGGCATGTTTCTGGGTCCGCTTGGGCCGGGTTGCGGCCATGGGTGTGGCCGGGCTGCGGCGAAGTCAACCTTGATCGGGACCGCGCGGGGGGCCATATCGCAACACGACAGCCAAGGAGCCGTGCCAGATGCAGACCCGCAACAAGATCATGGAAGACATCAGCCAGCTGATGACCAACGCGATGGGCGTGGCCCAAGGCGCGAAGGAAGAGGCCGAGACGGCGATGAAATCCATGATGGACCGCTGGCTCGCCGACCGCGACTTCGTCACCCGCGACGAGTTCGAGGCCGTCCGCGCCATGGCCCAAAAGGCCCGCGAGGAGAACGAGGCGCTCAAGGCGCGCATCGCCGCGCTGGAAGCCAAGGGCTGACGCGCGCCCGCGCGCCGGTAGCTAAAGTCTCAGAGCCAGCGCGCGTAATCCGACACCAGCAGGTGCGTGGGTGCGACGTCTTCCTCGATCTCGGCGAAACGGCCGATGGGCTCGCGGAAGATGTTGTCGGTCTCGTCGTCGTTGACGGTCGAAACCTCGCCGATCAGCACGTCGCCGCCCTCGCCCCAGAAAGCATGCCAATCGCCGGGCCGCAGCGTGACGCTTTCGCCCGGCGCAAGGCGCAGCTTCTGGCCCGGCGCGTAATCCACCGCGATCCCGTCGCACCAGACGCGCCCGCCGCGATCCTCGGCGAAATGGCCCGCATCGTCCGAGCCGAACAGTTCCACCACCAGCGTCGCACCACCGCGGTTGATGATGTCCTCGGCCTTGATCACGTGGGTGTGCATCGGGCTGAGCTGGTCCTGCTTCGAGATCAGGAGCTTCTCGGCGTAGCACATGCCCCGGCCCGCGGTCAGGTCGGACAAAAGCCCGTTGCGCAGCGTGAACAGGAACAGCCCCATCTCGTCGTAGCGGCCAGCCCCGTAATCGGTGATGTCCCAGCCGCAGCGCGCGTCGATGACATGGCGCGCCTCGGCCGCGCGGGCCTTGAAGGCCTCGGGCGTCCAGGTGGCGAAGGGCGGTAGCGAAAACCCGAACGAGCGGATGAAGGCATCCGCCTCGGCCATGATCGCGTTGACCTCGGATCGTTTCATCGCGTGCCCTCCTGTTGACCGCCGCGCAGGTATGCGCCCAAACGCGCGCCGATCTCAAGCCTGCCCTGCGCCTTGGCACAGCCAAGGGTCACCGCGGGCTGTGGACGCTCCACGGCGCGCCGCCTAGGGTGGTGATGGACAACCACCGGGCAGGGACCGCAATGACGGCATGCTTCTTCAAGCCATGATCTACTTGTCGGCGATGGTCATCGCCGTGCCACTGGCTGTGCGCTTCGGGCTCGGCTCGGTGCTGGGCTACCTGATCGCGGGGATCGCCATCGGCCCGGTTCTGGGGCTTGTCGGGTCCGAAACGGCGGATCTGCAGCATTATGCCGAGTTCGGCGTGGTCCTGATGCTGTTCCTGATCGGGCTGGAACTGGACCCCAAGGGTCTGTGGGAGATGCGGCGCAAGCTGATCGGGCTGGGCGGTGCTCAGGTCGTGATCACGACCGCGGTTCTGGCCGCCGGGGCCATGGCCATCGGCCTTGCCTTGCCGCTTGCCGTCGCCATCGGCATGACGCTTGCGCTGTCCTCGACCGCCATCGTTCTGAAAACGCTGAACGAAAAGGCCCTGATGCCGACGCCCGGCGGGCGCTCCGCCTTTTCGGTGCTGCTGACGCAGGATATCGCCGTCATTCCCTTCCTTGCCCTGCTGCCGCTCCTCGCCACCGAGGCCACGCGGGTCAGCTTTGCGCCCGACGGCTCGATCCAGCGCCACGCGGGCGAAGAGGCGCATCACACCATGTCGCTGGTCGAGGGACTGCCGGCATGGGGCGTCACGCTGGTGACGCTGGGGGCCGTGGCCGCCGTCATCCTGGCCGGGCGCTACCTGTCCACGCCGCTGTTCCGCCTGATCCACATGACCCGGCTGCGCGAGATGTATACCGCCGTGGCGCTGGTCATCGTGGTGGCCATCGCGGTGCTGATGCTGGTGGTCGGCCTCAGCCCGGCGCTGGGGGCCTTCGTCGCGGGCGTGGTCCTGGCCAATTCCGAGTTCCGCCACGAACTCGAGGCCAATATCGAGCCCTTCAAGGGCCTGTTGCTGGGCCTGTTCTTCATCACCGTGGGGGCCGGGGTCGATTTCGGCACGCTCCTGGCCAACCCGTTTCTCATCGTCGGGCTGACGCTGGCGGTCATGCTGCTCAAGGGGCTTGTCCTGCTGGGCATCGCGCTTGTCTTCCGGCTGAAGGGCGGCGACCGCTGGCTGTTCACGCTCGGGCTGGCGCAGGCCGGCGAATTCGGCTTCGTCCTCGTCGCCTTCGGGGCGCAGCAACTGGTGTTTCCCGACCGCGTGGGCGAGATCCTGCTGCTGGTCATCGCGCTGTCGATGCTGCTGACCCCGCTCAGTTTCATCGCCTCGGATTACCTGCGCAAACGCATGGCCGACCCGGCGGGCGAGACGCCCGAACCCGACGAGATCGACGACACGGCGCCGATCATCATCGCCGGGATCGGCCGCTTCGGGCAGGTGGTGATGCGTATGGTCCAGGCTTCGGGATTCAGGACGGTGGTGCTCGACAGCGACCTGTCCACGATCCAGCTGATGCGGCGCTTCGGGTTCAAGGGGTTCTTCGGCGATCCGACCCGGCCCGAACTTCTCGCCGCCGCCGGGCTGGAGACGGCGCGCGTGCTGGTCGTGGCCGTCGATGACCGCAAGGCGGCGGTCGATCTGGTGCGCTATGCGCGCAAGATGCGGCCCGACATGTCGATCACGGCCCGCGCGCAGGACCGGCTGCATGTCTACGAGCTCTACGAGGCGGGGGCCGATCACATCGTGCGCGAGATGTTCGACAGCTCGCTGCGCGCGGCGCGCTACGTGCTGGAGGACATGGGCCTCAGCGACTACGAGGCGCATGAGCTCGAGATCGCCTTCTACCGCCACGACCGGCAGAACCTGCGCGAGCTGGCCGAGCTGTGGAAGCCCGGTGTGCCGATCGCCGAGAACGCCGCCTACGTCGAGCGCGCGCGCGAGCTGAACAACAGCCTCGAGACGGCGCTGGTCTCGCAGCTTGACGAAATGGTCGAGGGGGATCCGCAAGATCGGGAACCGCGCCGCTCTTCTGGTGACGCGGGGGCCCTGCGGGGCACGATGGGGCGCGACTCGCCTGCGCCGCGGCGTCCGGGCGGGCGTGAAAGCTGAGTGCCCGCGCCCGCCCGGCTGCGATCAGCAGGGTGCGATGTAATAACCGCCGCGACCGTCGGCATAGGCGCATTCCTGCGTCGCCTGGTTCTGCGCCACGACGGCGCCGGCGGCCGCACCGCCGAGCACGGCGACAGCCCGCCATTGCGGGTTCGCGCCCACCAGTTCCGACAGGGCCAGCCCCGTGGCCCCGCCAAGGACAGCGCCCAACGCGGCCTGGTTCTGTGGCGTCGGCTGGCAGGCCGAAACCGCGAGCAGCGTGGCAAACAGAGCAGCGGGCAGTTTGAGGGTCATGGTGTTATCCTTCCGTTTTCCGTGCCTTGGCCCGGATGGCTTCAAAGGTCCCGGAGCAGGAGAATATCGAAAAAACCCGCCGCACCATAGGTGCGACGGGTCCGGGATGTGGAAAATCGGCGGGTTTACGCCGCGCGGGCGGTCAGGACGGCATCGACCTGCTTCTGCGCGCCCGACTCGTCCATGCCCTTGACCGCGGCCAGTTCGCGGGTCAGCCGCTCGAGCGCGGCTTCGTAGAGCTGACGCTCGGAATAGGACTGCTCGCGCTGGTCGTCGGCGCGGTGCAGGTCGCGCACCACCTCGGCGATCGAGATCAGGTCGCCCGAGTTGATCTTCTGCTCGTATTCCTGCGCCCGACGCGACCACATGGCGCGCTTCACGCGGGCCTTGCCCTTGAGCGTTTCCATCGCCTTCGACACGACGTCGGGCGAGCTGAGCGAGCGCATGCCGACCTCGGCCGCCTTGGCGGTGGGGACGCGCAGCGTCATCTTGTCCTTCTCGAAGGAGATCACGAAGAGTTCAAGCTTGAGGCCGGCGATTTCCTGCTCCTCGATCGAGACGATCTGGCCAACCCCGTGGGCTGGGTAGACGACATACTCGTTCGGGCTGAACTCCTGCGACTTGCGGGCCTTCGACATTTCCAGTGGTTCCTTTCCATTTCCCGGGCCACAGGCGACAAAAACACCTGAGGAAAACCTTGGTTTTCCACAAGCGGGGTAGGATCACGATGGGGACCGGGCAGGTTGGCAGACCTGCGTGTGTTTGATCGACAGACGGCTTAACGTGTCAGTTGTATAACACGACTTCAGGCCGATTTCCAGATGGACGACACGGCAACACCTGAAAGGCCAGTAAACACTGGGCAATCCTGCACAACGCGGGGTGCCGCGGTGCCGCATCGGCACCGAATCGGCGCGAGGTCTCAGCCGCCTTCGCCCGCGGCTTCCGAGAAGAGCTCCATCTTGCCCGGTTTGCCGTCCTGCTCCTCGGCGTCGGGCAGCGGGTCCTTCTTGGTGATGATGACCGGCCAGGCCTCGGAGTATTTGCGGTTGAACTCCACCCATTTCTCCATGTCCGGCTCGGTGTCGGGCCGGATCGCATCGGCGGGGCACTCCGGCTCGCAGACGCCGCAGTCGATGCATTCGTCGGGGTGGATCACCAGCATGTTCTCACCCTCGTAGAAACAATCCACGGGGCAGACCTCCACGCAATCGGTGTATTTGCAGGCGATGCAATTCTCCGTCACGACATAGGTCATCGGGTCTTCCTTGGCTGGTCGTTCTGTCTGTCTGCTACGATACGGGTTTGGGCTTTGCAAGACCGCGCCCACCGCTCAACTGTTAGCAGAGTGTAAACTTGAGTTGACATCATTCAAGCGGTTTTTTTGCGGCATACTGGCCTCAGAAACCGCTCTCTCCGTCGTCCCGCATCGCATCGAGGCTGCGCCGGTCCTTTTTCGTCGGCCGCGGGCCTGTCCGGGGCTGCTCCGCCGCCGCCGGATCCGGGGCCGGTGTCAGGTCGTCGTAGAGCGCCTGCGCCTCCGGTGCCGGTCCGCGGCGGGTCGCCAGTGCGACGATGCGTATCACGCGGATCTGGCGGCCCTGCGCGAAGGTCAGCACGTCGCCGGGGCCCACCGGGCTGGCGGCCTTCGTCACCCGCGTCGCGTTCACCCGGACCGCGCCCGAGGCGACCTGTTTCGTGGCCAGGCTCCGCGTCTTGAAGAAGCGGGCCTGCCACAGCCACTTGTCGATCCGGTCGGTGGAGCGCGGGTCGGTCAGGACTTGCCTTTCAGCCCAGCGAGGGCCTGAGCGAAGGGGTTGTCGGGGTCGATCCGGTCCTTCTTCTCGGGGCGCGAGGAGAAGGTCTTGGGCCGCTCGTCACGTTCCGGCTTGCCGCCCTTGCCGCCCTTCCCGCGCGGCTTGCCGCCGGGTTTGCCACCGCCCGGCTTGCCCGACGACTGGCCGCGGGGCTTGTTGCCCCCTTCGGCGCGGCGCGGGCCTTTGCCGCCACCGCCACCGCCTTGGCGGCGCGGCGGGGCCCAGACAAAGGTGTAGAACACCTCCATCTCGGGGGCGGCGCTTTCCGTCGGCGGGGTCTCGTCCGGGGTGCTGTCCGGCACTTCGGTCGGGGTCTCCGCCGGGGTCTCGGCAGGCTGGTCGGCGGGCGTTTCCGCCGGTGGGGCAGGCGGCGTTTCGCCTGGCTGCTCCACGGGCAGCTCGGTCGGCGTCGGGTCGGGCGTGTCCGCCCCCTCGAGGCCCGTGGGCGGTGCGGCGGCCAGCACGGTCTCGTCCACCGTCTCGGGTGCTGCGGTCGCCGCGGGCTCGGGTGCCACGGCCTTCACCTTGGCGCGCTCGCCGCGCTCGGCGCGGTAGCCGAGGCCCCCCATCAGGTCGGCGAATTGCTCCAGCGTCAGGCCGGTGATCGACAGCATGTCGGCGGTCGCCTCGAACCCGCCGCGGGTGTTCTGACCGCGCAGCATGTCGGCCAGGCGCTCCAGCATGTCGATGCGGATCGCGCGGCTGGCGGCCGGGCGGTAGCCCGACATGGTGTAATAGCCCTGCGGCTGGTCGGTCTCGTGCGGGATCGTCACAAGGCCCGGCGGCGGGCTTTCGGGGAACATGTCGAGCCCCTGCCACAGCCCCCAGAGCACAAGGCGCAGCCGCGTCGGGGCGGGCTTCAGCAGCAGCGGCAGGAAGATGGTGAACTGGCCGAAGCGCACGCCATGCTTGCGGAGCATGCCGCGGGCGTCCTGGTCGAGCGCCTTGATGTCGTCGGCGATCTCGGCGCGCGGCACGATGCCGAAGCTCTCGAGCAGGCGGAAGGCGACGCCGCGGGCCAGCCCCGTGACGGCCTCGTCGCGCGACAGGCCCAGAAGCGGCTCGAACTGAGCTGCGATGCGGCGGTCGATGAAATGCTGCAGGCGGCGCTGCACCTTCTGGATCACCTCCGGCCCGGCCTCGTCATCGACGAAGGCCTCGGCCATCGGCTTCATCGGGTCGTCACCCTTCACCAGCTTGCCAAGCGCCTGGTCGCCCCACATCAGCCCGCCCTGTTCGGTCAGGTCGAACTCGGTGTCGGGCGCGTTGTAGAAGCGGTCGGCGCGCAGGTGGAACTCGGGGCGCAGCGCGGCCATGGCGGCCTGACGCAGGGTCTTTGCCTCGTCCGGGCTGGCGGTCTTGTCCTGGATGAAGCGAAAGCCCTCGATCCGCCCGAGCACCTCGCCCTCGACGGTCACCTCGCCCTTGTCGTTCACATCGGCCACAAGGCTCTCCTTCTGTTTCAACCGCCGGAGGAGGACACTCGTCCGCCGGTCGACAAATCTTTGCGTCAGCGCGCCATGGAGCGCGTCGGACAGTCGGTCTTCTACGGCACGGGTGGCCCCGCGCCAATGGGCAACATCGTCCACCCAGCCGTCTCGCTGCGCGACGTAGGTCCATGTGCGGATAAACGCCAGACGTTTCGACAATGTGTCGATATCGCCTTCGGTCCGGTCGATCCGCTTGACCTGTCGGGCGAGCCAGTCGTCGGGCACCCGGCCCAGGTCGTGCAGGAAATCGTAGATGCGGCCCAGCAACTCGGCGTGTTCCTGGTGGCTGATGCCGCGGAAATCGGGGATGCGGCACACGTCCCAGAGCAGGCGCACGTCGCGGGCCGACTGCAGACGTGCCTTGACGTCGTCGCGTTCCGAGATCGCCTTGAGCGCCATGAGGTCGTCCGCCTCTCGCGCGCGGGTCAGCCAGTCATCCTCGACCGGTTCCTCGAGCGAGGCGACAAGCCGCGCGACCGAGCCGAATTCGAGGTCGGAGTTGCGCCATTGCAGCTTTTTCACCGGGGCGAACCGGTGGTCCTGGATCGCCTGTGCAAGGTCATCGTCAAGTGGCGGTGCCTCGCCCGTCACGCCGAAGGTGCCGTCCTCGGTGTAGCGCCCGGCGCGGCCGGCGATCTGTGCCAGCTCGTTCGGCCAGAGCTCGCGCATGCGCCGCCCGTCGAACTTGCGCAGCCCGGAAAAGGCGACATGCCGGATGTCGAGGTTCAGGCCCATCCCGATGGCGTCGGTGGCCACCAGCACATCGACGTCGCCGTTCTGGTAGAGCTCCACCTGCGCGTTGCGCGTGCGCGGCGACAGCGCGCCCATGACGACCGCCGCGCCGCCCTTCTGACGCCGCAGCAGTTCCGCCGTGGCATAGAGGTTTTCGACCGAGAACCCCACGATGGCGCTGCGCGGAGGCATCCGGCTGATCTTTTTCGAACCTGTATACACAAGCTGTGAATAACGCTCGCGGCTCAGGAACTGCGCCTTGGGCACCAGCGCCGCGATGGCGCCGCGCATGGTTCCCGCCCCCATGAACAGCGTTTCGTGCAGGCCACGCGCATGCAGCAGCCGGTCGGTGAAGACATGCCCCCGCTCGGGGTCGGCGCACAGCTGGATCTCGTCCACGGCCAGGAAATCCGCGCCGATCCCCACCGGCATCGCCTCGACCGTGCAGACCCAATACTGGGTCCGCTCGGGAACGATGCGCTCTTCACCGGTGATCAGCGCCACCACAGAGGGGCCGCGCAGCGCGACGATGCGGTCATAGACCTCTCGCGCGAGCAGCCGCAGCGGCAGGCCGATCACCCCCGTGCGATGCGCCAGCATCCGCTCTATCGCGTAATGCGTCTTGCCGGTGTTGGTGGGGCCAAGAACCGCGGCGATCCGCCCCCGGTCCTTCATCGCGCCCGTGCTGCTGCCGTCCATGCGTTGCGGCCCACCCTTCTCGACGGTGCCCGGCCCTTCGGCCGCTCAGAGCGCCTGTCCCTCGAGAGCCCGTTCCACCCGGCTCACCGCGCCGTTTATGTCGTCGCGGTGGGGATGTATAGCCTGCGCCGCCTTCAGCGCCTCCAGCGCGCCCTCGAGATCGCCGATCTCCTCCAGCATGATCCCGAGGCCCGTGAGCGCCCCGAAATGCCGCGGCTCGAGTGCCAGCACGCGCTGGATGTCCGCGATCGAGGGGCCGTAGCGGTTCGACTGGAAGAACAGCGTCGCGCGGGCGTTCCACCCTTCGGCGAACTCGGGGGCGTGATCGGTCAGCGCGGTAAGGTGCTGATAGGCTTCGTCCATCTCGCCCGCCTCCAGCGCGGCGCGGCCGCGTTGCAGCAGGTAATCCGCCGTGGCCGAGCCGGAGCGCGACCAGAGCATGTAGATTTCCTGTTCGACCACGTCCCAGTTGCGCAGGTCGGGCTGCGCCAGCCGGTCGAGCAACTCATCCGTGCGGGCCATGCCCTGCGCGGACACAAGCAAGGGAAACCCGCACAGAAATGCCGCTACGGCAATGTTGTGGAATGGGCGCATCATTCGCATGGTGCGCAAGCTAGCATGTTCGCGCGGATGATCCATATCAAACCAGTGCGAGCACCCGGGATATGGAAAGGGAATGTGCAGACATGAGCATGATTGATCACGCGGTGAAGGCCCTGTCGGACAGGCTGTCGGAGGGGTTCGACGGATCGGCCAAATTCGTCATCGAGGGCGAAGGCGCCGTGATGGTGGACGGCGGCGGCGTGCGCGCGGCGGGTGACGGCGACGAGGCCGATGTCACGATGACGGCGGATGCCGACACGTTCCAGAGCATCCTCGCCGGCGATCTGAACCCCGCCTCGGCCTTCATGACGGGCAAGCTCAAGCTCGACGGCGACATGGGGACGGCCATGCGCCTCGGGTCGGTTCTGGGCTGATGCAGATGGCCTCCATCACGCCGGAGGTCAGCCTTGCACAAGCGCCCTTCTTCGACGACGTCGCCGAGGGGCCCCGCGGTGTCAGGGCACATTGGGTCGAGAGCGCGGACGGCACCCGCCTGCGGGTGGCGCTCTGGCCCGTGGGGGCAAAGGGCACCGTGCTGCTCTTTCCCGGACGTACCGAGTATTGCGAGAAATACGGCCGTGTCGCGGCCGACCTGGCCGCCGCGGGATATGGCATGGCGGCTTTCGACTGGCGCGGTCAGGGGCTGGCCGACCGCCCGCGGCATCGCCGCGACATGGGCCATGTCGTCAGTTTCGACGAATACCGCGAGGATGTCGCCGCCTTCCGTGCAGCCTTGGAAGAGATGCAGGTGCCAAAGCCCTGGTTCCTGATCGGTCACTCGATGGGCGGGGCCATCGGCCTGCGCGCCATTCATGACGGGCTGCCGGTGCGGGCCGCGGCCTTTACCGGGCCGATGTGGGGCATCCAGATGCGCCCCTTGCTCAAGGCGGTCTCGGGTGTGGTGCTCGGCCTGTCCGGGCCGCTCGGCTTCGGCAAATCATTCGCCATGACCACCGGGCCCTACGCGCCCATGAGCTTCGACGACAACCCGTTGACCACCGACCGCGACCAGTTCGACTACATGGCGCGCCAGATGGACCGGCATCCCGAGCTGACGCTGGGCGGCCCCTCGAACCGCTGGGTGCATGCCGCCCTGCGCGAATGCGCGGCGCTGATGGCGATGCGCGCGCCCGATCTTCCGGCGGTCACCCTCGTCGGTGGGCGCGAGAAGATCGTCACGTCCTGCGCGGCGCGGCGACGCATGGCGACATGGCCGCGCGGGCGTTTCGTCGAGATCGCCGGGGCCGAGCACGAGGTGCTGATGGAAAGCCCGATGCGCCGGGCCGAGACGCTGGAGACGATTATCGCCCTGTTCGACTCCGAGGCGGCTTAACCCGCCACCAACACCCCGCCCTCGAGCTTTAGCCGCCGGTCCATCCGTGCGGCCAGCTCGGGGTTGTGGGTGGCGATCAGCGCAGCCATGCCCGTTTCGCGCACCAGCTCCATCAACGTGTCGAAGACCGTGTCCGATGTCTCGGGATCAAGGTTGCCGGTGGGCTCGTCGGCCAGCAGCAGACGCGGGCCATTGGCCAGCGCCCGGCAGAAGGCCACCCGCTGCTGTTCCCCCCCCGAGAGCGCCGCGGGCCGGTGATCGAGCCGCGCGGACAGGCCCACCGCGCCCAGAAGGTCGCGGGCGCGCGCCTCGGCCTCGGCCATGCTTGCGCCATTGGCCAGTTGCGGCAGGAGAATGTTCTCGGCGGCGGTGAATTCGGGCAGGAGGTGGTGGAACTGGTAGATGAACCCCACCATCTCGCGCCGGGCCGCGGTCCGCGCGCGATCGGGCGCGCGCGACAGGTCCTGACCCCCGATCTCGACGAGGCCCGCATCGGGCGTATCCAGCAGCCCCGCGATATGCAGCAACGTGGATTTCCCTGCGCCCGAGGGCGCGACCAGCGCCACGACTTCGCCCCTGTCGATCCGTGCCTCCGCCCCGCGCAGCACGCGCACCTCGTTCGGGTGGCCGGGGTTGTAGACCTTCTCGATGCCCTCGAGGCGCAACACGGCGTCACTCATGGCGCAGCGCCTCCACCGGGTTCATCCGCGCGGCGCGCCGCGCCGGGAAGATCGTGACGACAAAGGACAGGCCCAGCGAAAGCGCGACCGCCGACAGCACGTCGCCCGCCTCGAGCCGCGCGGGCAGCTCCGAGATCAGCCGCACCGACGGGTCCCAGACCCCGCCGCCCGCGATCCAGTTGACGACATCGAAGATCGGGTCGATCCAGATCGCAAAGGCGCATCCCAGCGCGACCCCCGCGACCGTGCCCGCCACCCCGATGGCCGAGCCGCACAGGAAGAACACCCGAAGCACCGACCCCTCCGACAGGCCCATGGTGCGCAGGATGCCGATGTCGCGCGACTTGTTCTTCACCAGCATGATCAGGCCCGAGACGATGTTCAGCGTGGCGATCAGCACGAGGATGGACAGGATGATGAACATGATGTTGTCCTCCATCTGCAACGCCTGCAGGAAGGCGCCGGAACTGTCGCGCCATGTCCAGACCGAGACCTCGCCCGCGGCCATCAGGACCGGCAGCACCATCGCCTCGACCCGCTCGGGATCATCGAGATAGACCTCGATCTCGTCGGCGACGCCGTCGCGGTTGAAGTAGCTCTGCGCCTCGGCGAAGGGCATGTAGACCCGCACGCGGTCGATGTCCCAGCGCCCGACCTGGAAGATGTAGACCACCTCGTAGGCCGAGACGCGGGGGCTGGTGCCGAAGGGCGTGCGCGCCCCGTCGGGCGAAATCAGGCGGATACGGTCGCCCAGCCGCAGCCCCAGTTCGCGGGCCACGCCGATGCCGATGGCCACGCCCTCGCCATTGCCGAAATCGGCAAGGCTGCCGAAGGCCTGCTCGGGCTCGGCCACCAGCGGCACGGTGGCAAGATCCGCGGCCGCGATGCCCGTCACCTCGACGCCCGCGTTGCGCCCCTCGTGGCTGGCCATGACCTGCCCGCGGATGACGGCCGCGGCATGGGCCACGCCCGGCACCCCGGCCACCGCGGCGGCAGCGGCCTCGTAGTCCTCGAAGACGCGGTTCTGCCGCCCGTTGGCGTCCAGTTCGACCTGGTCGTAGACGCTGATATGCGGGTTCGCGCCGAGGATCGTGCCGACGAACTCGGCCCGGAACCCGGTGCGCACCGCCAGCGTGGCGATCAGCGCCGCCACCGCAAGCATGATGCCGAGAAAGCTGATCACGGTCATCACGCTGACGCCGCCCTCGGCGCGACGCGCACGCAGGTAGCGCCAGGCGATCATGACCTCGAAGCGGGAAAAGGGCGGGGGGGTGCGGGCCACACGGCTCTCCTTGGGATGGGTGCGCGCAACGTGGCGAGTTTGCCGCCCCTGTCAAGCGTCGCGCCCCCCGGTCACGCGCGGTTCACACAGGGGTGACGCAGGGGCGCGGCTTGACCTTTGCGCGCGATCCGGCCCTTCTTTCCCGCGGGAAGGGAGAGCGCCATGCACCAGCCAGCCATCACCGGATCGGGCGTCTTCACGCCGTCCGAGGTCATCACCAACGACGAACTGGTCGCGGCCTTCAACGCCCATGCCGACCGCTGGAATGCCGAGAACGCCGAGGCCATCGCCGCGGGCGAGGTCGAGGCCAAGCAGCATTCCTCCTCCGAGTTCATCGTCGCGGCCTCGGGCATCGAACGACGCTACGTGCTGGACAAGACCGGCGTTCTTGACCCTGCGGTGATGCACCCCTGGCTGCCCGAGCGGCCGACGGAAGACCCCTCCGTCATGGCCGAGATGGGCGTCACCGCCTGCCGCGCGGCGCTGGAGATGGGGGGCGTCGACGCAGCGGAGGTGGACCTGATCCTCTGCGCGGCCTCGAACCACGAGCGCGCCTACCCGGCGATTGCCGTCGAGATCCAGCAATTGCTCGGCGCGGGCGGCTTCGCCTTCGACATGAATGTCGCCTGTTCCTCGGCCACCTTCGGCATCCAGGCGGCCGCCGACATGATCCGCGCGGGCAGCGCGAGGAAGGCGCTGGTCGTCAGCCCCGAGATCTGTTCCGCCCATCTGGAATGGCGCGACCGGGATTGCCATTTCATCTTCGGCGACGTCGCCACCGCCATCCTGATCGAGCGCGACGAGGACGCACAAGGCCCGCGCTTCACCATCCGCTCGACCCGCTGCGCGACGCAATTCTCGAACAACATCCGCAACAACAACGGCTTCCTGCGCCGGACCCGCAAGGGCCACATGGAAGACCGGCGCGACATGCAGTTCATGCAGAACGGCCGCAAGGTCTTCAAGGAAGTGCTGCCGCTGGTGTCGCAGCACATCGCCGATCACATGGCCGAAGAGGGGGTCGCGGCCAGCGATCTCACGCGGCTCTGGCTGCACCAGGCCAACAAGACGATGAACGATTACATCGGCCGCAAGGTGCTGGGCCGCGACCCGGAGCCGGGCGAGCAGCCCAATATCCTGCAGGATTACGCCAATACCTCCTCGGCGGGCTCGATCATCGCCTTCGCGCAGCATTCGGCGGACATGACGAACGGGCAGATGGGGCTGATCTGCTCCTTCGGGGCGGGCTATTCGGTGGGCTCGGTGATCGTGGAGCGGCGCGGCTGAGCGGCCCTTGCCCGCGCGGCGGGGCTGGGGCAGAAGCAGGACATGGCCAAGCTCTACTTCCATTACTCGACGATGAATGCGGGGAAATCGACCCTGCTGTTGCAGGCGTCCTACAACTACATCGAACGCGGCATGCAGACCTACCTGATGACCGCGAATTTCGACGACCGCGCGGGCACGGGCCGGATCGGCAGCCGCATCGGCATCGCGGCCAAGGCAGATACCTATGCGATCACGAGCGACCTGTTCGAGATGATCGCCGCCCGGCTGGATGCGGGCCCCTGCGCCTGCGTCCTGATCGACGAGGCGCAATGGATGACCCGCGAGCAGGTCTGGCAGGTCGCCCGCGCGGTCGATGACCTGAACGTGCCGGTGATGTGCTACGGTCTGCGGGTCGATTTCCGGGGTGAGCTGTTTCCGGGCTCGGCGGCGCTGCTGGCGCTGGCGGACGAGATGCGCGAGGTGCGCACGATCTGCCATTGCGGGCGCAAGGCGACGATGGTGATCCGCGTCGATGCCGAGGGCCGCGCCCTGACCGAAGGGGCACAGGTCGAGGTGGGCGGGAATGACCGCTACGTGAGCCTGTGCCGTGTGCATTTCCGCGAGGCGACGGGCGACCGTCCCGCGGGATAAGGGTGTTTCGCCCGCTTCGCGGCCGACCCGCGCGCCGCGCACGCGGCGCGGTTGCGAATTTTCGTACGAAAATTCGATTTGGCGCTGTTGAATTTTCGTACGAAAATTCGGCGGCGTGGTCTTGGCCGGGCGGCGGTCAGACGATGTTCGGAAGCGGACGCCCCTCGGCGAAGGCGATGCAGTTCTGAAGCGCCATCCGCCCCATCGCCTCGCGCACCTCCAGCGCCGCGGTTCCGAGGTGCGGCAGGAGCGTGACGTTCTCCATCCCGATCAGCGCCTCTGGCACCTGCGGTTCGAACTCGTAGACATCGAGGCCCGCGCCCGCGATCTGCCCGGCTTGCAGGGCTGCAATCAGCGCCGCTTCGTCGACCACGTCGCCGCGCGAGATGTTCACGAAGATCGCGTGGCCCTGCATCGCCGCGAACTCGGCCGCGCCCATGAGGTGATGGGTCTCGGCCCCGCCGGGGGTCGCCAGCACCACGATATCGGCAGCCGCCAGCGCCGCGGGCAGGTCCATCTGCTCTGCGGGGAAATCGACGGATTTGGCCGACCGGTTGGCATAGACGATCCGGCAGCCGAAGCCGAAATGGCAGCGCCGCGCGATGGCCTGGCCGATCCGGCCCATGCCGATCACGCAGACGGTCTTGCCCGTCACGTGCAGGCCCAGCATCTGCGTGGGGTGCCAGCCGGTCCAGCGGCCCGCGCGGAGCATCCGCTCGCCTTCGCCCGCGCGCCGCGCGGTCATCAGGATCAGCGTCAGCGCGATATCGGCTGTGGCATCGGTGACGGCACCGGGCGTGTTGGTCACCTCCAGCCCCGCGGCGCGGGCGGCGGTCACGTCGATGTGGTTGTAGCCGACCCCGAAATTCGCCAGCAGCCGCGCCCGCGGGTCCGGCACCTCGGCGAAGGCCGCCGCGCGGAAAGCGTCGCCGAGCGTGGGCAGGATGACGTCGAAATCGCGCAGTCCCGCGACGCATTCGGCATGGTCCATCGGCGTGGTCACGCCGCGGCAGGTCACGTCGAAGACGCGGGCGGCGGCCTCCATCACGCTTTCGGGCAGGCGGCGGGATACGAGCAGCTTCAGCACATCTTCTCTCCGTTCGGGATGTCGCGGTCGGGGCCGATCAGCACGACGCGCCCCTCGGCGTCATGCAGCCCGAGGACAAGCGCCTCGGACATGAAGGGGCCGATCTGGCGTGGCGGGAAGTTCACCACGCCCATGACCTGCCGCCCCACCAGCGCCTCGGGCGTATAATGGGCGGTGATCTGGGCCGAGCTTTTTCGCACGCCGATCTCGGGCCCGTAATCGACCCAGAGCTTGATCGCGGGCTTCTTCGCCTCGGGGAAGGGTTCGGCGCGGGTGACGGTGCCGACGCGGATGTCGACCTTCAGGAAATCTTCGAACCCGATGGTGTCGCTCATCCGCGCAACTTCCGGCTGCGGTCGGTGGCGGCCTTGACGGTGGCGCGCATCAGCGGCGCGAGGCCCGTGGCCTCGTCCATCAGCACCGACAGCCCGGCCTGCGTCGTGCCTTTGGGCGAGGTCACGTTGATGCGCAGCTGTTCCGGCGTCTCCACGGCCGCTTCCGCCAGCACGCCCGCCCCCGCGACGGTGGCCTTGGCGAGCTGCATCGCCATCTCGGGCGGCAGGCCCTCGGCCTCGCCGGCCGCGGCCAGCGCGTCGATCATGTAGAAGACATAGGCCGGCCCAGAGCCCGAGACGCCGGTGACCGCGTCGATCTGATCCTCGGATTGCAGCCTCACGACCTGCCCGATGGCGCTGAGCAACCCCTCGGCCATGTCGAGATCGCCTGCGCCCGCGTCCTCATTGCCGACGATGGCCGTGATCCCCTTGCCCACCGCGGCGGGCGTGTTGGGCATCGAGCGCACCACCCGCGTGCCGGGGCCGAAGACCGCCTCGAAGGCCGCGATGGGGGTGCCCGCCGCGACCGACAGCACCAGCGTGCCACCGCCGCCGAAGCCCGCGACGCGGGGCAGGGCGTCGCCCATCATCTGCGGTTTCACGGCGACCATCAGCACCGCCGGATCGGCGGGCAGGGGGCCGTTCACCGACACGCCCTGCGCCCGCAGCCAATCGGACGGGTGCGGGTCGATCACATGGACGGCCGAAGGCGCAAGCCCGGCCTTCAACCAGCCCTCCAGCATGGCCGATCCCATCTTGCCGCAGCCCAGCATGACCAGGCCGCGGTTTGAAATCTCGTCGAAATTCATGGCGTCCCCCGTGCGTTCCGGGGGCCGAGACTAGGCGCGGCCGTAGCTCTCTGCAATGGCGACCTGCAGCGCGTCCGACGGGCTGCGATTGCCCCAGCAGGCCAGCTGGAACGCCGGGTAGTAGCGTTCCGCCGCCAGCACCGCGGTTTCCACCATGCAGGCGATCTGGTCGGGGCTGGCCAGTTGCTCGCCCGCCAGCACGAGGCCGTAGCGGTAGACCATCAGCTTTTGCGCGGGCCAGTAGGTGAAGGCCCCGGCCCAGCAGCGGTCATTGGCAAGGTTCAGCGTCTCGTAGAGGGCGGGCAGCGTCTCGGAGGGCGGTTCCATGTCGAAGGTGCAGATCATCCGCAGCGTCTCGTCATAGGCCGACCAGGCGAGCGTCACGGAATAGGTCCGCCACTGGCCTTCGATGGCCATGGCGATCTGGTCATCGGCGATACGGTCGAAATCCCACTCGTGATGCGACGCAAGCGTCTCAACGATGTCGATGGGATGCAGGTCTTCGATGTCCAGATACTGCTCGGAATGCGACATTGCCCAGGCCTCGTGTTTTGGCAGCCTAGCGGGCCTTGGGTCACTAACCAAGACGCCCGCTAAAGGCTGGGTGTCTTTCAAACTGGTGGGGGCAGGCTGCCCCTCACCTACGAAATATGGTGCGGCGGTTGGGGCGTTGTGTAAAGCAGTATTTTTGTGACCGAAAGGCGAGAGACCCCGATACCACGGGGTATCCACAATATATCGTGGGTTGGGGATTACTCCGCCGCTAGGGCAGGGCGCAGCCCCAGATGCCGCTCCAGATCGAGGCGCTGGCCCGGCGTCAGCCCCGCGGCAGGCACCTCGATGAAGGGGATGCCCGCGGCGTGGCAGGCGATCCGCTTGGCCTGGTCGCGGTCATGGGCGTTGCCGCGATAATGGCCGTCGCCCTGGTATTCGATCACGG
Source organism: Roseicyclus amphidinii (assembly GCF_030163755.1). GTDB lineage: Bacteria > Pseudomonadota > Alphaproteobacteria > Rhodobacterales > Rhodobacteraceae > Roseicyclus > Roseicyclus amphidinii. The sequence goes on from NZ_JASJOE010000004.1 coordinate 110,254, forward strand.
CGACGGGGTTCCCGTACCGGTCGATGATGAGGAAATCGGCGCGTTTGCGCATGAGGGCATGTTCCGCCACCTTCCGCGTCTCCTCGAGGTCCTGGCGCGCGGTCGCTTCGAGAAACGCGCCGTAGGAGACCTGTGCGAACAGGCGGTGCCTGTTCGGGGCGTTCTGCACGAGGGTTTCGAGCTGCCGGAGCAACGCATATTCCGGCTTGTTCAGGAGTCGTTTGCGACGCCAGCCGACCTTTTGGGCGTGATCGTGGCCGGGGGATTTGTAGTTGGCGAGCTTGGCGGAAAGGCGTTGGGCCTCTGCCTCGGCGTCCTTCGCAGTCTCCTCGGCCTTTTTGCGTTTTTCGAGTGTCACCTCGCCCACCATGATGAGCAGGAACACCGTCGCCAACAGCAAGCCCACCGCCACCAACCAGAACGCATCCACCATCACGCACTCCATCAAACCAATGACGGAGACGATGCCGCCCGCTTCGGGCAGGATTGTGAACGCAGCCCGGCAAATCCGGGGCCGCGCCCCTCAGAGCGCGCGCCAGCCGATGTCCCGCCGGTAGACCCCGCCGGGCCAATCCACGCCCTCGACCATGCCATAGGCGCGCTCGCGCGCCTCTTGCAGGGTCGCGCCGCGGGCCGTCACGTTCAGCACCCGTCCGCCGTTCGCCACCACCGCGCCCTCCCGCGACGCGGTGCCGGCGTGGAAGACCATGTGATGCGAATCCTCCGGCAAGGCCTCCAGCCCGCCGATCACATCGCCCTTGCCGTAGCTGCCCGGATAGCCCTTCGCGGCCATGACCACGGTCATCGCGTGATCCGCGGCCCAGGTGACCGACATCTCCTTCAGCCGCCCCTCGGCGCAGGCGAGCATCAGGTCCAGCGCCTGCCCCCCCAGCCGCATCATCAGCACCTGGCATTCCGGGTCACCGAAGCGGACGTTGTATTCCACCAGCCGCGACACTCCGCCCTCTATCATCAGCCCGGCATAGAGCACCCCGCGATAGGGCGTGCCCCGCCGCGCCATCTCGGCCACGGTCGGCTCGACGATCTCGGCCAGCGCACGCGCGGCCACGTCGTCCGAGAGGACCGGCGCGGGGGAATAGGCCCCCATGCCGCCGGTGTTCGGCCCGGTGTCGCCCTCGCCGATGCGCTTGTGATCCTGCGCCGTGCCGATGGGCAACACACTCTCGCCATCCGACAGGATGAAGAACGAGGCTTCCTCGCCGGTCATGAACTCCTCGATCACCACCTCGGCCCCTGCCGCGCCGAAGGCACCGCCGAACATCTCGTCAATCGCCGCCTGCGCCTCGGCCACGGTCTCGGCCACGACAACGCCCTTGCCCGCGGCCAGCCCGTCGGCCTTGACCACGATGGGCGCGCCCTGCGCCGCGACGTAGTCCTTGGCCGCCGCCGCATCGGTGAACCGCGCCCAGGCGGCGGTCGGCGCGCCGCAGGCGTCACAGACCTCCTTGGTGAAGCCCTTAGAGGCCTCCAGCCGCGCCGCCGCGGCCGAGGGCCCGAAGACGAGGATGCCCGCCTCGGCCAGCGCATCGGCCACGCCCGCGGCCAGCGGGGCCTCGGGCCCGATGATGACGAAATCGATGCTCTCCTCGACGGCGAAGCCCACCACCGCCTCGCCATCCTCGGTGTCGAGCGCGGCGCATTCCGCGATCATGGCGATCCCGGCATTGCCCGGCGCCACGATCAGCCGGTCGCATTTCGGGTTCTGCAGCACCGCCCAGGCCAGCGCATGCTCGCGCCCGCCGCCACCGAGTATCAGGATGTTCACCTTCGCCGCCCCTCTTGCTAGTCTCGCCCTGCATTACAAACCGGCAGGGGCGGGCACAACATGACAGGACCGGACCTTTGGTCACGCTTGCGCGGCTTCGCAGCGGCCGAACGGGGCTCCGCCCCCGCGGCACTCGCTGCTTTCGCCGCCGCCCTGATCGCGCTTGCGGCCATGGCGGGCCTGCATGCCGCCGGCATTCTCGCCGTGCCGCGGCTGATCTACCTCATCCTCGGGGTCGTCGCGCTCTACACCGCCTGGGACGCCTGGCGGGAGACCCGCAAGCCGAGGGGCGACTGAGGCCATGGACGACCTGATCGAGGATGCCGGCCCCGCAGGCGGCCCCGGCAACGCGCCCGAATTCACCGTCTCGGAAATCTCCGGCGCGGTGAAGCGCAGCATCGAGGCCGGCTTTTCCCATGTCCGCGTCCGCGGCGAGGTCGGGCGGCTTTCGCGCCCCCGCTCGGGCCATGTCTACCTCGACCTCAAGGACGACCGCAGCGTTCTGGCCTCGGTGATCTGGAAGGGGGTGGCCTCCCGCCTCGCCCATCCGCCCGAGGAAGGGATGGAGGTGATCGCCACGGGCCGCCTCACCACCTTCCCCGGCCAGTCGAAATACCAGCTGGTGATCGAGGACCTCCGCCCCGCGGGCGCGGGCGCGCTGATGGCGATGCTGGAGAAACGCCGCGCCATGCTCGCCGCCGAGGGGCTGTTCGACGAGGGGCGCAAGCAACCGCTCCCCTTCCTGCCGGAGGTCATCGGCGTCGTCACCTCGCCCTCGGGCGCGGTGATCCGCGACATCCTCCACCGCTTGCGCGACCGCTTCCCGCGCCATGTGCTGATCTGGCCCGTCGCGGTGCAGGGCGAGAAATGCGCCCCCGAGGTCGCCCGCGCCATCCGGGGCTTCAACGCCCTGCCCGCGGCGGGCGGCCCGGTGCCGCGCCCCGACCTGATCATCGTCGCCCGTGGCGGCGGCAGCCTCGAGGATCTCTGGGGCTTCAACGAAGAGGCCGTGGTCCGCGCCGCGGCCGAGAGCGCCATCCCGCTGATCTCCGCCGTGGGCCACGAGACCGACACCACGCTGATCGACTTCGCCTCGGACTGGCGCGCGCCGACGCCCACGGCGGCCGCCGAGCGCGCCGTGCCG
>NZ_JASJOE010000050.1 GCF_030163755.1 Roseicyclus amphidinii
ATCGCTGTCGCCGCGGGGCGGCTTGCGGTGGTGGCCGTGGCCGTCGCACCGCCGATCACCGTCACGCCGGGCCGCGATTGCGGCGCGGGTGCGGTGGCGCTGGCGGTCATGCGTTGCCCGGCGTTCGTCGGCTGGTAACCGCAGAGCTGTCGCCGGTCACGGCCGACGCGCGGCACCCATTCGGTGTTCGCCCCCACGCCGACCCGGACAAAGATGCAGCCCGCGCTGTCGACATATTGATCGGCCCTGTAACTGGGCGGCGGCGTTTCCGCGGGCACGCCCTGGGCCAGTGATACCGTTACGCTTGCCGTGGCGGTGGCAGCCGCCAGGGCAGCGACCCGGATGAGTCGCTTCAGTTCCATGCAAACCCCCACGTTCGCTATGGAAACACACTGTCGAAAGATTTAATCCAAGTAAAGGCAGGCGTTGGATTATCTGGTGCCATACATGCGGTCGCCCGCATCCCCTAGTCCGGGCACGATATAGCCGTGGTCGTTCAGGTGGCTGTCGAGCGCCGCGGTCACGATGGGCACATCGGGGTGCGCCTCCTTCATCCGTGCGACCCCCTCGGGCGAGGCCAGCAGGCACAGGAACAGGATGTTCTTCGCGCCCGCCTCCTTCAGCATGTCGATGGCGGCGGCCGAGGAATTGCCGGTCGCCAGCATCGGATCGACCACGATGGTCAACCGGTCCTCGAGCTCGGCGGGCACCTTGAAGTAGTATTTCACCGGCTGCAGCGTCTCGGGGTCGCGGTAAAGCCCCACGAACCCCACCCGTGCGTTCGGGATCAGGTCGAGGATGCCGTCGAGCAGACCGTTGCCCGCCCGCAGGATCGACACCAGCGCCAGTTTCTTGCCCTCGATCACGGGGGCGTCCATCGGCTCGAGCGGCGTCTCGATGCGCTGCGTCGTCATCGGCAGGTTGCGCGTGACCTCGTAGGCCAGAAGGTGACTGATCTCGCGCAGCAGCTGGCGGAAGGACTTGGTCGAGGTGTCCTTGTCGCGCATGAGCGACAGCTTGTGACTTACCAGCGGGTGATCGACGATGGTCAGATGCTCGGTCATGTGTCGCTGTTCCCCAGTCTTTGCGCGATGATCTCTTTCGTGGCCGCGTCGCAGAAGGCGGCGTCGAGGGCGGTGCGGTTCACCTCGGCGAAAACCTCTTCGTCCCAGCCGAAATGGCGGTTCAGGTTCTCGTAGTCGGAGGTCATGGTGATCCCGAAAAAGGGCGGATCGTCGGTCGAGACGGTGACCTTCACCCCCCGTTCGCGCAGCTTTTCAATGGGATGGCTGCGCCAATCCTTGAAGACCCCAAGGAACACGTTCGAGCCGGGGCAGCATTCCAGCACGATCCCGTCCTCGGCCAGCCGGTCGACAAGGGCCAAATCCTCGATCGCCTGCACCCCGTGCCCGATCCGTTCGGGCCTCAGCGCATCCAGCGCGTCGCGCACCGACTGCGCGCCGCCCCATTCGCCGGCATGGACGGTGATGCGCAAACCCGCCTCGCGCGCGCAGTCGAAGGACCACAGGAAATCGCCCGGTTTCCCCTTCAACTCGTCGCCCGCCATGCCGAAGCCGGTGATCCAGTCGCCCGCCGTTTCCGCCGCGCAGACCGCGATGGGGCGGGCGCGCTCGGGGCCGAAATGGCGGATGCAGGTGATGATGCCCCTGAGCGTGATGCCATGGGCGGCCTCGGCCGCGTCTGCCGCCTCGCGGATCGCGGCGAGGTATTCACGCCACGCCCCCACATCGCCGCCGCCGCAGAAATCGGGCGACAGGAAGGTTTCGGCATAGACCACGCCGTTGGCCGCACTTTCCTCCAGCACCGCGGTGGTGAGGCGCGCGTAATCCTCGGGCGTGGTCAGCACGCCGGTGGCGGCCTCGTAGACCTCGAGGAAATGCCAGAAATCGCGGTAGGTGTAGCCGCCGTCCTCGCGGAAGATGCCGGAGAGATCGACATTCTTCTCGCGCGCGATGCCGCGGATGAAGGCGGGCGGCGCGCCGCCCTCGAGATGCAGGTGAAGCTCGATCTTGGGAATGTCTCTCATGCTCACGCTCCGATCGCCCAGCCGATACCCGCGATGATAAGCCCGAAGATCACCGCCCCCCGCCACGGCGTGCGGGGCCGCCCGATCAGCGGGCCGATGAAGCGCACCGCCAGCGTGATCACGGCGAAGGTCATCACGAAATAGATCAGTTCAGAGGCGGACATCATTCCCCATCAGAAAGCTTGTTCCGGGCCCGTCGCTGGCAACGCCCAGATGCGCCGCGACGGACGCGCCGACATCGGCGAAGGCGCGGAGGCCGATCTGCCCCGAATAGGGCCCCTTGGCAACCACCGGCACCCGCTCGCGGGTGTGGTCGGTGCCGGTCCATGTCGGATCGTTGCCGTGATCGGCGGTCAGGATCATCAGGTCATCGGGGCGCAGCGCGGCAAGGATCGGCGCAATCGCGGCGTCGAACCACTCCAGATGCGCCGCGTAGCCCGACACGTCCCGCCTGTGCCCGTAAAGGCTGTCGAACTCGACGAAATTGGCGAAGGTCAGGCTGCCCTCGGCGGCCTCGGCCACGCAATCCGCCAGATGCCCCATCAGCTCCCGGTCCGTCCCGGTCGTCACATGCCCCGCCCCGCGGCCCGCGAAGATGTCGCGGATCTTGCCGAGGCTACGGGTCTCGCGCCCCGCCTCCTCGACCCAATCCAGCAGCGTGCGGCCCGGCGGCTCCATCGCGTAGTCGTGGCGGTTCTGGGTCCGCGCATAGGCACCCGGCGTGCCGGTGAAGGGCCGCGCGATGACCCGGCCCACGCGACGGGCGTGCAGCATCGGCGCGAGGTCCGCGCAAAGGCGAAGCAGCCGGTCGAGGCCAAAGCTTTCCTCATGCGCCGCGATCTGGAAGACGCTGTCGGCGCTGGTGTAGCAGATCGGCCAGCCGGTCGCCTGGTGCGTCTCGCCCAGCCGGGCGATGATCTCGGTTCCGCTGGCATGCTCGTTGCCGAGGATACCGTCCGTTCCGGCAAGCCGCGTGACCTCGGCCACGATCTCGTCGGGGAAAGCGGGGTTGGCTTTGGGGAAATAGCTCCAGTCCCACGGCACCGGAAGGCCCGCCAGCTCCCAATGGCCCGAGGGCGTGTCCTTGCCCGGCGAGACTTCTTCCGCCGCCCCCCAAAGGCCCACCGGGTCGGCATCCATCCCCTCGCCCCGCGCGCCCGAGGCCAGCCGCAGCGCCGCCCCCAGCCCCAGCGCATCGAGATGCGGCAGGTGGAGCGGCCCGCTCCGCCCGTCTTCGGCACAGCCCTCGGCGCAGGCGGCGGCGATATGGCCGAGCGTGTTTGCGCCCGTGTCGGGCACCTCGCCGTTGAAGAAGCGCTCGGCATCCGGCGCGCCGCCGATGCCGACGCTGTCCATGACGATCAGGAAGGCGCGCGGCATCAGGCGATCCTTTCGTGGATCAGCGGCGGCGCGTCGGGCGCGTCGTTCACCAGCGTGAAGGCCCCGCGCACCTGTGCGGCCACGGCGCGCGCAGCCTCTTCGCTGGCGCAATGGATGCGCGCGAGCGGGCGCTGCGGATCGACGCGGTCGCCGATGCGCGCGATATCGGTCAGGCCCACGGCCAGGTCGATCCTGTCATCCTGGCGCAAGCGCCCGCCGCCCAGGTGCACCACCGCCTCGCCCAGGGCGCGCGTGTCGATGCGGCCCACATGGCCCGCGTCGCCCGGGTGGACATCGACCATCACCCGCGCCGCGGGCAGCCTGTCACGCCAACGGTCGGTGAAATCGCCCGGCCCGCCCAGCGCGGCCACCATCTCGCCGAAGACCTCCGCCGCCTCGCCCGAGGTCAGGGCGCGCGCGATCCGCCCCTCGCCATCGGCGGCGTCGGCGGCCAGCCCGCCCAGCGCCAGCACCTCGCCGCCCAGCGCCTGCGTCAGCCGCGACAAGGGCGTCGAGAGGTCGCCCGAGGTCAGCGCCTCCATCACCTCGATCACCTCCAGCGCGTTGCCCGCCGAGGGCACGAGCGGCTGGTTCATGTCGGTGACCAGCGCCGTGGTCATGCAGCCGGCACCTTGCGCGGTGTCCACCAACGCCTGCGCCAGCGCCAGCGCATCGGCGGGGTCGGCCATGAAGGCACCCGAGCCGGTCTTGACGTCGAGCACCAGCGCCTCGAGCCCGGCGGCGAGTTTCTTGGACAGGATCGACGCGGTGATGAGGTCGATGCTCTCGACCGTGCCGGTCACGTCGCGCACCGCGTATAGGCGCTTGTCGGCGGGCGCGATATCGCCAGAGGCCCCCACGATGGCACAGCCGATGTCGGCCACGAGATCCTGCAGATCCTCGACCGACACTTGCGTGCGGTAGCCCGGTATCGCTTCGAGCTTGTCGAGCGTGCCGCCGGTGTGGCCCAGCCCCCGGCCCGAGATCATCGGCACATAGGCCCCGCAGGCCGCCAGCGCGGGTGCCAGCACCAAGGAGACGCAATCGCCCACGCCGCCCGTCGAATGCTTGTCGAGCACCGGCCCGTCGAGGTCCCACTTCAAGACCTGCCCGCTTTCACGCATCGCGCGCGTCAGCTGCACGCGCCCCGCCGGGCCAAGGCCGCGGGTGCAGACCGCCATGGCAAAGGCCCCGGCCTGCGCATCGCTCACGGCACCCGTGGCCAGGCCTTCGGCAAACCAGAACAGTTCCGCCTCGGTGGGCGTGTCGCCGTCGCGCAGCTTGGCGAGGATGGCGCGCGCGTCGGTCAACGGTCGGGCGCGTCCATGAAGCCCGCGTCGAAAGCACCGGGCAGCAACTCGGCCACCGTGGTCACCAGCGTCGCGCCGCGCGTGGTGGCGAGCGTGACGACCACGTCGCCCGCGGCGAACTCGGCCAGTTTCTGACGGCAGCCGCCACAGGGCGGCACGGGCGCGGGGCTGTCCGCGATCACCGCTACCTCGGCGATGCGCTTGTCGCCCGCCGCGATCATCGCGGCGATGGCTCCGGCCTCGGCGCAGGTGCCTTCGGGATAGGCCACGTTCTCGACGTTGCAGCCTAGGTGCGTCCGCCCCTCGACCGAGCGCAGCGCCGCGCCCACCTTGAAGCCCGAATAGGGCGCGTGGGCGTTCAGGCGCACGGCGGCGGCGTCTTCGATCAGCGACATCGGGCTGTCCCTTTCCGGTGCGGTCACGTCGTCGGGCCAGTGTGATCCGCCGCCGCGCCCGGCGCAAGGGGATCAGCCCGACCCAAGATGCAGCCCGAAGCGCGCCCCCACCCCCTCGATATGGCGGATCAGCTCCGAAAGCTCGGCGCGGCAAGGCCGGTAAAGCGGCGAGAGATCGTCGACCCGGCGGCGCTTGGCGGCGATGTTCAGCACCTCGGCCAGGCGGTGCAGCCGCTCGGCCCCGACAGCGCCAGAAATCGCAATCAGGATATGCGTCTGCGCCCGGATCTCGGAGACATCGACACCGTCGATCACCCTGTCGAGCGCGCCCAGCACCGCCCCGAGGTCATCATGCAGCCGCGAGAGCAGCTCGGCGCAGCCGTCCGCCCCCGCGATGTCGAGCAAGGTCTCGAAGCGCGCAACGTCGAGCCTGCGGCCGAACTGCGCACCTTCGGCACCGCCCGCCAGCACCTCTTCGGGGTCGGGCAGCCCCGCGGTCCTCCCGGCGTAGCGCAGGATGGCCGCCCCGAAGTCCCGCGCCGAGGAGATCGGCTTGCCGAGGATACCGTCCGCGCCGGCGTCGTAGATCGCCTCGCGGTTGTCGCGCAGGACATAGGCCGTCAGCGCGACCAGCGGCATCCGCGCAAGGTCATCCGACCGCGCCCGGATCGCCGCCATCACCTCGAGCCCAGACAGGCGCGGCATCTCGATGTCGATCAGGGCGATGTCGAACCGCTCCTGCCCAAGTCGCTCCAGCGCCGACACGCCATCGCCGACAAAGACCGCATCGGCCCGCATCTGGCCCAGCAACTGCCGCAGGATGGTCTGGTTGGTCAGGTTGTCCTCGGCCACGAGGATGCGCAGCCCGCCAAGGTCGGGCGGCTCGCAGGGCTCGGGTCGCGCGCCCTCCCAGTCAAGCGCCGCGGGCGGAAGCGTGACGCGCCCTTCGCCACCGCCACCCGCCGGGTTGGCCAGCGCAAGGGTCGCGCCGATTTGCGCCGACAATTCCGCCGCGATGCGCAGGCCAAGTCCGCTGCCCGCCCGCAGCCCCGACGCCGCCGCATCGGCCCCGTGCGCCACGCGGTCCAGAACCGCGGCCGGGTATCCCGGCCCGTCGTCGCGCACGATGATCTCGAGGCCGCGCTGCCGGTCGGCCCGAACCAGAAGCGTCACCGGGGCGTCCTGCGCATGGCGCAGCGCATTCGAGACGAGATTGCCGATGATCCGGTCGAGCATCCCCTGGTTGGCCTGCACCCGGTTCGGCAAGGGGCCGTCCCGCAACAGCGCGAAGACGCCCCCGGCCTCCTGCGCATGACCGCACCAGCGCCGTTCCTGCGCAGCCAGAAGATCCTCCAGCGCGAAGGAGGGCTGGTCGAGCTGGATCAGCGTATCGCCCGCCGCCGCCAGGAGCGCGCCGTCGACAAGGCCGGCAAGCGCATCGGCGGCGGCCTGCACCCGGTCGATCTGCAACCGCGCCTCTGGCGCGAGCCTTGCGCGATCCACCAGCCGCAGCCCGCCGATGACGTCCGACATCGCCGAGCGGATGTCATGGCTGAACAGCTGAAGCGTCTCGGCCAGGGCCGAGCCACGCCCCGCCTCGGGGATAAGCGGTTCGGCTCCCTCCGCGTCCCGCATGCAATCGCCACCTTCAACACTTACACTTGCAACGAGTGTAGCGCAGAAGCTGCTCGCGCGAAAGGCGCATGCCGTGCGCCCCGATCAGGACGCACAGCCGGGGCGCACGGTCAGGCGGGGCCGCTCAGGACGCCGCGGCCAGCGGGTAGCCCAGCTGCCCCAACGCCGCGCGGATCTCGTCGAGGATGGCGGGATCGTCGATCGTGGCGGGCAGCTTGAACTCTTCCCCGTCGGCGATCTTGACCATGGTCGCGCGCAGGATCTTGCCCGAGCGCGTCTTGGGCAGGCGATCCACCACCACGGCCAGCTTGAAGGCCGCCACGGGCCCGATCCGGTCGCGCACCAGCTTCACGCAATCCTTCACCACCTGCTCGGGCGGCGTCTCGGCCCCCTTGTTGAGGCAGAGGAACCCCATCGGCAGCTGCCCCTTCAGGCTGTCGGCCACGCCGATCACCGCGCATTCCGCGACATCGGGATGGGAGGCCAGGACCTCCTCCATCCCGCCGGTCGACAGGCGATGGCCCGCGACGTTGATGACGTCATCGGTGCGCGCCATGATATAGAGGTATCCATCCGCGTCGATCATGCCCGCGTCGCCCGTCTCGTAATAGCCGGGGAACTGGGTGAGGTAGGATTTGCGGAACCGGTCCTCGGCCTTCCACAGGGTTGGCAGGGTGCCGGGGGGCAAGGGCAGCCTGACGGCAATCGCGCCCAGCTCGCCCGCGGGCATCGGGTGGCCGCCCTCATCGAGGATCTGCACGTCGTATCCGGGCATCGGCACCGAGGGCGAGCCGATCTTGACCGGCAGTTTCTCGATCCCCAGCGGGTTGCCCGCGATGCACCAGCCGGTTTCGGTCTGCCACCAATGGTCGATGACAGGCACGCCCAGCTTGGCCTGCGCCCATTCGATCGTGTCGGGATCGGCGCGTTCGCCCGCAAGGAACAGCGTCTGCAGGCTCGACAGGTCATAATCGCCGATCAGCGCGCCCTGCGGATCGTCGCGCTTGATCGCGCGAAAGGCCGTGGGCGCGGTGAACAGGCACTTCACCCCGTGATCCTCGATCACCCGCCAGAAGGTGCCGGCATCGGGCGTGCCCACGGGCTTGCCCTCGAACACGATGGTGGTGCAACCGAAGGTCAGCGGCGCATAGCAGATGTAGGAATGCCCCACGACCCAGCCCACATCCGAGGCCGCCCAGAACACCTCGCCGGGGTTCATGTCGTAGAGGTTGCGCATCGACCAGTTGAGCGCGACCAGGTGCCCGCCCGTGTGCCGCACCACGCCCTTGGGCTGGCCCGTCGTGCCGGAGGTATAGAGGATATAGGCCGGGTGGTTGCCCTCCACCGGCACGCAATCGGCGGGCTCGACGCCATACTGGAAAGCGTGCCAATCCACGTCGCGCCCTTCTTCCAGATGCGCAACCTCTTGTTCACGCTGGAAGATCACGCAGAACTCGGGCGAATGGCTGGCGATCTCGAGCGCGCCGTCCAGAAGCGGCTTGTAATGCACCACGCGCCCCGGCTCGATCCCGCAGGAGGCCGCGATGATGCATTTCGGCTCGCAATCGTCGATCCTGACGGCCAGCTCGTTGGCCGCGAAGCCCCCGAAGACGACCGAATGCACCGCGCCCAGCCGCGCACAGGCGAGCATCGCCTCCAGCGCCTCGGGGACCATCGGCATGTAGATGATGACGCGGTCGCCCTTCTCCACGCCCTTGGCGCGCAGCGCACCCGCCAGCGAGGCGACGCGCGCCTGCAGCTCGGCATAGGTGATCTTGTGGGTGGTGCCGGTCAGCGGGCTGTCATGGATGATCGCCAGCCGGTCGCCATGCCCTGCCGCGACATGGCGGTCGACCGCGTTCCAGCAGCCGTTCAGCGTGCCGTCGGCGAACCATTCGTAAAGGGGGGCGTTCTCGTCGAACAGCGCCTTGGACGGGCCGGTGAACCAGTCGATCCCCTCGGCGGCCTCCATCCAGAACGTGTTCGGATCGGCCTTCGCCCGCTCATAGACCTCGGCATACCGCATGAGTTGTCCCTCCTTCCAATTGCGCAACTTTGTATCGTTGCGGAGCCGCGCGGCGCAATTCGGCGATAGTGACGCATGGGGGCGCTAACGGCCCGACCGCCCCCCGCCGATCACATCCGTTGAAACAGATCGCGCGGCGCTTGCGGGACTCGGCGAAAGAGCGCTGGGATGTCGCCACGCAGGGTCGGCATAGTGCCTGCCCGCGCTTCGAGGATGACGCCCATGGGCGACAAGAAACCCACGCAGAAGAAGGCCGGCGGCGGCAAGCCCGGCAAGTAATCCCCAGACGCCGCGGCCCGCGTCGGGCGTTGCCCCTGCCCGGCGCGGGCCTGAGCATTGTCCGCAAAAGTGGGACTTGGTCTTGCGCGCCACGACCATGCGGCCCCGCTCCGATGCGACACCCCGCCCCATGCTGCAGCGCAGAAACGTGGCTATCTCCCGGCGTGCGAACAGGAGATACGCCCATGACCATCGCCCCCGACACCCCCCGCTACATCACCCGCCACGTCACCTACCGCCTGCCGATCATCGGCCGCTTGGCGCGCGAGGTGGTCGAGGGGCCGGTGGACAACGCCTTTGCCGCGATCTTCGGCACGGTCTCGGCGGTGGCCATCGGCGTGCTGATCTGGGGCTATCCGGCGCTTATCTTCTCGGCGTTGCTGGCCGCGGCGCTGATGGTGATCACGCTCATCCGCATCACGCTGGGCTGAACGCCCCTCAGCTGTAGGTGCTGACGGGCGTTCCGGCCAGCGCCGAGATGTTCAGCAACCCCCGCGCCGTGATCGAGGGCGTGACGATATGCGCGCGGTTGCCCATCCCCATCAGGATCGGCCCGACCTCCAGCCCCCCGGCGCGCGCCTTCAGCATGTTGCGCGCCGCCCCCGCCGCATCGGTCGAGGCGAAGACCAGCGCATTCGCGGCCCCCTCCATCCGGCTGCCCGGCAGGATCCGCTCGCGCAGCTCGGGGTCGAGGGCGGTGTCGACATGCATCTCGCCCTCGTAGGTGAAATCCACGCCCATGCCGTCGAGCAGCTCCAGCGCCGCACGCATCCGCCGCCCGCTGTCGCTGTCGAGATTGCCGAACTGGCTGCCGGAACAGAGCGCGACCTTGGGCTCGATCCCGAAGCGCCGGATATGCCGGGCGGCACCGCAGACGGTTTCCGCGATCTGCGCGGGCGTGGGTTCGGGATGCACCTGCGTGTCGCCGATGAAGAGCGGCCCGTCCTCCGAGATCATCAGCGACAAGGCCCCCACCGGGTGCAGACCGTCCGTCGCCAATAGCTGCGTCACGTAGTTCAGATGCCACAGGTATTGTCCGAAGGTGCCGCAGATCAGGCTTTCGGCCTCGCCGCGATGGACCATCACCGCGCCGATGGCGGTGGTGTTGGTGCGCATGATCGCACGGGCAAGGTCGGGCGTCACGCCGCGCCGCGCCATGACACCGTGATAGGTCTGCCAGTAATCGCGGTAACGCGGGTCGTTTTCCGGGTTCACCAGCTCGAAATCCACGCCGGGGCGCACGGTCAGCCCGTTGCGCTCGATCTGCAGGTCGATGGCCGCCGGACGGCCGATGAGGATCGGCTTGTCGGTGGTTTCCTCGACCATCGCCTGTGCGGCGCGCAACACGCGCTCATCCTCGCCCTCGGCGAAGACGATCCGCCGCTCGGCGCTGCGGGCGGCCTCGAAGACCGGGCGCATGATCAGGGCCGAGCGGAACACCGACTGGTTCAACCGCTCGCGGTAGGCGTCCAGATCGTCGAGCGGGCGGGTCGCCACGCCCGTCTCCATCGCGGCCTTGGCCACCGCGCTGGCGACCACGGCGATCAGGCGGCGGTCGAAGGGCTTGGGGATCAGGTAATCGGCCCCGAAGGTCAGTTGCTCACCGCGATAGGCGGCGGCGGCCTCGGCGCTGGTGGTGGCGCGGGCCAGCGCCGCGATCCCCTCGATGCAGGCGATCTGCATCTCGTCGTTGATCTCGGTCGCGCCGACATCCAGCGCGCCGCGGAAGATGAAGGGGAAACACAGGACATTGTTGACCTGGTTCGGAAAATCGCTGCGCCCCGTGGCGATGATCGCGTCGGGCGCGACGCTGCGCACCGCGTCGGGCAGGATCTCGGGCGTCGGGTTGGCCAGCGCGAAGATGATCGGCCGGTCGGCCATTTTCGCCACCATCTCGGGCTTCAGCACACCCGGCCCGGACAGGCCGAGGAACAGGTCCGCGCCGCCGATCACGTCATCCAGCGTGCGCAGGTCGGTGGCCTGCGCATAGGCCGCTTTCTGCGGGTTCATGTCGACGTCCCGGCCCTCGTGAACCAGCCCGTGAATGTCGCACAGCCAGACGTTTTCGCGCTTTACGCCAAGCTTCAGCAGCATGTTCAGACAGGCGATGCCCGCCGCGCCGCCGCCCGTCGAGACGACCTTGATCTCCTCGAACCGCTTGCCCGCGACGCGCAGCGCATTGGTCGCCGCCGCCCCCACAACGATGGCCGTGCCATGCTGGTCATCGTGGAAAACCGGGATGTTCATCCGCTCGCGGCAGATTTGTTCAACGATGAAACAATCCGGCGCCTTGATGTCCTCGAGGTTGATCGCGCCGAAGGTCGGTTCCAGCGCGCAGACGATATCGGCCAGCTTGTGCGGGTCGGGCTCGTCCAGTTCGATGTCGAAACAGTCGATGTTGGCGAAGTTCTTGAAGAGAACCGCCTTGCCCTCCATCACCGGTTTGGAGGCCAGCGCCCCGATGTTGCCCAGCCCCAGAACAGCCGTGCCGTTCGAGACCACCGCCACCAGGTTCCCGCGCGAGGTATAGCGCGCCGCGTTCGCCGGATCGGCCTTGATTTCAAGGCTCGCTTCGGCCACGCCGGGGCTGTAGGCGCGGGCAAGGTCACGGCCGTTGGCCAGCGGCTTGGTCGCGCGGATCTCGAGCTTTCCGGGCTTCGGATACTCGTGGTAATGAAGCGCCGCCGCGCGCAACCCGTCCTGCTTGTCGTCGCTCATCGCGCCCTCCGATCCGAAACTCGTTTAACGTTAAACATTTTTCGTGACGCAGCGGAAACGCGGCGCAACGCCGCCCCCCTCCTCAGACGAACTGCTCGCGGATCAGCCGCTCTTCCAGCCCGTGACCGGGATCGAAAAGGATGCGGTGTTCCACCCCCGGCTCCGACCGGATCTCGACCGACACGACATCGGCCACCGACCGGCTGTCGGCATCGGCCATGACCGGGCGCTTGGCCGGTTCGCACACCTCGATGCGCACCAGCGCCGTCTTGGGCAACAGCGCCCCCCGCCAGCGCCGAGGCCGGAAGGCCGCCACCGCGGTCACCGCCAGCACATCCGCGTCAATGGGCAGGATCGGCCCATGGGCCGAGTAGTTGTAGGCCGTGGACCCCGCGGGCGTGCAGACCAGCACGCCATCGGCCACCAGCTCCTCCATCCGCAGCCGCTCGTCGACGTAGATCTTCAGCCTGGCCGCCTGCGGCCCCGCGCGCAGCAGGCTCACCTCGTTGATCGCCAGCATCTCGACCGTCTCGCCCGCCGCCGTGGTGGCGGTCATGTGCAACGGGTTTATCAACGTCTGCTCCGCCGCTTCCAGCCGCGCGATCAGGTCATCCTCGGCATAGGCGTTCATCAGGAAGCCCACCGTGCCGCGGTTCATGCCATAGACCGGTGCGTCGATCTCTTGCGTGCGGTGCAGCGTCTGCAGCATGAACCCGTCGCCGCCCAGCGCCACGATCACATCCGCCTCCTCGGGCGGATGGGCACCGTAAAGCCCCTCCAGCCGCGCCTTCGCCTCCTGCGAAAGCGCGGTATCGGACGCGAGAAACGCTATGTTTCGGGCCGCGGGCATGGGTGCCCCTCCTCCTGCCAGTGCCCGCACCCTCGCGCGCGCGGATCGGAAACTCAATCCTCCATCCGCGCCCCGCGGGCCGCTTTCCACGGTCGCCCTGCCGCTTTCCACCCTTCCCCGAAGGCCTCGCTTGTCTTACACCGCGCGCTAATTGACGCCCATGCAGACCACCACCAAGGGAGACGCTGCCATGAATGCCCCCCACCGCGACGAAGGGTTCTTCACCGAAAGCCTCGAGACCCGCGACGCCGAGATCTTCGGCGCGATCCGCAAGGAGCTTGGCCGCCAGCGCGACGAGATCGAGCTGATCGCCTCGGAAAACATCGTCTCCGCCGCCGTGATGGAGGCGCAGGGTTCGGTGATGACCAACAAGTATGCCGAGGGCTACCCCGGTCGCCGCTACTACGGCGGCTGCCAATACGTCGACATCGCCGAGGATCTGGCCATCGAGCGCGCCAAGGCGCTGTTCGACGTGGGCTTCGCCAATGTGCAGCCGAACTCGGGAAGCCAGGCCAACCAGGGCGTCTTCACCGCGCTTCTGCAGCCGGGCGACACGATCCTCGGCATGTCGCTCGACGCGGGCGGCCACCTGACCCACGGCGCCAAGCCCAACCAGTCGGGCAAGTGGTTCAACGCCATCCAGTACGGCGTGCGCCAGCAGGATCTCGAGGTCGATTACGACCAGATCGCGGCGCTGGCCACCGAACACCAGCCCAAGATGATCATCGCCGGCGGCTCGGCCATCCCGCGGATCATCGACTTCGCCAAGATGCGCGAGATCGCGGATTCGGTCGGCGCCTACCTGCTCGTCGACATGGCCCATTTCGCGGGGCTCGTCGCCTCGGGCCATTACCCCAGCCCCTTCCCGCACGCCCATGTCGCCACCACCACCACGCACAAGACGCTCCGCGGCCCGCGCGGCGGCATGATCCTCACCGATGACGAGGCGATTGCGAAAAAGGTCAACTCCGCCATCTTCCCCGGCATCCAGGGCGGCCCGCTGATGCATGTCATCGCCGCCAAGGCCGTCGCCTTCGGCGAGGCGCTGCGCCCCGAGTTCAAGGACTACCAGGCGCAGGTCATCCGCAATGCGCAGGCGCTGGCCGATCAACTCATGAAAGGCGGCCTCGACATCGTCACCGGCGGCACCGACACGCACCTGATGCTGGTGGACCTGCGCCCCAAGGGCGTGAAGGGCAACGCGACCGAAAAGGCGCTGGGTCGCGCGCATATCACCTGCAACAAGAACGGCATCCCCTTCGACACGGAGAAGCCGACGATCACCTCGGGCATCCGCCTCGGCTCCCCCGCGGGCACGACCCGCGGCTTCGGCGAGCCCGAGTTCCGCCAGATCGGCGACTGGATCGTCGAAGTGGTCGACGGGCTGGCCGCCAACGGTGAAGACGGCAATGCCGAGGTCGAGGCCAAGGTCCGCGCCGAGGTCGAGGCGCTCTGCGCGCGTTTCCCGATCTACCCGCGGCTCTGATCCGCCGACGCAGGCCCTTGCACCTGCGACAATCTTGCACGCCCCCGCCGCCCGTGGCAAAATTGCCGTGACGGCGGGGGCACTTATGTCTGGCAGAATCCAGGCCGCCTCCGCGCGCCCGCCCCATGGATCGAGACCGGACCGATGCACGCTGCCGTTCACCGCCCCGAGATCACCCCCAATTACCGCGCCGAGGCCGAGCGCGAGATCCGCGCCTTCACCCGCGCCTGGACCGCCCGCGACGACCGGCTCGCCCTCGCCAGCTACGCGGGCACCTTCGCGGTCTATTTCCTCACCCTCTGGCTGGCGGTGCAGGCCTGGCCCGCCTGGTGGCTCGTCCTGCCGCTGATCGTGGTGAACGCGCTGGCCGGCGTGCGCCTCTACGTGCTGCAGCACGATTGCGGCCACGGCTCGCTCTTCTCGAAAAAGCGCGACAACGACCTTGCCGGCCACGGGCTCAGCATCTTCACCCTCACGCCCTACCGGGTGATGCAGTCCAATCACAACGACCACCACTCCCATCTCGGCAATCTCGACGAGCGCGACACGACCGAGATCTTGACCATGACGCTCCGCGAATGGCAGGCCGCGGGGCCGTGGACGCGCTTGTGGTATCGGCTCTACCGCCACCCCGCCATCCTCATCCCGATCGGCGGGCTCTTCACCTATGCCCTCGCCTACCGCTGGCCCAAGAACGCGGGCCGCGTCGATCCGCGCGGCGTGATCCTGCACAATCTGGGGCTGGCCGCATGGATCGCCCTGATCTGGTGGCTCGCGGGCCTGCCGGGCCTGGTCATCTACGCGGGCACCGTCTTCGTGGCGGGCTGCGTGGGCGTCTTCCTCGTGTATCTCCAGCACAATTTCGAAGACACCTGGTGGGACCGCAAACCGGACCTCAACCCGGCGCGCGCCGCCCTGCAGGGGTCATCGGCGCTCGATCTCGGCTGGTGGTTCGATCTGGCTGTCGCCAACATCACCTATCACGACATCCACCATTTCAACGCCAATATCCCGAGCTACCGCCTCCGCGCCTGCCACCGCGCGCTGCGCGAGCGCTACGAGGTGCAGACCATCGGCTGGGCCGAGGCGCTGCGCTCCTTCACCCTGAAGCTCTGGGACGAAGAGCAGGGCCGCCTCGTCCCCTTCCCCGCCAAGTCGAACCCGGCGAAACCGGCCACCACGCAGGCTGCCTGATCATGGTGAACCACCCCTTCCGCGCGCCCCGTCAACCTTGACGCGCGCGCCCACTCCTTCGCCGTTTCCCAAATACCCCCGCCCCTTGCCCGACAGGCGGCTTTGCCGCCGAAAGGGGAGGCTCCCGCAGCCTGCCCCCCGCGCAACCACCTGCCGATCAGGATACCGCCACCACCCCGAGCACCATACCCCCGGCAAACCGCCTCCCGCGCCGGTCCACCCACCCTGCCCGATCATGGCAAACAAATCCTTCCACCCACGCCGTTAACCTTAACGCGCGCGCCCTGCCCATCTTCATCCCCCAAATATCCCCGCCCCTCGCCCGACAGGCGGCTCTGCCGCCGAAAGGAGAGGCTCCCGCAGCCTGCCACCCGCGCAACCACCTGCCGATCAGGATACCGCCACCACCCCGAGCACCATACCCCCGGCAAACCGCCTCCCGCACCGATCCACCCACCCTGCCCGATCATGGCAAACAAATCCTTCCACCCACGCCGTTAACCTTAACGCGCGCGCCCTGCCCATCTTCATCCCCCAAATATGGCCGCCCCTTGCCCGACAGGCGGCTTTGCCGCCGAAAGGGGAGGCTCCCGCAGCCTGCCACCCGCGCAACCACCTGCCGATCAGGGTGCCGCCACCACCCTGAGCACCATACCCCCGGCAAACCGCCTCCCGCACCGGTCCACCCACCCCGCCCGATCATGGCAAACAAACCCTTCCACGCGCCCCGTTAACCTTAACGCGCGCGCCCTGCCCATCTTCATCCCCCAAATATGGCCGCCGGAGGCTCCCGCAGCCTGCCACCCGCGCAACCACCTGCCGATCAGGGCGCCGCCACCGCCTTGCGCGCCATGTCCCAATAGATCGTCTCGACCGTGTCTCGGTCCAGCCGCCCGCCCTCCCGATACCAGGTCGTCACCCCGGTCAGCATGGCGATCAGCGCCATGGTGGCGAGCTTGGTGTCCGCGACATCGAACACCCCCACCTCGCGCCCCCGCTTCAGGATCGTCTCCAGCTGCGTCTCGTAATCCCGCCGCAACCCCTCGATCACCGCGAAATTCGCGGGCTCGAGGTTGCGAAGCTCCATGTAGGCTATGAAGACCAGATCCGGTCGGTCCAGGTGATAACGGATATGATGGCGCACGAAGCTTTCCAGCTGCGCCACCGGCGGCGCTTCGGGCGGGGCCCAATCGGCCAGCAGATCCTCCAGGTGCCCGCGCATCAGCTCGAACAACAGCGCCTGCTTGTCGGGCGTATAGAGATAGAGCGCCCCCGCCTGCACCCCCACCTCGGCCGCGATCTGGCGCATCGAGACGGCGGCGAACCCGTGCCGCGCGAACAGCCGCAGCGCCGCCGCCCGCAGGCGCGGCCCGGTGATATCTGCGTGACTGCCCTGCGTGCGTGCCATGACCCATGGATATCTGAACGGGCGTTCAATTCAACCGCCCACGGGAGTTCCGCTGGACAGCCGCCCCCGGCCGGGGCTAGCTGTCCGCATGCCGCGTCTTGTCCTTCGCCCTGCCTGCCTCGCCTGCCTCGCCCTTCTGGCCGCCTGCGGCCCGTCCCTGCCCGAGCTTGCCAACCGCACCGGGGCCGAGGGCCCGGCCGCGCCCTATCCCCGGCTTGTCCCGCTCGGCCCCCTGCTGGGGCAGGCGGACGTGCTGGCCCCCCCCGCGGCCGGGCGCGTGGGCGAAGACCTCGTGGCGCGGGCCGCCGACCTGCGCCGCCGCGCGGCCGCCCTGCGCGACATGCCGCTCTGAGCTGCGCGTTGCAGCCCGGCGGCGAAGCCGCTAACACCGCACCCGGAACCCGTCAGCCACCCATCCCGGAGGATCCCCGATGACAGACCCCCTGCGCCTTGGCATCGCCGGGCTTGGCACCGTCGGCACGGGCGTCGTCAAGATCGTCCAGCGCCAGGCCGATCTGCTCGCGCGCCGCTGCGGCCGCCCGATCGAGATCACCGCCATCTCCGCGCGCTCCCGCGACAAGGACCGCGGCGTCACTCTCTCGCGCTACGCGTGGGAGGATGATCCGGTCGCACTGGCCCGCCGCCCCGATGTCGATGTCTTCGTCGAGCTGATGGGCGGCAGCGACGGCCCCGCCAAGGCCGCGACCGAGGCCGCCATCGCCGCCGGCAAGGACGTGGTCACCGCCAACAAGGCGATGCTGGCCCTGCACGGGCAAGCCTTGGCCGAAGCCGCCGAGGCCGCAGGCCGCGTGCTGCGCTTCGAGGCCGCCGTCGCGGGCGGCATCCCCGTGATCAAGGCCCTGACCGAGGGCCTGGCGGGCAACGCCATCGACCGGGTGATGGGCGTGATGAACGGCACCTGCAACTACATCCTCACGCGCATGGACAACGCGGGCCTGACCTATGAGCAGGCCTTCGCCGAGGCCGACGGGCTGGGCTATCTCGAGGCCGATCCGACCCTCGACGTGGGCGGCATCGACGCGGCGCACAAGCTGACGCTTCTGGCCGCCATCGCCTATGGCACCAAGGTGAAGTTCGACGCGATCGAGCTGGAAGGCATCGGTGCCATCACCATCGAGGATATCCGCCGCGCGGGAGACATGGGCTACAAGATCAAGCTTCTCGGCGTGGCCCAGATGACCGGCCGCGGGCTGGAGCAACGCATGTCCCCCTGCCTCGTGCCCGCGACCTCGCCCTTGGGTCAGCTCGAGGGCGGCACGAACATGGTGGTGGTCGAGGGCGACAGCGTCGGCCAGATCGTCCTGCGGGGCCCCGGCGCGGGCGAAGGCCCGACCGCCAGCGCGGTCATGTCCGATGTCTGCGACATCGCCCGCGGCATCCGCGTGGCGACCTTCGGCGTGCCCGCCACCGCGCTCGAGGATGCGCCGCCCGCCAGCGCCGCAAGCCCCGCCTGCTACTACCTGCGCATGGAACTGGCCGA
The DNA here is from genome assembly GCF_030163755.1 of Roseicyclus amphidinii. GTDB lineage: Bacteria > Pseudomonadota > Alphaproteobacteria > Rhodobacterales > Rhodobacteraceae > Roseicyclus > Roseicyclus amphidinii. Next base: position 18,230 of record NZ_JASJOE010000050.1, read on the forward strand.
CAAGCCGGGCGCGCTGGCCAAGGTGGCCACCGTGCTGGGCGAGGCCGGCATCTCCATCGACCGGATGCGGCAATACGATCACCCCGGCGAGAACGCGCCGGTGCTGATCGTCACCCACAAGGCCGCGCGCCCCGACCTCGACCGCGCGCTTGCGGCCCTGCCGGGCACCGGCGTGGTGATGGGCACCCCCGTCGCGCTCAGGATCGAGGACGTCTGACGCGGGGCCGGGCCGATGGACTGGTCCACGCCCATCGACATCTATTGCGAACGGCTCTCGCCCGGCTTCTGGGCGGAGCCGGTCAACGCGCTGACCAACGCCGCTTTCCTGCTGGCCGCCCTCGCAGGCGCCATCGCGGCCCGCCGCGCGGACCTGCGGCAACCCGCGCTTTGGGCGCTGATCGCGCTCGCCGCGCTGATCGGGATCGGCTCCTTCCTGTTCCACACCATTGCCACGCCCTGGGCCGCGCTGACCGATGTCCTGCCGATCTGGGCCTTCGTCCTGCTCTACCTCGTCACCTTCGCCACGCAGGTCATGGGCATCCGCCCCCTGCGCCTGATCTTCGGCAGCGCGCTGGCGCTGGTCGCGCTCATCGCCCTCATGACAGCCCTGCGCGCGGCCCTCGGCCCCGCCGTCGAGGCGCTGAACGGCTCCGGGCAATACGCCCCCGGCCTGCTGGGGCTGATCGTCTTCGCGGCCCTCCTGCTGAAACGCCGCCACCCGCTCGGGCCCCTGATCGCCACCACCGCGGCGCTCTTCACCCTCTCGCTGGCCTTCCGCACCGCCGACCTGCATGTCTGCACCGCCCTGCCCCTCGGCACGCATTTCCTGTGGCACCTGCTGAACGGCACGGTGATCGGCCTGTTGCTGATCGCCCTCGTCCGCGGGCTCGAAGCCGCCCGTTAGCGCCTCCATGCTGGACGCCACCGGGCCGTAGGGCTAGACGAAGGCCAACCGACCCCAGCCCAAGGCCCCTTTCCCCATGTCGCATCCCACCGATTTCAACGACCGCATGCTCTCTCTCGGCCTCGCCCGCGTGTCCGAGGCCGCGGCGCTGGCCTCTGCCGATTTCATCGGGCGCGGCGACGAGAAGGCCGCCGACCAGGCCGCCGTGAACGGCATGCGCGAACAGCTCAACAAGCTCGAGATCCGCGGCACCGTCGTCATCGGCGAGGGCGAGCGCGACGAGGCCCCGATGCTCTACATCGGCGAAGAGGTGGGCATGGGCACCGGCCCCGAGGTCGACATCGCCCTCGACCCGCTGGAGGGCACGACGCTGACGGCCAAGGACATGCCCAACGCGCTGACCGTCATCGCCATGGGCCCGCGCGGCTCGATGCTGCACGCCCCCGACGTCTACATGGAGAAGCTCGCCATCGGCCCCGGCTTCCGGCCGGGTCTCGTGACGCTCGACATGTCGCCCTCGGAGCGCGTCAGCCGCCTGGCCTCGGCCAAGGGCTGCTCGACCACCGACATCACCGTCTGCGTCCTCGAGCGCCCCCGCCACCAGGCGATGATCGACGAGCTGCGCACCACCGGCTGCGCGATCCGGCTGATCACCGACGGTGACGTCGCGGGCGTGATCCATTGCGCAGAACCCGAGATCACCGGCATCGACATGTATATGGGCGAAGGCGGCGCGCCCGAGGGCGTTCTGGCCGCCGCCGCGCTGAAATGCATGGGTGGGCAGATCTACGGCAAGCTCCTGTTCCGCAACGACGAGGAACGCGGCCGCGCCGCCAAGGCGGGGATCAAGAACCTCGACCGGGTCTATACCCGCGACGACATGGTGACCAAGGACGTGATCTTCGCCGCGACCGGCGTGACCGACGGCTCGATCCTTCCGGGGATCAAGCGCGAACCGGGCTTCCTGACCGCCGAGACGCTGCTGATGCGCTCCAAGACCGGCTCGGTCCGGCGCATGACCTATCGCAACCCCGTCAAGAAATGAGCGCCGCGGCGCTTCTTCTGATCGACATCCAGGCGGGCTTCGACAGCCCCGCCTGGGGCGCGCGCAACAACCCGCGGGCCGAGGTCAATGCCGCCCGCCTGCTCGCCGCATGGCGCGACGCGGGCGCGCCCGTGATCCACGTTCGGCATGTGAGCGTGGAGCCCGGCAGCCCGCTGGCCCCCGGCCCCGGCAGCGCCTTCAAGCCCGAGGTCGCGCCCCTGCCCGGCGAGACCGTCTTCGAGAAATCCGTCAACAGCGCCTTCATCGGCACCGGGCTGGAGGATCACCTGCGCGCCCAAGGCGTCGACCGGCTGGTGATCTGCGGCCTGACCACCCCGCATTGCGTCTCGACCACCGCGCGGATGGCGGCGAACCTCGGCTTCGAGGTGCGCCTCGCGCATGACGCCTGCGCCAGCTTCGCGGGCAATGCCCGCACCGACTGGGCCGAGGGGCTGGCACCGCCTGATCCGCAGGCGATCCACGCCGCCGCCGTCTCGCATCTGCATGGCGAGTTCGCCACTGCCCTTTCCACGGACGCCGTGCTAACCCAAGGCCCATGACCGCCTTTCTGGGTATCGAAACATCGCTCACCGGCCGCCGCTGGATCGGCCCGGACCCCGACAGCGCGCGCCTGGCCGAGGCGCTGTCGCAGCGCGCCGACCTGCCCCCGCCGCTCGCCCATGTCCTCGCCCGCCGCGGCGTGACACCGGAAGAGGCGCAGGGCTTCCTTGCCCCCGCGCTGCGCGACCTGATGCCGGACCCACGGCACCTCAAGGACATGGACGCCGCCGCCGCCCGTGTCGTCGCAGCCCTCGACCGCGGCGAGCGGATCGCCATTTTCGCCGATTACGACGTCGACGGCGGGTCTTCGGCGGCGCTGCTGATCGACTGGCTGCGCAGCATGGGCCGCCCCGCGACCCTCTACATCCCCGACCGCATCGACGAGGGCTATGGCCCGAACGAGCCCGCCATGGCGGCGCTCGCCCGCGACCACGACCTGATCATCTGCGTCGATTGCGGCACGCTGTCCCATGGCCCCATCGCGACCGCCCAAGGTGCCGACGTCATCGTCCTCGACCACCATCTCGCGGGGGCCGACCTGCCCGCCTGCGTCGCCGTGGTGAACCCCAACCGGCAGGACGAGGACGGCAGCCTCGGCCATCTCTGCGCCGCAGGCGTGGTCTTCCTCCTGCTGGTCGAGCTGAACCGCCGGTTGCGCGAGGCGGGCCGCCGCGGCCCGGACCTCATTTCGATGCTCGACCTTGTCGCGCTGGCGACCGTGGCCGATGTCGCGCCGCTGATCGGCCTCAACCGCGCCTTCGTGCGGCAGGGGCTGAAGGTCATGGCGCGGCGCACGCGCCCCGGCCTTGTCGCGCTCGGCGATGTCGCCCGGCTGGACCGGCCGCCGACCAGCTACCACCTCGGCTATGTCCTCGGCCCCCGCGTGAACGCGGGCGGTCGGATCGGCGCGGCCGACCTCGGAGCGCGGCTTCTGGCCACGACCGACCCCACCGAAGCCGCGCAGCTGGCCAAGCGGCTCGACGATCTGAACACCGACCGCCGCGAGATCGAGGGCCGCGTTCGGGAAGCGGCGCTGGTCCAGGCCGAGGCGCGCGGCACCGAGGCGGCCCTTGCCTGGGCCGCCGATGACGGCTGGCACCCCGGCGTCGTTGGCATCGTCGCCTCGCGCCTGAAAGAGGCCGTGAACCGCCCCGCCGTGGTGATCGGATTCGACGGCGACGCGGGCAAGGGCTCGGGCCGCTCGGTGACGGGCGTGGACCTGGGCGCCGCGATCCAGCGCCTCGCCGCCGAGGGGCTGATCGAGAAGGGCGGCGGTCACAAGATGGCCGCGGGCCTCAGCCTGAGCCGCGCGCAGCTGGAACCGGCCATGGCGCGGCTGACCGAGCTGATGGCGAAACAGGGCGCGGGCGACCGCGGCCCCGCCGACCTGCGCCTCGACGGCCTCCTGATGCCCGCCGCCTGCACGGTCGAGCTGATCGAACGGCTGGAGGAGGCAGGCCCCTTCGGCGCCTCCGCCCCCGCGCCCCGCTTCGCGCTGCCGGGGCTGCGCATCCGCCACACCCGGCCCGTGGGACAGGGCCACCTGAAACTGACGCTCTCGGACGGCACCATGACGCTGGACGCGATCTGGTTCGACGCGGCCGCCAAGGGCGCGGAGGCCGCGCTGCAGTCCCATTCGGGCCGCCCGCTGCACGTCGCGGGCCGGATCGAGGTGAACCACTGGAACGGCCGCCAGACCGTGCAGCTTCGCCTCGAGGATGCCGCCTGGGCCGAGTGAAGCGGGCGCGGAATCTTTCTTCGAAAAGCGTGAAGAATCCGCTTGAACCCGCCCGTGGCATTTTCTAGATACCCCTCACGCCAAGCGCGGCCCGTTCGTCTATCGGTTAGGACGCCAGGTTTTCAACCTGGAAAGAGGGGTTCGATTCCCCTACGGGCTGCCATGGCGCTTCTCCTGAAATCACCGCAAAATCCGCGAGTTAGCGGCTTACGTGCAACGCGTCCGCGCGGGGCAGGTGTCAGGGCCCGCCGCGGTCTTGCGGTGTCACGCGACCGGCTCGACCCGTTCGTGCGATACCACGTCGGCGGTTCGGGGCACGCAGGACCGCTGTCCTGCCTCTCGGGGCAAGACCCGCGCCAAGACCCCTTCCAAGGCCCCGATCAGCCTGCCGGAAAGGCCGCCTGCAGGCGCAGCGCGGGCCAGCCGCCCGGCGGCCTGCGCAAGCCGCGCAGCACGGCGGGGACCGCCGCCAGAAGCGTCACGGCGCTGCCCACGAGGATGCGCAGCTCGGGCAAGGCCCGGTGGCGCAGGTAGGCGGAGGCGGCGCGCAGGTCATGGCCAAGCGCCGCGCCCGTCACCTCCGCGCGCAGCGCGCGCAGGCGCAGCGCATGGGCCAGCCCCAACGCCAGGAGCGCCATGGCGAGCGCCGCCAGAACGCTGTCCGAGACGAAGGCCTGCCCCGCCGCCACCGGCAGGAACAGGCCGATCGCCGTCACCCCGCCCAGCAGCGCAAGCGCGGCCCGGTTGGCCGCAAGGCTGCGCCCGAACAGCGCCAGCGCGACGCAGGCCAGCATCGCCACCGATGCGGCCGCATGCGGTCCGGGGACGAAGGGCACGGGGGCCGCGCCGATCCGCAGGCCCGCCAGCTCGAAGGACTGCGTGCCGCCCGACAGCGCCAGGTCGACCGGGCGCGGGCGCGCGCCCTCTCCCAATCCGCCCGCCGCCGTCAGCAGCGCGGGCCCCAGCACCAGCGCCAGCACCGCGAAGCCCCAAAGCCGCGCGGGCAGCCGCACCGCCTCGGGCCGGCGCAGGGCGACGAGCCACAGCAGCAGCACCGCCGCAAGGCTGGAACGAAGCAGCCCGCCATAGGCGAGGCCCAGCGCCTCCAGCCCCGGCAGCCCGCCGCCCGCGCCCGTCCGGTGGACCAGCCCCGCGACCGCAAGGTCGATCCCCGGCACGGCATGGAACAGCCACAGCGCGGCCAGCGCCGCCAGCATCAGCCGCGCGGCCAGCGCCAGCGCGTCGCGTGGCCATGGTCCGGTGTCGGGGGCCAG
>NZ_JASJOE010000051.1 GCF_030163755.1 Roseicyclus amphidinii
CGCGCCGAAGCCCGCCGCCGCGGTCAGCATGCCCAGCCCCGCCGCGCCGCGGGCAAAGGCGCCGTCGGCCAGCACCGGCAGAACCTCGAGCGCGCCGCGCACGACCGTGGCGAAGATCAGCGTCAGCAGCAGCGCCAGCCGCACCAGCGGCGCATCCATCGCGTAGCGCAGCCCGTCGCGCAGGTCCGACAGGATCGAGGCGCGCGGGCGCGCAGGCAGGTCGCGGGGCCTGAGCCGTGGCAGCACCAGCAGCATCGGAACGTAGCAGGCCACCGACACCCAAAGCGCCACCCCGGCGCCCGCGGTGGCGATGATCCAGCCCGCGACGACCGGGGCCACCAACCGCGCAAGGTTGAAGTTGAGCGCCGTCACGCTGACGACATGCTGCACCATGCCCGCAGGCACCAGCCGCGGGCCCAGCGACATGCGCACCGGATGATGCGCCGAGGAGATCACGCCGATCGCAGCAGCCGCCACCACCAGCGCGCCCGGGCCGGTCCAGGGCAAGGCGAGCGCCAGCGTGGCCAACACGGCCGCCATCAGACCGTTGGTGGTGAAGGAGGCGCGGCGGATGTCCACCCGGTCGGCGATCACACCGAAGATCGGCCCCAGCACCAGCGCGGGCGCAAGGCTCAGACCGGCGACCACCCCCACGAAAGCGGCCGAGCCCGTCCGCTCCCACGCGAGCCAACCCAGCGTGACGCGCTGCACCCAGATCGCCTGCACCGCGAAGAAGATTCCGAGGAAGAACAGGCGGAACTGACCGTCCCGAAAGGCACCGCCTGCAAGCCCGGACATGTCAAGAACCCCATGACGCAACGTCATGTCCAGCCATGCAATTGCTGCAAAGCAGCATTGAGGCATCGTCCATTGTGCATTCGCAGCATTCGCTTATCTTCGGTTTCAACAAGGGGGGAACAACACACCCCCTGCGGGACAGAATGTTAGCGCAATCCGGCGCAAGCCCGCACAGCAAAGAGAAAGTCAAAGCCGATGGCATATGTTTCGAGCAACCGCACCACCACGCTGGGCCTCGTCGACCGCCTGACCGAAATCCGCAAGGACATGGCCGACGCCTGGCGCGCCCACCGTGTCTATCGCCAGACCCTCAGCGAATTGCAAGGTCTGTCGATGCGCGAACTGAACGACCTGGGCCTCAACCCCTCGATGCTGCGCTCCATCGCGCTCGAGGCGGCCTACGGCAAGCGGGGCTGACCGACAGCCCACACGAGACGGCGCGGCGACCTTCCTCCTCCCTTGGGTCGCCCCGCTCGCGGGTCCATCTCCCTCCTCCCTTGGATGGGTCCGCAAATACCACGGTCCGGCAACGGACCAAAAGACCAGGGTCCGGTATCGGACCACACGGATCGGCTCCCCTCCTCCTCCCTTGGGGACCGTGACGACCGGCGGCGGGATCTCCTCCTCCCTTGATCCCGCCGCCACGACATTCCGCGAAGCGCGTGCTTCGCACCAAGATCGGCGCCTCCTCCTCCCTTGGCGCTGAGCTCCGGCGGCGGCCCCTCCTCCTCCCTTGGGTGCCGCCGCCACGAATTCCGCGAAGCGCAGGCTTCGCACCAAGATCGGCGCCTCCTCCTCCCTTGGCGCTGAACTCCGGCGGCGGCCCCTCCTCCTCCCTTGGGTGCCGCCGCCACGACATTCCGCGAAGCGCAGGCTTCGCACCAAGATCGGCGCCTCCTCCTCCCTTTGGGCGCTGAACTCCGGCGGCGGCCCCTCCTCCTCCCTTGGGTGCCGCCGCCACGACATTCCGCGAAGCGCAGGCTTCGCACCAAGATCGGCGCCTCCTCCTCCCTTGGCGCTGAGCTCCGGCGGCGGCCCCTCCTCCTCCCTTGGGTGCCGCCGCCTTTTTCTTTTGCATAGGTGAAACGCGGTCAGGCGCGCTCGTCCTTGGGCGAGCCCATGACGACATAGGTCGTGAGCGTCGCCACCTGCGGCAGCGCGCCGAGGATGTCGGTGTGAAACCGCTTGTAGGCGCGCAGGTCGGCCGCCTCGACGCGCAGCAGGTATTCCACCGCGCCGGTGATGTTGTGGCATTCCCGAACCTCGGGCGCGGCCTGCATCGCGCGCTCGAAGGCCTCTTGCGCGCGCTTGGTGTGCACGCTCAACCCGACGGTCATGTAGGCGACAAAGCCCAGCCCCCGTCCCTCGGGCGGCAGGATCGCGCGATACCCCGCGATGACGCCCGCCGCCTCGAGCGCCTGCACCCGGCGCGAGGTCGCCGAGGGGCTGAGGGACACGCGTTCGGCCAGCTCGAGGTTGCTGATCCGCCCCTCCGTCGAGAGGATACGCAATATCTGGCGGTCTTTCTGGTCAATCTGTGTCATCTGTTGCGCAGATTGCGTAAAACCCGCACGGATTGCAATTTCATTGCGCCCGTGGCGGGTCATTCTGCCCGGCATGACACCCGACCTGATCCTTGCCCTCGTGCTTTTCGCCTTCGCCTCGTCGATCACGCCGGGGCCGAACAACATCATGCTGCTGGCCTCGGGCGCGAATTTCGGCCTGCGCCGGACCGTGCCGCACATGCTGGGCATCGCGCTTGGCCATGCGGTGATGGTCAGCCTTGTCGGACTGGGGTTGATGGGTCTGTTCGAGGCGCTTCCGTGGCTTCGCGCAGCCCTCATGATCGCCTGCGCGGCCTACCTGCTGTTTCTCGCGTGGAAGATCGCCAACGCCGCGCCGCCCGCCGACGCACCGTCCGACGCGCGGCCCTTCAGTTTCCTTCAGGCCGCGGCCTTCCAATGGGTGAACCCGAAGGCCTGGTACATGGCGATCTATGCCCAGACCAATTTCGCCCCCGAGGGCGGCCATTGGGCGGGCGCGCTGGCGGTGGCGGCGATCTTCGCCATGGTCAACCTGCCCTCGGTCACGGTCTGGGCCGCGGCGGGCACGCAGCTGCGCCGCTGGCTGGACGCGCCGGGGCGGTTGCGCGCGTTCAACGTCACCATGGCGCTGCTGCTGGTGGCCTCGCTCTGGCCGATGCTGGAGGGGCTGCGCGGCTGACGCCGGTCAGAACGGCACGTCCCCCGCCGCACCGGCGGCGACGAGGAACCGGGCCACAACATGTTTCGTGCCGGCCTTGTCGAAGGCGATCCCGAGCTTGTCGCCCTCGACCGAGATCACCGCGCCGTAGCCGAATTTCTGGTGAAACACCCGGTCGCCGATGGAAAAGGCGCTTTCCGCTTCGGCGTCGATGGTCATGTGCCGTGCCTCGGAGGGTTGGCGCAGGCCGGGTTTCGCCGCGTTGGTCTGCAGCCGCCGCCAGCCGGGCGAGTTGTAGACATCCGCGCGGCTGGCCGCCTCGTGCAGGTCGGAGCCGCGCATCATGCCCGCCACCGGGCTTGCGCTTGCGCCCATGTTCTGATGGCCGTGCAGGCCCGAGGGCGTCAGCACCTCGACATGATCCTCGGGCAGTTCGTCGATGAAGCGGCTCGGCATCTGGCTTTGCCATTGCCCGTAGACGCGGCGGTTGCCCGCAAAGGAGATGGTGCAGACCCGTTCGGCCCGCGTGATGCCGACATAGGCCAGCCTCCGCTCCTCCTCGAGGCCCTTCATCCCCTCCTCGTCCATCGCGCGCTGGCTGGGGAACAACCCGTCCTCCCAGCCGGGCAGGAAGACGGCGGGAAATTCCAGCCCCTTGGCGGCATGGAGCGTCATCAGCGTGACCTTGGGCTCTTCGCTTTCCTGCTCGTTGTCCATGATGAGCGAGACATGTTCGAGGAAACCCTGCAGGTTCTCGAACCCTTCCAGCGCCTTGACCAGTTCCTTGAGGTTCTCGAGCCGCCCCGGCGCTTCGGGCGTCTTGTCGGTCTGCCAATGCGCCGTGTAGCCCGACTCGTCCAGGATCACCTCGGCCAGTTCCACATGCGAGAGCGTGTCGCCCGCGCCCATGGTCTCGATGCTGTCCTCGATCAGGTCGTCGGCCTGAACCACCACCGCGCCGCCCATCATCCCGCGCCAGCGGGCGATCCCCTCGATGAGCTTGCGCAGCTCCTTGCCGCCCTTGCCGCCGATCGCGCCGGTCTCGACACAAAGCCGCGCGCCCTCGACAAGGCTTACGCCGTTGGAGCGGGCCATCCGCGAAATGGTCGCCTGCGCCTTGTCGCCAAGCCCGCGCTTGGGGGTGTTCACGATCCGCTCGAAGGCGAGATCGTCATCGGGGCTGACCACGACGCGGAAATAGGCCATCGCGTCCCGGATCTCCATCCGCTCGTAGAAGCGGGGGCCGCCGATCACGCGGTAGGGCAGGCCGATGGTCAGGAAACGGTCCTCGAAGGCGCGCATCTGGTGGGAGGCGCGGACGAGAATCGCCATGTGATCGGGGCTGATAGGGTCCATCCCGCGGGTGCCGCGTTGCATCGCCTCGATCTCTTCGCCGACCCAACGGGCCTCTTCATCGCCGTCCCAATGGCCGATCAGGCGGACCTTCTCGCCCTCCTCGCCCTCGGTCCAGAGCGTCTTGCCGAGCCGCCCCTTGTTGCCCGCGATGACGCCACTGGCCGCCGCAAGGATATGCGCGGTCGAGCGGTAATTCTGTTCCAGCCGCACCACATGCGCGCCCGGAAAATCCTTCTCGAAGCGCAGGATGTTGCCCACTTCCGCCCCGCGCCAGCCGTAGATCGACTGGTCGTCGTCGCCCACGACGCAGATGTTGTTGTGCCCGCCCGCGAGCAGCCGCAGCCAGAGATACTGGGCGACGTTGGTGTCCTGGTATTCGTCGACGAGGATGTAGCGGAACCAGCGGCGGTATTGGTCGAGCAGGTCGTCATGGGCCTGGAAGATGGTGACCATGTGCAACAGGAGATCGCCGAAATCGGCGGCGTTCAGATCCTTCAGGCGCTGCTGGTATTGGGCGTAAAGCTCGGGCCCGCGGCGGTTGAAGGCCCCCGCGTCGGCGGAGGGCACCTTGTCGGGGGTGATCGCGCGGTTCTTCCAGTTGTCGATGATCCCCGCCAGCATCCGCGCGGGCCAGCGTTTTTCGTCGATCTCGCTGGCGACGATCAGCTGTTTCATCAGGCGGACCTGGTCGTCGGTGTCGAGGATGGTGAAATTCGACTTCAACCCGACGAGTTCCGCGTGGCGGCGCAAAAGCTTCACGCAGATCGCGTGGAAGGTGCCGAGCCAGGGCATCCCCTCGACCGGTTGACCCAGAAGGGTGGCAACGCGGGTCTTCATCTCGCGGGCGGCCTTGTTGGTGAAGGTCACGGCGAGGATCTCGTTGGGCCGCGCGGTGCCGGTCAGCAGCAGATGCGCAATGCGCGCGGTCAGCGCCTTGGTCTTGCCGGTACCGGCCCCGGCCAGCATCAGGACAGGCCCCTCCAACGTCTCGACCGCCGCACGCTGCGCGGGGTTCAGCCCGTCGAGATAGGGGCGCGGCGCGGCCGCCATGGCGCGCTGCGAGAGGGAGACCGAGGAGGCCGCCTCGAACGCGTCTGAATCATCGAAACTGCTCATGGGCGAAGGATAGTGCGATTTGCGCCCCTGTTAAAGCTTTGTTCGCATATTGTTCCGACCGCCCCTTGCAAATGTCGGAGTCCGTATTTGGAGGAAGATGAAGGCAGGGGGCGCGCGTTAACCTTGATGAGGGGTTAATCGGGGTCTGGACAAGGGCGCGGTTGCGGGCTTGGTTGCGCGACATGGACCTGCATGCCCGGTATCCCGCCCTTTCCGACCTGAAGGCCCGCGCCCGCGCGCGCATCCCGCATTTCGTGTGGGAATATCTCGACAGCGCGACCGGGGCCGAGACGATCACCGGCCGCAACCGGGCTGCGCTCGACGCGGTGCTGTTCCGGCCCGCGGCGCTGCGGGGCGAGATCAAGGCGGACCTGTCCTGTTCGCTCATGGGGCGGGACTATCCGGTGCCCTTCGGCATCGCGCCTCTGGGCATGTCCGGCCTGATCTGGCCCGAGGCGGAGCGGCTGCTTGCGCGCCACGCGGCCAAGGCCGGCATTCCCTACACGCTGTCGACCGTGGCGACGCGCACGCCCGAGGAGCTGGCGGGGCAGATCGGGGACCATGGCTGGTTCCAGATGTATCCGCCGCGCGATGCGGGGATGCGCGACGACATGCTGCGCCGGGCGCGCGAGGCGGGGTTTCACACCCTTGTGCTGACGGTCGATGTCCCCGCCGCCTCGCGGCGCGAGCGGCAGACCCGCGGCGGGCTGGTGCAGCCGCCGCGGCTGACCCCACGCCTGCTGGCGCAGGTGGCGCGCTGCCCGGCCTGGGCCATCGGCATCCAGTCGACGGGCATGCCGCGGATGCGGCTGATGGACAGCTACGCCGACCAGACCAGGACCGGCCCCCTGCCCTCGACCGCGCATGTGGGATACCTTTTGCGCGCCGCGCCCGACTGGGACTATGTGCGCGCGTTGCGCGAGCGGTGGCAGGGCAAGCTGGTGATCAAGGGCGTGATGGAGGCGGAGGTCGCGGCGCAAGCCGAGGCCGAGGGGGTCGATGCCGTCTGGGTCTCGAACCACGCCGGGCGGCAGTTCGACGGGGCGATTGCCAGCCTCGATGCGCTGCGTGACGTGCGGGGGGCGACCGGCCTGCCGCTGATCTTCGACAGCGGGGTGACCGGTGGGCTCGACGTGATGCGGGCGCTGGCGCTGGGGGCGAGCTTCGTGATGATGGGGCGGCCCTGGCATTACGCGCTGGGGGCGCTCGGGCCGCAGGGGCCCGCGCATTGGCATGACGTGCTGGTCAAGGACATGGAGAGCAACATGGCCCAGATCGGCGCGGCGCGCCTGTCGGAGCTTGCGGGGCGGCTGGCCACGCCGGGCTGACCCGGCAGACGGCGTCCACCTTTCTACCGTTGCATACGAAACGGCTTGGTTTTCAAGGCCTCCCGCGACGACTGGGCAGTTGCGGGCCGGGGTCACGCATCCTACACATGCTGCACCTGCGAGACGGAGCCCCCTGCCATGACCGAGTTCAAGAAGATCCTCATCGCCAACCGCGGCGAGATCGCCATCCGCGTGATGCGCGCCGCCAACGAGCTGGGCAAGCGGACGGTCGCCGTCTATGCCGAGGAGGACAAGCTGAGCCTGCACCGCTTCAAGGCGGACGAGGCCTACAAGATCGGCGAAGGGCTGGGGCCGGTCGCGGCCTACCTGAGCATCGACGAGATCATCCGGGTCGCCAAGGCGAGCGGAGCCGACGCGATCCATCCGGGCTATGGCCTGCTGTCGGAGAACCCCGACTTCGTCGACGCCTGCGCGAAGAACGGCATCACCTTCATCGGCCCCAAGGCCGAGACGATGCGCGCGCTTGGCGACAAGGCGAGCGCGCGGCGCGTGGCGATTGCCGCGGGTGTGCCCGTGATCCCCGCGACCGAGGTGCTCGGCGAGGACATGGACGCGATCCGCAAGGAGGCCGCCGAGATCGGCTATCCGCTGATGCTCAAGGCCAGCTGGGGCGGCGGCGGTCGGGGCATGCGGCCGATCATGTCCGAAAAGGAGCTCGAGGAGAAGGTCCGCGAGGGCCGGCGCGAGGCCGAGGCGGCCTTTGGCAATGGCGAGGGCTATCTCGAGAAGATGATCCTGCGCGCGCGCCATGTCGAGGTGCAGATCCTCGGCGACAGCCAGGGCAACATCTACCACCTGTATGAACGCGACTGCTCGGTGCAGCGCCGCAACCAGAAGGTCGTGGAGCGCGCCCCCGCGCCCTACCTGTCCGAGACACAGCGCGAGGAGATCTGCCTGCTGGGCAAGAAGATCTGCGAGCATGTGAATTACGAATGCGCGGGCACGGTCGAGTTCCTGATGGATATGGACACCGGGCGGTTCTACTTCATCGAGGTGAACCCCCGCGTGCAGGTCGAGCATACCGTGACCGAGGAGGTGACCGGCATCGACATCGTGCGCGCGCAGATCCTGATCGCCGAGGGCAAGTCGCTGGTGGAGGCCACCGGAACGGCCAGCCAGTATGACGTGACGCTGGACGGTCACGCGATCCAGTGCCGGGTGACGACCGAGGACCCGACCAACAATTTCATTCCCGATTACGGGCGCATCACCGCCTATCGCGGCGCGACCGGCATGGGCATCCGCCTTGACGGCGGCACGGCCTATTCGGGCGCGGTCATCACGCGCTATTACGACAGCCTTCTGGAAAAGGTCACGGCATGGGCCCCCACGCCCGAGGCGGCGATTGCCCGGATGGACCGCGCGCTGCGCGAGTTCCGCATCCGCGGGGTCTCGACCAACATCGCCTTCGTCGAGAACCTGCTGAAGCACCCGACCTTCCTGAATTACCAGTACACGACCAAGTTCATCGACGAGACGCCCGAGCTGTTCGATTTCAAGCCGCGCCGCGATCGGGCGACGCGCATCCTGACCTATATCGCGGATATCACCGTGAACGGGCATCCCGAGACCGAGGGGCGCCCCCGCCCCCGGCCCGAGATCAAGGACCCCAAGCCCCCCGCGCTGCGCGTGGACGCGCCGCCGCCCGGCACCCGGCAGATGCTGGACGAACAGGGGCCCGAGGCCGTGGCCAAGTGGATGAAGGCGCAGAAGCAGCTGCTGATCACCGACACCACGATGCGCGACGGGCACCAGTCGCTGCTGGCGACCCGGATGCGCTCGATCGACATGATCAAGGCCGCACCCGCCTATGCCGCGAACCTGCCGGGGCTCTTCAGCGTGGAATGCTGGGGCGGGGCGACCTTCGACGTGGCTTACCGCTTCCTGCAGGAATGCCCGTGGCAGCGCCTGCGCGACATCCGCGCGGCCATGCCCAACATCATGACGCAGATGCTTCTGCGCGGGGCCAATGGCGTGGGCTACACGACCTATCCCGACAACGTGGTGCAGGGCTTCGTGAAGCAGGCGGCGGAGTCGGGCGTCGACATCTTCCGCGTCTTCGACAGCCTCAACTGGGTCGAGAACATGCGCGTCTCGATGGATGCCGTGCTGGAGACGGGCAAGATCCTCGAGGGGACGATCTGCTACACCGGCAATGTCCTCGACCCCGACCGGGCGAAGTATGACCTGCAGTATTACGTCAAGATGGCCAAGGAGCTGGAGGCCGCAGGCGCGCATGTGCTGGGGCTGAAGGACATGGCGGGGCTGCTGAAACCCGCCGCGGCCGCCGTGCTGATCCCGGCGCTGAAGGATGCGGTCGACCTGCCCATTCACTTCCACACCCATGACACGGCGGGCATCGCCTGCGGCACGATCCTCGCGGCCTCGGCCGCCGGTGTGGATGCCGTGGATTGCGCGATGGATGCGCTCTCGGGGAACACGAGCCAAGCGACGCTCGGCACCATCGTCGAGGCGCTGCAATTCACCGAGCGCGACACCGGGCTCGACATCAAGGCGATCCGCGAGGTCAGCGATTACTGGGAAGCCGTGCGCGCCCATTACGCCGCCTTCGAGAGCGGCATGCAGGCCCCCGCCTCCGAGGTCTACCTGCACGAGATGCCCGGCGGGCAGTTCACCAACCTCAAGGCGCAGGCGCGCTCGATGGGGCTGGAGGATCGCTGGCACGAGGTGGCGCAGACCTATGCCGACGTGAACCGGATGTTCGGCGATATCGTGAAGGTCACGCCCTCGTCCAAGGTGGTGGGCGACATGGCGCTGATGATGGTCAGCCAGGGCCTGACGCGCGAGGACGTGGAAAACCCGCAAAAGGACGTGGCCTTCCCGGATTCGGTCATCGACATGATGCGCGGCAACCTCGGCCAGCCGCCCGGCGGCTTCCCGCCCGGCATCCTCAAGAAGGTGTTGAAGGACGAGCAGCCGATCCTCGAGCGCCCCGGCAAGGGCGTGCCCCCGGTCGACCTGGCCAAGACGCAGGCCGAGCTGGCCGAGACCCTCGAGGTCGAGGTCGATGGCGAGGACCTGATGGGATACCTGATGTATCCCAAGGTCTTCACCGACTACGCCACCCGCCACAAGGAATACGGCCCGGTCCGCACCCTGCCCACGCGCACCTTCTTCTACGGGATGGAGCCGGGCGAAGAGATCGAGGCCGAGATCGACCCCGGCGTGACGCTTGTCGTCCAGTTGCAGGCCGTGGGCGAGACGACCGACGACGGCGAGGTCAAGGTGTTCTTCGAGCTGAACGGCCAGCCCCGCACGATCCGCGTGCCCAACCGCAAGCTGGCCGCCACCGTGGTCAAGCGCCCCAAGGCCGAAGCGGGCAACCCCAATCACATCGGCGCGCCGATGCCCGGTGTCGTGGCCTCGGTCGCGGTGAGCGCGGGTGCGAAGATCAAGACGGGCGATCTGTTGCTGACCATCGAAGCGATGAAGATGGAGACGGGCCTGCACGCCGAACGGGATGCGGTGGTCAAGGCCGTTCACGTCAGCCCCGGCGGGCAGATCGACGCCAAGGACCTGCTGATCGAGCTGGAGTAGGCACGCCTTGCCGTGACCGGTGTCGCCGCGACCGGAAGGAGCGGCGCACCGCTTGCACCGCTCGTATCTGCGCCAGCCGATCCGTTTTGCCCCCCGTCCGAACCGGGCCGAGGGGCCTGCACGCCCGACACGGCAGGCTTTCCTGCTTGGCCGGGGCCTTCGCCCCTACCCCCTGCGACACGTCGGCCGCACCGACACCGACCGGCGCACACGCGACGGCGTGGCGATCGGTGACGCCCTCGGAAACCTGCCCCGCGGAGACCCGCCAAGGGGGCTCGGACCACTGCCGCGAAGCTTCATGACAGGCCGATGTCGGCGATGTGAAAAAAGCTTAAATTTCCCCCTTGCACCCCCCCGAGCTTATTTATAAACCCCGCCTCACAGAGCGGGTGTAGCTCAGGGGTAGAGCATTACCTTGCCAAGGTAAGGGTCGTGAGTTCGAATCTCATCACCCGCTCCAGTCGCAAAAACCCGGGTCCTCGGACCCGGGTTTTTTCGTTTTTGCACCACCAGTCGATGCGGACACACTCGTGTCCCCGCCGCCACGACCGCGCCGGGATCGTCATGCGCGGCGGCTGGCACGGCACGGGGGGCGTTGCCGCCCGCGGGCGTTCCGCGTAGTCATGCCCGCGTAACCAGTGGAGACTTGCCATGAAGACGCTGCCCTGCGCCGCCGCCGTCGCGGCACGACCGGCAAGCGCGGCTGCCCCGGCCATCGACCGCCGCCATCCCGACAGGACCGCTTCGGGCCGCGCACCGCTCGGCACCGCCCGCCTGCCTGCCGTCACCGGGGCACCGGACGGCGTCTGAGCCGTCCGAGCCTCCAGGCCCCCTGCCCGCGCGGCCATGCCGCCGACAGGGCCCCGATTGTCCCCGCATGCCCCCCTCCCGCACACGCCTCGCCATCGTCGGCACGGTCGGACTGCCTCCCCGCTACGGCGGGTTCGAGACGCTGGCCGCACGGCTGGTCGAAGCCGCCGCGGCGCGAGGTGCCGCCGACCGGATCACCGTCTGGTGCAGCGGCCCGCAATCCGGCGACGACCGGCCGACGCACTGGATGGGCGCGCATCTGCGCTACCTGCCGCTTCGCGGCAACGGTGTGCATTCCATCGCCTATGACGCGCTCTCGTTGCGACAGGCCGCGCGAAGCGGGCATGACGTGGCGCTGCTGCTCGGGGTCTCGGGGGCCAGCGCCCTGCCGCTGATCCGGGCGACATCCGCCATGCGGATCATCAGCCATATCGACGGGATCGAATGGCGACGCCCCAAATGGGGGCCGGTCGCGCGCGCCGTGCTGCGCCGGTCCGAGGCGATGGCGGTGCGCTGGTCCGATCACGTGATCGCCGATCATCCCGATATCACCACCCATGTGCGGCAGAGCTACGGGCGCGCGCCGGTCGAGATCGCCTATGGTCACGAGACGCCCGCCCCGTCGCCGCCCGCCGCCATCGCCGACCTCGGCCTTCCCGACCGCTACGCGCTGGCCATCGCCCGCGCCGAGCCCGACAACAACCTCGCCCTGCTGCTCGAGGCCTTCGCGGAGGGGCAGACCCTTCCTCTCGTGATCCTGTCCAACTGGCAGACCAACGCCTACGGGCGCGGGCTGCTGGCGCGATTCGGGCGGCACCCCGCGTTGCGCCTGCTGGACGCGGAATACGACCCCGGCCGCCTTGGCGCGATCCGGGAGGGCGCAACGGTCTACCTGCACGGGCATGAAGCGGGCGGCACCAACCCCTCGCTCGTCGAGATGATGGGACACGGCCGCCCCATCGCCGCCTATGACTGTGGCTTCAACCGCTCGGTGACCGAGGGCAAGGCCGCCTATTTCGACAGCGTCGAGACGCTGCGCGCCGTCCTTCCCGCCATCGCCGAGGGGCCGGAGGCCGCCGCCTCGGGCACCGCCCTGCAGGAGATCGCGCGCCGCCGCTACCGCTGGTCCGAGGTCACAGACGCGTATTTTGATCTTCTCGGCTTCTAGCGCGCCCTTTCCCCGCCTCATTCCCCTGTCTATAGAACGCGGCACACCCCGATACCGGAGGCCGCCATGCGCACCGCCCAGATCACACGCACCACCGCCGAGACCGACATTTCCGTGTCGGTCGATCTCGACGGGACGGGCCGCTACGACTGCAAGACCGGCGTGGGCTTTTTCGACCACATGCTCGACCAGCTGGCGCGCCACGCGCTGATCGACCTGACGGTGCGCTGCGACGGCGACCTGCATATCGACGACCACCACACGGTCGAGGACGTGGGCATCGCCATCGGCCAGGCCCTGACACAGGCGCTTGGCGACAAGCGCGGCATCCGGCGCTACGGCTCCTTCCACCTCGCCATGGATGACGCGCTGGTGCGTGCCGCGCTCGACCTGTCAGGGCGGCCCTACCTGGTGTGGGACATGGAGTTTCCGACCCAGAAGATCGGCAGTTTCGACACCGAGCTGGTCCGCGAGTTCTTCCAGGCGCTCAGCACGCATGGCGGCATCACGCTGCATGTGACGAAGCTGGCGGGGATCAACAGCCACCACATCGCCGAGGCCGGCTTCAAGGCCGTCGCGCGCGCCCTGCGCGAAGCGGTCGAGACGGACCCGCGCAAATCCGACGCGATCCCCTCGACCAAGGGCAGCCTCTGAGCGGCGGCAAGGGACAGATGACATGACCACCGTCCTGATCGACTACGACTCGGGCAACCTGCATTCGGCCGAGAAGGCGTTTCAGCGCATGGCGCTCGAGACCGGCGCGGGCAAGGTCGTCGTGACGGCCGACCCCGACGCGGTCGCCCGCGCCGACCGGATCGTGTTGCCCGGCGACGGGGCCTTTCCGGCCTGCCGCCGGGGCCTTCAGGCCATCGACGGGCTGGAAGAGGCCATCACCGAGGCCGTCGAGGCGCGCGCCGTGCCCTTCCTCGGCATCTGCGTGGGGATGCAGATGCTGACGACCTGGGGCCGCGAATACGAGGATGTCCGCGGCTTCGGCTGGATTCCCGGTGAGGTGACGCGCATCACCCCGACCGACCCGGCGCTGAAGGTGCCGCACATGGGCTGGAACGACCTTGTGATCGACGCCGTCCACCCGGTGCTGGACGGGCTTCAGACCGGCGATCACGCCTATTTCGTGCATTCCTACGCGATGCGCGTGACCGAGGCCGCGCATCTTCTGGCCCATGCCGAATATGGCGGGCCGGTCACGGCCATCGTAGGCACGCGCAACGTGGTCGGCACCCAGTTCCACCCGGAAAAGAGCCAGCGGGCAGGTCTGCGCCTGATTGCGAATTTCCTCGGCTGGCGGCCCTGACGACCGCCCGCCGAGGCAGGGATCAATTCACCCGGACCCAGTTCTGGCGGGCACAGATCAGCCCACCGGCCACGCAGCCGCGCAGCGACAGCCGGTCGCCCGAGACCTCCATCCGGCCGATGTAGATCCGGTCATTCGACGGACGCCAGACCGAGCCCTCGTAGCTGCCGCCGCCTTGCGGCACCATGTCGATCACCAGCTGCCGCCCGATGTTCGGGCTCTGGTAGGGCGTGCCGCCATCCTGGTAGGTGCGCACGATGTTGCCGCAGACCATCGCGGCATTGGCGCAGGGGCCAAGCTGGACGTGCGCAAAGGCACCGTCATCGGGCTCGGTCTGCCAGGTGCCATGCGCAGGATCGGCCATCGCGGCCCCGGCAAGGCCGAGCACCGCCACGGCTGCAAGAAGGAGCGTCTTCATCTCTCATTTCCTCCCCATGAGTGATGCGCAGACCCTGCCGAATGCCCCTGCCCCCTGTCCAGTGTGACGTTGCGCCAGAGGCACCCTTGCCCATTCCGCGCCCCTTTGCCAAAAGCGCGCCAACGCAACGGAAAGGCCCCAGCCCATGATCCTCTACCCCGCCATCGACCTGAAGGACGGGCACGCCGTTCGCCTGCTGCGCGGCGAGATGGACAAGGCCACGGTGTTCAACACCGACCCCGCAGCCCAGGCGCGCGCCTTCGAGGAGGCAGGCTGCCGGTGGCTGCACCTCGTGGACCTGAACGGCGCCTTCGCAGGCGCGCCGGTGAACGGCGCCGCGGTGGAGGCGATCCTTGCCGCGACGGATGTGCCCGCGCAACTGGGCGGCGGCATCCGCGACATCGCCACCATCGAGACCTGGCTGACCAAGGGCATCGCGCGCGTGATCCTCGGCACCGTTGCGGTCGAGAACCCCGACCTCGTGCGGCAGGCCGCCCGCGCCTTCCCCGGACAGGTCGCCGTGGGCATCGACGCCCGCAAGGGCCGCGTGGCGACGAAGGGCTGGGCCGAGGAGACGGATGTGATGGTCACCGACCTCGCGCGTCAGTTCGAGGACGCGGGCGTCGCGGCCATCATCTACACCGACATCGACCGCGACGGCGCGATGGGCGGTCCCAACGTCGCGGCCACCGCCGATCTCGCGCGGGCAACCTCGATCCCGGTCATCGCTTCGGGCGGCGTCTCCTCGCTGTCCGATCTGGTCGCGCTGCGCGACACCGGCGTCATCGCGGGCGCGATCTCGGGCCGGGCGCTCTATGACGGGGCTCTGGACCTCTCCGAGGCGCTGGCCACCCTCGCCTGAGCCTTCATCTTCCCCCAAATACGGATCACCCGATCTGCCTTCCCTCACCGCCGCCGATCGGCTAGGCACACGACATGCTCAAGACCCGCATCATCCCCTGTCTCGATGTCGCCGATGGCCGCGTGGTCAAGGGCGTGAATTTCGTCGACCTGGTCGATGCCGGCGACCCGGTGGAACAGGCGCAGGCCTATGATGCCGCAGGCGCGGACGAGCTGTGCTTCCTCGACATCCACGCCACGCACGAGAACCGCGGCACGATGTATGACCTTGCCACGCGCACGGCGGAACAATGCTTCATGCCGCTGACCATCGGCGGCGGCGTGCGCACGGTGGACGACGTGCGCAACCTGCTGCTCGCCGGTGCTGACAAGGTCAGCTTCAACTCCGCCGCCGTGGCCGACCCCGACGTGGTGGCGCGCGCCGCCGACAGGTTCGGCAGCCAGTGCATCGTCGTGGCCATCGACGCCAAGACGGTCAGCCCCGGCAAATGGGAGATCTTCACCCATGGCGGGCGCAAGCCCACGGGCATCGACGCCGTCGAGTTTGCGAAAACCGTCGTGGCCAGGGGCGCGGGCGAGATCCTTCTGACCTCGATGGACCGCGACGGAACCAAGCAGGGGTTCAACATCCCGCTGACCCGCGCCATCGCCGACGCGGTTCCGGTGCCCGTCATCGCGTCGGGCGGCGTCGGCACGCTCGACCACCTGGTCGAAGGCGTGACCGAGGGGCATGCCAGCGCCGTCCTGGCCGCCTCCATCTTCCATTTCGGCACCTATTCCATCGCCGAGGCCAAGGCTCACATGGCCGCGGCCGGCATCCCCGTAAGGCTCGACCGATGACCGACGACACCCTGCTTCGCCTTGCCGCCACGATCCGCGCCCGAAAGGGGGCCGACCCCGAAACCTCCTGGACGGCCAAGCTGCTTGCGCGCGGCCCCAAGAAGGCCGCGCAGAAATTCGGCGAGGAAGCGGTCGAAGCCGTGATCGAAGCCGCGCGCGGCGACAAGGAGAAGCTGACCGAGGAAGCGGCCGATGTGCTCTACCATTTCCTCGTGATGCTGACCTCCCGCGGGGTGGAGCTGTCGGATGTCTACGCCGAGCTTGCGCGCCGCGAGGGGATTTCGGGGCTTGCCGAAAAGGCAAGCCGGGGCTGAGACCGCGAAAAACTCGAGTTTTTCGCCCGGAAAACTGCAGTTTTCCGCCGCCCTAGCCCTGAAGTTTCGAGGAAATGATCCCGGTGGCGAAGCCGCCCATGCGCAGCTCGCCGAACAGGCGCTGATACTCGATCTTGGGGCAGCGGTTCTGGATCACGGTCAGCCCCGCCGCCTCGGCGCGCGCCGCCGCCTCGGGATGGGTCACGCCGATCTGCATCCAGATCACCTTCGGCAGCGGGTCCATCGCCAGCGCCGCCGCGACGATCTCCGGCACCGCCTCGGGACGGCGGAAGATGTCGACCACGTCCACCGGCTCGGTCACATCCGAGAGCGAGGCCTTCACCTCCGCCCCCCACAGCCGGTTGCCCGCCTGCCCCGGATTGACCGGGATCACCCGGTAGCCTTTCAGCGCAAGGTAACGGCCCACGTAATGGCTGGGCCGAACCGGGTTCGGAGACACGCCGATACAGGCGAACACCTTGGAGCGCCTCAGGATATCGCGGAGCAGGTCGTCGGAGGGAGTCTCGGTCATGGCCCGTGTCTAAAGCCGTTGCGCATGCGTGGAAACCGGTTTTCCGCCTCGCCGACATGCAGCACGCGCCCGGCCGCAAGAAAAAGCGCCCGCGGCTTGTTGAAGCGCGGGCGCAAGTCACGGAACGAGGGACAGTGATGGGCGCCGGGTGTTCCGAACCCTGCGCCATGCGTGACATATGGGCGGCATTCGGCGTATTTAAAGAAATTCAACGAAAACGTGAACGCCCGCCCCTCAGCCAAGGATGCCGGGCCAGTTCGCCTCGCCCTGCGCGATGACATCGGGCAGTTCGGCGGTCCAGAGCCTGCGCGCCCTGAGGCTGGCATTGAGGAACAGCCGCCCCTCGTGGATCGACCAGGCCTCGGGGATGGTGGGCGCGAGATACCCGCGCGAGGCGGCAAAGGCGCAGTAGCCACCGAAGGCCGGAGCGAAGCGCAGGGGCTCGGCGGCGAAGGCCTCGCGGTTGCCCGCGCTGGCGAAGACCCAGGTCGCGCCGTCATGGTCATGGGTGATGTCCGGGTTGCCGGGCACCGGGCCGTTGCCGTCGAAATAGGCAACGGGATCGATGCCGTTGATGGCTCCGCGGTCGCCCTGGAACACGCGGGGCTCGGCGGCGCGCGCGCTGCGTGGCAGGGCGAGAGCAAGGGGCACCAGCGCGGCGGCGGAGAGGATGTGACGGCGGTGGATCACGGCGAAGACCTCCGGTGTTGACGTGCAGCCAACATGACCTGTGCCGGGGTGTCGCAAAAGACCCGGCACGCAACCGTGATCCGGGGTGAGTGATCTGTCAGTCGAAGATGTCCTCGATCAGGTCGAAGGCCTCTTCCATCGCCTTCTTCCACAGCGACTTGCGCCGTTTGGGCTTTTTCCGGCTGCGTGGATCGGCGTGGCCCTGCCACCCCTCTTCGCCCTGCCAGCCGCCCCGCGGGAGCGGTCCGCCATGCGGCGCGGGCGCGCGCGGGCTGCGCTTGACCGGGCGGTCGGGCTGCGGCGGCTTCAGCCATTTCATCTCGTGCAGCGGCGCACCGCAGGCCCCGCAGGCCAGTTCGTGCCCGTCACGCGCTGTCAGCTTCAGCGTCTGGCGGCGACCGCAATAGGAACAGGTGGCGATCTTGGTCTGGTCCGGCATCGGCTCTCTCTCAGGGGCGTGTGACCGCATATAGGGAGACCGCCGCCGCATTCGAGACGTTGAGCGAGCCGAAGGCGCCTGCCGCGTCGATCCGCACCAGGTGGTCGCACAGATCGCGCGTCCGCTCGCGCAGGCCCGGCCCCTCCGCCCCCAGCACGAGGGCCACGGGCCGCTCCGTCAGCGTGGCGGCCAGCGTGCCGATCTCGGCCGCGCCCTCGCCATCGAGACCCAGAACGGTATAGCCCATCTCCTTCAGCGTCACGATCGCGTTGCCGAGGTTCGGCACCCGCAGGTAGGGCTGCCGCTCGAGCGCGCCCGAGGCGGTCTTGGCCAGCGCGCCGGTCTCGGGGGCCGAGTGGCGCGCAGGGGCGATCACGGCAGCCGCGCCGAAGACCTCGGCCGAGCGCAGGATCGCGCCGACGTTATGCGGGTCGCTGACCCGGTCGAGCAGGACAAGCCGCGGCGCGCCCCGCCCCGCGCCAAGCGCGACATCCTCCAGCCGCCCCCAGTCGAGCGGCCGCACCTCGAGCGCCGCGCCCTGGTGGACCGAGCCCGGATCGAGCGGCACGGGAAACTTGCGCGGATCTGCGATCTCGGGCTCGAGCCCGCCCGCCGCGATGGCTTCGGCCAGCTTGTCGGCCGCGTTGCGCGTGACCACGAGGCGCAGGCGCTCGCGCGCGGGGTTCATCAGCGCATCGCGCACCGCGTGCAGCCCGAACAGCCACAGCGTTTCCGCCGCCGCGGCGCGCTTGGCACGCTCCTTGTCGATCACCCAGGTCGGTTTCTTGGCCACGCGCCGCTTCCCCTTGCTGCCTTCTCCCCGGATATGCGGCGGCCATCGTCTTGCCAAGTGCGCGCAGGCCCGTTTTTCGGTTGACGCCCTCCCGCCCCCCGATTATCCACCCCCTCGCGTCGGGCGACGTGCTGCAAGGTGCGGCAGCGGACTGTAACTCCGCCGGGGAGACCCATGCCTGGTTCGATTCCAGGGTCGCCCACCATCTCCCCCCTCATCGGCGACACGCTTGCCGCCCCAGCACGGGCGGCGCGTCTACGCCCGGCCCGCCGTGATGCGGCTTGGGGCACGTCTTGAGGCGCGCGCCCGCGGGTCAGTCCCATGTCCGGGTGTCCAGTGCAGCACCGGCCGTGGCGCGCGGATGCAAAGCCAGCCCGACGCCATCGACAGGGCATGCCGGGCGCAGCCGGCGGACAAACCGGAGGCGTAAGGCCGCGGACCCTGCGTGCGAGCGGGGCTTATTGCCCCTCGGAATAGGCCCGGTAGGCCGCGCTGAACCCCCTCAGATCGAAGGGATAGAAATACTCGCCCGCGTCGTCGAACCCGGTGAACCAGAGCTGCATGTCGAAACCCCGGCGGAAGGCGTCGATCGCCGCGGGTGTATCGGTGACAACGCCAAGGCAGCCATCCGCGCGACAGGTCGCCATCCGCACGTTCAGACGCACCTCGTCATCCACCTGGATATAGATCGGCGCCAGCATCGACACGCCCAGCGGCAGGAAGACCTCGACGATCTCGGTCCCGGACAGATGGTAGACCAGCACCCTGGACACGATGCGCCCCTGGGACATCACCACCTGTCCCATGCGACAGCCGGTGTCGCACACGACCTCCCAGCGGGAGGCGTCCGCGGCGGTCTGCGCGCGCAGTTCCCCCACGCCCGACAGCCCGAGCACGAGCGCCCCGAGCAGCGTGGCGGCTGCACGGCGGGCGCGGCGCGGTCCCTCGGCGCGCATGGCGCGCATGGCGCGCGTCACTGGATCTGAACGCATATCCGCGATTGGCCGTTCTGGTTGGTCTCGCAGACATAGGCCGCCGTGCCGCGCTGAAGCACCATCACCACGGCGCCGTTCACGAAGGACATCCCCTTGATCTCGAACCCGACCGACAAAAGCCCGGCCGCCGTCAGCTGCCGCGCGGTCTGCGCCGGGGCCGCTTGTTCCTGGCCTTCCTGTGCGAGGGCGGGGATGGCCGCCGCCAGCCCGAGGGTGCCTGCCAATGCGAATGCTGCGATCCGTTTCATCATCTGCTCTGTGTCCCCTTGTGAGAACGCCTGCCCGAGCGGCAACCCGGGCAGGCGGTGTTGTGTTCGAAGGCGCGGCTGGCTCAGAACGAGAAGCCGACACCAACCCCTGCGCCGACACTGCCGCCCGCCGAGGAGACCGAGGCCCGCATGACAGCCCGGTCCGTGAGCCGCGCGGTGCCGCCGAGGGCAATCGCGCTTTCCCCTTCGAAGGTGCCGAGGCCGAGGCCGAAGCTGAAGTCGCTGGATGCGTCGGTCAGCTGCGGCAGGTTGTTCATGGCGAAGGCCATGGCCACACCGGCATTCGCCGTCCGCAGGCCGCTTTCCAGCCCGGTGATGCGGTTCTGCACACCCGCGTCGAGGTTCTCGAAGGTGACCGCCCCGGCCGCGATGTCGGCCGACCCGATGGAGCCGGCCTGGATCGAGATGCCGCCGTTGACCGCTGTGCCGGCAGAGCCGACCACCGTCACGTTGCGGGCCACTGCACCGGCAAAGGCTGCGGCCGCGTCCTCGTCTGCCGCAAGCCCGTTGGTGACTGCTTCGACAATGCTGGCAGCCGCCACGCTGTCATCGGCGATACCCGCCGCAAGGGCCTGGCGTGCCCCCGCATTGCCCGCGATGCCATCCGCGATGGCCTGCTGGGTGGCCGCGTTGGCGCCCAGGGCGCCACCGAGCGATTCCAGCGCCGCCGTCGTGCCGGTGATACCGTCCACGATGGACTGGGTGGCCGTCGCGTTGCCGCCGATCCCGGCTGCCATGGCCTCCTGCGTCTCCGCATTGCCTCCGAGTGCCCCGCCCAGCGTCTCGAGCGAAGCCACGTTGGCACCGTCCGCGAAGGCCGTCGCAGTTTCCTCGACCAGCGCATTGGCGAGGGTCGTCTGCGACGTGCCGTCGGCCGCGATGCCGCCCACGATGGACTGGGTCGCGGTGGCGTCGCCACCGATCCCGGCCGCCATGGCCCGCAGCGCCTCTTCGTTGCCGCCCAGCGTGGTGCCGAAGGCCCCGACCGAGGCCTCATCGGCATTCGTCGCAAGGCCACCCAGAAGCGAGGAGGCCGCGGTGGCGTTGCCGCCGATCCCGGTCGCCATGGCCTCCTGCGCCGTGGCGTTTCCGCCAAGGCCGGTGCCCACGTCGGCAAGGTCCAGGTCATCGGCGACGACCGAGCCATCGAGGATGGCGATCTGGCCCGCCGCGTTGCCCTGATCGGCCGCGGTGTTACCGGTGCCGCCCCGGACGACAAGGTCATCCGAGATTGCATCGGCCAGCGTGGCCTGCGCCGCATCGTTGGTGGCGATCCCGTCGGCAATGGCGTTCTGTGTCACCTCGTTGCCGCCGAGAGCGTTGCCCAGGGTCTCGAGATCGGCGACATTCGCAGCATCCGCGAAGGACGCCGCGACGTCATCCACGATGGCGTCAGCCAATTCGGCCTGCGATGCGGCATTCGCACCGCCGTCCAGCAGGCTGTTCACCACGTCATCGCCGATGGCATCACCCAGCTCCTCCTGCGATGCGTCGTCGGAGTTGGAGGCCAGGTCGCTCAGCAGGGACGACGCACCAACCTCGGTTTCCGCGATTGCATCGGCAATGGTTTGCTGCGCCGCCGTGTTGTTGGCGAACCCGTCCGCAAGAGCTTCGGTTGCAGGTGCATAATCGGCAATCGCATCCGCGATGGACTGCGTGGCCGAGGTGCTGCCCGCTATACCGGTCGCGACATCGTCCGCGATGGCGTCGGCCAGGTCGGCTCGAATGGTATCATCGGCCACAAGCGTGTTCGTGATATCATCCGTGATCGCGTCGGCGAGGGCTGCTTGCGTCGCCGCGTTGTCGGCCAGCGCACCGCCCAGCTGCTCGAGCTGGGCGACATTCGCCGGCTCATCGAAGGCATTGGCGATGTCGTCCACCAGCGCACCGGCAAACGCCTCTTGCGAGGTGTCATCGGCATTCGTCGCAAGGCCGCTCAGCAGGTTCGAGGCCGCCGTGACGTCCCCGCCGAGGCCGGTGGCGACATCGGCAAGGTTCAGGTCATCGGCGACGACCGAGCCATCGAGGATGGCGATCTGGCCCGCCGCGTTGCCCTGTTCGGCCGCGGTGTTACCGGTGCCACCCCGGACGACCAGGTCATCCGAGATTGCATCGGCCAGCGTGGCCTGCGCCGCATCGTTGGTGGCGATCCCGTCGGCAATGGCGTTCTGCGTCACCTCGTTGCCGCCCAGGGCGGAGCCCAGGATCTCGAGATCGGCGACATTCGCAGCATCCGCGAAGGACGCCGCGACGTCATCCACGATGGCATCGGCCAATTCGGCCTGCGATGCGTCGTCGGAATTGTTGGCAAGGTCGCTCAGCAGGGACGATGCACCAACCTCGGTTTCCGCGATTGCATCGGCAATGGTTTGCTGTGCCGCCGTGTTGTTGGCGAACCCGTCCGCAAGTGCTTCGGTTGCAGGTGCATAATCGGCAATTGCATCCGCAATGGACTGCGTGGCCGAGGTGCTGCCCGCTATACCGGTCGCGACATCGTCCGCGATGGCGTCGGCCAGGTCGGCTCGAATGGTATCATCGGCCACAAGCGTGTTCGTGATATCATCCGTGATCGCGTCGGCGAGGGCTGCTTGCGTCGCCGCGTTGTCGGCCAGCGCACCGCCCAGCTGCTCGAGCTGGGCGACATTCGCCGGCTCATCGAAGGCATTGGCGATGTCGTCCACCAGCGCACCGGCAAACGCCTCTTGCGAGGTGTCATCGGCATTCGTCGCAAGGCCGCTCAGCAGGTTCGAGGCCGCCGTGACGTCCCCGCCGAGGCCGG
>NZ_JASJOE010000052.1 GCF_030163755.1 Roseicyclus amphidinii
TTGGGGCTGCAGGCGACCGATCCGCTGCTGACGGCGATGGTGTTGTCGCTGGGGGTGAACACCTTCCTCTTCATCTTCGGCTCGCTGGTGTCCTTTCCCAGCCCGCTGGAGCGGCTGCAGGCCGCCCAGCCATTGCAGGTAGCCCAGCCGGGCGATCTCGACCGCGCCCGCATCGGGGCCGCCGTAATGTTGCAGTTGTCGAATGGTCAGGTCTGTCAGCATGGCGCCCTCCGCGCATGGGGCAGGGCAGTGACGGGACGGGGGGAGGGGGCGCTATCGCCCCGACGCACCACGACCCGGGGCACCCCGCCCGGTTGGTTCGGTCACGATGGCAGGTCTCCTGGCTTGCGGGTCAGGGCT
This sequence comes from Roseicyclus amphidinii, assembly GCF_030163755.1. Lineage (GTDB taxonomy): Bacteria > Pseudomonadota > Alphaproteobacteria > Rhodobacterales > Rhodobacteraceae > Roseicyclus > Roseicyclus amphidinii. The sequence goes on from NZ_JASJOE010000052.1 coordinate 361, forward strand.
CGCCCGATCCTTCCCGGGCCGTCTGGCCCAGTGGATGCTCTCGGGGTCGCTCGCCGCTCACAGTTGCGGGGGCAGCCGCGGGATTGCACCGCGTTCCCTTTTCAGACCGGACAGGCGTCGCCGCCCGGTCACCATCGGGTCGAAGCGTGCCGCGGCACCGCCCCCGCGGTCAAGCGAAAGCGGCGCGCGGGCGCGGATGCCGCAGGGGCGGGCGGCTCAGGCGCGGGCCGCGCCCTCGGCCAAGGCTGCGAGTTTCGCGTAGGCGATGGCCGGGTCCACCGCGCCGAAGCCCGCGAAGGTGCCGAAGCCGCAATCGCTGCCCGCGATCACGCGGTCAGGGCCGACGATCTCGGTGAAGCGGCGGATGCGCTCGGCCACGAGGTCGGGGTGTTCGACGAAATTCGTCGTGGAATCGATCACGCCGGGGACCAGCACCTTGTCCTCGGGGATATCGGCCTTGCGATCGCGGAAGACGGCCCATTCATGGCCATGGCGGGGGTTCGACGTCTCGAAGAGGACGTAACGCGCGCTGGCCGACATCAGCGTGTCGAACATGGTGGCCATGGGGATGTCGCAGACATGCGGCCCCTCGTAATTGCCCCAGCAGATGTGGATGCGCACGCGCGCGGGGTCGATGCCCTCGAGCGCGTGGTTCAGCGCCTCGACATGGGATTGCGCGATCTTGACGAATTCCGCGTCCGTGAGGTCGGTGAAGAGCATGTGCCGCGACAGCGCGAGGTCGGGGCAATCGAGCTGCAGGTCGAGGCCGGCATCGACGATGGTCCGGTATTCCTCGCGCATCGCGTCGGCGAGCGCCGCGAGATAGGCCTCGCGCGTGGGGTAATGCGCGTTCTGCAGGAAGAGCGAGATCACGCCGGGCGAGGCCGCGTTCATGAAGCCGCGCGTGGCCCCATGCGCCGCCATCGCGGATTTGAGATTGGCGATGTCCTTTTCCAGCTCGCCCTGGCCCTTGGAACGGACCTCGCCCACGCACATGGGGCGGGCATAGGTGGGCGTGCCGCCCTCGTCCTTCAGCCGCTCGAGGAAGGAGGGGAACAGCTTGAGATCTGCGGGCGCATTGCGTGGGCTGTCGCCGTCAAAGCCGGTGTAGCGGTCCTTGACGTAGGTGGCGTAGCTGATCTTGGAGGTTTCCCCATCGGAAACGATGTCGATGCCTGCCGCTTTCTGTTTCCTGACCGTCTCGTCCACGGCCGCCGTCATGGCGGCGTCGAAGGCGGCGGCGTCATAGGGCACGCGCTTTTCGCGGGAGAAGATGAAATCCACGACCTCCTGCGTGCGGGGCAGGCTGCCGACATGGGTGGTGAGGATGGGCATGGGTCTGCTCCTTCGTCGTGTCGCTTGCCAGTCAGCCGCGCCAGGTGGGCCCGGCGGGATCGTCGGTCGCCACGACGTGATAGAGCGCGGCGTCGCCGGTCATCGAGGGCCAGGCGGCATGGTCGAGGTGCTCGGGCACGCTCATCGTGTCGCCGGGGGCGAGCGTGGCCGCGCCCGCGGGGTAGTCGGCGGTGCCCTCCCATTCCACGCGCCAATGCCCGGTGACGGGCATCAGGACCGAGGGGCGGTCGTGGCGGTGCATCTCGCGCCGCGCCGAGCCGCGGGTGACGAGGCCGACCTCGAAACCGGGGCGGTCGCGCAAGAGGCCCGTCTCGCCGATCACGAGCACCGGGTCGCGGTCGGCCATGGCCTGCATGTCGAGGTAGCGGGCGACATGGTTCGGGATCACGTCGCGGGTGCCGGGTTCGGGGAAGCCTGCAAGCTCCGCCTCGGTCAGGAGCGGCATGGGGGCTACGCCCTCGGGCAGGCTCTGCCCCTTCTTGCTGTCGTAGAGCTTGCCCTGTTCCGACAGGATCAGGCCGTGGGCCTTCGCCTCCTCGATGACCTGTGGGGCCCAGATCACGCCGCCGCCCGCGTCGTCGCCGCCGAGGATCGCCATGATCATCCCGTAATCCTCGCCGATGTTCTCGAAGCCGCGGAAGATGCCGGTGGGGATGTTGAAGATGTCGCCCTTCTCCAGCACCACCTCGCCCGCGTCGCCCCGGCGGCCCCAGAAGAAGCGCCAGCGCCCCGAAAGGACGAAGAACACCTCGGCGGTGCGGTGGGAATGGAGCGAGTTGCGGCACTTGGGCGGCTGGCCCGCCGCGCCGATGTTGAAGCCGTGCGGCAGGGTGATGTGGACATGCTGGTCGGCGGCTTCCGAGACGCCGCCGCCGATGATGGTGAAGTTCTCCTTGCGGTCGCTGCCGGGTGTGTGGGCGTCGATGAAGGCGGTGCGGCAGGGCATCAGGTCACCGTATCGGACGATACGGGCTTCCATCTCGGGCGGGGTCATCGCTGGGGTCCTCGGTTGGTCTCGGGGCGGGAAAGCCCTTTCGAAACGGCTTTTTCACGCGATTTCGAAATCGTGTGGGCAAGGGCCTTCGAAGGCCCTTGTGGCGCGGGGTGTCGGGCGGGGCGCATCGGCCTCAGGCCTCTGCCAGCAGGATCTGTTTCCAGACCGCGGTTTCGTCGTAGAGCGTGTACTCGCGCCTGAGCGCGACGGGGCCCTCGCCCAGCCGTCCGAACTCGGCATGGGTGATGCCGAGCACGTAGACCATCGCGCCCGTGGGCGCGCCGAAGGTGCCCCAGCCCTCGTGCCGGCCCCAGAGCGACCAGCGCACCGCGGCGCGGGGCGGCAGGGTCTCGTCCTCGCGGCCGATGACATGCTCGAGCCTGAATTCGGCGTTCGGGAAGGCCGCGCGCAGGCCCATCCAGAACCGGTCGGCGGCAGCGTGGCCATGGGCGTTGACCCCGCCGGGGTAATGCAGCGCGCAGGCCCGGTCGTATTCGGCGGGGATCGTCGCAAGGTCCGCGCCCATGATCCGGGTCAGGATCTCCGACAGCCGCGCGCCCCACGGGCTGTCGTTGCCCGCGCCTGAATAAGGGCCGGGCAGGTCCGTCTCGGGCGTCAGCGGCTTGACGCAAGCGCCCGGCCCGCCCTCGCGCGCGATGAGGTCCGCGGCGTAATCCCGTGGCTCCCAGCCCAGCTGGCGCACGATCGCGCCCTGGTCGCGGATCAGCCATTCGTCGTCGATCACGTTGCCCTTGGCGTGGCAGTCGGCGAGGATGCGGTAGGTCAACCGCTTGCCCGTCGCCGCCCCGTAGACCCCGTCGCCCGCATGGGTCGCCTGCGACAGGATGCGGTGCGAGGACAGCATGCCCGCCTCGGGGCTGCCCGACCAGATCACGTCCTCGCCCAGAAGCACCCGGTCGGGGAACTCGTGCAGGGTCGCCATCGTGGCCCCGATCACGCCCTGGTTGCCGGTGACCACCGAGCCGGGCGAGCGCACCACGATCTCGGGCGCGTAATAGTCGTGCAGCGTGTGAATGCCGCGGTCTTCCCAGATCTCCTTGGTGATGCCGATGATGTAATCGGGGAAATCGCGGAACCTGGGGTCGAAGCCGTGCATCATGTCCATCCTCGGGGAACGCGGGCCGAGCCGCGAATGATCAGGGGGCCGGTGATCTCGACCTTTTCATGCCCGCGGGCGGGGTCCTCGATCTCGGCCAGAAGGGTGTCGACCGTCGCCTCGACCATCCGGTTCACCGGCTGGCGCAGCGTGGTCAGGTCATAGGCGGGCCATGCGGCCATCGGCACGTCGTCATAGCCCACGATGGAGACATCGCCGGGAACGCTCACGCCCATCTCGTGACGCAGCCTGTCCATCACGGCGAGCGCCATGTGATCGTTGCCGACGAAGATCGCGTCGGGGGGCTGCGGCCCCTCCATCAGCCTGCGCGCGGCCTCGGCCGCGGTGGCGCGGTCATACATGCCGTCGATCATCTCGGGCGGGGAGGCGCCCGCCTCGGCCAGCGCGGCGAGGAAGCCCTGCGTCCGGTCGCGCCCCGTCGACGAGCCTTGCCAGCCCGCCACATGGGCGATGCGGCCATGCCCGCCGGCCAGCAGGAACTCGGCCACCTTGCGCCCGCCCTCGACATTGGCCGAGGTGATCGAGGACAGGCCCGATCCGTCCTGCCCGCGGTTGAACATCACCACCGGAATGCCCATCGCGGAACAGCGCTCGGTCAGGTCCGAGGAGATGGCGACCGAGGCGGTGATGATCCCGTCTACCTGGTAGGTCATCAGGTCGGCCATCACCGCGTCGATCCCCTCGGGCGAGTTGCCGGCCATGATCAGAAGGATGTGATAGCCGCGCTCCTGCAGGGCCTGCGACAGGCGCTCGATGGCGAGCGGGTAGAACTGGTTGTCGAGATAGGCCACCACCAGCCCGATGATCCGGCTCTTGCCGGTGATCATCGCGCGCGCGAGCCGGTTGGGCCGGTAGCCCAGCCGGTCGGCGGCGGCGCGCACCTTGGCGATGGTGGTCTTGGAGGCCGAGGCGCCGGAAAACACCCGGCTGACCGCCGACTGGCTGACACCCGCCATCCGCGCCACGTCGAGCGATGTGACCTTCGCGTCGCTCATGCGCCCTCCTCCATCCGCGCCAGCACGTCGAGGCCAATCTGGCGGCAGAAATCCAGCAGGTCCACGAGAACCCAGTTCTCGCGGATCAGTCCGCCCTCCACGCGCCAGAAATCGAGGCTGCGCAAGGTCACCTCCCGCCCCGAGGGGGCAAGGCCGAGGAACCCGCCGCCCTTGTGCGTAAGGCGCATGTTCGGCCAGCCGGTTTCGGCGACGTAATCGCCTTCGGCGATCCAATGGGACATCAGGTCGCCCATCGCGTCGAGCTTGCGGTCGGGAAAGGCGCGCAGGAAGGGGATCTGGTGATGCGCGCGGAAGCCGTCGATGCCGCGCGCGGTGCCGATGCCCGCGGGGCCGTACCAGTTGACGCGGGGGTGCCAGTGATCGGCCAGCCGCATGACGGCGGGGTCGGGATCGGCGGGATGTTTGCAAAGATCGGTGAGCATGTCGATGACGCGGGTCATCGCGGCAGCCCCGTCGCCCGAGATGGCCAGCCCGTCGCCCGACATCGGCGCGGGCGTGGCGAGGAAGGCACCCAGCTGCGGGGCCAGCGGCCATGCGCCCGCCTGCATCATCAACTCGGGGATGTCCCAGATCGCCTGCATCTCGGTGACGCGGCCATCTTCCAGCCGGAAGAACTCGTGATAGCGCATATGCGCAAGCCGCCCGGTCGGCGGGATGCCGAGGAAGGGGGCGGCGAAGCGGCCCATGTAGGTGCCCATGCAGCCGATCCAGTCCGCGCCCTCGGGCGTGGTGCCCGCAACGACGATCATGTCGCGGCGTTCGAGGTCGGGCATGGCCACCATCAGCGGTCCGAGGGCCGCGTCGATCAGCGCGTCGGGGCCGGTCAGGTCGCCGAACGGGTGGCAGAGCTGCAGCCGCGCCTCGGGCGCGAAAAGTGCGCGGGTGGCGGCGCGGGCGGTGTCGGGCGTGGCGGTTTCCATGGCGGCACGCCAGGGGGCGAGGGTGGATTTCAGCGCGGCTTGGGTCATGCGGCCTCCGCGATCATCATGCCCGCGCGGTAGCCGATCATCATCGACGGCGCGTTGGTGTTGGCCGAGGTGACGGCGGGCATCACGCTCGCATCCGCCACGTGCAGGCCGAGGGTGCCGCGCAGGCGTAGATCGGGCGTGACGGGGGCGTCGGGCTCCGCGCCCATGCGCAGCGTGCCGACCGGGTGATAGGCGGTGCCCGCGGTCGCGCGGATATGGGCGCGGGCCTGATCCTCGGTCCGCACGGCGGGGCCGGGGGCGACCTCGGGGGCCTGATGGGGGCCGAGATCGGCCTCGGCCATCAGCGTGCGCAGGCGCAGCCAGCCCGCGGTCAGCGTGTCGAGGTCGGTCTCGTCGGCGAAGATCCCGAGGTCGATCTCGATGCCCCTTTTCGTCAGACGCAGCGCCCCCCGTGACTTGGGGCGGCACAGGCAGACATCGGCGAAATACCCCTGCTTCAGCGCGTATTTGCGCCCGTCGTGGCCAAGGCGGAAGGGGATGAAATGGCTTTGCACATCCGGCGCCCCGCCGTCGCCGCGGGCGTTGAAGAACCCGCCCCCCTCGACCGTGGGCGAGGCCAGCAGCCCGCGCCCCCTGAGCGCCCAGTCCAGCGGGGCCACGGCCCAGCGGGGCCAGAGCGCGGGCGTAAGCCCGTAGCCCGAGCCGGGGCCTTCGTAATGCAGCCCCGCGCCGGGGTGGTCGTGGAGGTTCCGGCCAAGTTCGGGGATGTCACGGACAACATCGACGCCCGCCGCCCGCAGCTCTTCGGCCGGGCCAATCCCCGAGCGCAACAGGATCTCGGGCGAGCCGATGGCCCCCGCCGACAGCACCACGCCCTTGCGCGCCGCGATCTCGGTGCCGTCGCCCAGCCGCACGCCCGCGATGCGGTCGCCCTTGAGGGTCAGCCGGTCGACCTGCGCCCCGGTCAGAAGCGCGGCCCCCCGCTCCAGCGCGGGCCGCAGAAAGGCGTCGGCGGCCGACCAGCGCCGCCCGTCATGCAGGTTGAAGGCGAACACCCCCGCGCCCTCGCGGTCGGGGTGGGGCAGGGCCTTGGCGTCGTTGGTGGGGAAGAGCGCGCCCAACGCCTCGGTCAGCGGATGCGCGCCCGACAGGCGGCGCGGGCGCAGCTGCGCCTCGACCGCGTCGAAGGCGGGGGCGACCTCGGACCAGCTCCAGCCGGGCAGGGCCCAGCCGTCGAAATCCGCCGCGCGGCCCCGGAACCAGACCATCGAGTTGATCGAGCCCGAGCCGCCCACCATCCGCCCGCGCGGAATGGCGAGGGACCGCCCCCCAAGCCCCGCCTGCGGGGCCGAGCGGTAGCGCCAGTCGCGCGCGCCGCCCATCATCCAGACCAGGCCGAAGGGCATGCGCACCAGCGGCCAGCGGTCCGAGGGCCCGGCCTCGATCACCAGAACGGTTCCCGCGCCGCCCGTCACCAGCCCATGCGCCACGGCGCATCCCGCCGAGCCCGCTCCGATCACGATGTGGTCATAGGCGATGGCCATGGCGCTACAGCCGCGCCCCCGTGGCCGCGTCGAAGACATGGCAGATCGAGGCGGGGATATGCGCGGTGAACCCCTCGCCGATCTCGGCGCGGAAATCCTTGGGCGCCTTGACCGACACGAGGTCATGGCCCAGCCGCACGGTGACCATGGTCGAGTCGCCCAACAGCTCCAGCGTGTAGATCGGCGCGCTGAGTTCGGTGCCGCCCGAGAGCGTCGCATCCTCGGCGCGGAAGCCCAGCACCGATTTGCCGTCGCGCGCCGAAAGCCCCTCGATCCGCAAGCCGCGCCCCTCGAACACGCCGCCCCTGATCTCGCCCTCGACAAGGTTCATCGCGGGCGAGCCGATGAAGCTGGCGACGAAGGTGTTGGCGGGAGTGTCGTAGATCTCGGTGGGCGTGCCGACCTGCTGGACCACGCCCTTGGACATCACCACCACGCGGTCGGCGAGCGTCATCGCCTCGATCTGGTCATGGGTCACGTAGATCGTGGTGACCTTCAGCTCGTGGGACAGGTTCTTGATCTGCGCCCGCGTCGAGACGCGCAGCTTGGCGTCGAGGTTCGACAGGGGCTCGTCCATCAGGAAGACGTTGGGCTGGCGCACGATGGCGCGGGCCAGCGCCACGCGCTGCCGCTGGCCGCCCGACAGCTCGGCGGGGCGGCGGTGCAGGAATTCGGTCAGCTCCACCATCTCGGCGGCGCGCATCACCCGCTCGCGGTGGGTGGCCGGGTCGATCTTTCGGACCTTCAGGGGGAAGCGGATGTTTTCGTAGACGTCGAGATTGGGGTAAAGCGCGTAGGACTGGAACACCATCGCCACGTCGCGGTCCTTGGGGTCGAGGTCGTTGATCCGCTTGCCGTCGACCAGGATGTCGCCCTCGGTGATCTCCTCCAGCCCCGCGATCATGCGCATCGTCGTGGTCTTGCCGCAGCCCGAGGGGCCCAGCAGCACGAGAAACTCGCGGTCGGCGATGGTCAGGTCGAAATTGTCGACGGCCACGAAGCTGCCCCAGCGTTTGGAGAGGTTCCTGAGCTGAATCTCGGCCATGGAAACGCACCCTCCGGGGGCAGGATTGTTGCATACGTTTTCATCGACGCTATCGCCAAACCGGAAATCCGCGCAAGCCTTATTTTCCGAATGTTTCGCAAGCATGGGCCGGGCGGAAAAATCCTTGCATGAGGGGGCGCTCATGGCTCAGGATTGAAAACGTATGCACGGCGGCGGCGATTCGCACGCAACCGGTGTCGCATGACCGGACAACACCAGAGGGGCCGGCCCGAAGACCGCAGGTCGCAGGGACCGGACCACATCACAGGGAGCTGACCAGAGATGAGTTTCACCCGGACGACGACCCTTACCGCGGTCGCCACGATCTTGGGCGCAGGCACCGCGATGGCCGATTGCGGCATCGAAAGCGGGCGCGTGGCGATCCTTTCCAACGACTTCCCCGCGCTGCACGCGATGGCCGAGGGGGCCGCTGAATGCGCCTCGGACAGCGTGACGGTGACCGCCAACCAGACGACCGAACACCGCGACATCCAGGTCGCCGCCCTGACCGCGAACCCCGCCGAATACACCTCGGCCGTGGTCGCAAACTCCTCGATCGTGCCGCTTCTGAACGAGGGGCTGATCCGTCCGCTCGACGACCTGATCGCGCAATATGCGCCCGACCTGCCGATGACCAACCGCATCACCATCGACGGGCAGGTGATGGCCGTGGCCTTCATGGCCAACGCCCAGCACCTCTTCGTGCGCGACGACGTGCTGGCCCAGGTCGGCATGGAGCGGCCCACCACCTACGAGGAGGTGCTCGAGGTGCTCGCCGCCGTGCGCGAGGCGGGGATCATGGAGCATCCCTTTGCGATGAACACCGCCTCGGGCTGGAACCTGGGCGAGGAATTCGTGAACATGTATCTCGGCCATGGCGGCCAGCTGTTCGAGGCCGGCAGCGCCGCGCCCGCGATCAACAACGAGGCGGGCATCGCCACGCTCGAGATGCTGGCGGCGCTGAACGAGTATGCCAACCCCGATTTCCTGACCTTCGACAGCAACGCCACGCAGGCGCTGTGGGAATCGGGCGAGCTGGCCGTGGCCTACATGTGGGGCTCGCGCGGCGGCGGCATCCTCGATGACGAGAACTCCACCCCCGAGGTGACCGGCAACACCGCGCTGATCGGCGCGCCGACCGTCGCGGGCGGCGACACGCCCGCCTCGACGCTCTGGTGGGATGGCTTCACCATCGCCGCCAACATCTCGGACGAGGATGCGGCGGCGACCTTCCGCGCGCTGATGCACGGTCTGCGCCCCGAGGTGATCGAGGCCAACAACGACGCCGCCGTCTGGCTGATGCCCGGCTTCACCCCCGGCGCGCCCGCCGAGGGCGTGGTCGCGACCGCGACCTCGGGCACGCGGCCCTATCCGATGGTGCCCTATGTCGGCCTGATGCACACGGCGCTCGGCAACGAGCTGGCGCAGTTCCTGCAGGGCGAGGAAAGCGCCGAGCAGGCGCTCGCCGATGTCGAGGCCGCCTATATCGCCGCCGCGACCGAACAGGGCTTCCTTCAGTAAGCTTCTCCCCGTGGGGTGGTCCGGTCCGCCGGGCCGCCCCGTGTCCCTTCTGCGCCAGCCCGTGAAGGCCGACAGATGCCCCATCGCACCTTCATCTGGTTCATCCTGCCCTCGCTTGCCGCGATGATCCTGTTCATCGCGCTGCCCATCGTCTCGGTGGTGGTGCAGTCGCTTTACGTCGAGCACGAGCAGGTGCTGGTGACGGTGGAAAACTGCGGCCCCTTCGGCTGCACCGAGGAAACCCGCGTCGACCGCGACGCCACCGCCGAACTGCGCGAGGCGCAGCCGCTGGGCCGGTTCAACGGGCTCGGCACCTATTTCAACCGCGCGCACCTGGCCACCGCCGAGATCGCCGAGGCATGGGCGACCTCCGACAGCCTCGGCGCGTTCTGGGACCGGGTGATGAACCTGCCCTTCTACCGCGCGCTGGTCTTCACGCTGGCCTATACCTTCATCGTGACGCCGCTGGTCGTGATCCTTGGCCTTGCCATCGCGCTGGGCGTGAACGCGCTGCCGCGCATCTTTCGGGGCGTGACGATCTTCTTCTCGCTCCTGCCGATGATCGTGACGCCGCTGATCGGCAGCCTCGTGCTGTTCTGGATGATCGACGCCGAGGGCGTGATCGGCGCGACGCTTCAGATCCTGTTCGACGACCCCGACCTGTCGCTCAAGGCGTCACCGGCGCTCACCTGGATCACGCTCTTCATCTACGGCGTCTGGTCCTCGGCCCCCTTCGCCTTCATCGTCTATTACGCGGGCCTGCAGACCGTGCCCGAGGAAACGCTCGAGGCCGCGATGATCGACGGCGCAAGCCGGTGGGAGCGCATTCGCTACGTCGTGATCCCGCACCTCGCGCCGCTCACCGTCTTCATCATGCTCATTCAGTTCATGGACAACTTCCGCGTCTTCGAGCCCATCGTCGGCTTCCAGGCGCAGGCGAGCGCGACCTCGCTTTCCTACATCATCTATTCCGACCTGCGCGGCGACGTGCAGCAATTCGGCTCGGCCGCCGCCACGTCGGTTCTGACGATCATCGGGGTCGCCATCCTTCTGACGCCGGTGCTGATCCGCACCTGGCGCGATTTCAACCGCAAGAGGGCGTAAGGACATGGCCGCCGCATCGCAGCGCAGATCGACCGCCCTTGTCGTCTTTTCCACCGGCTTCATCCTGCTGTGGCTGATCCTCGCGGCCTTTCCGTTCCTCTGGACGCTCTGGGGATCGTTCAAGGTGCAGGGCGATTTCTTCTCCCGCGCCGATTGGATGAACGCGATCACCGGGCCGCTGACGACCGAGCAGACGGGCGGGCCCTTCACCGGTGAGGGCTACTGGGGCGCGTGGGTCGAGAGCGGCTTCTGGCGCAACGTGGTCAACACCGGCATCGTCGTGGTCTGCACCGTCGTCATCTCGCTGACGCTGGGCACGCTGGGCGGCTACGCGCTGGCGCGCTCGGGGTTCCGCTATGCCTTCTGGCTGTTGATGATCGCGCTGGTGTTCCGCGCGATGCCGCATATCACGCTGGTCTCGGGCTACCTGTTGCCCTTCTTCCAGTGGAACCTCTGGGGGCACCTGCCCACCACGATCATCGTTCTGGTGGCGATCAACCAGCCCTTCACGCTGTGGATGCTGCATTCCTTCTTCCTCAACATCCCCAAGGACCTGGACGAGAGCGCCATGGTCGACGGCTGCACCCGGTTCCAGGCGTTCCGGCTGGTCATCATCCCGGTGATGTGGCCCGGCGTGATCACCACGGGGCTTTTCAGCTTCCTTCTGGCCTACAACGACTTCGCCGTGACCGCGATGCTCCTTTCCTCGGAAAACCAGACGATGATCCCGCGCATCGCCTCCTTCCTCGGCTCGGTGCAGCAGGAAGGCAACGTGATGTTCGCGGTCGCCGCCGTCGTCTCGGCCACGGCACCGCTTTTCGTTCTGATCCTCTTCTTCCAGCGCCAGATCGTGTCCGGCTTGACGGCCGGGGCGGTCAAGGGCTGACCCACCCCGATACGGATACCGACATGACCGACTTCCAGGCGGAAAAGGCGCTGGTGCGCGCCCATCACGCGGCGATCGAGGCCGCCACCCCCGACACCGTGGCCGAGGCGCTTTCCCGCCACACCGCCCCCGGCTGGCACTGGCGCGGCATGTGCCCCTTCGACGAGCGCACCGGGGCAGGGGAGGTGGCGGGGGTCTTCTGGTCCCCGCTCCTGACGGCCGTCACCGCGATGCAGCGGCGCGAGGATGTCTTTTTCGCGGGGCGAAACCAGATCGACGGCTTCCAATCCGTCTGGGTCGTGTCGATGGGGCATCTCATGGGCCTGTTCGATGCGCCATGGCTGGGCATCCGGCCCACGCGCAAGCTTGTGATGCTGCGCTACGCCGAGTTTCACCGGGTCGAGCAGGGCCGCATCGTGGAAACCGCGCAGTTCTGCGACATCCCGCACCTGATGGTGCAGGCGGGGCAGAACCCCTTCGGGCCCGCCACCGCGCAGCACCTCGTGCAGCCGGGGCCGCGCACTCATGACGGGCTTCTCCACGCCCCGCAGCCGCAAGCCGAGGGCGAGGCGACGCTCGCCGCGATCAACGCGATGATCTCGGACCTCGGCACATGGGGCCTTGGCCTGCCACTGGAGGAGGAGCTGCGCCGCTCGTGGCACGAGGACATGCTGTGGTGGGGCCCCGAGGGGGTGGGGGCGACCTACACCATCCCGCGCTACGCCGCGCAGCACTCCGGCCCGTTCCGCGCCGCTTTCGCCGAACGCTCCTCCACCGGCCATATCGCCCGGCTGGCCGAGGGGCATTACGGCGGCTTCTTCGGCTGGCCCAATTTCACCGCGCGCCACACGGGCGGGTTCATGGGCCTTCCGGGCAGCGACACCCGCGCCGAGTTCCGCGTGATCGACATCTACCGACGCGCGGGCGACAAGCTGGCCGAGAACTGGATCTTCATCGACATGCTGCATTTCTACCGCACGCAGGGCGTGGACCTTCTGGCGCGGATGCGCGCCATCGGCGGCTGACCGCGCCGCCCTGCCGCCCCGCTGTGCGTTGCGCCGGGCGGCGCACAACCCTGCCGTGTAACTGGCCGGCATGGGGTTGGCGGCTGTCGCCGAAGCGATTAAATCGGCAAGCACAACAAATCGATCAGGGAGGATCACCATGACCATGTTCAAGGCCTTTGCGGCCGGAACCCTTGTCGCGCTTGCGACCCCCGCGCTTGCCCAGACCCAGCTGTCCGTCGCCACCGGCGGCACCGGCGGCGTCTACTACCCGATGGGCGGCGGCCTTGCCGAGGTCATCAACGCGAATGTCGAAGGCTACTCGGCCACCGCCGAAGTGACCGGCGCGTCGGTCGAGAACATGGGCCTTGTCGCCACCGGCGACGCCGACCTTGCGCTTGCGCTGGCCGACACCGTCGCACAGGCCTATTCCGGCACCGGCCGTTTCGAGGGTCAGCAACTGCCGATGATCCGCGGCCTTGCCTCGATGTATGCCAACATGGTCCAGATCGTGACGCTGGAAGGCTCGGGCATCACATCGCTCGACGATCTCGTCGGCAAGCGCGTCTCGGTCGGCGCGCCCGGCTCGGGCACCGAGGTGAACGCCGAGGCGATCCTGTCGGCCAACGGCATCAGCTATGACGACATCGAGGAGCAGCGCCTCAACTTCAACGAAACCGCCGACGCGCTGGCCAACGGCGACATCGACGCGGGCTTCTGGTCGGTGGGCGCGCCCACCTCGTCGATCCTGAACCTTGCGACCACGCAGTCCATCGTCATGATCGAACTGACCGACGCGCAGATGACCGCCGCGCAAGAGGCCGAGCCGCTGTTTGCCCGCACCACGCTGGCAGACGGCACCTACGAGGGCGTGGGCGCCACCGCCGTTCTGGGTGTGCCGAACGTTCTGGCCGTCTCCTCGGAGATGGACGAGGAACTGGCCTACCAGATCACCCGCGCCATGTTCGAGAACATCGACGACCTGCGCGCCGTCCACCCGGCGGCGAACCAGACCACGGTCGAGTTCACACTGGCCGCTACCCCGGTTCCGCTGCACCCCGGCGCGATCCGCTACTACGAGGAAATCGGCGCCGAAGTGCCGGCCCGCCTCAGCGAGTGATCCTGTCGCGTATCGGAGGGGGGCTTTCGGCCCTCCTCCTTTTCTCCGCCTTCAGCGCCGCCACGGCGGGTGACCTTGTCGCCACGACCGAGGACGGCACCGAGATCGCGCGCCTGCCCGTCCCCGAGGGGGCGGGTTGGTGTGTCTTGTGGAACCATTCGGTGCAGGGCTTCCCGGTGACGGATTGCTACGAGAACCGCGCGGGCCACATGGTGCTGGTGCGCTCGCGCCAGCCCGATTTCGCTGCCGGTCTGGGCCATATCCCCGGCCGCGGGCGGCAGGTCTCGGACGGGGAAGGCGGCTACTGGATTCTCGACATCGACGAACCCGTGCCGGGCGACGCATACGTCTTGCGCCCCGGTGCCGGGCCGGTCGATCATCGGCTGCAGGTGGGTGACACGGTCGTGTCCCTGTCTGACGCCGCCGCGCGCCAGAGGGTGCGCATCGCACTGACGGGAGAGTAATGCCATGGTGATGGACACCGAGGTGCCGCAGGCCGAACATCCGCAACCCAAGCTCGTGCTGCGCGTGATCGCCGTGGTCGGCATCGCGCTGTCGCTGTTCCAGCTCTGGGCCGCGGGCGTGCAGCCCCTGGGCCTGTTCTACCAGCGACCCATCCATCTCGGCTTCATCCTTGTCCTGTGCTTCCTGATCTACCCGGCCTTCGGTCGTCATCGCCCGCGCGGCGCGCTGGGCTGGGCCATCGACGGGCCGCTGATCGCGGCCTCCGTGGTCGTCGGCGCATGGCTGCCGGTCAACATCGACATCATCGCCAACCAGATCTTCCCCCGCGACATCGACGTCTGGATCGGCATCCTGACCATGATCGTGGTGCTCGAGGGCGCGCGCCGCGCCGTGGGGCTGGGCATGACGATCATCGGGGCGGTCTTCATCGCCTACGCCTTCGCGGGCGCGCGCGGCGAGCTGCCCTTCCTCGCCGACTGGATGCCCGGCATCCTCAACCACCGCGGCTATTCGCTGGACCGTCTGGCCAGCCAGATGACGCTGGGGGCCGAGGGGATCTTCGGCATTCCCCTTGGCGTCGCGGCCACCTTCGTCTTCATCTTCGTCCTGTTCGGTGCCTTCCTCGAGGTGACCGGCGCGGGCAAGTTCTTCATCGATCTCGCCTATGCCGCCACCGGCCGCCAGCGCGGCGGCCCGGCCAAGGCCGCCGTCATCGCCTCGGCCGGCATGGGCTCGATCTCCGGCTCGGCCATCGCCAACGTGGTCACCACCGGCGCCTTCACCATCCCGCTGATGAAGCGCCTCGGCTACCGCCCCGCGCAGGCCGGCGGGATCGAGGCCGCGGCCTCCACCGGCGGGCAGATCATGCCGCCCCTGATGGGCGCAGGCGCCTTCCTCATGTCGGAATTCACGCGGGTGCCTTACGTCGACATCGTGCTCGTCTCGATCTTCCCCGCCGTCCTTTACTTCGGCGCGGTCTACCTGCTCGTGCATATCGCCGCCGTCAAACAGGGGATGACCGGCATGACCAGCGATGAGCTTCCCAGCGTGCGGAGCGTGCTGGCCGAGGGGTGGCACTTCCTTCTGCCGCTTCTCGCGCTCGTCGCGCTTCTGGTGGCGGGCTACTCGCCCATGCGCGTGGGCTTCTACGCCATCGTCTCCATCGTCGCCGCGGCCTCGGCCCGCGCACTCTGGGTGTTCTTCACCGACGGCCCGACGATGGAAAAATTCACCGCCCTCTGCCGCCGCGGCATCGAGCTGACGCTGCAGGCGCTCGAACTGGGCGCAAGGAACGCGGTGGCCGTCTCCATGGCCTGCGCGGTCGCGGGGATCATCGTGGGGGTCGTGGGCCTCACCGGGCTGGGCCTGAAATTCTCGGCCATGATGATCGCCTTCTCCGGCGGCAACCTGATCCTCGCGATCCTGCTGGTGGCCATCGCCTCGCTGATCCTCGGCATGGGCCTGCCGGTGACGGCGGCCTATATCGTCCTGATCATCCTCGTCGGCCCCGCCCTGACGCAGGAGTTCGGCATCCCGATCCTGATCGCGCACCTGCTGGTGTTCTGGTATTCGCAGGACAGCAACGTCACGCCGCCCGTGGCATTGGCGGGCTTCGCAGGCGCGGCCATCGCCGGATCGAAACCGATGGAAACCAGCGTTCAGGCGTGGAAATACGCCAAGGGCCTCTACCTCATCCCGCTCTTCATGATCTTCAACGAGGAGATCATCCTCGGCGGCCCGCTGCCGCTGGTGCTCTGGAGCGGGTTCATCGCCATCGTGGCGCTCGCCGCCTTCGCCGCCGCGCTCGAGGGGTTCCTGTTCCGCCCCATGGCGCTCTGGCAACGCGCGCTGATCGTGCCGGGCGTCATCGCCTGTTTCTGGCCCGACCTGATGGTCGAGGTCGCGGGCGTGGCCCTGATCCTCGCCATCCTCGCGCTCAACTGGTGGGGCGCGCGCGCCACCGCCCAGACCTGAAGGCAAACCCGATGTCCGACCCCTGCATCATCTGCGTCGCCATCACCGGCTCCGTCCCCCGCAAGGAGGACAACCCCGCCGTGCCGATCACCATCGCCGAGCAGATCGAAAGCACCCATGCGGCGTTCGAGGCAGGCGCGAGCATCGTCCACGCCCATGTGCGGATGGAGGACCAGACGCCCACCTCCGACCCCGAACGCTTCGCGCGGCTCAAGGAGGGGCTGGAGAAACACTGCCCCGGCATGATCATCCAGTTCTCGACCGGGGGCCGCTCCGGCGCAGGGCAGGCGCGCGGCGGCATGCTGCCGCTCCGCCCCGACATGGCCTCGCTCACCGTGGGGTCCAACAACTTCCCCACCCGCGTCTACGAGAACCCGCCCGACCTTGTCGATTGGCTCGCCTCCGAGATGCTGGCCCATGACGTCAAGCCCGAGATCGAGGCCTTCGACCTCAGCCACATCTTCCAGGCCGCGAAAATGGCCGGCGACGGGCGGCTCAAGGGGCCGCTCTACGTGCAGTTCGTCATGGGCGTGAAGAACGCCATGCCGGTGGACCGGCCCAGCTTCGATTTCTTCCGCGAGACGCTGAAGCGGCTGGCCCCCGACGCGCAGTGGTGCGCTGCGGGCATCGGCCGCCACCAGCTCGAGGTCAACGAATGGAGCGTCGCCGCGGGCGGCCATTGCCGCACGGGGCTCGAGGACAACATCCGCCTCGACCGCGACACCCTCGCGCCCTCGAACGCCGCGCTCGTCGCGCGCACGGTCGAGCTGTGCCACCGCTACGAGCGGCCCGTGGCGACCCCCGCGCAGGCGCGCGAGATCCTCGGCCTGCGCGCGGCCTAACCGGTCAGTGCCTGCCAGATCAGCCGGAGCGCGATCAGCACCAGCAGGATATCGAGCGCCCGCTTGAATCCTGCGTCGCTCATCCGGCCCAGCACCAGCCGCCCGCTGAACGTGCCCGCCAGCCCCGCCACGCTCAACGCCACCACCACCCACAGCCATTGCCCGAAGGCGAAGCCGAGCACGCCGAAGACCACCACCTTCAGGCAATGCTGCACAGTCATCAGCGCGGCATGGGTGGCGACATGTCCGTGCCGCGCAAGGTTCTGCGCCTTGGTGTAGCCCGCCACGAACAGCCCCGTCGCCCCGAAGAACATCGTCAGAAAGCTGGAAATCCCCCCCGTCAGGACCGGGAAGCGCGACAGCCATTTCGGCGGCTTGGAGAAGACCGACCAGATCACGAACAGCCCCACCGAGACCTGTATGATCGCGGGCGGAAGCTCCACCACCACCAGCCCGCCCAACCCCGCGCCAAGGATCGAGCCCAGCGTGAACCCCTTCAGCGCGGGCCAATGGACATGGGACAGCAACATCCCCATGCGGCCTGCGTTCGAGGCCAGCTGCACCGCGCCATGCACCGGGATAAGCGCCGCGGGCGGCACAAGGCTCGCCATCACGGCCAGCAGCAGCGCGCCACCCCCGATCCCCAGCGCCGCGGTGATGAAGGAGGCGGCATAGCTTGTCGCCATCAACGCCCAGAAGGCGGCAAGGCTCAGCCCCTCGGGCATCACCATCAGATCACCCATGGCGGCCCCCCTGCGCGCAGGCTACGCTATCGCCGAAGGGGAGGAACCGCCGATGTATGCGACCTGCGATCTCTACGACGACCATGGCGAGGCGCTGGGCGTCCTGCCCGCCGCGCTGCGCCATTTCGGCGGGCGGCTGGCCTTTCACGGCCCCGCCCAGACGGTGAAGACCCACGAGGTCAACACATGCGTCCGGGAACTCGCCAACAGCCCCGGCGAGGGGCGCGTGATGGTCGTGGACGGCGGCGGCTCGGACCGCCGTGCGTTGATGGGCGACATGCTGGCCGCCGCGGCCGCGCGGAACGGCTGGGCCGGGGCGGTGATCTTCGGCGCGGTCCGCGACGTGGCCGAGCTGCGCCAGCTCGACCTCGGCATCATGGCGCTTGCCCGCACGCCTGCGCGCTGCCTGCGCAGTGGCGAGGGCGAGGTGGGCTGCCCCATCACCATCGGCGGCGTGCGCATCGCTCCGGGCGACATGATCGTCGCCGACGAGGACGGCGTGATCGTGGCGCCGCCCGGCCTGATCTGAAACCGCGCTCACCGGCTTTCCCAGACCTCCGGGTTGATCATGTGGATCGGATCGCCGCTCGCATAGGCGTTGATCTGGTCGTAGATGTCGGAAAACTGCAAGTCCAACTCATCCTCCGTCACGTAGCCGATATGCGGCGTGGCGATGACGTTGGGGTGGTTGATCAGCGGATCGGCCCTGTCGGTGAGCGGCTCCGTCTCGAACACGTCCACCGCCACGCGCCCCGGCCGCCCCGCCGTGACGGCGGCGACCAGCGCGCCCGGCTCCACCAGCCCCGCGCGCGAGGTGTTGACGAATGTCGCCGTGGGCTTCATCGCTGCCAGATCGGCCGCCGTGATGATCCCCTTCGTCGCGGGCTTCAGCCGGACATGGACGCTGACGACATCGCTTTCGGCAAAGAAGGCCGCGCGGCTCTCCGCCACCGGCTCCCCATCCGCCACGGCCCGCGCGCGCCCCTCGTCCGAGGCCCACCAGACCACCTCCATCCCGAAGGCGCGGGCATAGCCCGCCACCTGTTTCGCAATCCGCCCGTAGCCATAAAGCCCCAGCCGCCGCCCGTGCAGCGTCTGCCCCGGCGCAAGCTGCCACTGCCCCGCGCGCAGCGAGGCCATCTGCTGCGGGATCTGCCGCGCCGAGGCGAGGATCAGCGCGAATGTCAGCTCCGCCGCCGCCATCGAGGGCGCGCCGCCATGCATGTTGGAGCACAAGAGCACCCCGTTCCGCGTGCAGCCCGGCACGTCGACATGCGGATAGACCGACCGTTGGCTGATCAACTCCAGCCTCGGCAACCGGTCCAGCAACGCCCCCGGTATCGCCGTCCGCTCGCGGAACAGCACCAGCGCCTCGGCCCCGGCCAGCCGCTCCGCCAGCACGTCATGATCTTCCACATGATCGGTCCAGACCGTCACGTCATGGCCCGCCAACTTGGCATAGCTCGGCAGCGTCTTCAGCGTGTCGAACCAGTCGTCGAGAATATGGACCTTCATCCCCTTGCCCCCTTCAATGCCCCTTCGGCGGATGCGCCCGCGCCATGACGGGGGAATAGACCCGGTCGGAAATCGGCACGTCCCAGACCGTAGCGCCACCCGTCGCGGCAAACTCTTCCACCAGCCGCGGCAGCGCGTCCAGATCGGTGATCGTCTCGCCCCCCACGCCAAAGCCCCGCGCGATGGCGGCAAGGTCCGTCCGGCCAAAGACCGCGCCCGCGTCTGAAAGCCCCTCGGCCCTCAGCTTGTGGATTTCGGACCCGTAAGCCCCGTCGTTCAGCGCCACGATCAGGATGTTCAGCCCGTGCCGCGCGATGGTCTCCAGCTCCTGCACATGCATCAGCAGGCTGCCGTCCCCGTCGAACAGCACCACCCTGTCGCCGGGCCGCGCGACGGCCACGCCCATGGCGAAGGACAGGCCGTTGCCGATGGCCCCGAACTCGCGGATCGTCAGGAACCGCTCGTTGGACCGCCCCGGCATATGGGCCACGTAGAACGAGCAATGCCCGGACGAATTCACCATCTCCCAGTCGCGGGGCAGGGCGGCATCCAGCGCCGCCACCACGTCGCGCGGGTCATGCACCCCCGGCTCGGGCGGGAACACCGTGCTGTCGGGGCGCGCCCCCGCGATCCGCGCGGCCATC
>NZ_JASJOE010000053.1 GCF_030163755.1 Roseicyclus amphidinii
CCTGCGGCGCGCGCGGCCTCGACCACCGCCTCCATCCGGCGCAGCACCCGGCGGCGCTCGGCCTGCCACAGCAGAAGGAACCCGACCGCCGAGACCACGAAGACGATCACGAGCGTTCGGAACAGGGCGGGATCGGCAAGGAAACTCATGCTCCGTGCATCTCCTCCGTCCGTGCGACCCCGCCGTCGGGCCCGGCCCGCCCGCGCAGGAGCCGCGCCAGCCGGTCGCCCTCGCCGTGGTAGCGGGCGCGCTGGATGAAGACCTCGCTCGGGGCGTTGACCAGAACGTGCCGCCCGGTGCGCGCAGCACCCGATTGCGCATCCTCGGTGTCGACCTCGTAATGCATCAGCGGCCGCAGCCGGATCTCGTCATCCGCGCCCGCGCCCCCGTGCCCCTCGACCTCGGCGATGCGGGTGACCTTGCGCGCGCCGTCGCGCAGGCGCTCGACCTGCACGAGGATATCCACCGCCGAAGCGAACATCGCGCGGATCATCTCGGCCTGCAGCGACGGGTAACCCATCGTGATCAGCGAGGTCATCCGCGTGATCGCCTCCTCGGGGGAATTGGCATGCAACGTGCCCATCGAGCCGTCGTGCCCGGTGTTCATCGCCTGCATCAGGTCAAAGGCCTCGGGGCCGCGCACCTCGCCCACGATGATGCGGTCGGGCCGCATCCGCAGCGCGTTGCGCACCAGGTCGCGCATGCTGATCTCGCCCTCGCCTTCGATGTTGGGGGGGCGCGTCTCCATCCGCACGACGTGGGGTTGCTCCAGCTGCAACTCGGCGGTGTCCTCGCAGGTGACGATCCGGTCGCCGCCGCTGACCTGCGAACTCAGCACGTTCAGCAGCGTCGTCTTGCCCGACCCGGTGCCGCCCACGATCATCACGTTGCAGCGCGTCGCCGCGATGATGCGCAGAAGCTCCGCACCGGGGCCGGTGATCGCGCCGCGCTGCTCCATTTCCTTCAGGGTGATCCGGTCGCGCCGGAAGCGCCGGATCGTCAGCACCGGACCGTCCAGCGCGATCGGTGGCAGCACCACGTTCACCCGGCTGCCGTCCTGCAGCCGCGCGTCGCAGATCGGGCTCGCCTCGTCGACCCTGCGCCCGACAAGGCTCACGATGCGCTGGCACACGTTCAACAGCTGGTCGGCATCGTCGAACTGCACCGCGCTGCGCGACAGCAGGCCGTTGCGCTCCACGTGGATAGGGCCGGGGCCGTTCACCATGATCTCCGACACGTCGGGATCGACCAGAAGCCGCTCGAGCGGCCCGTAGCCAAGCATGTCGTCGGCAATCTCGTTGAGAAGCGCGCGCTCTTCCGAGGCCGCCACCTGCATCCGGTCGCCGGTGATCACCTCGCTGATGATCCGCGCCAGCAGCGCGCGCCCCTGTTCGACATCGAGGCGCAACAACTCGCTGGGGTCGAGCAGCTCGATCAGCCGGGCAAAGACGGCGGCCTTGGTGTCGCGGTAGCGGCCGTCGATCCCCTGTCGTGCCGCGCCCTCGTCGCCGGACGGGGCTTCGACCGGCGCAAAGGCCACGACCTCCGGCGCGGGGGACGTGGCCTGCGGGCCTTTCCCGGTCGGGTCCGGGTCACGTCGTTTCTTTCCAAACACGGGCATGTCCTGTCACGCGATGCGCGTCATCCTGACCGGAGGGACGGGGCGCGCCTTCCTCTGTCGCGCCCGAAGCTGTGGAGCCTCCGCAAGATGCCGCTGGGTCTGGGCGCATCCGGGCCGGGCGGGTTCGGGGACATCTGCCCGGCCCGGATGCGGCGCCGCAGGATCGAGACCTGTCTCGATCCCGGCGCAGGGCCGTGTCATTCAGGGGGCGTGCCGCCAAGCTCGGTGATGACAGTGTTGAAGTTGTCGATGATCGATGTCCCTACGCCGTTCACCACGGCCACGATCGCAACGCCGATGCCCGCGGCGATCAGGCCGTATTCGATGGCGGTTGCGCCGCTTTCGGTGCGGAAAAAAGTCTTGATTGCGTGTGTCATGATCCGGTTGCTCCTCGTTCGGATGGTGTCATTGTCAGAAGGTGACCTGAACAACTAATGACCACACTAAACGGTTTCGGATGCGCCGTAGATCGCGCTAAAGAACATTTAAAATAACCATAGATGTAAAATATAACTAAAGGTAATCAATAAAGACGCCAAAGTATAATTTTCGAAAAACTTTTCTTGTCTTGCAAAAGCTTCCGCAGGGTCACGCGGCTACCATCGCGCAGCGGTCCATCCGGGCTGCTGCCGCCGAGTCGGGACGATTCGCGTGGAGGCCGGCCGCACTGGATCGCGGCGACGGCGCCTGCAGCGCCACGCGGGCGCGGCCCGCATGAGCAGGCTACGCCGCGTCGCGGCTGGCGTCAGGGTCGGATCGGGAAAAACTGCCGTCTTCGGCACGGCCTCTCGGGGCCGGTCCGGCGCTCGGGCGGGCCTTACGCGCAGGTGATCAGGTAGCCTTTGATCATCTTGCGGAGCTTCTTGTAGTAGAACGGCGTGCCCCAAAGCGCGTCACCCTCGATCCGCGCGTTGAGGATCACAAGGTCCAGCGTCTTCAGCACGCCGTCCAGTTCCTCCACGTCGATGGCCAGGTGCCCGGTCTGCGGATTGGCGGCGAGGTAATCGCGGATCATCGGCGCAAGCTCGCCCAGATGCGGATGGAACTGCTGATGCGTCAGGTCATGTTCCCGCCAAAGCATCTGGATCACTTCATTCGGAATCGAACAATTCGCCCCGTAAAAGACATCGGCCGTGAACGTGCAAAACTCATCCAGGCTCAATTCCCGCCCTTGCAGGTGTTTCCGGTAAACGATGACCGAAAGTCGGCATGTCAGCTGGTAGCCCTTGAACAGGAACCCGGTGTAGCCTTCGAACAGACGAAAGAAGGTCGACCGCGAATAACCGGCCTTGTTGATGACCTCCATCATGTTGAAGCCCTTGAGGCTCTTGGATCGCGCGCCCAATCTCAGCCCGGCCACGAGAAAGGACATGAACCGGTCGTCGGGCACATGCACTTCGGCGGCGGCCTCGATCTCGGGAAGCCATGCCGCGATAAGCGCGTCCATATCGGCGTCATGGGTCTCGAAATCGAAATCGGTTATGGCGATTGTCTCGCTCACGCCTGAAAATGCCTCGTTCTTGTGGATATGACGCACCCGTGGAAATCACCACGGCACCAAAACGCCAATCAGGTTCGGGTCGACCAGGCGGCCCACGCAATGTTGCCCAGCAGTATCGGGGCGGTAGTGTGCGCTGTCAATCAGTCGGAGGTGTCAGGAAATAATATATACTTATGAGGGGTTTACTTCAAGAAGCAGAGCTGGGGTTTCAGCCGGATCCGTGCGTCTGTCCTGCGCCCTGGGTGCGCATCTTGCGTGCGGCCCTGTAATGGAGGTCATTCCCGCGAAGCCCGCGGGCGCTGATAAAGGGCCGGCAGCCTGCGCCGGGGCAATCGCGTGATCCGTTCGCCCGGCGGCCTGTGTCGGCGGCCTGTGTCGGGGGCCTCTGTCGGCGGGGTAAGGGGCGCGTGAATTTTCTTGCCGTTCAGGTGTTGAACGATAGTTGCGTTGGTCACTAAAGTTGCGATAGCCATGGGCGTGCTCGTTTCATAGTGTCAACGCACGCGCCACGGCCCAAGCGCCGCGGCGGACAGTGTTTTCCGTATTTCGTGACTGGGCTGCATTCCAGTCTAATGGGGCAGGCGTCTGCCGGGGCGGAGTTTTCCGTCTTCCGATGACGTGTGCCATGGTATGCATTATGGGAAGATGGAGAATTGAATGTCGGATTTGGTCAAGGTCATCATCGCCGATGACCATGTTCTTCTCGGACAGGCCGTAGCGCAATCGCTGGAGGCATCGGAGGATTATACCGTCGATGTGGTGACGACCCTTCCCGAACTTCTCGCCGAGCTCAAACACGCGCAATTCGACATCGTCTTGCTGGATCTCAAGATGCCCGGAATGGACGGCCTGCCCTCGGTGCAGAAGGTGTGCAAGGCCGCGGGCGAGGGCGGCGTCGTCCTGTTCACCGGACAGGCCGAGCGCCGTTTCGTCGATGAATGCGTGGCGGTCGGCGTCAAGGGCCATATCCCCAAGGACCTGCCTCTCAAGTCGCTGGGCAGCGCCCTGCAGCTGATCCATTCCGGGCAGACCTTCCTGCCCGTCATCCCACCCGGCGCGCAGGAGGAGACTGCGCTGAACGAGCGCGAGCTGCACATCCTGCGGCTTGCCGCCGAGGGCCGCACCAACAAGGACATCGCCCGCGGCCTGGCCGTGTCCGAGGTTTCGATCAAGATGCACATGCGCACGATCTGCCGCAAGCTGGGGGCGCGAAACCGCGCCCATGCCGCGATCCTCGGGCGTGAACGGCTGCTGATCTGACACCGCCAGCTCCCGCGCCTGCGTCCCGCACTGGTCATCTTAAGTGCAAACGCTATCCTTATGCGCAACTGACCGGGGGTTTGCGCTGTGGCATCCTGAGCGGGACGCCTTTGTCGATACGAAAGGACGCGCGCAATGCCCTTTGGCCTATTGATCCCGACCCTCGCTCTTCCCGCGGCCCTTCTGGTGGCAACCGCCGCCTCGGCCCTCGAACCGGCGAGGGGCGATGTTCTGTTGACCGTCTCTGGCGCGATCGGCCAGACCAACGCCGGTGACGAGGCCCTGCTGGATCTCGAGCTGCTCGTCAGGCTTGGCACCACCGAGTTCGAGACGGAAACGATCTGGACCGATGGCCCCCAGACCTTCGTCGGTGTCGAGCTGGTCGACCTTCTGGCCGCCCTCGAGGCCGAGGGGGACATCCTGCGCGCCGTCGCGCTCAACGATTACGCCGTCGAAATCCCCGTCTCCGATGCCGTCGAAGGGGGGCCGATCATCGCCTTCCTGCGCAACGGCGAAGAGATGAGCGTGCGTGACAAGGGCCCGCTCTGGCTGGTCTATCCCTATGACAACGTGGCCGAATATCGCTCCGAGGTGACCTATGCGCGCAGCATCTGGCAACTCGCCCGGATCGAGGTGCAGCCCTGACCGTCAGGCCCAAGCCCCCGTCGCGCAGCGCGCGCCGCTTCGGCGAAGGGCGCCTTGCCCTCGCGCTGGGCGTGGTCGCCCTGGTGGCGGGGGCCCTTCTGGTTCTCGCCATGCTGGTCGAGATGGGGCGGCAGGTCCGCACCGAGATCGACCGGCTTGCCTCCGCCAATGCCGACAGCGCGCAATGGTCGATTTCGCAGGCCGAGGTCGAGCTTCTGGCGCTTGCCCTCGCCATCGAGCAGGCCGAGACCGGCGACGCCGCGGCCCTGCGCGCGCTGCGCCGTCGCTTCGATATCTTCTACAGCCGTGTCACCATCCTCGAGACCAGCCCGATCTTTGCCGCCGTCCGCGACGACCCCGAGGCCTTCGCGGCCCTCATCCGGCTCGACGCCTTCCTCGCATCGGCCGTCGGGGCGATCGACGGCGATGACGCGACCCTCGCCGCGGCGCTTCCGGCGCTCGCCGCCGGTGCGGACGCGGCCCGCGAGGATGTCCGCACGGTGTCGCTGACCGGCGTCGCCGTTCTGGCCGAGGTGGCAGACGGGCAGCGCATCAGCGTCGCCAGCACCCTCGCGCGGGTTGCCAACGTGACCGGTGCGCTGTTTCTCGCCATGGTGATCCTGTTGATGCTGCAGGCGTATTTCGTCCGCAAGGAACGCCGCAACGCCCTCGCCGAGGGCCAGACCCGCGCGCGGCTCGCCTCGATCATCGCCACCTCGCTCGATGCTGTCCTCGTCGCCGATGACGAGGGCCGCGTGCTCGAGTTCAACGGCGCGGCCGAACAGATCTTCGGCTACACCCGCGCCGAGGCGGTGGGTGCCCCGATGGAGGACCTGATCGTCCCCGACCATTACAGGGAAGCCCATTCGGCCGGGATGCACCGCTACCGCACCACCGGCGAGAAACGCGTCATCGGCAAGGGCCGCATCCGCCTCGAGGCGCGGCGCAAGTCCGGCGAGGTCTTCCCGGTCGAGCTGTCGGTCTCCACCGCGGCGACCCGGGACGGCGAGGTGTTCATCTCCTTCCTGCGCGACATCTCTCACCGCGTCGCCGCCGAGCGCGAGTTGATCAAGGCCCGCGACGAGGCCGTCGCAGGCGAAAAGGCCAAGGCCGAGCTGATCGCCGTGATGAGCCACGAAATGCGCACGCCACTGAACGGAATGCTCGGCACGCTCGACCTGCTGGACGGCACCGACCGGCCGCCGAAGGACCGCCAGTATCTCGACATGATCCGCACCTCGGGGCGGCAGCTGCTCTACCATGTCGACACCGTGCTCGAGATCTCGCGCGTCGAGGCGGGCAAGATGATCCTTGCCAACGAGGCTTTCTCGCTCCCCGCCTTCCTCAACGAGCTGGTCGAGGGCCAGCGCGGCCTTGCCGCGGCCCGCGGCAACGGGCTGTCGCACCGGCTGGAGGGCGATGACCTGGACCGTGTGACGGGCGACCAGACCCGCCTGCGGCAGGTGCTTCTGAACCTCCTGAGCAACGCCATCAAGTTCACCCGAAACGGCACCATCTCGATCGAGGCCGCGCGCCTGCCCGAAACCGGGATGATCGAGTTCCGCGTGATCGACGACGGCATCGGCATCGACGCCGCCGATCTCGAGCGCGTGTTCGAGGATTTCGTGACGCTCGACACCTCCTACAGCCGCGCGGTGGGCGGCACCGGGCTCGGGCTGGGCATCGTGCGGCGGCTGGTGACCGCCATGGGCGGCGAGATCGCCGTCGAAAGCGTCAAGGGCGCGGGCAGCACCTTCCGCCTGCACCTGCCCTTGCCCGCGGCCTCCGACCAGCAAGGGGCCGAGGCCGTGGCGCCCGTCCCGGCCCCCCTGCCCGAGGTCGCCCCGGCCCGCCCCATGAAAGTGCTCATCGTCGAGGACAACCACATCAACCGCGTCGTCCTGCGCGACATGCTGGAACAGGACGGCCACACCGTCGACGAGGCCCATGACGGTCAACAGGGCGTCGAGAAGGTGGCCGGCGCCTCCTATGACATCGTCCTGATGGACATCTCCATGCCGGTGCTCGACGGCGTCTCCGCGACCCGCGCGATCCGCCAGACCGAGGCGCGCGGCATCTCCCTGCCCATCGTCGCGCTGACCGCCCATGCCTCCACCGCCGACAAGGAACGCTTCCGCGCCGCGGGCGTGGATGACATCCTCGTCAAGCCGATCTCGCGTCAGGCCCTGCGCGCGGTGCTGGCCGGTCTCGCGCCCAGCCCGCCGCATCCTGCCCCCGCCGCTCCGCCGCGGCCCCTGTCACCCCCGCTATCCCCGCAAACCCCGTCGCCCGACCTCATCGACCACGAGCAGATCGACCACCTGGCCGAGGCGCTGGGCCCCGAGAAATTCGCCGAGCTGATGACCGCCTTCCGCGACGAGACGGCCGAGGCCGTGGCAAGCCTCGCGCAGCGGCTCGAGCAGGGCGAGAGCGGCCCCGATCTGGCCAGCGCGGTGCATCACACATCCGGCTCTGCGGCGGTCTTCGGGGCGCTGGCGCTCCGTGCCGAACTGGCCGCTCTCGAAACCCTGTTGCGCGGCGGCGGCACCCCCGACCCCGACACGGCCCCCCGGCTCCGCACCTGCTGGGCCGAGACCGAGGCGGCCCTCCTGGCCCCCCTCGACCGGGCCTGACCGCCCTCGCTTCACAACCCCCCGCGGCTGTGACAGTGTCGCGCGCACACAGGCCCGCGCGGGAGGGGGAGGCCCGTCTCAGCATGCATCAAGACACCCCGAAACGCGCCGCCCTGATCGGGGCCGGCATGGTCGCGGCGACCCACGTCGCGGCCTGTGCCGAGGCCTCGGGCGTCACGCTCCACGCCATCCAGTCCCGCTCGCCCGACCGCGCCCGCGCGCTGGCCGACCGGGCCGAGGCGCTGACCGGCCAGCCGGTCACGGTGCATCCCGACCTCGCCTCTGTCGCCGCCGACGACAGCGTCGATTTCGCCATCATCCTCACGCCCCCCGACGCGCGCGCCGAGGTGATCGGCCCGCTCGCCCGCGCGGGCAAGCATATCCTGCTCGAGAAACCCATGGGCCGCACCGCCGCCGAGGCGCGCGAGGTGGTGGCGATCTGCGAGGATGCGGGCGTCCGCCTCGGCGTGGTGTTCCAGCACCGCATGCGCGCGGCCTCCCTCGCGGCGGCACGCCTCGTCGCCACGGGCGATCTCGGCCCCCTCGGCCTTGTGCAGATCGAGGTGCCATGGTGGCGCGACCAGTCCTATTACGACGAACCGGGCCGCGGCACCTATGCCCGCGACGGCGGCGGCGTGCTGATCTCCCAAGCCATCCACACGCTCGACCTTGCCCTGTCGCTCGCCGGTCCGGTCGAGGCGGTGCGCGCCATGGCCACCACCACCCGTTTTCACCGGATGGAGGCCGAGGATATCGTCGCCGCGGGCCTGCGCTTTGCCAATGGCGCGGCGGGCTCGCTCGTGGCCTCGACCGCCAGTTTCCCCGGCGGCGCGGAATCCATCACGCTCCACTATGACCGCGCCAGCCTGCACCTTCAGGCGGGCGAGTTGCACGTCAACTGGCGCGACGGCCGCCACGAGGTGCAGGGCGCGGCGGGCGGCACCGGGGGCGGGGCCGATCCCATGGCCTTCACCCACGACTGGCACCGCGCCGTGATCGAAGACTTCGCCGCGGCCCTCACCGAAAACCGCGCCCCCGCCATCACCGGCACCGACGCGCTTGCCGTCCACGACCTGATCGACGCCCTCATCCGTTCGGCCCGCGAGGACGAACTCACGAAAGTCCGACCATGACCCTCCGTTTCGCCGCCATCGGCATCGACCACCGCCATGTCTACGGCATGGCCGCCAACCTGATCGAGGCGGGCGCCAGCTTCGCCGGCTGGTGGACCGAGGGGCATCCGGGCACCGAGGCGGGTTTCCTCGAGCGGTTCCCCGACGTGCCCCGCGCCGCCTCGCCCGAGGCGCTGCTGGATGACCCCTCCATCGCGCTGATCCTGCTCTCGGGCATCCCCCGCGACCGCGCCGCATGGGCCGTGAAGGCGATGGAGGCGGGCAAGGACGTGATGTCCGACAAGCCCGGCTGCACCACGATGGAGCAACTCGACGCGATCCGCGCCACCGTGGCCGCCACGGGCCGCATCTGGTCGGTCGATTTCTCCGAACGCTTCGAGGTTCCCGCCGTCACCCGCGCCGCCGAGCTGGTGGCCGAGGGCGCCATCGGCCGCGTGATCCAGACCGTCGGCCTCGGCCCCCACCGCCTGAACCGCGCCACGCGCCCCGACTGGTTCTTCGACCGCGACGCCTATGGCGGCATCCTGACCGACATCGCCAGCCACCAGATCGACCAGTTCCTCTACTTCACCGGCTCCACCGAGGCCGAGATCACGCTGGCCTCCGTCGGCAATTACGCCAATCCCGACGACCCCGGCCTTCAGGATTTCGGCGAGATCGCCCTGCGCTCCCCGCAAGGCCACGGCTATATCCGCGTCGATTGGTATACCCCCGACGCGCTGCCCACATGGGGCGACGGGCGGCTGACGATCCTCGGGACCGAGGGGTATATCGAGCTGCGCAAATACGTCGATGTGGGCCATGACGGCACCGACCACCTGATCCTCGTCAACGCCACCCGCTGCGAGCGGATCGACGCCTCCACCGCGGGCCTGCCCTATTTCGCGCGGCTCCTCGCCGATATCCGCGACCGCTCCGAGACCGCCATGCCGCAGGCCCACGCCTTCACCGTCTGCGAGCTGGCGCTCCGCGCGCAGGCCATGGCCGAAGGCGCGCGCGCATGATCCGCACCGCCATCATCGGCGCAGGGATCGGGGCCGAGCATCTCGCGGGCTACCGCGCGCTGCCCGAGCTTTTCGCGGTCACCACGCTCTGCGACCTCGACACCGCCCGCGCGCAGGCCGCCACCGGTGGCGACCCCGCCATCGCCGTCACCGTCGATCTCGACGCCGTACTCGCCGACCCCAAGATCGACGTCATCGACATCTGCCTGCCGCCGCATCTGCATGTCCCCGTGGCGCTCCGCGCGCTGGAGGCGGGCAAGCACGTGATCTGCGAAAAGCCGCTCGCCCGCTCGCTGGCCGAGGTGGACCAGCTGGAGGCCGCCGCCGAAAAAGCCAACCGCCACGTCTTCCCCGTCTTCCAGTATCGCTACGGCCCCGCGCTGGCGCAGCTTGCGGCGCTGCAAAAGGCGGGGCTGACCGGCACCCCCTTCGTCGCCAGCCTCGAGACCCATTGGAACCGCGGCGCGGCTTACTATGACATCCCGTGGCGCGGCACATGGGCGGGCGAATCCGGCGGCGCGCTTCTGGGTCACGCGATCCACGCCCATGACCTGCTCTGCCACATCCTCGGCCCCGTGGCCGAGGTCACGGCGCAGGCCGCGACCCGCGTGAACCCGATCGAGACCGAGGATTGCGCGGCCCTCATCTTCCGCATGGAGAGCGGGGCGCTCGCCACCAGTTCCGTCACGCTGGGCGCGGGCGAGGACACCAGCCGCCTGCGCCTCTGCTTTGCGGGGCTCACCGCCGAAAGCGGCACGCTGCCCTATGCGCCCGCCGCCGCGCCGTGGCGCTTCATCGCGCGGCCCCCCGTGACACAAGAACAGGTCGATGCCGCGCTGGCCGAGGTGCCGCCGCAGGCCACCGGCTTCACCGGCTACCTGCAGGCCGTGGCCGAGGCGCTGGCAGGCCGCGCCGGGGCCGAGGTGACGCTGGCCCAGGGCCGCCGCTCCATCGAGCTGGTTACCGCGATCTACGCCTCGATCCGCGCGGGCGGCCAGCCCGTGGCCCTGCCGCTCCCCCCCGACGCGCCGCTCTACCACGGCTGGTTGCCCGATCCACCCTGAACCCGCTTCCCGCCCGCCGCGCCCGCGCCTAGACTGCCCCCGCACCGACGCGAGGAGGCAGGCCCATGCAGACCCCCGAGACGACCCCGCCCGCCGACCGGCTGGAGGATGCCATCGGCCGCAAGGTGCGCGCGCTCCGGCAGGGGCTGGACGTGACGCTCTCGGACCTCGCGCGCTCGGCGGGGCTGTCGGTGGGGATGCTCTCGAAGATCGAGAATGGCCAGACCTCGCCCTCGCTCACGACCTTGCAGGCGCTGGCCGCCGCGCTGAACGTGCCGATCTCGATGTTCTTCCAGGATTTCGAGGATCGCCGCGATTGCAGCTATGTCCCCGCAGGCCAAGGCGTGCGCATCGACCGCCGCGGCACGCGGGCGGGGCATGTCTATGAACTCCTCGGCCACTCCCTGCGCTCCGCCACCAAGATCGAGCCCTTTCTCATCACCATCGACGAGGGCGGCGCGGCGCATGACACCTTCCAGCACCCCGGTCACGAATTCATCTACATGCTCGAAGGGAGCGTCACCTACCGCCACGGCGACCGCCACTACGACCTTGCCCCCGGCGACGCGCTTTTCTTCGACGCGCTCGCCCCCCACGGCCCCGAGGGCTTCGCGGACCTGCCCGCGAAATACCTCTCGATCATCGTGACACCCCCGCCGGAGTGATTTTCCTGTCAGGAAAATGATTTCACTCCTGTTGACAGGTCAGCCTCCGTGACGCATCTTCCCCTCCAACCACCGCGGAGGGATCGTCATGTGTGGAATCGTTGGCCTCTTCCTCAAGGACCCAGCCCTTCAGCCGCGGCTCGGTGCGCTCATGGCGCCGATGTTGGCCGAGATGACCGAACGCGGCCCCGACAGCGCGGGGTTTGCGATCTACCGTGACGGCGCGCCGCATCCCACGCTGTCGTGCCTCGGGCCGCTTTGCACCGACTGGAAGGCCGTCGCGGCCTCGCTCACGCAGGCGACCGGTGCCGCCGTCGAGGTCGAGACCATCGCCGATCACGCGCTCCTGCGCGTCTGGGGCGACCTGCGCGCCGCGCGCGCCCACTTGATCGAGACCTTCCCGCAGGTCACCGTCACCGCCAGCGGCGAGGCCATCGAGATCTTCAAGGGCATCGGCGACCCGATGGACGTCGCCCGCACCTTCGGCCTCGAGTCCCGCTCGGGTACCCATGGCATCGCGCATACGCGCATGGCCACCGAAAGCGCCGTGACCATCTCCGGCTCGCACCCGTTCTCGACCGGGCCGGACACCTGCCTTGTCCACAACGGCTCTCTCTCCAACCACCACCTTCTGCGCGCCTTCCTCGAGGCCCGCGGCGAGCGGCTCCAGACCGAGAACGACAGCGAGGTCGCCGCCGCCTTCCTCGCCTGGCGCATGCGCGAGGGCGACAGCCTGAAGCAGGCGCTACACGCCGCGCTGAACCGGCTCGACGGGTTCTACACGCTGACCATCGGCACCCGCGACGGCTTCGCCGTTCTGCGCGACCCCATCGCCTGCAAGCCCGCCGTGCTGGCCGAAACCGACCAATGGGTCGCCATGGCCAGCGAGTTCCGCGCCATAGCCCCGCTGCCCGGCGTGGAAAACGCCCGTATCTGGGAACCGGAGCCGGGCGTCGTCTACAGCTGGGGCGGCGAAGCCAGGGCGGTGGCGGCATGACCATGACGCTGACCAACACCGGCCTGATCGACCTGTCCGACACCACGGTGCGCGAGGCGAACGCCACGCTGCAGGCCGCGACCGAAGGGGCCTTCACGCTCGCCAACCCCGGCGGCAAGCATGCGCTGGCCTGCGGGCTGCAACACCCCGTTTCGGTCACGATCAAGGGCCACACGGGCTATTACGCGGGCGGCATGAACAAGCTGGCCGAGATCACCATCGAGGGGAACGCTGGCACCGGGCTGGCCGAGAACATCATGTCGGGCGTGGTCCGCGTGACCGGCGATGCCAGCCAATCGGCGGGGGCCACGGGCCATGGCGGCCTTGTCGTGATCGAGGGCAATGCCTCGGCCCGTTGCGGCATCTCGATGAAGGGCGTCGACATCGTCGTCGGCGGCAACGTGGGCCACATGTCGGCCTTCATGGCGCAGGCGGGCAACCTTGTCGTGCTGGGCGACGCGGGCCCCGATCTGGGCGACTCGATCTACGAGGCGCAGATCTTCGTGCGCGGCAGCGTCGACCGGCTCGGCACCGACTGCATCGAGAAGGAGATGCGGCCCGAACACATCGCCCTTGTCGCGCAGCTGATGGACCGCGCGGGGCTTTACGCCGACCCGGCCGAGTTCCGCCGCTACGGCTCGGCCCGGCAGCTCTACCATTTCAAGATCGACAACGCCGGCGCTTATTGAGGGACATGCCATGACCGACCAGTCCAACCCGCCCGGCGGCACCCCGCGCACCACGCCGGTGAAATCCGCGACCTTCGACGATTACACGCTCTCGGAAATCCGCCGCGCGGCGGCCACCGGCATCTACGACATCCGCGGCGGCGGCGCGAAGCGGCCTTTGCCGCATTTAGACGACCTGCTCTTCCTCGGGGCCTCCATGTCGCGCTACCCGCTCGAAGGCTACCGCGAGAAATGCGAGACCGAGGTCGTGATCGGCGCGCGCCATGCGGCCAAGCCCATCGTCCTCAAGACCCCCATCACCATCGCGGGCATGTCCTTCGGCTCGCTCTCCGCGCAGGCAAAAGAGGCGCTGGGCCGCGGCGCGAACGCGGCGGGAACCTCCACCACCACCGGCGACGGCGGCATGACGCCGGAAGAGCGCGAGCATTCCAACAAGCTCGTTTACCAGCTTCTGCCGTCCCGTTACGGCATGAACCCCGACGATTTGCGCAAGGCCGACGCCATCGAGGTTGTCGTGGGGCAGGGTGCCAAGCCCGGCGGCGGCGGGATGCTTCTGGGACAGAAGATCAACGAACGCGTCGCCGCGATGCGCACGCTGCCCCAGGGCATCGACCAACGCAGCGCCTGCCGTCATCCCGACTGGACCGGGCCGGACGACCTCGAGATCAAGATCGCCGAGCTGCGCGAGATCACCGGCTGGCAGGTGCCCATCTACATCAAGGTGGGCGCGTCGCGCCCCTATTACGACGTGGCGCTGGCCGTGAAGGCGGGCGCGGATGCCGTGGTGCTGGACGGCATGCAGGGCGGCACGGCGGCCACGCAAAACGTCTTCATCGAGCATGTGGGTATCCCCACGCTCGCCGCGATCCGCCCCGCCGTGCAGGCGCTGAAGGATCTGGGCATGCACCGCACGGTGCAGCTGATCGTGTCGGGCGGCATCCGCAACGGCGCGGACGTGGCCAAGGCGCTGGCGCTGGGGGCCGACGCGGTCTCCATCGGGACGGCGGCGTTGGTCGCCTTGGGCGACAACGATCCGAAATGGGAAGACGACTACCGCGCCATGGGCACGACCGCCGGGGCCTATGACGACTGGCACGAGGGCAACGACCCCGCGGGGATCACCACGCAGAACCCCGCGCTCGCCTCGCGCCTCGACCCGGTGGCGGCGGGGCGGAGGCTCGCCAATTACCTCGGCGTCATGACGCTGGAATTGCAGACCATCGCGCGCGCCTGCGGCAAAAGCCACGTCCTGAACCTCGAACCCGAGGATCTCGTGGCGCTGACGGTGGAAAGCGCCGCCATGGCGGGCGTGCCGCTGGCGGGCACAAGCTGGATACCCGGCCAGAGCTGACCGGACAGAAGACAGAGTAAAGGGGACCCGACATGACCGATCTTGCAGCAGTGGCGAAAGAGAAGGGCATCAGGTTCTTCCTGATCTCCTTCACCGACCTTCTGGGCGTGCAGCGCGCGAAACTCGCCCCCGCGCAGGCCATCGCCGACATGGCCGAGAACGGCGCGGGCTTCGCAGGCTTTGCCGCCTGGCTCGACATGTCGCCCGCGGATGCCGACATCCTCGCCATTCCCGACCCCGCCAGCCTGATCCAGCTGCCCTGGAAGCCCGAGGTCGGCTGGCTCGCCGCCGACATCCATTTCAAGGGCGCGCCCTTCGCCAAGGCCCCGCGCGTCGTGTTGCAACAGGTCATGGCCCGCGCCGCGGCGCAGGACATCCAGATGAAACACGGCGTGGAATGCGAGTTCTTCCTGACCACGCCCGACGGCAAATCCATCTCGGACCCCGCTGATGTGCAGGTCAAACCCTGCTACGATCAGGACGCGCTGATGCGGCGCTATGACGTGATCGCCGAGATCTGTTCCTATATGCTCGACCTCGGCTGGAACCCCTACCAGAACGACCACGAGGACGCGAACGGCCAGTTCGAGATGAACTGGGATTACGACGACGCGCTGGTCACCGCCGACCGCCACACCTTCTTCAAGTTCATGGCACGCGCCGTGGCCGAGAAACACGGGCTGCGCGCGACCTTCATGCCCAAGCCCTTCGCCGAGCTGACCGGCAACGGCTGTCATGCCCATGTCTCGCTCTGGAACAAGGCCGGCGCGAACCTCTTCAAGGGCGACGGAGAGCTTGGCCTGTCCGACACCGCCTATGCTTTCCTCGGCGGTCTGATCGGCCACGCGCCCGCGCTGACCGCGGTCCTCAACCCCACGGTCAATTCTTATAAAAGATTGAACGCGCCGGTCACCACCTCGGGCGCGACATGGTCGCCCAACACGATCAGCTATGGCGGCAACAACCGCACCCACATGGTGCGCATCCCCGACAGCAACCGGCTCGAGGTGCGGCTGGCCGATGGCGCGGCGAACCCCTATCTCCTGCCCGCCGCGATCCTTGCCGCGGGGCTGGACGGGATCGCCACCAAGGCCGATCCGGGCCAGCGCCTCGACATCGACATGTATGTCGAGGGCCACACGGTCGATGCGCCGAAACTGCCCTTGAACCTGCTCGATGCGGTGCGCGCGTTCGAGGCCGACACCGCGCTCTGCGACGGTATCGGGGCCGAGGCCGCAGCCGCGCTGGTGCGCTACAAGCATGCCGAGTGGATCGACTACACCCGCCACCTGACTGACTGGGAACGGCGGATGACGCTCGACTGCTGACACTGTCACATCGCGGTTGACGCCGCCCCCATTCTGGCCGACCCAAGGGTATTCGATACCGTGAGGGGGAGGTCCGGAATGGCCGATGTCGCTGTGCCCGAAACATGGGATTTCTGGATCGACCGGGGCGGCACCTTCACCGATGTGGTGGGCCGCGACGGGGTCGGCGCGGTGCATCCGCTCAAGCTTCTGTCCGAAAACCCCGAGGCCTACGAGGATGCCGCGATCGAGGGCATCCGCCGTCTGCTCGGCGGCACCATTGACCCCGCCCGCATCGGCACGGTCAAGATGGGCACGACGGTCGCCACCAACGCGCTGCTCGAGCGCAAGGGCGACCGGACCTTGTTGTTGATCACCAAGGGGTTCCGCGACGCGCTGCGCATCGCCTACCAGGCGCGGCCGGATATCTTCGCCAAGGAGATCCTGCTGCCCGAACAGCTCTATGAGCGGGTGATCGAGGTTGACGAACGCCTGCGCGCCGATGGGGCGGTCGAGACGCCGCTGGACATGGCGCCACTGGCCGCGCAGCTGGAGGCGGCGAAGGCCGACGGGATCGACGCGGTGGCCATCGTGCTGATGCACGCGTGGAAGACGCCCGATCACGAGGCCGCGCTGGCCGAAATGGTGCGCGGCATGGGCTTTGGCCAGGTCTCCGTCAGCCACGAGGTCTCGCCCCTCGTGAAGCTGGTGGGCCGCGGCGACACGACGGTCGTTGACGCCTACCTCTCCCCCATCCTGCGCCGCTACGTCGCCCGCGTGGCCGATGCGCTTGGGGCCACGCCCGCGGGCGAACCCGGCCCGACGCTGCAATTCATGATGTCCTCGGGCGGCATGACGGCGGCCGAGAAATTCCAGGGCAAGGACGCGATCCTGTCCGGCCCCGCGGGCGGTGTCGTCGGCATGGTCGAGACGGCGAATGACGCCGGTTTCGAGAAGGTCATCGGCTTCGACATGGGCGGCACCTCCACCGACGTGGCGCATTTCGCGGGCGGCTACGAGCGCGCCTTCGACACCGAGGTCGCGGGCGTGCGCATCCGCGCGCCGATGATGCGTATCCACACCGTCGCCGCCGGTGGCGGCTCGATCCTGCATGCCGAGCCGGGCCGCTTCCGCGTCGGCCCCGACAGCGCGGGCGCGAACCCCGGCCCCGCCTGCTACCGCCGCGGCGGGCCGCTGACGGTGACGGATGCGAACGTCATGCTGGGCAAGCTGCGCCCCGAGTTCTTCCCCCGCGTCTTCGGCCCCGACCAGGACGCGGCGCTGGATGACGCGGTCGTCCGGTCCCTTTTCGCCAAGATCGCGGAGGCCGAGGGCAAATCCCCCGAGGAGGTGGCCGAGGGCTTCCTGACCATCGCCATCGAGAACATGGCCAACGCGATCAAGAAGATCAGCGTCCAGCGCGGCTATGACGTGACCAAGTATCTCCTGAATGCCTTCGGCGGCGCGGCGGGGCAGCATGCCTGCCTTGTCGCCGACGCGCTGGGGATGGAGGCGGTGCTGATCCACCCGCTTTCGGGGCTTCTGTCGGCCTACGGCATCGGGCGCGCGACCGTCTCGGCCAGCCGCCAGCAGGCGCTGGTCGAGGAGCTGGGCGAGGGCAGCCTCGCCGCCATCGCGGCGCTTCAGGCGCAGTTGACCGACGCCGTGACCGCCGAGGTCACCGAGCAGGGCGTGGACGCCGCGGCGGCCAGCACGGTGACGCGGCTTCACCTGCGCTACGCGGGCACCGACACCGCCTTGCCGGTGGAGTGGTCGGGCGACGCACGGGCCGCGCGCGCCGAGTTCGAAGCCGCGCACAAGGCGCAATTCGGCTTCGTCTCGCCCGACAAGCCGGTGACGGTCGAGGCCGTCGAGGTCGAGATCACCGAAGCCCCGCACGAGACCGGCGCGGCGGATGTCGCCCGCACCGACGCGCGCGAGGCGGCCAGCGACACCCGCGTGCCGGTCTTCTGCAAGAACGACTGGGTCGAGGCCGCGGTCTACCCGCGCGAGGCGCTGTCGCCCGGCGACCGGGTCAAGGGTCCGGCCCTCATCATCGAAGCCAACCAGACCATCGTGGTCGAGCCCGGCTGGACCGCCGAGCTGACCGGGCGGGACGACATCGTGATGCGGCGACACGAGCGCATGGCGCGGACATCGGCGGCGGGGACCACCGAGGCCGATCCGATCCTGCTCGAGGTGTTCAACAACCTCTTCATGAACATCGCCGAGCAGATGGGCGTGGCGCTTCAGAACACCGCCCATTCGGTCAACATCAAGGAACGGCTCGATTTCTCCTGCGCCGTCTTCGACCGCGACGGGGCGCTGGTGGCGAATGCGCCGCACATGCCCGTCCATCTCGGCTCGATGGACCGCAGCGTGGAAACCGTGATCCGCCTGAACGAGGGGTCGATCCGCCCCGGCGATGTCTTTGCCTTGAACGCGCCCTACAATGGCGGCACGCATCTGCCCGACATCACGGTCGTCTCGCCGGTGTTCGACGATGCGGGGGAGACGATCCTGTTCTGGGCGGCGTCCCGCGGGCATCACGCCGATGTGGGGGGCACCGCGCCCGGCTCGATGACGCCGCTGGCGAAGACCGTCGATGAGGAAGGCGTGCTCTTCGACAACTTCCTGCTGGCCCGCGACGGCACCTTCCGCGAGGAGGCTCTGCGCGATCTTCTGACCGACCACGCATATCCCGCGCGCAACCCCGACCAGAACATCGCCGATCTGAAGGCGCAGGTCGCCGCCAACGAGCGCGGCGCGGCGGAGTTGCGCCGCATGGTGGCGGAGTTCGGGCTGGAGACGGTCGAGGCCTACATGGGCCATGTGCAGGACAACGCCGCCGAAGAGGTCGCCCGCCTGATCGGGCGGCTGGAGGAGTGTTCCTATGAATATCCCACGGACACCGGGCAGGTGATCCGCGTGAAGATCACGGTTGACCGTGACGCGCGCGAGGCCGTGGTGGATTTCACCGGCACGTCCGAGGCGACGGACAACAACTTCAACGCGCCCGAACCGGTGACGCGGGCGGCGGTCCTCTATTGCTTCCGCGTGATGGTCGAGGCACAGGTCCCGATGAATGCAGGCTGCCTGCGCCCGATCCGCATCGTGATCCCCGAGGGGTCGATGCTGAAACCCGCCTATCCGCGCGCGGTGGTGGCGGGCAACGTGGAGACCTCGCAGCATGTGACCAATGCCGTCTTCGGCGCGTTGGGGGTGCTGGCGAATGCGCAGGGGACGATGAACAACCTGACCTTCGGCAACGCGACCTACCAGTATTACGAGACGATCTGTTCCGGCTCGCCCGCGGGGGTGATGAACTCGGGGCGCGGGTTCGCCGGAACCTCGGGGGTGCATACCCACATGACGAACTCGCGCCTGACCGACCCGGAGGTGCTGGAGATGCGCTTTCCGGTGCTGTTGGAGCGGTTCGCGTTGCGGCCCGGGTCCGGCGGGCAGGGGGCGTTCGCGGCGGGCGACGGGACGGAGCGCTGCCTGCGGTTTCTCGAGCGGATGGATTGCGCGATCCTGTCCTCGCATCGCGCCGCGCCCCCGCGGGGCATCGCGGGGGGCGGCGACGGGCAGCTCGGCCGGACCGAGGTGCGGCGGGCGGATGGCCGCGTCGAGCGGCTCAGGGCCTGCGACCAGACGGTGCTGGAGCCGGGCGAGGCGGTGATCGTGACCACGCCCACGCCGGGCGGCTACGGGTCGGGCTGAGCGCCTTGGGGTGTGCCGGGCGCCCGGCCCGCGCGCGCGGGACGCGGACCCCGCGCGGGGTTCGTCGCAAGGCGCGCGCCTTGCAGGGTGCCGGGTGCGGGTGTGGCGCGTCGTGGCCGGGGTCGAGCGGGGTCGGGTGGTGCGCGGTGGCGCTGCCCCTGGCGGGATGCGGATCAGCGAAGCTGACCCTGCGACAGGGGGCGGCCCGGTCGGAGCGCCCCGGACCCC
>NZ_JASJOE010000054.1 GCF_030163755.1 Roseicyclus amphidinii
CGACGACGACGACGCGCGCGCGGGTCTGCGCGCGGGCGATCATCGGCGCGGACAGCGTGGCGGCTGCCGCGGCGGTGGTGCCCAGGAAAACCCGTCTGTTGATGGTCATATGCAATCCTCCCGTTGCGCCCCTTCGGGGCTGTTGTGGCGCGGGGCGGGTCTGGTCGCCGCGCACCGGTGCGGCCGAGATGTTACTCGACTGTCGAGAAATAGGCCGCCAACGCCGCGAGTTCCTCGTCTCCGAGGCGTCGACTGACCGTATTCATGACCTGATGCTCGCGTGTTCCGTTTCGATATGCAACCATTCCCGCGATGAAGACCGAGGGCGCAAGCCCGCGGATCGACGGGATGTCGCCGCCCCCCTCGTCGCGGTGACAGGCGGTGCATTCATTGGCGAGATACTCGCCATAGGGCACGTCGCCCGCGATCTCGAGGATCGCCGCGACCTCGGGATCGACGGCCGAGGCATCGGGGTCGGCCACCACGTCTTCGGCGCGGCCGCCGGCCTCGAGCATGTAGGCGATCAGATCGGCGCGGTCCTCCTCCGAGCGGATGCCGCGAAAGACCATGCGCGTGCCGGGGAAATAGTCGCGCGGAGCCTCGAGGAAGCGGTCGAGCGCGCCTGCGTCCCAGACCCGCCCCTCGGCCCCGGCGGCACTCAGCACATCCGAGAATTCATAGCCCGCCAGCGCCCCGATCGGGCGGCCGACGATGCCGTTGAGGTGGGGGCCGACGCGGTTGACCGCCCCCTCCCCGATCATGTGGCACGCGGCGCAGGGCCGATACAGCCGTTCCCCCTGCGCCGCGTCCCTTTCGGCCAACGACGGGGAGGACGCCGCCGCCAAAGCCGCAAGGGCCAGCGCGCCGGTCGTTGCGCGCAGCACCCTCATTCGTAGTCGCCCCCTTCGGCGCGGATGTAGGCGATCAGCGCCGCCGCATCCTCTTCCGAGCGCAGCCCGCGGAACGCCATGCGGTTGCCGGGAATGTAGCCGCGCGGGTCGAGCAGGTAGGCGGTCAGCGCCTCGTCATCCCAGACCATTCCGGCGGCCTGCGCCTCCATGAAGGCGGGCGAGTAGCGGAAACCGTCATGGCTGGCCACGGGTGCGCCATAGGTGTTGTTCAGCATCGGGCCGACGCGGCTGACCGCGCCCTCGCCGATCTGGTGGCACGAGGCGCACTGACGCCACAGCCCTTCGCCCGCGGCGACCAGTTCCGGGTCGGGGGCGGCCGGGGCCTCGGGCTCGGCCGCGACCTCGACAACCTCTTCCTCGGCGGCGGGCGTCACCACCGCCTCGGGTTCGGCGGCGGCCTCCTCCTCGGTCTCGGGGGTCACGTTCAGAACCGCCGCGCGGGCCGTGATCTCGATGCTCTCTGCGCAGTTTTCCATGCAGGGCTCGCCCGAGAACACCGCCAGCTCGGTCGCCTCGCGGTCGTCCATGAAGAACGCGTCCTCGTTGGGCATCGGCACCTCGAGGAAGTTCTCGTTCGACAGTTCGAAATCATCGTCCACCATGTTGTTGAGATACATCAGGTAGGCGGTGATGGCATAGACCTCGTCATCACTCAGCGACTGGGCCGCACCGTAGGGCATGGCGCGGTGGACGTAATCCCAGACCGTCGAGAGATAGGGCCAGTAGGAGCCGATGGTCTTGTGCGGGTCGTCGCCGTCGAGCGTGCCGAACCCGCCCGCAAGCACCGGCCAGCGGCCCACCGCCTCGCCGAAGTCGCCGTGACAGACGGCGCAATTGTCGATGTAGAGCTCCTCGCCGGTCCAGACATCGCCGGAGCCAACCGGAAGGCCCTGCCCGTCGGGGCGGATGTCGATGTCCCACGCGGCAACCTCTTCGGGCAGCGCCGCGCGGCCGAGGCCGAAGCCGCCGTCCCGCGAGGGGGCGGGGTTTTCCTGCGCCAGCGCCAGCGTCGCGGTGACGGCCACCAGCGCGGTGGAGAGCGTGAGCGTTTTCATGAGTTCAACCGACTTCGACATTTTCAGCCTCACCGCGTTCGTTGATGGCCCAGGTCTGGATGCCATTGTTGTGGTAGATCGAGTTCACGCCGCGGATCTCGCGCAGCTGGTCCTTGGTGGGCTGCACGTAACCGGTGCTGTCATGCGCCCGGCTCTGCAGCAGGAGCGGCCTGCCGTCCCAGTCGAACTCGAAGTAGAAGCGGTGCATCGACTTGTCGAAGCTCGGCCCGGACATGCGCGCACGGTGCCAGTTGATGCCGCCGTCCAGCGTCACGTCCACCCGCGGGATGGTGCCGCGGCCCGACCAGGCCACGCCGGTCAGGACGGTCGGACCGGGGCCATGGGTGATGGGCGCCTGCGGGCTGGGGTTGGTGATGACCGATTTCGCGTCCATCTCCCAGGTGAAGCGGCGGGCCTGCCCGTCGGAGAACAGGTCGGTGTATTTCGAGGTTTCCTCGCGGTGATGCCAGGGGGCATCGCCCACCTCGATCCGGCGCAGCCACTTGACCCACATGTTGCCTTCCCAGCCGGGCACGACAAGGCGGACCGGGTAGCCCTGCTCGGGGCGCAGCCGCTCGCCGTTCATGTGCGTGGCGACCATGCAGTCGTCCAGCGCCTTTTCCATCGGGATCGAGCGGGTCATCCCCGAGGCATCCGCGCCTTCGGGCAGGATCCAGGTGCCGTTGGTCTTGACGCCCGCCTCTTCCAGCAGCAGCCGCAGCGGGATGCCGGTGTAGACGACGTTGTGGATCATGCCATGGGTGAACTGGCAGCCGTTCAGCTGCGAGCCGCGCCACTCCATGCCGGAGTTTGCCGCGCATTCGAGGAAATACGTCCGGTTCTCGCGCGGGAAGCGCATCAGGTCTTCCATGGTGAAGACCAGCGGCGTGTCCACAAGCCCGTTGATCATGAGCCGGTGCTGGCCCGGATCGATCTCGGCGACGCCGGAATGGTGACGCTCGAAACACAGGCCGTTGGGGGTGATGATCCCCTCCAGCTCATGAAGCGGCGTGAAATTGACCGAGCTGACGGTGTCGGCGGTCAGCCATTCCACGTTGCGGCGCACCACATGCGCCTCGTGCGGCGAGGGCATGCCGTAGGGGGCCGCATCGACTCCCGCGCCCAGATACTGCGTCCACGGCTGCATCTCGGTGATCGCCGGGTCGGGGCCGGCGGCCTGCGCATGGACAAGCTTGCCGGTCGCGGCGGCCCCGGTGGCCACGGCGGCCCCGGCAAGGAACTGCCGGCGCGATTGGGTGAACTTGGGGGTGTCGGTCATGGTTCGATACCTCTCTCTCGGGATGCGGCCTCAGCCGCCCACCACGTCTACGGTGTTGTTGGGTTCGAGCGTCACGGTGCCCTGCGCGCGGATATG
Source organism: Roseicyclus amphidinii (assembly GCF_030163755.1). GTDB lineage: Bacteria > Pseudomonadota > Alphaproteobacteria > Rhodobacterales > Rhodobacteraceae > Roseicyclus > Roseicyclus amphidinii. Next base: position 3,342 of record NZ_JASJOE010000054.1, read on the forward strand.
ATCTTCGACGACCTGCCAGATCGGCGGGCCTTCGGTGCCCTCGTTCACGCTGGCCCAGCCGGCCACGACGTAAGTCTGATCGGGCTGCAAAAGCTCGCCGGTGGACAGAAGCGTCATCTCGGTGATGCGGCTGCCCTGCTCCTTGCTGGTGTCGATCCGGTAGCCGAGGCCACCCACGCGCACCATGTCGCCGCCCTGCTGGTAATAGGCGTCGGGGTTGAAGATGTTGGCGGCCACGTCTTCCATGATGGTGTGCAGCATCTCGCCCGACATCTCGGTGCGGTAGGCGTTGGGATAGGTCATCGCGGTGACGTTGAAGATATCCTCGCGGGTGATGTCCTGCCCCGGCAGCACCGCTGCCCCCCAGCGGAAGCCGGGCGAGAGCGCGATCTGCGCGTCGCGCTGCGAAATCAGCGCGTCGCAGATCACGTCATCCCAGGTGCCGTTGAAATTGCCGCGCCGGAACAGCAGCGAGCCCGACTGCCCGATCACCTCGGACATTTCTTCGGCAAAGGGCGCGCGGGTCTCGTCGACCAGCGCCGTCATCTCGGGATCGGGGGCGATCACGTCCGAGAAGATCGGGATCAGCCGGTGGGTCAGGCCCCGCATCGCGCCGCCCTGCACGTCGAGATCGACGCGGGAGACGAACTTGCCGTGGCTTCCCGACGCGATCAGGAAGGTGTTGCCGACCTGGATCGCCTCGGGCAGCGCGTCATGGGTGTGCCCGGTCAGGATCACGTCGATGCCGGGGATGTCGCGCGCGAACTGGCGGTCCACGTCAAAGCCGTTGTGCGACAGCAGCACGACCACGTCGGCGCCCGCGGCGCGCACCTCCTGCACCACCTCTGCGATGCGCTCGCGGCGCAGGCCGAAGCTCAGCTCGGGGAACATCCAGCCGGGGTTGGCGATGGGCATGTAGGGAAAGGCCTGCCCGATCACGCCGATCGCGGTGCCGTTGCGCTCGAAGATGCGGTAGTCGTCGTAGACCGGCTCGTCCCATTCGGCGTCGAAGATATTGGCCCCGAGGAAAGCGGGGTTCACATGGTTCTCGATCAGCTCGTTGACGCGGGCCGAGCCCAGCGTGAATTCCCAATGCGAGGTCATCGCATCGACGCCCAGCGCGTTGAACAGCTGCACCATGTCCATGCCTTGCGTCCTGAGCGAGGGCAGCGAGCCCTGCCAGGTGTCGCCCCCGTCCAGGATCAGCGCATGCGGGGCCTCGGCCTTGATCGCCTTGACCACCGTCGAGATGCGGTCGAGCCCGCCCATCCGGCCATAGGCCCGCGCCATCGAGGTGAAATCATCGTAGGTCAGCGCGTAATCCATCGCGCTGCCCTGCTCGATGCCGAAGCGCGCGCGGAACTCGGGCCCCACCAGGTGCGGCGGCTGGCCCGCGTGGATGCCCACGCCGATGTTGAATTCCGGCTCGCGGAAATAGATCGGCTGGGTCTGGGCGTGGATGTCGGTGATGTGAACCAGCGTCACGTTGCCGGGGCCACCGGTGCCGATCAGGTCCTCCTGGCTCAGGGTCTGCTGCGCGGCAAGGCGCGCCCAGTTGCCGAAGCCCGACGCGCCATAGAGCGCGGATGTGGCGAGGGCGGCCTGCACGAAGTGGCGACGCGAGATCATGGGTTCAACCTCTGATGATATTCAGGTTATTGAATGTTTAAGCGCAAAACCCGCCCCGGTGTGATCCGGGGCGGGCTGCGATGTCGTGTCAGTTGCGGACGGCGGGGCCTTCGACCGTCAGGCCGTTGCCGCGCGAGGCGACGTAAAGCTCCAGCGCCACGAACTCGGGGCTGCCGATGCCGTAGGGCTCGCCGCGCGTGTCGCGGATACAGCCGCGGAAGCGGTTGTGGACCGAGACGATGTTGGCGTTCTTCAGACGGTAGGTCGGGAAGCCGTTGACCTGCCCCTGGCTGAGATGGTCGGCCCGGATCAGGTTGCCGTAGTTCTGCTCGTGGCAATGGGCGCAGCTCAGTTCCATCTGGCCATAGGCGGTGTAGTAGATCTCCCGCCCAAGTTCCCATGCATCCGCCGCGGGACCGTCGATGGCCACGTCGACCGTCTGGCCGCGCGCGACCGAGGCGATCAGGGCAACCATGTTGCGCATCTGCTGGCTGTCATAGCCATAGGGCTCTTCCATCCCCATGCGCTCGGTCTGGCATTCGATCACCTGCATCTCGACGGTCTGGACCATGCCGTGCTCGGCATCCCACTGGGGATAGCTCGGGCGCACGTTGGCCAGGCTTTCGGGGTTCTCGTGGCACGAGGCGCAGCTGTTGCCCTCGGACCCCATCACCGTGTTGAAGGCGTCGATCCCCTGCTCGACATAGAGCATGCCGGGGTTGTCGAAATCGTCGGCCTGCATGGCGCGGGTTTCATCGGTGCGGAAGACCCACCCCGAGTAGACCGTGCTGAGCGCGCCCTCGAGATGGGCGGCCGGTTCGGTTTCGGTGACGATCGGGATCTCGCCGTTGATGACGAGGCTGTCCCCGGTGCGGATATCGGCGAGGCCGACCCCGGCGGCCGCGAAGGCGAAGACCGCCGCCGAGACACCGCCGAGAAGTGATTTTCTTGTCATGGCCGTAACTTCCTCCCTTGCGACGGCTGGGTGCGTATCCGGATCAGGCGACGGTGATGTCAGCCGTTTCCGTGTAGACCGAGCCGTCGTCGTCGTACCAGGTGAACTCGAAGCTGCCGGTCTCGTTCACGACGGCGTCGAACTGGAAATAGGGGTTGGTCGACACGCCGGGATGGATCTCGACATCCACCACCATCTCGCCGTTGAAGGCACAGGTGAAGCGGTTGATGATCTGCCGCGGGATCGGGTTGCCGTCGCCGTCGCGGCGCAGGCCCGATTCCATCGGGTGACTGATCAGGGTGCGGACCGACACGCTATCGCCGGCCGAGGCATCGCGCGGGACGCGGACGCGGGGAACAACATTCTCTGCCATTGGTTTTCTCCTTGTCCTGTCTGGCTCAGCCGCCGCAGCCGCCGATGGTCACGCGCACGTTCTGGCGCGCCTGCTTGAAGCTGCCGTCGGGCATGCGCGCGATGGCGACGACTTCCTGCTCGCCGGCAAGGCGGATGCGGGTCGAGGCCATGTGCGAGCCCGCCGCCGGGCCGAAATTGAAGGTGCAGACATCGGCCTGCGGGTTGCCTGCCGCCAACAGCATGATCGCCGCGGCGCCGGGGGCGTCGACCTCGATCGGGACGGTGTTGCCGTTCTCGGCGATTTCCGGCGCGATCAGCGTGATGCCGTCGCCGCCCATGTCGGCGCCGCCGGTGAAGGCCTGGATCGCCTCCTCCAGCTCGGCGGCGGATGCGAGCTGCGGCAGGCCGAAGAAGGCGGCCGCAACCGCCAGCCCGGTGCCGACGAATTGCCTGCGTGTCTGGGTCATGAGATCAGTCTCCTTGGTCTCGGGGTTCGGTCTGCGACCGGATCAGTAGTCGGTCAGCGTCATCAGGTAGGCGATCACGTCCTCGATCTCCTGCGCGGACAGGATCGGCTGCAGGTCTTCGGGCGCGGGGCGCGTGGTGAACCGGTCGCCCGGGCGAATGAAGCCCGACACCTTGTAGAAGGCGGGCATGATCGAGTCAGGGAACATCATGTCGGCGTTGACCAGCAGGCCGCGCAGGCCGGGCTCGTCCCAGCGCGCGCCGACACCGTCGAGCGACGGGCCGACCTCGCCATGCCACGGCTCGTCCTCGAGCGCGGTGACCGCATGGCAGGCAAGGCAATTGCCCTGCGCACGGCTGACCATGATGTCGCGTCCGCGCTCGGCGCTTCCGGGTTCCCCGGTGAGGGATTCCATCACTTCACCGTATTCGGACATCACCACCGCGTCGGGCGCGATGACATCGGCTTGAAGACTGGTTGCGGCCATGGCTACGCCGGCCGCCAGCAGCATCTGGCGCTTCACTTTGATTTCCTCCCTTTCGGCCGAGTCAGTGGCCTGTGGTATACCGTAGCCGCGCTCACCCTCAGATTGCAACAACACATTTGATTTTTTGCATGTGAGGGCTAACGCGCGTTTACTCCATCGCCCCCGCCGCGGCCTGGTCGGCGAACATACGGGCATGATATCGCTGAAAATCCTCTTCGCCTTCGTAGCCTTTTTCCAGCACCCAGTTGAGCATGTTGAAGGTCGTCCAGCGCCCGAAGGCACCGGGCATGACCACGGCCGCCGCCTCGATCCCGGTCACGTCCTCGGGGACGTCCTCGGGGAAGAACAGGATCGTGGGCGTGAACAGGTTGCGCCAGCGCCGGGCGATCTCGCGCTCTTCCATCGTCTCGCCGTCGAAATCGGTGACCTCGGTCGAGCCGTGCATGTTGATGCGGATGAAGAAGAACTCCTCCTCGAGCAGGCGCAGGATGTCGGGCTCGACCCAGACCTCCTCGTGCATGCGCGAGCAATAGATGCAGCCGCGCTGCTCGATGATGACGGCAAGGCGCTTACCCTGCGCATTGGCGTCGCCCAGATCCTCGCGCAGGTCCATGAAGGTCTGGTTGAGCCAGGGCGCGATGTGCAGCCCGTCGTCGCCCAGCTCGGCCCGCGCCACGCCCGAAAGCGCCAGCGTGGCGGCGAAGATCAATCCGGTCAGTCTTGCGAACATGGCGTGGGGCCTCCTCTCCCCTTGGCTCTGCGCGATGATCCTGCGCGAGGGTCTATCCAAGCGTCTGGAACACCTCGAACTCGTTGATCATCCATTCCCCGATGTAGAGCAGCGCATTGGTGGCGATCAGCACGCCGAAGACGACAAGCGCACCGCCCATCACCTTCTCCACCGTGCCCAGGTGCCGCCGGAAGCGCCCCATAAGCTTCATGAAGGGCCCGACGAAGCCCGCCGCCAGCACGAAGGGCAGGGTCATGCCGATGCCGTAGGCGGTCAACAGCGCCATCCCCTGCCCCGCCGTGTCGGTGGTGCCCGCCATGAACAGGATCGCCGCCAGCACCGGCCCGACGCAGGGGGTCCAGCCGAAGGCGAAGGCCAACCCGATCACATAGGCCCCGCCAAGGCCGAGGTTGGCCGTGTCGCCGGGTTCCGCGCGCAGCGAACGGTTGAGAAAGCCGATACGGATCACGCCCAGGAAATGCAGACCCATGGCGATGATCATCGCCGCCGCCACGTAGCGCAGCACGTCGAACCAGTCGCGCAGCACCTGCCCGAAGACCGAGGCCGAGGCCCCCAGCGCGACGAAGACGGTCAGGACCCCCGCCGCGAACATCAGCGCGCCGGTGACCGCGCGCAGCCGCGTCGCCCGCGTGACCGCCCCGCCCTGCGCGACCTCGGCCGCGCTCATGCCGCCCAGGTAGCTCAGGTAGAAGGGCACCATCGGCAGGATGCAGGGCGACAGGAACGACAGCAGCCCCGCAATGAAAGCGCCGGTCAGCGAGATATCGAACATTTCGGGAGCCTGCCGTGGACTTCACATTCAAGAATTCATATTATTGTCGGAACAGGAGTTTCGTCAATGTTGCATGTGCAATGGTCCCATCGCGTCAAGGTTGCCCTGCTCTCCGGGCTGGTCCTTTGCGGGCTCGCCTTGCCCCGGCCCACCGCGGCGCAGGACTGGTCGCTGCTGATGGTCGAACAGGCCGGCTGCACCTATTGCGCGCGCTGGCATGCCGATGTCGCGCCGGAATACCCCGCGACCCCCGAGGGGCGCTTTGCCCCGCTGCGCACCGTCGACCTGCGCGACCTGCCGCAGGACGTGAGTTTCGACAGCCGCCCGGTCTACACGCCCACCTTCGTGCTGGTGCGCGACGGGCAGGAGGTCGGCCGCCTCGAGGGCTATCCGGGCGAGGATTTCTTCTGGGGCCTGCTCGGCCACATGCTGACCCAGGCCGATGCGACCTGGGCGACACAGGGCGCGGACGGATGAGGGACACCCGCTTGCCTTGCCCATGTCCGACGTTGAAGATGCGCCCATGAGCCTCGAAGACTACAGGTCCGATGCGGCCCAGACCGATGGGGCGCGCGTCTCGACGATCCTGCCCCGGATCGACGAGCCGATGGATGACGCCACCTGGAAGCGCATCCGCGAGAATGCCGAGACGGCGTCGGATTTCCTCAAGGCGATCAGCCACGAGGGGCGGCTGATGATCCTCTGCGCGCTGGCCAATGGCGAGAAATCCGTGACCGAGATCGAGGCGATGCTCGCCACCCGCCAGGCCGCCGTCTCGCAGCAGCTGTCGCGGCTCCGGCTCGAGGGGCTGGTGACGGCCCGACGCGACGGCAAGCAGATCTATTACCGTTTGACAGACGACCGGGCGCGCATGATCATCGAACGCGTTTACGAGTTGTTCTGCACCTGAACCCTCGCCGCCGGACCCGCGCGGTTGTGGCCGGTTCGGGTCGAAGGGAGGGAACATGCTCGACACCCAGCTCGGCGCGATGCTCGAGACCGTGATGACCACGCTGGGAGAGGCGTGGACCATCACCCTGATCGGACTTGCCGGTGGCCTCGTGCTCGGCCTTGCCGCCCGGCTCGGGCGGTTCTGCACGCTCGGCATGATCGAGGATGTGCATTACGGCCATGACCGTGCGCGGCTGTGGATGTGGGCCTGCGCGCTTGGCGCGGCCATGGCCGTCAGCTTCGCCGCCGAGGCCGCGGGGCTGATCCGCCTGCACCAGGCGATCTACCTGATGAACGGCTTCACGCTGGCCGGTGCCGCGGTCGGCGGGCTGTTGTTCGGCTACGGCATGGCGCAGGCGGGCAATTGCGGCTACGGGATGCTCGCGCGCCTTGGCGGCGGCGACCTGCGCGCGATGGTCATCGCCGTGGTCATGGGCATCGCCGCCTATGTCGCGCTCTCCGGGCCGCTGGCCGCGCTGCGCGCGCGGATGTTCCCGTTCGAACCCCACCCCGAGGCGCCGCAGGGCTGGGCGCATTGGCTGGGCGAGGCCACCGGGCTGGCCCCCTGGGCCATCGGCGGCGCACTGGCGCTGGTGCTGATCCTCGCCGCCGGAACCGCACTTGCGCGCCGCGGCCACTGGAAGGAACTGTTCTGGGCCATTGTCGCGGGCACCGCGATCTCGAGCGGCTTCCTCGGCACGGCCTGGGTGGCCAACACCGGCTTCGAGCCCTGGCTCGTGCAATCGCACACCTTCACCGCCCCCGTGGGCGACTCGATCCGCTACGCGATGTTCGCATCGGGCCTGCAGCCCGATTTCGCAATCGGCTCGGTCATCGGCGTGGTGATCGGCGCGTTCGTCGGCAGCCTGATCCGTGACGGCTTCCGCTGGGAAGCCTGCGACGACCCGCGCGAGCTGAAGCGCCAGATGGGCGGCGCGGTGCTGATGGGCTTCGGCGCGGTGATCGCGGGCGGCTGCTCGGTCGGTCAGGGCCTGTCGGCCCTGTCGCTCCTGTCGTTCCACGCGCCCGTCGTGGCGCTGTCGATCTGGCTGGGCGCATGGCTGGGCCTGCGCCAGCTGATCGAGGGGCTGGGACTGGCGCGCGAGGTCTGAGCGGGGGGCCTTGCCCCGCCATGGGCGCGCAAGGACATCAGCTTGACCTGTCGCGCCGCCGGACAAGCAGAAAAAGCACCAGCGCGACACCGGCAGGCAGCAATTGTGGAAGGCCTGACCGGATGTCCAGCGTCACGGCGGCCGCCATGCCCGCAACCGCGACGAACAGCAGGAAACAGGTGGCGATCCTGAATTGCCAGTCTTCGTCGCGGATCAGGACGGCCCAGATCAACCCGACGGCAAGAAAGGCATTGTAGACCCCCTGGTTGGCGGCCAGTTGGGTGGTTTGCGCGAACAGGTCTTGGGGCAACATGTCGAACACGGCGGGCCCCCGCGACGTCCAGGCGAAGATCTCGAACCAGGCGATGTAGAGGTGCAGGGCTGCGATCAACGCCAAAAGGATCAATGCGGTCGTCTTCATGATAGCTCCCAACTCGTTACGGTGGCGGCGCAGGAAACCGGGCAATGCACCGCGCCGATGCTCTGCCTAGCATGGGGCGGGGAGAAAGGGCAGCGCAGGTTCGCGCAGCCCCCGCGCCTCCGCGGCCTACCCCCTCTCCGCCTCGGCCACGTTGCGCTTCACGTCCAGGAAGCTGTCGGGCGTGACGGAAATCGTGTCGATCCCCGCCTCGACCAGAAGCCTTGCAAAGGCCGGATCGTTCGAGGGAGCTTGCCCGCACAGCCCGATCTTGCGCCCCGCGGCCTTGGCCCGCGCGATGGCCTCGCGGATCATCCACAGGACCGCCGGGTCGCGTTCCCTGAAGACATGGGCCAGCTCGCCGCTGTCGCGGTCGACGCCGAGGGTGAGCTGCGTCAGGTCGTTCGAGCCGATGGAAAACCCGTCGAAGCGCGCGGCGAACTCCTCGGCCCGGATCACGTTCGAGGGGATCTCGGTCATGACGTAAAGCTGCAAGCCGTCCTTGCCGCGCTCGAGCCCGTAGCGCGCCATGACCTCGGCCACGCGGTCCGCCTCTTCGGGGGAGCGGCAGAAGGGGACCATGACGATGGCATTGTCGAAGCCCATCTCGCCCCGAAGCCGCAGGATCGCGCGGCATTCGAGGGCGAAGGCGCGTTCGTAGAACTCCGAGTAATACCGCGCGGCCCCGCGCAGCCCGATCATCGGGTTCTCTTCCTCGGGCTCGTAGAGCGTGCCGCCCAGAAGCTCGGCATATTCGTTCGACTTGAAATCCGACAGGCGGATGATGACCGGCTCGGGATACCAGATCGCGGCGATGCGGCCCAAACCGCGGGCCAGCGTCTCGACGAAATAATCGGTGGGGCTGTCGTAGCCCCGGATAAGCGTGGTCAGCTCGGCCTTCACCCCCTCGTCCGTCAGGGTGTCATGGTCCAGCAGCGCCAGCGGATGCGCCTTGATCACGTTGGAGATCAGGAACTCCATCCGGGCAAGGCCCACGCCCGCGGCGGGCAACCGCCACCAGCGCGTCGCCGCCGAAGGGTCGGCCACGTTCAGCATCACCCGCGTCTGCGTCTCGGGGATGTCGTCGAGGCTGATATCCTCGGTCGTGATCTCGCCGATCCCGTCGTAGATCGTGCCCTTGTCCCCTTCGGCGCAGGAGACCGTCAGGTCCTGCCCGTCATGCAGCACATGGGTCGCATCGCCGGTCCCCACGATGGCGGGCAGGCCAAGCTCGCGGCTGACGATGGCGGCATGGGACGTGCGCCCGCCGTGGTCGGTCACGATGGCCGCCGCGCGCTTCATGATCGGCACCCAGTCGGGGTCGGTGATCGAGGTTACCAGCACCGAGCCGTCGACGAACTTGTCGATATCGGCCGCCGACTGGATCAGGCAGGCGCGGCCTGCGGCGGCGGCGTTGCCGACGCTGAGCCCCTCCAGCACCTTGGGGCCAGCGGGGGTCACGCTGTAGGATTGCAGCACGTGAGAGGACTTGCGCGACTGCACCGTCTCGGGCCGGGCCTGCACGATGTAAAGCGCGCCGGTGATCCCGTCCTTCGCCCATTCCATGTCCATGGGCAGGCCGTAATGATCCTCGATCGTGATCGCCATGCGGGCCAGCTCCAGCACCTCGGCGTCGCTCAGCGTGAACCGCGCGCGCTCGGCCTTGGACGTGGGCACGTTGCGCGTCTGCGGCTCGCCTTTGCTGCCGTAGATCATCTTGACCTCTTTCGCGCCGAGGTCCTTGGCGACGATGGGGCTGAGGTCAACATCACCCGCGAAGGGCTTGAACACCATGAATTCATCGGGGTCCACGGCCCCTTGCACCACGTTCTCGCCCAGCCCCCATGCCCCGGTGATCAGCACGAAGCGGTCGCAGCCGGTTTCCGTGTCGATCGAGAACATGACGCCCGACGACGACATGTCCGAACGCACCATCATCTGCACGCCGACCGACAGCGCGACCTCGGAATGGTCAAAGCCCTGCACCCGGCGGTAGCTGATCGCCCGGTCGGTGAAGAGCGAGGCGTAGCAGCGGCGGCAGGCGGTGATCAGCGCATCCTCGCCGGTGATGTTGAGGAACGTCTCCTGCTGGCCGGCAAAGCTCGCGTCGGGCAGGTCCTCGGCGGTGGCCGAGGAACGCACGGCGACCGAGGGCGCCGCCTGCCCCAGCCGCTCGCCCAAGTCGCGGTAGGCCGCGCGGATGTCGGCCTCGACCGCCTTGGGCCAATGCCCCCGCTCGAAGGCATAGCGAAGCGCGGTGCCGACCTCGGCCAGCGTCATCCGCCCGGCCTCGAGCGCCGCCACGTGATCGGCGATCACCGGGCCAAGATCGTTCTCGTCGACAAAGGTGCGGTAGGCGTCCGAGGTGGTGGCAAAGCCCGTCGGCACGCGGATGCCCTTGGGCCCCAGCGTCGAGATCATCTCGCCCAGCGACGCGTTCTTGCCACCCACAAGCGCCACGTCCTCGCGCTTCAACGCCTCGAACCAGATCAGGTTGGCCGACATCTCTCTGCACCTCCTCTTGCATGGCTGTTCCTTGGCCCCTGCGATCAGCCTGCCCCTGCGCCGCGCCGCGCACATTGACCCGTGTCAAACAGGTTGCAGACGAAACCGCCTAGCATCGCCGTAAGCAGGAAAGGTGCGTCGTGCAGGCAGACCCCGGATCATCGCGGCCCCTCGGGCTGAACCCCACAGAGATCGCCGCGGCGCGCACTGCGCATGGCTGGAACGAGCTGCCCGAGGGCAAGCCCGTTTCGCCGCTGGCGGTGCTGTGGCGGCAGGTCTCGGGGCTTCTGGTGCTCATGCTGATCGGGGCGGCACTGATCGCGCTGGCGCTGGGCGAGGTGGTGGACGCCATCGCCATCGGCGCGGTGGTGGTGCTGAACGCCGCCCTCGGCTTCGTGCAGGAATGGCGCGCCGAGCGCGCGATCCGGTCGCTCAAGGCGATGATGTCGCCACAGGCGGTCGTGATCCGCGAGGGCCGCGAGCAGATGATCCCCGCGCGCGAGCTGGTGCCGGGCGACGTGATCCTGCTGGCCGAGGGCGACCGCGTGCCCGCCGATGCCCAGATCACCGCCGAGGCGGGCCTGCGGCTGGACGAGGCGATGCTGACAGGGGAATCCGTGCCGGTGTCGAAACCACCCGGCGACACGGTCTTTTCCGGAACAACGGTGACGAGCGGCCATGCCGAGGCGCAGGTCACCCGGATCGGGGCGGCCACCGAGTTCGGGCAGGTGGCCGAGCTGACCGGCACCGTGGAAAGGGCCGAGACCTCGCTCCAGCGCGAGTTGGGCCACCTCGCCCGGCAGTTGGGCTGGATCGCGCTGGCCGTCGCCGCCGTGGTCGCGGGCATGGGCGCATGGCGCGGGCTCGAGGCGCTGCAGGTCTTCATGCTGGGCCTGTCGATGGCCGTGGCCATGGTGCCCGAGGGGCTGCCCGCCGTCGTGACCGTGACGCTTGCGCTTGGTGCCGCCGCAATGGCGCGACGGCAGGCGCTGGTGCGCCACCTTCAGGCGGTCGAGACGCTGGGCGCGGCCAGCGTGATCTGCACCGACAAGACCGGCACGCTGACCGAGAACGCGATGACGGTGCGGCGGCTCTGGACAGGGGCGGGCGACTACACTGTCACCGGACGCGGCTACGACCCCGCCGGCCATGTCGAGCGCGACGGCCAGAAGCGCCGCGCGGGTGATGATGCACTGCTTGCCCGTGCCGCGCAAGTGGCGCTCGCCTGCACCCATGCGCGCCTGCAGCGCGACGGCGATGGCTGGCGCGCGCTCGGCGATCCGACCGAAGCGGCGCTGATCGTGTTGGCCCACAAGGCCTGGGCCGAACCGCCCGACCCAGACGCGGTCATCGCCGAACTGCCCTTCACCTCGGACCGCAAGCGGATGAGCGTCCTGATCCGCGGGACCGACGGCAACCGCGTCCTGACCAAGGGCGCGCCCGAGCTGGTCATCGACCTTTGCACCCGGATCGAGGGGCCTGACGGCCCCCTGCCCCTTACCCTCGACCGCGCGGAGAACGCCCACGCAGCCGCGCAGGCCATGGCCGCACAAGGTCTGCGCGTCATCGCGCTGGCCCATCGGGAAACCACGGGCCACCGCATCGACGAGGAAGACCTGACGCTGATCGGCCTTGCAGGGCTGATCGACCCGCCCCGCGCCGAGGTGGGACAGGCCATCGCCGCCGCGCAGGCGGCGGGCATCCGCACGCTGATGATCACCGGCGACCATCCCGAGACGGCGCGCGCCATCGCCACGGCCCTCGGCCTGCCCGCGGCCCGCGTCATCACCGGCCCCGAGATCGAGGCGATGGACGAAACCACGCTGGCCGCGACGGTCACCGGTGAGGTCGCCTTCGCCCGCGTCTCGCCCGCGCACAAGCTGCGCATCATCGCGGCGCTGCAGGCGCAGGGCGAAACCGTCGGCATGACCGGCGACGGGGTGAACGACGCGCCCGCGCTGCGAAAGGCCGACATCGGCATCGCCATGGGCATCCGCGGCACCGAGGTCGCCAAGGATGCCGCCGATCTCGTGCTGCTCGACGACAATTACGCCACCATCGTCGGCGCCATCGCCGAGGGGCGGCGGCAGTTCGACAACACGCGCAAGTTCGTGCGCTACCTGCTCAGTTCCAACGCGGGAGAGGTCGTGGCGCTGCTGATCAACACGGCGATGCTCGCGCCGCTGATCTTTCTTCCCACGCAGATCCTGTGGATGAACCTGGTCACCGACGGGGTCACCGCCGTCGCGCTGGGGCTGGAGCCGGGCGAGAAGGCGCAGATGAAGGACCCGCCCCGCCCGCAGAGCGAGCGCATCCTGTCGTTGACATCGGCGCCGCTGATCCTGTGCTTCGGGCTTTATACCGGGCTGGCAAGCCTCTGGATCTTCGAAACCCTGCGCCCCGCGGGGGTGGAGATTGCCCGCACCGCGGCCTTCACGGCGATGGTGGTTTTCGAGAAGACCAGCGTCTTCGCCTTCCGCTCGCTCCGCACACCGGGGTGGCGGCTCGGCTACCTGTCGAACCCCGCCCTGCTCGTCGCCTTCGCGGCGATGATGGCGCTGCAGGTGGCGGCGGTCTATTGGGCACCGCTTCAGACGCTTCTGCAGACCGTGCCGCTGCGCCTGTCGGACTGGGGCCTGATCGCGGGCTTCGCGCTGCCGCTGCTGGTTCTGCCGGAGATCTGGAAGAGCCTGCGCACGGCGCGCTGACGGCCAGTTGACGGGCCGGGGACCGTCCCGCCTGTCATTCCCGAAGCGCGCTGTCCTTCACGCGGACCACCGGGGCCGTGAGATAGGCCAGGACCGTGCGTTTTCCCGAGAGGATATCCACCGTGGCAACCATGCCGGGCAGGATCTCGACCTCGGTCCCATCGGCGTCGGTCAGGGTGCCCAGCGTGCGGATCTCCACGACAAAGACCCTTGCGTTGCCGTCGGGATGGGTCACGGCATCGGCCCCGACCCGCAGGATCGTGGCGTCGATGCTGCCGTAGCGCGAGGGATCATAGGCGCTGAGCGACACCCTCACATCCTGCCCGGCGCGCACGAAGGCGACATCCTCGGGCGGCAAGTAGGCCTCGACCAGCAGCTCGTCGCCCAGCGGCACGATCTCCACCAGGGGATCGCCCGGTCGCGCCAGCGCGCCGAGCGTGATGGGCAGGATGCGGTTGACGATCCCGCGGACCGGCGCGCGCAACACCGAGCGGTCCACGCGCGCCTGCAGCGCGGGCAGCATGGCGCGCAATTCGGCCAGCTCGGCCTCGGCCCGCGCAAGCTCGTCCAGCGCATCGGCCCGCATGCCGGAGCGCGCGGCGACCACCCGGTCGCGGATTTCCTCGACCGCGGCCTCGGCACCCGCCAGCGCCGCCTGCGCCTCCGACACCCGCCCGACCCCCTCGGCCTCGCGGCCGAGCAGGGCCGTCAGCGTCGTCCGCGGCTCGATGCTCTCCTCGACCAGCGGGCGCATCAGGGCGATGTCCTCGCGGATCAGGGCCAGCGTGTGCTCGGACGTGCGCACCCGTATCCGCGCCTCGAGAACCGCCTGCTCGCGCTGGCGGGCCTGCCGTTCCAGAACCGCGATCTCGTCGCGCAGCGCCGATTGCCGCGCCTCGAACAGCGACAGTTCCGAGGCGACCAGCGCCGGGCTTTCGATCTGACCGGACGCATCGGGCGCGAACGGTGTGCCGTCCGCTTCGGCCCGCAGCCGCGCGACCCTGAGATCGAGCGCTGCGATCCGCCGCTCGGCCTGGATCAGCTCGGCCTCGAAGGACCGCCCGTCGAGCGTGACCAGCGGCGCGCCGGCCTCCACACGGTCCCCCTCGCGGACATGCAGCCCGAGGATGACCGCCGCTTCGGCGGCCTGCACCACCTGCACCTCGCCGCTGGGCACCACCCGCCCGTCGGTGCGGGTCACGGAATCAAGCTCGGTCAGCGCGGCCCAGGCCGTGGCCGCCGCCAGCAAGGCCAGGATCACCAGCAAGAGCAGCGATGCCCGGAGCGGGTGCCCCCCGCGGGTCCGGCGGGCCATCTCGCGGGCCGAGGCGATGTGCGGTTCCGTCACCCCGCTCACCCTCCGGCCGCGGCGCCGAGGACGCGCGCCTTGGGGCCGTCCTGAACGATGCGGCCCTGTCCCATGACGATCACGCGGTCGACCAGCTCGAGCAGGCTGGGCCGATGCGTGACGACGATCAGCGTCCGCCCCCCGAGATGATCCTTCAGGCGCGCGATGACGGCCCGTTCGGTCATCGCATCCATGGCCGAGGTGGGTTCGTCGAGCAACAGGACCGGCGGTCTGCCCAACAGCGCGCGCGCCAGCGCCACCGACTGACGCTGCCCGCCCGACAGGCCCTCGCCCCGTTCCCCGATCATCCGGTCATACCCGTCCGCACGGCTGGCCGCGAAGGCCTCGACCCCGGCCAGCCGTGCCGCCTCGAGCAGTTCGGCGTCCGAGGCATGGGGCGCGCCGAGGGTGATGTTGTCACGCAGACTGCCCGAGAACAGCCACGCGTCCTGCAGGACCGATCCGATGTTGCGCCTCAGGTCGCCGGGGTCGATCTGGCGAATGTCGGTCCCATCCACCCGAACCGACCCGGAGGACGGGGCGTAAAGCCCGAGCATCAGCCGCGCCAGGGTGCTTTTCCCCGATCCGATGGGCCCGAGTATGGCGACCTTTTCGCCCGGCGCGATCTCGAGGCTGACATCCTCGAGACTGCCATCCGAGGCACCGGGATAACTGAAGCTGACCTTGTGCAGGCTCACGCCGCCCTGCAACCGGTCGCGCGCCAGGTGGCGTTTGCCGGCCGGGCGCTCGGTCTCGGCCTGCATCATGCGCTCGATGGCGCGATAGGCGGTGCGGGTCTGGCTGATCCGCGTGAGCGTCTGCGCGATCTGCGCAAGCGGCGTCAGCGCCCGCCCGGTCAGGATCACGCTTGCGATGAGCGCGCCCATCGACAACGTGCCGTCGATGATCAGGAAGACGCCGAAGAACACGATCCCGATCTGCGAGACCTGCTGGACGAAGGCGGTGGCGTTCAGGGCCAGCTGGCTGATCGCCCGCGACCGGACCCCGTGTTCGGCCTGCGCGGCAAGCGCGCGGTCCCAGCGGGTCTTCATCCGCGCTTCCCCGCGGGAGGCCTTGATCGTCTCGAGGCCCGACAGCGCCTCGACCAGCACGCTTTGCTTGGACTGACCGTCGGCAAAGCTCCGCTCCGCGAGCCGCGACAGGAAAGGCTGGGTCGCAAGCGCGACAATCAGCACCGTGGGGATGGCAAGCGCCGGCACGATGGCCAGGGGCCCGCCGATCATGGCGATGACGGCGACGAAGAGCAGGATGAAGGGCAGGTCCACGATGGCCGCGAGCGAGGCCGAGGTGAAGAAATCGCGGATCGTCTCGAACTCGCGCAGCGCGGCGGCGGTCGCACCGGTCGAGCCCGACCGCGCCGACAGCCGGATCGACAGCACCTTGTCGAAGATCGCGCGGCCCATGGACAGGTCGGCGCGCTGCCCCGCCCGGTCGATGAACCCCGCCCGCAGGCTGCGGATGACGAAATCGAAGCCCAGCGCGATGCCCACCCCGATGGTCAGCGCCACAAGGCTCTCTATCGCCTCGTTGGGCAGGACACGGTCATAGACGACCATGATGAAGATCGAGGTGGTCAGGCCGAGGACATTCGCCACCGCCGCGGCAAGCGCGACCTGCAGGTAGTTCCACCTGTTCGCGGCGAGTGCCGAGCGGAACCAGTGCCCTTCCGCCATCGTGCCGCCATCTGCGCGGGCGCGGGGCCGGATCAGCACCGCCTGCCCGGCATAGACCTCGGACAGCTCGCCCTCGGACAGGAAGCCATGCGTGCCCGGCCCGAGGCGGGGGTCGTGAACCGCCCAGCCACCGGCCTGCCGCTCCTCGGCGACAAGGGCACCGGTCCGCGTCAGCAGCACGGCGGGCAGGACCGCGCGGTCCAGCTCGGCCAGCGCGAGGGGCCCGAGCGCCACGTCGAAACCCGCGGCGCTGGCCG
>NZ_JASJOE010000055.1 GCF_030163755.1 Roseicyclus amphidinii
ACGCCGTGGCCCCCGTCGCGGCCCCCGGCCCCACGCCCGAGGCCAGCGCCATCGCCGCGGGCGAGGCGCGGCGGATCATGGACTGCCTCGGCGAATTGCCCGAGGATCGGGCCGCGGCCGTGCGCGGGGCCTATCTCGACGGGCTCGCCTACCAGGAACTTGCGGACCGCCACGCGGTGCCGCTCAATACCATGAAGACCTGGCTGCGCCGCAGCCTCATCAGCCTGAGGGAGTGCCTGTCGAGATGACCGATCCGACCGACGACATGCCCCCCGAGGCACCCGAGGCATTGGCCGCCGAATACGTGCTGGGCCTCATGGACGCGGCCGAGCGCGCGGCCTTCGAGGACCGGCTGCGCGCGGAGCCTGCGCTGGTCGAGGCCGTGCGCGACTGGGAAGCCCGCTTCGCCGCCATGGCCGAGGATGAGGTCGCCCCGGTGACCCCGCCGCGGCGGGTCGAGACCGCGTTGCAACGGGCGCTCTTCGATCAGAAGCAGGGGGGCACCGTGCCGCTGTGGCGGCGTCTGGGCCTCTGGCAGGGTCTGACGGCGCTGGGGGCCGCGACCTCCATCGCGCTGGCGGTGATGCTCTTCACCCAGCCGCAACCGGTGCCGCCTGCGCCCTTCGTGGCGCAGCTGGCCCCGACCGAGGGCGCGGACAGCTTCCTTGCCGTCTACGACCCGACGAGCGCCACCCTCGGCATCCGCCGCGCCGCGGGCGAGGCGCGACCGGGCCGCGCGACCGAGCTGTGGCTCATCGCGGGCGAGGCGGCGCCGGTCTCGCTCGGCCTGCTGGATGCACAGGGGCGCGCAGCCATCGCCGTGCCCGCCACGCTGCGCGATGCGCTGCCGGGCGGCATCCTTGCCGTGTCCGACGAACCGCCCGGCGGCTCGCCCACCGGCGCGCCCACCGGCGACGTGCTGGCGCTGGGTCCGCTCGCGGCTCTCTGACGGGCGCTCACGCAGCCGTGATCCGAAAAATCGCAGCTTGCTGAAACCGGGCCGTCCCGGCGTCCGTGGTTCTCGACATCGCCGCCCCGAGCGAGGGGTGAGGCGCAATCGAAACCGACAGACGGAGGACACCCATGTCCCGCACCACCACACTGACCGCCACCCTTGCCGCCATGCTGATCGCGGGCACCGCCCTTGCCCAGGGCGTGCCCACCGTGGGCGGCGCGCCGATGTTCCCCGAGCGCAACATCGTCGAGAACGCGGTGAACTCGCCCATCCACACCACTCTGGTTGCCGCCGTGACCGAGGCGGGCCTTGTCGACACGCTGGCCAGCGCCGGCCCGTTCACCGTCTTCGCGCCCACCGATGACGCCTTCGCCGACCTGCCCGAAGGGTCCGTCGCGGCCCTGCTCGAGCCGCGCAACCGCGACCGGCTGGTCGAGATCCTGACCTGCCACGTCGTCGCGGCCGAGGCCTTCTCGGGCGATATCGTCGGCATGATCAACGCCTCGGGCGGTGCTCATCCGATCGAGACGGTGGGCGGCTGCACCTTCACCGCGCGCATGTCGGGCGGGATGGTCATGATCGAGGACGAACAGGGCCGCATGGCGACCGTCACCCAGGCCGATGTCGACCAGTCCAACGGCGTGATCCACGTGATCGACACGGTGCTTCTGCCCGACGCCGATTGATCGCCGGATCGGCGGCGGGGTGCAGATCCCTCGCCGTCGTGACCGGGCCGGCCCGCCATGCGCCAAACGAGGCGGGCCGGTCCACCCCGCCGGGCGAGGCATCGGCAAGTGGCCCGCACCCTACGGGTTGCCCCTGTCCCCAGACCGCCGGTGGCTTGCCCGGCCCCTTTTCCCGAGACCCGGAGCCTCCCATGCCCACACGCCGCCACCTTCTGACCACGGCGCTGGCCGTCGCCCTCCTGCGGCCCGGCCCTGCGCGGGCCGCCATCGCCCCCGGCCCCTTCGAGGTCACGCGAACCGAGGCCGAATGGCGCGCCATGCTGACGGAAACCCAGTTCGCCGTGATGCGCGAAGGCGCGACCGAGCGCGCCTATACCAGCGACCTGTTGGGGGAAGAGCGGCCGGGGCTCTACCACTGCCGCGGCTGCGACCTGCCGCTCTATGACGCCGCCGCGAAATACGACAGCGGCACGGGCTGGCCCAGCTTCCGGGACGTGCTGCCGGATGCCATCGGCACGATGGAGGACCGGCAACTGATCTTCATCCTCCGCACCGAATGCCATTGCCGCCGCTGCGGCAGCCACCTTGGCCATATCTTCGATGACGGGCCCGAGCCCACCGGGCTCAGGCATTGCCTCAACGGCGTGTCGCTGGTCTTCCGCCCCGCGGCCTGAGCCGCGCGGGGCTCAGTTCCAGCAGCTGACCGTCACGGTCATGTCCGCGCCCAGCCGAGCCAGCCGCTCGCGGTTCATCGCCGCGGTCCGGCTCGACAGCACCGGGCGCACGCCCGCCGCGGCCAGCGCCTGCCCCATCTGGTCGGCGCGCAGCGCCATGGTCACGCCATCGGGCAGCGCGCGGTTTGCGATGATGCCCGGAAGCACCATGCCCATAACCGTGCCCGTCTCGTCGAAGACCGGCCCGCCCGCCTCGCTCGGCTGGGTGCCCACGTCGAGGCGCTGCATGCTCGCCTCGCCGTTGATCCCCTGCAGATCGGCCAGCGTGCCGAAGGCCATCGAGGCCGAGCTGAGCGCCCCGTCGAAGGGGAAGCCCGCCACCGCGATCGCGGAGCGAAGCCGCCCCGGCTCGCGCGCGATCTCGGCGAAGGCCAGCGGCGCCAGCCGCTGCTCGGGGCGCAGCACGGCAAGGCCGAGCGCCTCGTCCCGGTAGGCGACCGAGGCCGGGTAGGCGGTGTTGATCAGGATGCGCGCGCATTGCCCCGCGACCGCCTCGGTCGTGGTCAGGACGCTGCCACCCGCATCGACGAAAAAGCCCGACCGCACCCGCTCGGGCTGCCGCACCTCGAGACCCGAGACGAGGTCGACATCCTCGCCCAGCCCCTCGGGCACGGCGGCGGGGTCGAGCGCACCGGGCAACGCGCTGAAGCTTTGCTGCATCATCGGCAGAACGCGGGCGATCTGCGCGTCGCGCTCGGGCGGCCAGACCAGCGTGAAGCCCTTGACCGCGCCACCCGTCAGCCGCGCCTCGATGTGGCTGCGCAACGTCTCGGATTGCCCGGTCAGAAGGAAGCGGTCGCCGCGCCGCTCGCGCTCGCCTTCCAGCGGCACGATCTCGAGCGTCTGCATGATCTCGTACAGCCCGAACAGCGTGTTGCGGTCGCCCGGCTGGCTGATCAGCAGGACCTGCACGCCGCTGTCGTTCACCGCGTCGAATTGCGCGAAGGGAAAGTTGTAATCGGTGAAGCCGACCATGGCGAGCGGCAGGTCGATCTGGATGCCCGCGCGCTCGTCGCGCACCGTCTCCATACCGAGCGCGGCCAGTTCGGTCCGGTATTCGCCCAGCAGCTGCGCACGCTGGCGCGAGGTCAGGACCCCCGTCGCCTCGAAGCCGCGCGCCTCTTGCCAGGCGCGCATGCCCGCGCGGGTGCCGGGGCCGAAGGCACCGTCGATCCCGGAATTGTAGAAGCCGAACCACTGCAGCGCGATCTGCAACGCGTCACGGCCCGCGCGGTCCAGCTGCGCCTCGCTCTGGCGGGCCTGCTGCAGCGTTTCCTCGGGCACGACCGGCTCGGCCGTCTCCTCGGCCTCGATCACGGCGACGACCTCTTCGGCGACCGCCTCGGCGCTTTCCTCGGCCAGCGGCTGCGCGCTTTGCGCGAGGGCATCCGCCCCGACCGGGAAGACCTGCGAGACATAGGGAACGCCGCTCACCACGAAACTGTCGCGCGGCACCAGCCCCCGCGACAGAAGCTCGCGCAGAAGTGCCTGCGCGTCCTCGGGCGCATAGGGGCCGAGCGAGATGGCATAAAGCCCGGTCTGGGCGCGGAACCCGTTCACGTCATTGACGATCTGCGCATAGGCCCGCGCGCGGCGCTCGGTCTCGCCGAGGGTGGCGTGGCTTTCGACCTGGATGAACACGCTCTCCTGCGCGCGCAGCGGTCCCGGAAGGATCAGGGCAAGCGCCATGACGATGATGAGCGCAAGGCCCGGCAATCCGCGAAGTCCGTGAAGTGGCATCTGTCTCAAATTCCTCAGTCATCCTGTGGCGCGGCATGCCGCGGAGGGCGCGCGCGCCCCGCCGGGGGGCGACACTATCCAAACTCTGTTGAAATGCACCAGAAAACTGCGTGAACGCAAGCCACAGGCCCCGCCGCCGCGTTGACCGCACCAAACTGTGACACTAGAGAAGCCGGGCCGATCCAAACGCCGAAGTGACGCCATGCCCGACACGCCCAAGAGTTTCCAGGAGATCATCCTGCGCCTTCAGTCCTACTGGGCCTCCAAAGGCTGCGCCATCATGCAGCCCTACGACATGGAGGTCGGCGCGGGCACCTTTCACCCGGCCACGACGCTGCGCTCGCTGGGCAGCCGCCCCTGGGCCGCGGCCTATGTGCAGCCCTCGCGCCGCCCGACCGACGGGCGCTACGGCGAGAACCCGAACCGGCTGCAGCACTATTACCAGTACCAGGTTCTCATCAAACCCTCGCCGCCCGACCTGCAGGCGCTCTACCTCGGCAGCCTCGAGGCCATCGGCATCGACATGGCCCTCCATGACATCCGTTTCGTCGAGGACGATTGGGAAAGCCCGACGCTGGGTGCCTGGGGTCTCGGGTGGGAAGTCTGGTGCGACGGCATGGAAGTGTCGCAGTTCACCTATTTCCAGCAGGTCGGCGGCCACGACTGCCACCCCGTTTCGGGCGAATTGACCTACGGGCTGGAACGGCTGGCGATGTATGTCCTCGGCGTCGATCACGTCATGGACATGCCCTTCAACGACCCCTCGGCGCCCATTCCGCTGACCTATGGCGATGTCTTCCGCCAGACGGAACAGGAATACTCCCGCCACAACTTCGACGCGGCCACCACCGAAAAGCTGTTCCGCCATTTCGAGGATGCCGAGGCCGAGTGCCAGCGCCTGCTGGCCGAACCCGCCGAAGACCCCAAGACGGCCAAGCGCATCGTCATGGCGCACCCCGCCTATGACCAGTGCATCAAGGCCAGCCACCTGTTCAACCTGCTGGATGCGCGCGGCGTGATCTCGGTGACCGAGCGGCAGGCCTATATCGGCCGCGTCCGCGCGTTGGCCAAGCTTTGCGCCGACGCCTTCGTGCAGACCGAAGCGGGCGGCTGGACACCGGAGGCACCCGCCGCATGACCTCGGGGCGGCTTCTCGTCATCGCCATCGTCCTGGTCACCGCCGTCTTCGCGGGCGCGCAATGGTGGTTCCAGACGCGCGCCTATTACCAGCCCATCGACGGCGCCGACCTCTTCGTCGCGCTTGTCGATGGCGGCACCGACCTCCTGCCCGACACCGGGTTTACCGGCATCGACGCCGACACTTCGCCGCTGCGTTTCCGCGGCTGCTTCACCGTGGCAGACCCCGCCGCCCTCGTCGCGCGCGCCGTGCCTTACCCGGACGCCACCCCCCTCATCGCGCCCGACTGGTTCAACTGTTTCGACGCCCCCGCCATCGGCGCGGCGCTGGAGGCAGGCGAGGCGCAGGCGATCCTGTCCCAACCCGAGGTGCGCCCCGGCGCGGACCGCGTCATCGCCGTCTTCCCCGACGGCCGCGCCTACGCGTGGCACCAGTGGAACGGCAGCCTGGAGGATTGAGCGGTGGACGATCTGCAATCCGAACACGCGGCCCTGAAGGAGGCCTACGACAAGCTCAAGCGCCGTCAGGCCCGTAACGAGCGCGCGCATTTCGCGCGCGGGCTGATGCAGGGCATCCTGTCGATGCTGGAACCCGGCGACGTGGTCTTCGACTGCGGCGCGAACGTGGGCGACGTGACCGCGCCGCTGGCCGCGACGGGGGCCACCGTCCACGCCTTCGAGCCCGACCCCTATGCCTTCGACCAGCTGTCCAAACGCGTGGCGGGCATGGAGAACGTGATCCTCCACAATGTCGCCGTCGGCGTCACCGCCGGTAGCGTCCAGCTGATGCGCGCGGCCAATTTCGACGACAACCCCAAGGGCGGCTCGGTGAAATCCACCGTCATCCCCGGCGGGCGCAACATCAACGAAGCGGCGGGTGCCACCATCGACGTGCAGATGATCGCCCTGCCCGAGATGATCCGCGCCGAGGCCGCCAAGGCCGGCGGGCGCATCGCCTTTCTGAAGATGGATATCGAGGGGGCCGAGCTGGACCTGCTCGAACACATGCAGGCCGAAAACCTCTTCGATCTCGTGGGGCTGACCGTCGCCGAGACCCATGAAAACAAGTTCCGCGACCTGCGCCCGCGCTTTGCCGCCCTGCGGGAGGCCGTGGCCGAACATCACCCCGTCACCCGCGTCAATCTCGACTGGATCTGAACCATGCCCGATCTTCTCCTCGAACTCTTCTCCGAGGAAATCCCCGCCCGCATGCAGGCCCGCGCCGCGGATGACCTGAAGCGGCTGGTGACCGACGGCCTTGTCGAGGCGGGGCTGACCTATGCCTCGGCGGGGGCCTTCGCCACGCCGCGGCGGCTGGTGCTGACGCTCGAAGGGCTGACCGGCGAAAGCCCGACGACGCGCGAGGAACGCCGCGGGCCGCGCACCGACGCGCCCGAAAAGGCGATCGAGGGCTTCCTGCGCGGCGCGGGCGTGACCAAGGACCAGCTCGAGGTGCGCCCCGACAGGAAGGGCGAGGTCTATTTCGCCGTGATCGAACGCCCGGGCCGCCCCGCCTCCGAGATCATCGCCGATGTCGTCCCCCAGGTGATCCGCACCTTCCCATGGCCCAAGTCGATGCGCTGGGGCGCGGGCAGCCTGCGCTGGGTGCGGCCGCTTCACTCCATCCTCTGCCTTCTGTCGGATGAAGCCGGGTCTCAGGTCGTCCCCTTCGCCGTCGACGGCATCGCCTCGGGCGACACCACCGAGGGCCACCGCTTCATGGCGCCGGGCCGGTTTTCCGTCACGAATTTCGCCGATTACGAGACCAAGCTGAAGCGCGCCAAGGTCATCCTGCGCGCCGACGAGCGGGCCGAGCATATCCGCCACGACGCGGAACAGATGGCCTTTGCCAACGGCATGGAACTGGTCGAGGACACGGGCCTTCTGGCCGAGGTCGCGGGGCTGGTGGAATGGCCCGTGGTGCTGATGGGCGAGATCGAGGACCGCTTCCTCGACCTGCCGCCCGAGGTGCTGCAGACCAGCATGCGCGAACACCAGAAATTCTTCTCGGTCAGGAACCCCAAGACGGGCCGGATCGAACGTTTCGTCACCGTCGCCAACCGCGAAACCGCGGATCATGGCGCAACGATCTTGGCCGGAAATCAAAAGGTTCTCTCCGCCCGCCTGTCGGATGCAGCGTTCTTCTGGGAAAACGACCTGCGCGTCGCCCGCGCTGGCATGGGCGACTGGCTGGACGGGCTGAAATCGGTGACCTTCCACGCCAAGCTCGGGTCGCAGGCCGCCCGGATCGACCGCATCGCCGCGCTGGCGCGCGAGATCGCGCCGATGGTCGGCGCGGATGCCGACATGGCCGAGGAGGCCGCGCGCATCGCCAAGGCCGATCTGCGCTCGGAAATGGTGGGCGAGTTCCCCGAATTGCAGGGCGTGATGGGCCGCTACTACGCGCTGGCCGCGGGCCGCGCGGCGGAGGTGGCGGACGCCGCCCGCGACCACTGGAAACCGATGGGCCAAGGCGACGAGGTGCCGACCGCCCCCGTCTCGCTCGCCGTGGCGCTGGCCGACAAGATCGACACGCTGACCGGCTTCTGGGCCATCGACGAGAAGCCCACCGGCTCGAAAGACCCCTACGCGCTGCGCCGCGCGGCGCTGGGGATCGTGCGCATCGTTCTGGCCGGTCCGCATCGCCTGACGCTCGACCGGTTCGTCGATGCCCAGATCCTGCGCCACAAGATCGCCATCACCCGCCCCAAGGTCGGCGATGATGTCATTGATACGCTTGAGGAAATCCTTGGCGAGATCGCCGAGCGCGGCGTGTTCGGCGCGGCCTTCAAGGCCGTGACCGACCGGCTGAAGGACAAGGGCGAAGCGCCCGCCGAGGCGCTGCGCAGCGTGGGCGACCTGCTGCCCGACCTGTCCACCGATCTCCTCGCCTTCTTCCACGACCGGCTCAAGGTCCACCTGCGCGACGAGGGCATTCGCCACGACGTGATCGACGCGGCTCTCTCCAAGCCGCCCACCGATGACCTCGCCCTTGTCGTCGCCCGCGCCCGTGCGCTGGCGGGCTTCCTCGCCACGCCGGACGGCGAGAACCTCGTGCAGGGCTACCGCCGCGCGGCCAACATCCTGACGCAGGCCGAAGAGAAGGACGGCGTCGAATACCGCTTCGGTGCCGACCCGAAATTCGCCGAGACCGACGAGGAGCGCGCGCTGTTCAAGGCCCTCTCCGAGGCCGAGGCCGCGATCACTCCGGCCCTTGCGTCCGAGGATTTCGCCGCTGCCATGACCCATATGGCCAGCCTCCGCGCGCCCATCGACGCCTTCTTCGAGGCGGTTCAGGTCAATTCCGACAACCAGGTCGTGCGGCGCAACCGCCTGAACCTGCTGCACCGGATCGTGGAAACCTGCGGCGCGGTGGCCGACCTGTCGCGGCTCGAGGGGTAGGGCACAGCCGGTCCCGTTGCCGGGAAACTGACATCGGGACCGACACGCCCACTGGACAGTTCACGCATGGGTTGTATCTAATGCTGCAGATGCAAACGTTTTCGCCCCCATGTTGACCACACCCGACTTCACCGAGATCACGACCACGGCCGAGATCCGCACCTCGACCCATGGAAACCGTGCGAAATGCCTTCAGCGCCTCGTGCGGCTCGGCCTGCCGGTGCCGAAAACCGTCGCCCTCAGCTTCGAGACGGTGCGCGCCATCGCAGGCGGGCGGCTGCCCGACCTGACCGCGCTTCTGGGCGTTTTCGGCGACGGCGCGCTTTTGTCGGTGCGCTCTTCCTCGCAGATGCCCGACTGGGGCGGGCCGGGCACGATCCTCAACATCGGCATGACCGACGCCAAGGCGGTTCAGCTGGCGCAGGCGCATGGGGTCACGGCGGCTGATGCGCTTTACGTGGGCTTCATCCGCTCCTACGCGGTCGACGTCCTCCGTCTGGACGCCGACGGGTTCGAGGGGCCGATGACCCCGCGGCTGGCCAAGGCCGAGTTCGAGCAGGAGATGGAGGAACCTTTCCCCCAGGACCCCGCCATGCAGCTGGCCGAGGTGCTGAAATCCATGGCCCGCGCCTGGGAAGGAACGACCGCCCGCCTGCTGCGACAGGCGCAGGGCGCGCCCGCCGATGCGGGCCTCGGCCTTGTCGTGCAGGAAATGGCGCTCGGCATCGGGCAGGGGATCTCGGGCTCGGGCGTTGTGCAATTCGCCGCCTCCGACACCGGCGCGCCGCAGGTCACGGGCCGCTGGCTGCCGCAAGGGCAGGGGCGCGCGGCGCTGTCGGAAAGCGATGCGCAATATATCCTCACCGACAAGCGCGGCAAATCCCTCGAGGATGCCGCCCCCGATGCGGTCGAGGCGCTGCGAGCCGCGGGCAAGCTCACCCGTGAACGCCTGCGCGAAGAGATGCAGATCGAGTTCACCCTGATGAACGGGCAGCTCTCTGTCCTCGATGCGGTGCGCTGCCCCCGCTCGGGCCGGGCCGAGGTCGCCATCGCCGTGGCGCTGGCCGAGGATGGCATCATCACCCGCGAGGAGGCGCTGACGCGCATTCCGCCCTTCACGCTGAACCAGCTTCTGCACCGGCAGGTCAGCCCGCTTGCCGCGCGCGACGTGCTGACCCGCGGCATCGCCGCCGCCCCCGGTGCGGCGACCGGCAAGATCGTCTTTTCCGCCAGCGCCGCGCAGGCCATGGCCGCGCAGGGCGAGCCCTGCATCCTCGTGCGCCGGGAAACCAGCCCCGAGGATATCCGCGGCATGCATGCCGCCCAGGCCATCCTGACCGAGCGCGGCGGCATGACCAGCCACGCCGCGGTGATCGCCCGCGGTCTCGGCCTGCCCTGCGTGTCGGGGGCCACGCGCCTGCAACTCGACAGCCGCAAGAAGATGCTGACCGTGCCGGGCCGCAAGATCTTTCACGAGGGCGACGTGATCACCGTCGACGGCTCCACCGGCGACGTGCTGGTCGGCGCGCCCCAGATGGTCGAGCCCGCCCTCGGCGGGGCCTTCGCCACGTTGATGGACTGGGCCGATGCGGCCCGCGACATCGGCATCCGCGCCAATGCCGACACGCCCGAGGATGCCGCCATGGCGCAGCGCTTCGGCGTGGACGGGATCGGCCTGTGCCGGACGGAACACATGTTCTTCGACCAGGCTCGCCTGACCGTGATGCGCGAGATGATCTTTGCCGAGAACCCGGCTGACCGCGCCGCGGCGCTCGACCGGCTCTTGCCGATGCAGCGCGCCGATTTCATCGAGCTGTTCCAGATGATGCAGGGCCAGCCGGTGACCATCCGGCTGTTCGACCCGCCCCTGCACGAGTTCCTGCCGGGCGACCGCGACGGCATCCGCGCGCTGGCCGAGGCGCTGGACCTGCCCGTCAGCCGCGTGCAATCGCGGATCGAGAGCCTGCAGGAATTCAACCCGATGCTCGGCATGCGGGGCGTGCGGCTGGGGGTGACCGTCCCCGAGATCTACGAGATGCAGGCCCGCGCCATCTTCGAGGCGACGCTCAAGGCCTCGCGCAAGGGCGCGCCCGTCGTGCCCGAGATCATGATCCCGCTTGTCTCGGCCCGGCGCGAGGTCGAGCTGGTGAAAACCCGTGTCGATGCCATCGCCGCCGAGGTGAAATCGAAGACCGGGCAGGACTTCACCTATCGCCTCGGCGTCATGGTCGAAACGCCCCGCGCAGCCCTCCGCGCGGGCGAGATCGCCGAGCATTCGGCGTTTCTCTCCTTCGGGACCAACGACCTCACGCAGATGACCTATGGCCTGTCGCGCGACGACGCCGGGCGCTTCATGTCGGCCTATGTCCAGCAGGGCGTCTTTCCCGAAGATCCGTTCACACAGCTCGACGTCGACGGGGTGGGCGAGTTGATGCTGCTCGGCGCCGAACGCGGCCGTCACGCGCGGCCCGATGTCATCATCTCGATCTGTGGCGAACACGCGGGCCAGCCCTCGGCCATCGCCTTCTCGCGCAAGGCGGGGTTCGACTACGTCTCCTGCTCGCCCTTCCGGGTGCCGGTGGCCAAGCTGGCGGCTGCGCAATTGTCCATTCTCGACAAGACCTTGCCGTCGAAAGTTGATGTATCGGATAAAGATATCCGGTAATCACGGCCGCGGCGTTCTAGGTCTGGTGGGCAGGGTCGCCATCCCCGCAAGATCGGGTGCGCGTTTGGAGATTTTGAGGTGCGTCGGTAAACATCCGAATCGTTGACAACGGGCCGGGCAGGCCGAAGCGGGGCGCAAGACCCCTCGAAAGGGTAGACTGATGACGGCACGGCGCGTTCTCGCCATGGTCTGTGCGGCGGCCTTTTCCGCCCTGTCTCAAGCGCATCCGGCCTTGGCCGAGGTGACGGCCAGTTCCTCCACCCCCTCCTTCGACAGCGCCTTGGGCCCCTCGGACGGCAGCGCGATCGGCAGCCGCCTCGGGGCGTTGATGGGCGTCGAGACGGCTTCGCTCGCCGGGCTGTCGCGCGACCGCATCCGGCGGCTGGGCGCACCGTTCTCCGGCACCGGGCGCGGCGGCGACGCGCGCGTGATGACCGCGGCCGAGCTTGACCGCATGGGCCGCGCGCGCGGCAACGCGCAATGGCGCTGCCTGACCGAAGCGATCTATTTCGAAGCCCGCGGCGAAAGCATCGAGGGGCAATATGCCGTGGCCGAGGTGATCCTGAACCGCGTCGACCACGCCAATTACCCCCGCACGATCTGCGCCGTGGTGAACGAGGGCACCGGCCGCCGCAACGCCTGCCAGTTCAGCTATACCTGCGACGGCATCCCCGAGGTCGTCACCGACGAGCGCGCGTGGAACCGCGCGGGCCATATCGCGCGGATCATGATGGACGGCGCGCCGCGCGACCTGACGCGGCAGGCCACCCATTACCACGCCGACTGGGTCAGCCCCAACTGGGCGCGCGTCTATCCGCGCACCGCGCGCTACGGGCAGCACATCTTCTACCGCCAACAATACAGATAGGTCGCGGAACGTCGCCCGACTGCCGCCTGCGGGCATGGCCCGCGCGCCTGCCCCGTGTTAGGCCGCGCGCATGGTTGACGAGATTTCCACGGCCTTCCGCCACCCGTCCGAACGCGCCAAGGCGCTTGCCGGCGATCCGCCGCGCGACCGCATCGCCATGACCGAGCACCGCCGCGAGGTCGAGATCGGGGCCTTTCAGGCCGAGCGCGGCGTCACCCAGACCGTGCAGTTCGACGTGGTGGTCGAGGTCGAGACCCGCGCCGAACAGGCCGTCGACGATGTCGACCGCATCCTGAGCTACGACACCATCGTCGAGGCGATCGACGCGGCCCTCGCCGAAGAGCGAGTGAACCTTCTGGAAACGCTCGCCGCGCGCATCGCCGACCGAATCCTCCTGCACCCGCTGGCCGCGCGCTGCATCGTGCGCATCGGCAAGCTGGACCGCGGCCCCTACGTGCTGGGCGTCGAGATCCTGCGCAATGCCCCTGAGACCCGCCGCCGCCTGCGTCTTCTGCCCGAGGATGCGCCGCATCCGCGCATCGTCTACCTGTCGTCCGAGGCCATCGCGCGCCCCGACCTCTCCGCGCTGCTCGACCGGCTGGAGGAGGGGGGCGCGCCGCTCATCCTCTGCGTCGGCCGCCCCGATGCGCCGGGGCCGCGCGCGGCCCATGCCATGCCGCAACGCCGGATCGACCTGCTGGCCATCGAGCAATCGGGCTGGGTGCTGGCCGCCCGCGACGCGCGCTGCGTCGTCGTCGACAGCCGGACGGAACTCGACTGGGCGATGCGTCACGGCCAGATCAGCGTCTGGGCGCCCTCCAAGCTGGTGCTCGACGCCCATGACGGGCCGGGGGCCTCGGTGACCGATCCGCTCGCGCTGGCGCTCTGGCTTGCGCAGGCCTTCGAGGCGGTCGAGGTGCTGGCCTTCGGCGCGCCCGATGGGCTGGAGGCCCCCGAGGGCGTCCGCCTCACCCGGCTCGGGGCAGGGGATGACGTGCCTTCGGCCGCCGAAGGGTGAGTCGCATCAGCCGCGTATCGGCGGCGCTCGCATCTTCCCCGCCGTCCGCGATGAACCCCGCCTTGTGCAGGATGCGCGCGGGCACCGGCGTGTCGGTGGGGACATGGGCAAAGATCCGGTCCGCCTTCAGCACGCTGACCGCATGATCCAGCGCCGCCTGCACGAATTCCCCGGCCAGCCCCTGTCCCGCCACCTCGGGCAGGAAGTCGAACCGCAATTCCAGCCCGTCCTCGCCGAAGCCGATGCGGAACCCGCCCACGCCCACCGGGTGCCCGGCATGGCTCAATACCCAGGGCGCAACCGCGTGGCGGGACCAGTCCTGCATGTCCGCGATCTGCCGGGGCGGGCCCCGGTCGGGGCCGAACAGGGCCGCGTAAAGCGCCGCGTCCCCGTGCCCGGCGGGGCGCGCCGTCAACCGGCCGCTTCTGAAAACACTGCCCTTGTCCATGCCCGCATCAAGGCCGCTGGCTGACGCAAGGTCAAGCTGCCCTTTCGGACAGGGCGGTTTCCGCGCCTCGCCCCTTGCCAAGCGCGGCCCGGAGCCGTAGGCGCGCTGCCATGACGCTCGCCTGTGTTCGCCCGATCCCGTTGATCGACCCCGCGCCGCCGCGTGGCCCGGTGCATCGCCTTGCCGGCGGCTGGGTCCGCTTTTCCCATGTCGAGCGGCTGCGCCGCGGCGCAGCCCCCGAGATCGTCGCGGCCAGCGACCTGCCCGAGGCGGCGCTGGCGCGCCTCACCGCGCCCCGCGCGCCGCTTGCGGGGCTGACGCTGGATGCGCCGCGGCTCATGGGGATCCTCAACGTGACCCCCGACAGCTTTTCCGACGGCGGCCGCCACGCGGGTGCGGGCGCGCTGGATCACGCCCGGGCGATGCTCGCCGAGGGCGCGGACCTGATCGACATCGGCGGCGAATCGACCCGCCCCGGCGCGCCCGAGCTGCCCGCGGCCGAGGAGATCGCCCGCATCGCCCCGGTCATCGCCGCGCTGCGCGCCGCGGGCGTGACCGCGCCCCTCAGCCTCGACACCCGCAAATCCGCCGTCGCCACGGCGGGGCTCGCGGCAGGGGCCGACATCCTCAACGATGTCTCGGGCCTGCGCTTCGATCCCGACCTTGCCCGCGTCGCCGCCGAAACGGGCGCGCCGCTCATCGTGATGCATTCCCTCGGCACGCCCGAGACGATGCAGGGCCTGGCCGCCGCGGCCTATGACGATGTCCTGCTCGACGTCTTCGACGGGCTTGCCGCGGCCGTGGCCCAGGCCGAGGCCGCGGGCGTGGACCGGTCCCGCATCCTCGTCGATCCCGGCATCGGCTTCGGCAAGACGCTGGACCAGAACCTTGCCCTGATCCGGCGTGTGGGCCTGTTCCATGCGCTTGGCTGCGCCGTGCTTCTGGGGGTGTCGCGCAAGGGGATGATCGGCACCCTCTCGGGCGAGACGAAGGCCGACCGGCGCGGGCCGGGATCGGCGGCGATCGGCCTATGGGCCGTGCAGCAGGGCATACAGGTTCTGCGCGTTCATGATATGGGGATACACAGGCAGGCACTTGACCTGTGGCAGGCCGTGGCGGCCCCCGCGCCACCCGAGACGGAAGAGTGAGCTTTACGATGACCCGGACCCTTTTCGGCACCGACGGCGTGCGCGGCCGCGCCAACACCCACCCGATGACCGCCGAGATGGCCCTGCGCCTCGGCGCGGCCGCCGGGCGCTACTTCCGCCGCGACGGCAGCCGCGCGCATCGCGTGGTGATCGGCAAGGACACGCGGCTGTCGGGCTACATGCTGGAAAACGCGCTGACGGCGGGCTTCACCTCGACGGGGATGAACGTGCTGCTGCTCGGCCCGGTGCCGACGCCCGCGGTGGGCCTGCTCACGCCCTCGATGCGCGCCGATGTGGGTGTGATGATCTCGGCCAGCCACAACCCCGCGACGGACAACGGGATCAAGTTCTTTGGCCCCGACGGCTTCAAGCTCTCCGACGAGGCCGAGATGGAGATCGAGGCGCTGGTCGCCGGTGAATTCGCCCTCGCGCAGGCCGAGAACATCGGCCGCGCCAAACGCATCGACGACGGCCGCTTCCGCTATGTCGAGCGCGTCAAGAGCACCTTTCCGCAGGGGCTGACGCTGGACGGTCTGAAGGTGGTGATCGACTGCGCCAATGGCGCGGCCTACCGCGCGGCGCCCGAGGTGCTGTGGGAACTGGGGGCCGAGGTGATCGCGCTCGGCGTCTCGCCCGACGGGTTCAACATCAACGCGGGCGTCGGCTCGACCGCGCCCGAGGCCGCGGCGGCGAAGATCCGCGAGACGGGCGCGGATGTGGGCATCTGTCTCGACGGCGATGCCGACCGGGTGATCCTGCTCGACGAGACCGGCGCGGTCGCCGATGGCGATCAGATCATGGCGCTGTTTGCGGCCCGCTGGGCCGAGGAGGGGCGGCTGAAGGGGCAGACCCTGGCCGCCACCGTGATGTCCAACCTCGGGCTGGAGCGGTTCCTGTGCGAGCGCGAGATCAAGCTGCACCGCACCGCGGTCGGCGACCGCTACGTGGTCGAGGCGATGCGCGCCCATGGTCTGAACCTGGGCGGCGAGCAGTCGGGCCATATCGTGATGACGGATTACGCCACCACCGGCGACGGGCTGATCGCGGGCCTGCAGTTCCTGGGCGAGATGGTCCGCACGGGCCTGCCCGCCAGCCGGCTCGCGCGCAGTTTCGAGACGGTGCCGCAGTTGCTGAAGAACGTGCGGTATTCCGAAGGTCAGGTGCCGCTGGAGCTGCCCGCCGTGCAGGCCGCCATCGCCGCGGGCGAGGCGAAGCTGGAGGGGCAGGGGCGGCTCCTGATCCGCAAGTCGGGGACGGAACCGCTGATCCGCGTCATGGCCGAGGCCGAGGACGAGGCGCTGATGCTGGCCGTGGTCGACGAGATCGTCGGCGCGGTCGAGGCGGCGGTCTGAGCCGGGGCGATTTTTGAAAAAATCGCGGGGAGGGGGGCGCGCCGCTGACGCGGCGCGGGCGAATTTTCGTACGAAAATTCGGTCCGCCCCCTTGAGATCCCGCGTGAAGACTCCGGCGCGGGTTGCGAATTTTCGTCCGAAAATTCGGGGGGGCTTTGCCCCCCGTCGCCTTCGGCGACTCCCCCCAGGATATTTGTGAAACGGAGAAGGGATCAGCCCCGAGCAGGTCGACCCGCGACATAGGTCTGCAGCACGGCCCGGTCGTCGCCCATCATGATGGTCGGAAAGACCGCCTCCCAGATGTTCCCGGCGCGGGCCGACGCCTGCGCGATGGCCGGGGTCGAGGCGAGGTCGAGCACCACCATGTCGGCCTCGTAGCCCTCTGCCAGCCGTCCGATCCTGTGCCCGAGGCGCAGCGCCTCGGCCGAGCCTCCGGTGGCGAGCCAAAGAAGCTCGGAGGGGTGCAGCGCCGTGCCCCGCAGCTGCGCCACCTCGTAGGCCGCGGCCATGGTCCTGAGCATCGAGAAGGAGGAGCCGCCGCCGGTATCCGTCGCCAGCCCCACCCGCATCCGCGCGCGCAGCCCCATGTCGAACAGCCCCGAGCCGATGAAGGTATTGGAGGTCGGGCAATGCACCACGGCGGCACCCGTCTCGGCCAGCCGGTCGATCTCGCGCGGTTCGAGGTGGATGGCGTGGCCGTAAAGGCCGTTCGGGCCCAGAAGCCCGTGCGCCTCGTAGGTGTCGAGGTAGTCGCGCGCGGCGGGGTAGAGGGATTTGACCCAGGCGATCTCGTCGGTCTGTTCGCTCAGATGCGTCTGCATCAGGCAATCGGGGTGTTCGGCCCAGAGCGCGCCGAGCGCCTCGAGCTGTTCGGGCGTCGAGGTGGGCGAGAAGCGCGGCGTGATGATGCAGGAAAGCCGGTCCACCCCGTGCCAGCGCGCCAGCAGGGCGCGGCTGTCGTCATACGCCGATTGCGCCGTGTCACGGAGGAAGGCGGGCGCGGTGTCGCGGTCCATGCAGGTCTTGCCGGCGAGCGCCCGCATGCCCCGCGCCTGCGCCGCCTCGAAGAAGGCATCGACGCTTTCGGGGTGGATCGTGCAGTAGCTCGCCACCGTCGTGGTCCCGTTCGTCAGCAGCAGATCGAGGTAGCGCCCCGCCACCTCGGCGGCATAGGCGGGATCGGAAAACCGCGCCTCCTCGGGGAAGGTGTAGCTGTTCAGCCAGTCGATCAGCCGCTTGCCCCAGGAGGCGATGATCGCCGTTTGCGGGTAATGCGCATGGGCATCGACGAAGCCCGGCAGGATCAGCGCGTCGCCATGCTCGGTCACCTGCGCCGCGGGGTGGCGTGCGCGCAGCTCCGCGCCGTCTCCCACGGCCGCGATCAGCCCGTCCCGGACCAGCACGGCGCCATGGCGCTCGTGGCGCGCCGCCTCGGGCCCTTCGGTGAAGGGATCGCCGCCGAAGGTCAGCGTTTGCCCGAGGATCAGTCGTTCCGTCATCGCACCCGTCCTTTTCCCGCCCCTCGTGCCGCCCGGTGATAGCCGGACCCTTCGCCCTATGTTAGGGGCAAACCACGGGCGAGGCGCGCGAAAAACGGGGGCTGGCATGGCAGAGCAGGACGACCAGGTGATGGACCGCGAGGACGAGGCCGACGAGGACCGCGACGCCTACGCGCTTGACGACAGCCTGCGGGGCCGGCTGCGCGTGCTGGTGGCCGCGGGCGATGTCGATCGCGTCGACGCGCTGATGGAGCCGCTCCACCCCGCCGATATTGCCGACCTGCTGGAGCAGGTCTCGGAGGGGGAACGCGCGGCCTGGCTGGCGCTCTGGTCGCGGGGCATCGACGGCGAGGTCCTGTCCGAGCTCGACTGGGGCCTGCGCGAGGAGGTGATCGGCCTCCTGCCCGATCACGTGCTGGCCGAGGCGGTGCGCGAGCTGGACAGCGACGACGTGGTCGACCTTGTCGAGGACCTGGAGGAGGCGCAGATCGAGGCGATCCTCGACGTGCTGGAACCTTCCGACCGGGTCGCCGTCGAGCAGGCGCTGGCCTATCCCGAGGAAACCGCCGGCCGCCTGATGCAGCGCGAGGTGGTCCATGCCCCCGAGCACTGGACCGTGGGCGAGATGATCGACCACCTGCGCGCCCACAAGCGCGACCTGCCCGAGCAGTTCTACCATGTCGTGCTGACCGATCCGCGGATGAAGCCCACCGGCCATGTCACGCTGGGCCGTCTGCTCTCGTCCGCGCGCAAGACGCCCTTGCAGGAGATCACCGAGGACAGTTTCCGCACCATCCCCGCGACCCAGCACGAGGATGACGTGGCCTATGCCTTCAACCAGTATCACCTGATTTCCGCCCCCGTGGTGGACGAGGACGGGCGGCTCGTCGGCGTCATCACCATCGACGACGCGATGATCGTGCTGGATGAAGCGGCCGAGGAAGACCTGCTGAAGCTCGCGGGCGTGGGCGAGGAATCGAGCCTGTCGGACAAGATCGTCGAGACCACGAAACAGCGGTTTCCCTGGCTGTTCGTGAACCTCATCACGGCGATCCTCGCCTCGCTCGTCATCGCCCAGTTCGAAGCGGCCATCGCGCAGATCGTGGCGCTGGCCGTGCTGATGCCGATCGTGGCCTCGATGGGCGGCAACGCGGGCACCCAGTCGCTGACGGTGGCTGTGCGCGCGCTGGCCACGCGCGACCTGACGCGGTCGAACCTGGTGCGCGTGGTCACCCGCGAGGCCGCGGTGGGGCTGATCAACGGCGTGGTCTTCGCGGTGGTGATGGGGATCGTGGGGCTGGTCTGGTTCGGCTCGCCCGCGCTGGGCGGCGTGATCGCGGCGGCGATGGTGATCAACCTGCTGGTGGCGGGGCTTGCGGGGATCCTGATCCCGGTCGTGCTGGAGCGGCTGGGCATCGACCCGGCGCTGGCCTCGGGGGCCTTCGTCACCACGGTGACGGATGTGGTGGGGTTCTTCGCCTTCCTGGGGCTGGCGGTGATCTTCCTGCTCTGAGCCCGTTTACCCGATCTTAAGGTGGCCGTGCCACTGTGCCCGACCATGGACATGTCCCGGCGGGCGGGTGACGCCGTCTGCCAACCAAGGGTATCCGTCGCGCGGTCGAACGGGCCGCGGACCGATCAGAGCCGGACACAGGGGCCGCCGTGACAGGGCGGCCGGACGGACACCGCCCTGGCGGCGCCGCCATCCTTTTGCCCGACGCGCCGAGCGGAGTGTCATCCGACAGCGCCGAGCTTATCCCGAGCACCATGCCTCCCTCACGGGACCCGGCGGAAAACAGATGTTTTCCGAAGGCGGCCCGCGCGCGCGGGCCGAGGTGCGCCAACCCGGCCACTGCCCTTGGGCCCGTGCGTCGCAACGCCCGCACCGGGCGCAGCCTTCGGCGCGCCT
>NZ_JASJOE010000056.1 GCF_030163755.1 Roseicyclus amphidinii
CCCCTGCGCGCCCCGGCCCACCATGACGCCCGCCGCCCCCGACAGGCGCAGCGCCTCGGCCGCCGCGCGCGGGCCGGTGATGTCGCCATTGGCGATGACGGGAATGGCCACCGCCTCGGTCACGTCGCGGATCGCGGCCCAGTCGGCGCGGCCCTTGTAGAACTGGCAGCGCGTGCGCCCGTGGATCGTGATCATCTGCACGCCCGCCGCCTCGGCCCTGCGGGCCAGATCGGGGGCGTTGCGCATCGCGTCGTCCCAGCCGAGCCGGGTCTTGAGCGTGACGGGCACCTTCACGGCGGCCACCACCGCCTCGATCAGCGTCAGCGCGTGGTCGGGGTCGCGCATCAGCGCCGAGCCGGAATAGCCGCTCGTCACCTTCTTGGCGGGGCAGCCCATGTTGATGTCGATGATCCGCGCGCCCTGCCCTTCGGCGATCCGCGCGGCCTCGGCCATCCAACGCGCCTCGCGGCCCGCGATCTGCACCGCGGTGCGGGCGGCGTCATAGCCGAGTTCCGCGCGCGCCCGGACCGAGGCCTTGGCCTCGACCATCTCCTGGCTGGCGACCATCTCGGACACCACCAGACCCGCTCCGAAGGAGGCGACGAGGTCGCGGAACGGGCGGTCGGTGATGCCGGCCATCGGCGCCAGCAGCACCGGCGGCGCGAGCGGCATGTCTGCCAGTGAAATGGTCAAGTGCCTAATCCTTGTGCGCACATTCCGAGGGCATAGGGCCCAGACCCCGGAAGTTCAAAAGAAACAATCATGACAGCGCCCACCACACAGGTTTTTGCGCAAAAAACGGGCGGAGCGATGAAATGCTGGGCGCTCGTCATGCCGCGTTGTGCCGCGGCACGCAAGGGATTATCACGCGCAGGATGAGTGACCAACCCGCCCCCGCCCCGCATCCGACCGCCGCCGCGCTGATCGTGGCCGCCGGGCGCGGCACCCGCGCGGGCGGTGGATTGCCCAAGCAATACAGGGATTTGGCCGGTGCTCCCGTGATCGCCCGCACGATCGCGGCCTTCGACGCACACCCCGCCGTCGCCGCCATCGTGATCGTGCGCCATGCCGATGACGCCGCCCTTTTCGCCGCCGCGTGCCCCGAAACGCGCCTGCCGCTGATCGAGGCGCTTGGCGGGGCGACGCGCGACGCCTCGGTCCGGGCGGGGCTGGCCGCGATCCCCGAGGGCATCGAGACCGTGCTGATCCACGACGCCGCCCGCCCGCTGGTCAGCCGCGCCGTGATCGACGGCGTGCTCGCGGCGCTCGACACCCATGACGGCGCGGCCCCGGCGCTGGCCGTCACCGATGCGCTGTGGCGCGGCGAGGGCACGGTCACCGGCACCGAAACCCGCGACGGGCTCTGGCGGGCGCAAACGCCGCAGGGCTTCCGCCTGCCCGCGATCCGCGCGGCCCATGCCGCCCTGCAAGGCCCGGCCGCCGACGATGTCGCGGTCGCGCGCGCCCATGGCATGCACGTGGCCATCACGCCGGGATGCGAGACGAACCTGAAACTGACCACCGCCGCGGATTTCGACCGCGCGCGGAAGCTGATGGAGACACCCATGGACATCCGCACCGGCAACGGCTTTGACGTGCATCGCTTCGGCCCCGGCGGGCACGTGATGCTGTGCGGCATCGCCATCCCGCACGAGCGCGGCCTTCAGGGCCATTCCGACGCCGACGTGGGCCTGCACACGCTGACCGACGCGATCTACGGCGCGCTGGCCGAGGGGGATATCGGCACGCATTTCCCGCCCTCCGATCCGCAGTGGAAAGGGGCCGAGAGCCACATCTTCCTGACCCATGCCGTCGAGCTGGCGGCAAGCCGGGGCTTCACCATCACCCATGCCGACGTGACGCTGATCTGCGAGCGGCCCAAGATCGGCCCCCATGCGACCGCGATGCGCGCCCGGCTGTCCGGGCTGTTGCGGATCGAGGCCGGGCGCGTCTCGGTCAAGGCCACGACGACCGAGGGGCTGGGCTTCGCCGGCCGCCAGGAGGGGATCGCGGCCATGGCCACGGTCACGCTGGTGAAGGCATGATCCGGGCGATCACCACGGTCGGGTTCGTCGGGCTGCTGCGCCCTGCACCGGGCACATGGGGCAGTGCCGCGGCGGTGCTTCTGGCTTGGGCGCTGCATGTCGCGGGCGGGTTCTGGCTGCTTCTGGCCGCGACGCTTGCCGTGACCGCGTTGGGCTGGTGGGCGGTGGGCGAGGCGACACGCGGCAGCGCCGACAAGGACCCCTCCGAGATCGTCATCGACGAGGTCGCGGGCCAGTGGATCGCGCTCTGGCCGGTGTCGCTGGGCGCGCAGATGGCCGGTGCCGGGTTCTGGGCGCTCTGGCCCGGCGTGCTGACGGCCTTTGTCGCCTTCCGGCTGTTCGACGTGCTCAAGCCCGGCCCCGTCGGCTGGGCCGACAGGCAGGAGGGGCCGCTGGGCGTCATGGCCGACGACCTGATCGCGGGCTGGCTCGCGGCGCTGGTCGTCGCCGTCTTCGCCTTCATCGCGCATCTGCCGCAGGTGGCGGGATGACCGCGGCCGAGGTGCTCGACGCGCTCCGCCGCCGCGGCTGGCGGCTGGCCACCGCCGAAAGCTGCACCGGCGGCATGATCGCGGCGGCGCTGACCGAGGTGCCGGGCGCGTCCGACGTGGTCGACCGCGGCTTCGTCACCTATTCCAACGCCGCCAAGACCGAGATGCTGGGCGTGCGCCCCGCGACCTTGCAGGCCCATGGCGCGGTGTCCGAGCCGGTCGCCGCCGAAATGGCCCAAGGCGCGCTGGCGCGCGCGCATGCCGAGATCGCGGTCTCCGTCACCGGCATCGCGGGCCCCGGCGGTTCTGACCACAAGCCCGAGGGGCGCGTCTGTTTCGGGCTCGCCCATGGCGGGCGGGTGCTGACCGAAACGCGGGAGTTCGGGGCCATCGGCCGGGCCGAGGTGCGCGCGGCCGCGCTGCGCCATGCGCTTGCCATGCTGCTGGCCGCCAGCTTCGAGCGCGGCGAGGCCTGAGGCGCTTTGACAGGGCCCGCGGCGCGGCATACCTTGCGCCGCACCGAGTAGCGAGTGACCAGCGGGACACCCAAACTGATGACCGATTTACCGGAGTTCTATTTCCGCATCCGCGAGAACGGCGCGGCCGTGTTCCGCGTCTCCACCGAGAACCGCCAGCGCCGGATCGAGATGGAGGAGATCGCCATCGTCAACATCCGCAACGGCAACATCCGCCCCCATGGCGACCGCCCCCTCGGGGCCGAGGAGCGGGCGGTGATCGAGGAGTGGATCGAGGAGCGCCGCGCGGTGCTGGACGACCGCGACATCGACGACATCCACCGCGCGGTGGATCACCTCAACCTCACGACACAATGGGCCCAGAGCCGCGCCAGCGACGCCGACCTCGAAGAGGTCACCGACCGGCTGCTGCTGGCGATGCATGACCTGCGCACGGTGCTGGTCCGCAAGAAGGCCGACCGGATGGCGGCTGCACCGGCGGCCGCACCGGAACAGGAGCTTCAACCGGTGCCCGACACCGGGGCGCGGGCCAAGGCCTGAGAGCGGCAGTCGGGGTCACGGGGCCGCACCGGCCGGGCACGCCGCCAGACAGGAGGGGGCACGCGCGCAGAGATGACGACGCTGAACAAGACCGACCTTCTGGCCGCGATGTCCGCCCATGTGCGCGGCACCGGCCTCGCCGGGGCGACGCTGCGCCCGCTGGCCCGCGCTGCGGGCACCTCGGACCGGATGCTGATCTACCATTTCGGCTCGAAGGGCGCGCTGATCGCGGCGCTGCTGGACAAGTTGGCGGACGAGATCCTGTCGGCGCTCGATGCGGCCCTTCCCGCCGAACGCTTCGCCTCGGAGGCGGAGTGCCTTGCCGCCCTGCTGGGCCTGCTGCGCTCGGCCACCTTCCGGCCCTACCTCAGGGTCTGGCTCGACATCCTGTCGGAAACCGGGCGCGGGGACGCGCCGCACCTCGCCGCCTCCCGCCGCCTGCTCGTGGGGCAACTTGCCCTGATCGGGGCGCGGCTGCCGCAGGGCATCGCCGCGCCCAAGGTGCGCGCCAAGGAGATGCTCGCGCTGATCCAGGGCGCGCTGGTGCTGGAGGTGGCCAACATGCACAAGGCCGCCGACCTTGCCGTCGCGCGGTTCTACCCCCCGCCCGCAGCACCCGCCCCAGCCCCCGCCCCGCCTATGACAGCGGGGGACGAAGCGGGCGAAACCGGCTGAGGATCACCGCATCCTTGCGCGGGCCGGTCACCCGCCAGCGTTGCGTCCAGTCCGGCCACTGCGCAAGATCGTAGCTGACGTCATAGGTGTCGGGATCGCACAGGTGGCGGTCGGTCAACCGCCCCGGCCCAAGGCGGTGAAAGGGCCGCCCGTCCTCGAAGGTCACCTCGATCCCGTCGCCCGCCGCGCGCCAGAGATAGACGCGCCGCGCCTCCAGCGCGGGGCCGTTGCCCATGGTCAGACGCCCCTCTTCCTCCTGCCGCAGCCCCTGCGCGTCGCGCAGCCACCGGCAGGTCCCCTCCAGTCGGCCGGTCACGCCGCCGCGGCGATCCTCGATCTCGCGGGTGAGCTGCCAATGCCCTTCGAGCTGGTCCAGCGTGATCATCGCGGCTGCAGCCGACCGGCGCTGACATTGCCCAGCGGGTCGATGAAGCGCAGCGTCTCGCCCTCGATCTCGACACGGTAGCAGACCCACGCCGCGGCGCGGGTCCAGCGCAGGCAGCGCAGCGCGCCCTCCATGCGCCATTCGCCGACGCTGGTGCGCCCGTAGGGCCCTTCGAGGCTGCGCGACAGGATGCGGCCGTTCGGCTCGTGCCGCTCCCAGCCGATGCCGGGATAGATGACGTCATGCGCCAGAAGCGCCGCCCGGATCGCCGGACCGCTCTCGGCAATTGCCTCGGGACCGGCGCCGGACGCGTCCACGGCCCCGCCATTGGCCAGCGCCGCGCCCGCCGCGGCCGATCCCAGCCCGAGCGCCACCACAAGCGCCCGAACCGCGCTCCGCGTCCATTTGCGTGGGCCGCTCACCTTGTCCCTCCGTCCCGTCACGCCTAAGAGAGCGCAAAGTCTGACCCGAACGCAAGGCCGTGCCGATGATCCCCCGTTATTCCCGCCCCGAGATGGTCGCCCTCTGGGAGCCCGCCACCAAGTTCCGCATCTGGTTCGAGATCGAGGCCCATGCCTGCGACGCGCAAGCCGCCCTCGGCGTGATCCCCAAGGCCAATGCCGAGGCCGTGTGGAAGGCCAAGGACGTGGAATTCGACGTCGCCCGCATCGACGAGATCGAGGCGGTGACCAAGCATGACGTGATCGCCTTCCTGACGCACCTGGCCGAGATCGTGGGCAGCGACGAGGCGCGCTTCGTCCACCAGGGGATGACCTCGTCGGACGTGCTGGACACGACCTTCAACATCCAGCTGATGCGCGCCGCCGACATCCTGCTGGCCGACATGGACGGGCTGCTTGCCGCGCTGAAGCGGCGGGCGCTGGAACACAAGATGACGGTGCGGATCGGGCGCAGCCACGGCATCCATGCCGAGCCGGTGACCATGGGCCTGACCTTCGCCCGCTTCTACGCCGAGATGGAGCGAAACCGGAACCGGCTGGAAAAGGCCCGCTGGGAGATCGCCACCGGCGCGATTTCCGGCGCGGTCGGCACCTTCGCCAACATCGACCCCGCGGTCGAGGAGCATGTCTGCGAGAAGCTGGGCCTTCGGCCCGAGCCGATTTCCACGCAGGTCATCCCGCGCGACCGTCACGCGATGTTCTTCGCCACGCTGGGCGTGATCGCCTCCTCGATCGAGAACATCGCCATCGAGATCCGCCACATGCAGCGCACCGAGGTGCTGGAGGCCGAGGAGTTCTTCTCGAAGGGGCAGAAGGGTTCGAGCGCGATGCCGCACAAGCGCAACCCGGTGCTGACCGAGAACCTGACGGGGCTGGCGCGCATGGTCCGCGCAGCCGTCGTTCCCGCGATGGAGAACGTGGCGCTTTGGCACGAGCGCGACATCTCGCACAGCTCGGTCGAGCGGATGATCGGGCCGGATGCGACCATCACGCTGGATTTCGCGCTGGCGCGGCTGACGGGGGTCATCGACAAGCTGGTGATCTACCCCGACACGATGATCGCCAACATGAACAAGTTCCGCGGGCTGGTGCATTCGCAGCGCGTGCTTCTGGCGCTCACGCAAGCCGGCGTCAGCCGCGAGGACGCCTATCGCCTCGTGCAGCGCAACGCGATGAAGGTCTGGGAAGAGGGCCGCGATTTCCGCGAGGAACTGCTGGCCGATGCCGAGGTGACGGCGGCGCTGTCGCCCGCCCAGATCGACGAGAAATTCGACCTCGGCTACCACACCAAGCATGTCGACACGATCTTCAAGCGGGTCTTCGGCGAGGGGTGACCCCCGCCCCCGCGCAAGGTCATTGTCTTTTGGCGCGCCCGTGCTACCCTTTCAGGTGCAACAGACGACCAGACAGCAGCAGACCGAGGAGACGCGACATGCGCATCAAGACCCTCCTGGCCGCCTTCGTCCTGATGGCCGTGCCCGGATTTGCCTACGCCGAATGCAGCTGGGGCAGCCACGAAGTGACCATGAGCTGCGCAGACGGCGCCACCTGGGACGCAGAGACCCAAGCTTGCGTGCCCACGGCCACCAGCTGAGACGAAGCCGCCAGACCTGACATCGAAAGCCGCGTGCGACAGCCGTCGCGCGCGGCTTTTGCCATGGCCGGAGGCGCGGCAGGGTCACCAAAGCGTCATTTGCCACCGGAGCCGCCTGCCCCAGTTCCATGCGCAAGCATCCTCAGCACGGGAGATCGACGCATGATCCGCAAGACGCTTCTGACCGCCGGTTTCGCGGCCCTTCTCGCGCCCGCGGCGCTGGCGGTCGGCCCCGATGACAACCCGCCCAGCCCCACCGAAACCACCACCGAATGCGCCGAAGGCACGGTCTGGGACGGCGAGACGCAAGCCTGCGTGGCGATCGAGGAGAGCGCGCAGGCGACCGACCCCGAGGCGTTGATCACCACCGTCCGCGAGCTGGCCTATGCCGGGCGGCACGGCGATGCGCTGGCGCTTCTGGCCCGCGCGCCCGACCAGGGCGACACGATGGTGCTGACCTACATGGGTTATTCCACTCGCAGCATGGGCGACATGCAGACGGGCCTGGACCATTACGACCGCGCGCTGGCCGCCGACCCCGACAACCTGCTTGCGCGCGCCTATCTCGGAATGGCGCGGCTGCAA
The DNA here is from genome assembly GCF_030163755.1 of Roseicyclus amphidinii. Classification (GTDB taxonomy): domain Bacteria; phylum Pseudomonadota; class Alphaproteobacteria; order Rhodobacterales; family Rhodobacteraceae; genus Roseicyclus; species Roseicyclus amphidinii. Next base: position 7,253 of record NZ_JASJOE010000056.1, read on the forward strand.
CTGGGCGAGACCGGGCTGGCCGAGGTGCAACTGGCCGAGATCAGGGCACGCGGCGGTGCGGGCCGCTGGCCCGAGCGCGCGCTGGCGGCGGCCATCGCGCAGGGCTCGCCCGCCGGATACGACTACTGAGCCACGGCATCATCCGCCGCAATTCGCGGCAAATGCCCCGCGTTCCGCGCCGCGCGTCAGCCGGGCCTTAACCCTTGCGCGTCAAGGCTGGCCTCCGGGTGAATCTGGTGTGGAACGGGTGGGTCATGGGCTTTGAACGGGAAATGGGTGCCGTCCTTGACGGCGGAAATATCGGCGATGGCCGGGCCGACGACAGGGGCAAGGCCGCGCGCATGGTGCCGCCGCCGCGGCATCTCAGCGCGAAACAGAAGGCAGCGGTGATCGTGCGCCTTCTGCTCAGTCAACAGGTGTCGCCGGGGCTCGACCGTCTCAGCCCGGCGATGCAGGCCGATCTTGCGCGCGCCATGGGCACGCTGGGCCAGATCGACCGCACCACGCTGTCGCAGGTGGTGGGCGAGTTCACGGCCCGGCTCGACGGGCTCGCCATGGCCGGGCCGCACGGCCTGCAGGCCGCGCTCGGCCTGCTCGAGCCGCATATCTCGCCCATCGCCCGCGACGGCCTGCGCGCCGAGGCCGAAGCGGGCGACCCCGCCGATCCCTGGACGAAACTGGCCGCCATGGACCCCGACCGCCTGCGCCCGCTTCTGTTGAGCGAAAGCGCCGAGGTCGCGGGCATCCTGCTGTCGAAACTGGGCGTGGCCAAGGCCGCGGCGCTGCTCGCCGACCTGCCGCAGGAGCGGGCGCAGGTCATCGCCCATGCCGTCGCGCTGACCGCCACCGTGACGCCGCGCATGGTCGAACGGATCGGCGCGCAGCTGCTCGAACAGATGCGGGACGTGCCCGAACCGGCCTTTCGCGCGGGCCCGGTGGACCGGGTGGGCGCGATCCTCAACTCGGTCGGTGCGGGGCTGCGCGATGCGCTGCTCTCGGGGCTCGAGGCGCGCGACACGCGCTTCGCCGAGGAGGTGCGCCGCGCGATCTTCACATTCGAGCATATCCCCAAGCGGGTCGAGGCGACCGACGTGCCCCGCATCCTGCGCCGGGTGGACCCCGACGCGCTGATCCGCGCGCTGGCCGCGGCCTTTGCCACCGCCCCGCTGGCCGCCGAGTTCCTGCTGGAGAACATGTCGAAACGGCTGGCCGAACAGATGCGCGACGAGGCCCAGGGCCTTGCCCCGCCCCGCGGCGACGAGGGGGAGGCCTCGATGGCCGAGGTCGTCACCGCGATCCGCGCCCTGGAGGAGGAGGGCGAGATCCGGCTGATCCCGCCCGAGGATTGAGGCCGTTCAGCCGTTGGCGGCGGCACCCGCGGTGCCATACAGCGCCTCGGCCCGTGCCTCGAAGGCGCGCACGATGCGCTGCATCGCCTCGTGGAAGAACAGCCCGGCCGCGCCCTGCAGCAGCTTGTTGCGAAACTCGAAATCCACCGCGAAGCGCACCTCGCACCCCGTGCCGCCATCCGGCGCGGGCGCAAATTCCCAGTTGGAAATCATGTGCTTGAAGGGGCCGTCGACGTATTCCGTGTCGATCCGGCGCGCCTCTTCCCAGAGCGTCACGCGGCTCAGGAAGCGTTCGCGGAACATCTTGAACCCGATCACGAGGTCCGCCAGCATCACGGCATGGTCGCCTTCGGGCGTGACCGAGCGCACGCGCGCCGCGCTGATCCAGGGGATGAACTGCGGGTAGCGCGCCACGTCGCCCACCAGCTGATACATCTGCTCGGGGCTGTAGGGCAGCCGTCGCGTTTCGGAATGTGTCGGCATGCCCGCCTTTCGCCTTTCGCCTGTGGCGACCATGTCATAAAACGCGAGGGCTTTTTCAAGGGCCTCGGGCCCGATCCGACGGGGGGCATTATGGCGCAGTCAGGCAAGGGGACGGCCGCGACACCGGGCTACGAGGTGGTCCGCATGATCTCGGCCAAGGCCATCGCCGCCCGCATCGAGGAGCTTGCGCGCGAGATCGAGCGCGTCTTTGCCGACACCGAGAAGCTGGTCGTCGTGGGCCTTCTGCGGGGCAGTTTCGTCTTCATCGCGGACCTGGTGCGCGAGATCGACCTGCCGGTCGAGGTCGATTTCCTCGAGGCCTCGAGCTACGGCAACGCGATGGAAAGCAGCCGCGAAGTGCGCATCCTCAAGGACCTGCGCGGCGAGATCGCGGGCCGCGACGTGCTGGTCGTCGAGGATATCGTCGACACCGGCCACACGCTGCACCATGTCGTGAACCTGCTCCGCTCGCGCGAGCCGCGGCGGCTCAAGACCATCGCGCTGCTCGACAAGCCGACGCGGCGCGAGGTCGACATCAAGGCCGACTGGACCGGCTTCCAGATCCCCGACGAATTCGTCGTGGGCTACGGCATCGACTACGCGCAGCGCAACCGCAACCTGCCCTATATCGGCAAGGTCCGGATGCTGGAGGCACCGGGGGCCTGATGCCGCCCTTCCTGATGCGGATGCTCCTGTGGCTGCGGCATCCGCCATCGCGCAACCAGCGCATCGCCATCGCGGTGATCTGCGGCATCGGCATCGGGTTCGCGGCGGTCGAGTGGCTTGTCGGCTGGCCGGAATGGCTGACGCCCGAGCGCGTGCTGCGCGGCCCGCGGCTGACGGCCCCCTGAGCCAGGCTGACCGAAGGGGCCGATCGGCGCACAACCTCCCTGCGAAAAGTAACAGAAGCGTCAGTTGACCCGTCGGTTGCGACCTCTAGGGTGAGGCCGGAGCGACCGCTCCTCAGCCCAAAGGAAGCCAGCAATGTACAGTCGTAGCCTTTTAGCCAGTGTCGTGGCCCTCGCAGCAATCGGCACCGGCCTCGCCGCCACCGCGCAGGACCTGCCCGGTCCCGTCCAGGCCCGGCAGGGCCAGTTCCAGATCATGGCCGTGAACATCGGCGTGCTGGGTGGCATGGCCCGTGGCAACAGCGACTATGACGCCGAGGCAGCGCAGACTGCCGCCAACAACCTCGTGACGGTGTCGCAGATCGACCAGAGCTTCCACTGGCCCGAGGGCACCGACAACGTCTCGCTCGTGGGCACCCGCGCCCTGCCCGCGATCTGGGAGAACCTGCCCGACGTGATCGCCAAGTGGCAGGCCTTCGGCGCCGCCGCCGAAGGGCTGGCCGCCGTCGCGGGCGACGGGCTGGAGCCCTTGCGCGCGGCCCTCGGCCCCGTGGGCGGCACCTGCGGCGCCTGCCACGACGCATACCGCGCGTCGGAATGATAGGACCGGGCGGGGCGCGTGATCCGCGCCCTGCCCCTTCCCCTGCCATGCGCCGCCTTTTCCTTTCGCTTCCCGTGCTTGCCCTGGGTGGGCTTGCGGTCTTCTGGGGCCTGACCCGCCCCGGCACCGTCCCCGCCGAGGAGCTGGCCGGGCTGACCGGGGATGCCGTCGCGGGGGAGGCCGTGTTCTGGGCCGCCGGCTGCGCGTCATGCCATGCGGCCGAGGATGCGACGGGCGAGGCGCGGCTGATCCTGTCGGGCGGGCAGCGGTTCCCGTCGGACTTCGGCACCTTCGTCGCGCCCAACATCTCGATGCACCCGGAACAGGGGATCGGCGACTGGACATTCGCCCAGTTCGTGACCGCCCTGCAGGAGGGCACAAGCCCCGAGGGGCGGCATTACTACCCTGCCTTTCCCTACACCGCCTACCGGCTGGCCACGCGGCAGGACCTTGCCGATCTCTGGGCCTTCTGGCAGACGCTGCCGGCCTCGGACATGGCGAACCAGCCGCATGAGCTGGGCTTTCCCTTCTCGATCCGGCGCACGGTCGGGGTGTGGAACCTGTTGAACCTGCAAGACGATTTCGCGGTGACCGGCACGCTCACCGAGGCAGAGGCGCGCGGGCGCTACCTGTCCGAGGCGCTGGCGCATTGCGCCGAATGCCACACGCCGCGCGCCTTTCTCGGTGCGCTCGACCGCGGGGCATGGATGGCGGGGGCCCCCGACCCGAGCGGGCGCGGCACGATCCCGGCCCTGACGCCCGATGCGCTGACCTGGTCCCAGGCCGAGATCGCGGCCTATCTCAACGACGGCTTCACGCCCGAGTTCGACAGCGCGGGCGGGCACATGGTGTCGGTGATCCGCAACCTCAGCCAGCTGCCGGAAAGCGACCGGCTGGCCATCGCCGCCTATCTCAAGGCGCTGCCCGAAGCGGCAGAGGACGACACGATCCCCTACTGAGGGTGCCGTCCACCCACGCCGCTACTGCACGCCCAGCTTCTTAAGCCGCGCCTCGCGCAGGCGGGCGAAATCGTCGCCCGCGTGATAGGACGACCGCGTGAGCGGCGTGGCCGACACCATGAGGAAGCCCTTGCCATAGGCGGCTTTCTCGTAGGCCGCGAATTCGTCGGGATGCACGAAGCGGTCGACGGCGTGGTGCTTGGGCGTAGGCTGCAGATACTGGCCGATGGTCAGGAAATCGATATCCGCCGCACGCATGTCGTCCATGACCTGAAGGACCGATTGCCGGTCCTCACCCAGGCCCACCATGATGCCGGACTTGGTGAACATGCTCGGGTCCAGCTCCTTCACCCGCTGCAACAGGCGCAGCGAATGGAAGTAGCGCGCGCCGGGGCGCACCTCGGGGTAGAGGCCCGGCACCGTCTCGAGGTTGTGGTTGAAGACATCGGGCTTCGCCTCCACCACCGTTTCCAGCACCGAAGGGGCGCATTTCAGGAAATCGGGGGTCAGGATCTCGATCGTCGTGCCGGGCGAGCGCTTGCGGATCGCGCGGATCGTCATGGCGAAATGCTCGGCCCCGCCATCCTCGAGATCGTCGCGGTCGACGCTGGTGATCACGACATGGTTCAGGCCCAGCTTCTGCACGGCATCGGCCACGCGGCCCGGCTCGAACAGGTCAAGCTCCTGCGGGCGGCCCGTGGCCACGTTGCAGAAGGTGCAGCCGCGGGTGCAGATCTCGCCCATGATCATCATGGTGGCGTGACCCTGGCTCCAGCATTCGCCGGCGTTGGGACAGCCCGCTTCCTCGCAGACCGTCACCAGCTTGTGCTCGCGCATGATGCGGTGGGTTTCCTGGTATCCCTTGCCTACGGGGGCCTTTACCCTGATCCAGCTCGGCTTTTTCGGCTGGGCATTGGTCGGACGGTGCGCCTTTTCGGGGTGGCGCTGGTCGGGGATCTTCAGATCGCGCATGGGAACGGGCCTCACTCCTCCTGTTCGGGGCCTATGTAACGGAAATACGGCCAATTCCCATGCCTCATTTCGGCACATCCGCCTTGCGGAGGATGCAACCCGCCCGTCAGCCGCGCAGGGCGGGGACGAAGCCGTGACGTTCCTCGTAATGGCGCAGCAGGCGTTGCAGGCCGATCTTGAGCACCACCTTGCCCGAGCGGGCCGACCAACCGAGGCGCTTCTCGGCCGACTCGAGCCCTTCGAGGAAGCAGCAGACCCGCAGCACCACGTCCGCCAGCCCCGGCCCGAGGTCGTCGAGCGCGTCCGAGACGCGGGCCCGCGCGGCGCGCGGCCCCTCGGCAAGGCCGCTGTCGTTGAGAAAGCCGCCGCGGTCGCCCCCCGTGAGGAACCGGTCCCAGTTCTGGCCCACACGCGGGCCCATCTGGGCGCGCTCGAAATCCTCGCGCAGCCGCTCGCCGGCCTGCACCAGGTCGGGGGTCAGGAAGGGTTTGCCATCCGTCCCGGTGCGCCGCGCCAGAACGGCGAGGGGGGATTCGGCAAGATTGACCTTGAGCTTGCGGGACTTGCCCCCCGGCTCGGCCACCTGCGCCTCGCCCCAGATCGCATGTTGCGCCTGGAAGGGCGTGCTCGCATCGGCAAAGCCGAGCTCGGCCTGGTGGCGGCGGCGGCGATCCTCGTCGATCAGGCGGCGCAGCGCGGCCTTGCCCGCCGCGGTGATCGTGTAGCGCGCGATGCGCCCCGCGGCGCGGCAGGCGATCCAGTCCTTCACCGCGAAGGCCTGCGCGGTCTTGCGGTCCACGACCGCGGTGCGGGTCTGTTCACCGCCGGGACCGGGACGCAGGACCACGGCCTTGTCCATGTCCTGCGCGACGGCAAGAACGGCATCGGTTTCGCACAGGCGTCTGAGGATGCGCCGCGCCTCGCGCGCGATCGTGCCTTCATCGCCGAGGGGGGACCGGAACGGGGCTGACATGTGGGAAGGCTCCTCTGGGTTGGAGTGAGGGGAAAGATCGGGCGAGACCAGCGGCCCGAGCGCGGTCAGCGCCTCGTCGAGCAACGGATCGTCCCGGCGGCGTTCCAGCCGCCGCACGCGGCGCGAGACGGTCGAGGCGGGCTCACCGGCCGCCCGCGCGATGGCGCGCAGCGACTGGCCCGCCGAGACATGGGCGAGATACTGCCGCGCCGGCACCGGCACCCAGATGGGCAAACCGGGGCAAGCGCCGGGAAATTCAGGCAAAAAGCGGCCGTTATCGGCCATGGCCGAGGTCATCGTCCCATCTCCCTCGCGACTGGACACCTCGGCAGGATTTCGGCGAATTGATTACCGAATGGTTAAAATCTGTGGATAATCCCGAAATAGTTTCTTTTTCGTAAACAGATGGGCGGATTGCGTTCGGTGGATAAGCCTGTGCGCAACAGCCTGCCCGGTCATGCCAGCCTGTGCCTCGGACCCAACCGATGACAGGAGGCCGTTTGATGTCCGATCTTGCCCACAGGCTCAGCCAGATGCACCGCCCCGGCCTGCTGCTGCGCGCCGCCCGTCTTGCCGCGCTCAGTGGCGATGCCGAGCGCCGCGCGCGCCGCCGCCCCGTCCAGCGCCTGCTGGAGGAAGAGGCGGTGCTGAACGCCGCCCGCATGGGTGGCGGGCTGGGCTATTCCCCCAGCCGCCATGTCGAGGTGATGAGCGCGATCCTGTGTGCCGCGCGATCCGTCAACTGAGGCGCAGGGCTCAGATGAAAGCGTCGGGCATCGCGGCCTTCTTCTCGGTCATGTAGGCCTTGAGCGCCTCGTCGATGGCCGGGTCGAGCATCGGCTGCTGGTAGTCGGCCAGCATCCGGTCGAGCTTGACCGCGGCCAGCGCATCGGTGGCGCGCCCGCCCTCTTCCGACCATGTCTCGTAGGGTTTGTAGTCGAGCACGCCGGTCCGCCAGAACGCGGTCGAATAATTCGCCTGCGTATGCGCACAGCCCAGGAAATGCCCCCCCGGCCCCACCTCGCGCAGCGCGTCCATCGCCTGCGCGTTCTCGTCCACCGGCACGCCCTCGGCCAGCTTGTGCAACACGCCCAGCTGGTCGGCGTCCATCACGAATTTCTCCGGGCTGGCCACCAGCCCGCCCTCGAGCCAGCCGCAGGCATGCAGCATGAAGTTCACGCCCGACAGAAGCCCCGCGTTGAGCGAGTTCGCCGTCTCGTAGGCCGCCTGCGCATCGGGCAGTTTCGAGCCGTTGAACGACCCCGCCGAGCGGTAGGGCAGGTTCAGCCGCCGCGCCAGTTGCCCCGCGCCATAGGTGATCTGCGACGCCTCCGGCGTGCCGAAGGTGGGCGCGCCCGAGTTCATGTCGATGGAGGTCACGAAGGCGCCGAAGATCGCGGGCGCGCCGGGGCGCACCAGCTGGCTGTAGGCGACACCGGCCATGACCTCGGCCAGCACCTGCGTGAGCGTGCCCGCGACCGAAACGGGCGCCATCGCGCCGCCCACGATGAAGGGCGAGATGATGCAGGCCTGCCCCGCGGCGGCGTAATGCTCCAGCGCGCCCATCATCACGCTGTCGAAGGTCAGCGGCGAGTTGATGTTGATGAGCGAGGTCATCACGCAGTTCTGGTCGACCACATCCGCGCCGAAGAGGATCTTCGACATCTCGATGGAATCAAGCGCGCGGACGGGTTCGGTGACCGAGCCCATGTAGGGTTTGTCGCTGAGCGACATGTGCGCGTAGAGCATGTCGAGGTGACGCTTGTTGACCGGAATGTCGGTCGGCTCGCAGACGGTGCCGCCGGAATGGTGCAGCCATTTCGACATGTAGCCGAGTTTCACGAACATCTCGAAATCGGCCATCGTCGCGTAGCGCCGCCCGCCCATGCGGTCGCGCACGAAGGGGGGGCCGTAGACGGGGGCCAGCACGAGGGAGTTGCCGCCGATCTCGACGTTGCGCGCGGGGTTGCGGGCGATCTGGGTGAATTTCGACGGCGCGGTTTCGCACAGCTTGCGGGCCAGCCCGCGGGGGATATGCACCCGCTCGCCGCGGACATCGGCCCCGGCTTCGCGCCAACGCTGCAGCGCCGCGGGGTTCTCGACGAAGGCGACGCCGATCTCTTCCAGAACGGTTTCGGCGTTGGCCTCGATGATCTCGATGGCCTCGTCGGTCAGGATCTCGAAATTGGGGATGTTGCGCTCGATGAAGCGCGCGGTCTCGAAGCTGACCGCCGAGCGCGCGGCCCGTCGTGCCGCCCCGCCACCGCCGCGTGCCCGCCGCCCGACTGCCTGTTCCGCTGCCGCCATAACCCTGATCTCCCCTGATGCGAGGCGTTGAAGTTGCGCGGGTCATAGCCTGTCGCCCGCACGCGGCGAGGGCGGATTGCGGCACCCTGCGCGGGAAAGCGACATGCACGCCGCGCGCCGGGCTTGCGCGCCCGCTTTTGCGGGCCTAATGCGGGGCCATGAGCACCGTTGCCGCACCCGACCCGCATGACCACGACCGCCTGCTGATCATCGATTTCGGCAGCCAGGTCACGCAACTGATCGCCCGCCGCCTGCGCGAGCTGAACGTCTATTGCGAAATCCACCCCTATCAGAACGTCACCGACGCCTTCCTCGACGATTTCGCGCCGAAGGCCGTGATCTTCTCGGGCGGGCCGGATTCGGTGATGCGCGCGGGCTCGCCCCGCCCGCCGCAATCGGTCTATGCGCGCGGCGTGCCGATCCTCGGCATCTGCTACGGCCAACAGGTCATGATGCAGGACCTTGGCGGCCGCGTGGAAGCGGGCGAGCATGCGACCGCCGAATTCGGCCGGGCCTGGGTCACACCCGCCGAAGCGCGGCCCGATATCCTGACCGGCTGGTTCATGGACGGCTCGGGGCGCGAGCAGGTCTGGATGAGCCATGGCGACCATGTCTCCGAGATCGCTCCGGGCTTCGAGGTGCTGGGCACCTCCCCCGGCGCGCCCTTCGCTATCACCGCGGATTTGAACCGGCAGTTCTACGCCGTCCAGTTCCACCCCGAGGTGCATCACACCCCCAACGGCAAGACGCTCTACGAGAATTTCATCCGTCTCGCGGGCTTCAAGGGCGACTGGACGATGCGCGCCTACCGCGAAGAGGCCGTGCGCGCCATCCGCGAGCAGGTGGGCGACGCACGCGTCATCTGCGGCCTGTCGGGCGGGGTCGATTCGTCGGTCGCCGCCGTGCTGATCCACGAGGCCATCGGCGACCAGCTGACCTGCGTCTTCGTCGATCACGGGCTTCTGCGGCTGAACGAGGCCGAAGAGGTCGTGAAGATGTTCCGCGACCATTACAACATCCCGCTGATCCACGCCGACGAGAGCGAGCTGTTCCTCGGCGCGCTCGAAGGCGTTTCCGATCCGGAAACAAAGCGCAAGACAATCGGCAAACTGTTCATCGACGTGTTCCAGAAATACGCCGACGGGATCGAAGGGGCCGAGTTCCTCGCGCAGGGCACGCTTTACCCCGATGTCATCGAATCCGTGTCCTTCTCCGGCGGCCCCTCGGTCACGATCAAGTCGCACCACAATGTCGGCGGCCTGCCCGAGAAGATGGGCCTCAAACTGGTCGAGCCGCTGCGCGAGCTGTTCAAGGACGAGGTCCGCGCGCTGGGGCACGAGCTGGGCCTTCCGGCCAGTTTCATCGGCCGCCACCCCTTCCCCGGCCCCGGCCTTGCCATCCGCTGCCCCGGCGAGATCACGCGCGAGAAGCTCGAGATCCTGCGCAAGGCCGATGCCGTCTATATCGACCAGATCCGCAAGCACGGGCTGTACGACGAGATATGGCAGGCCTTCGTGGCGATCCTGCCGGTGCGCACCGTGGGCGTGATGGGCGACGGGCGGACCTATGATTTCGCCTGCGCGCTGCGCGCGGTCACCTCGATCGACGGGATGACGGCGGATTACTACCCGTTCACCCATGATTTCCTTGGCGAGACCGCGACGCGGATCATCAACGAGGTGAAGGGGATCAACCGGGTGACCTATGACATCACCTCGAAGCCGCCCGGCACGATCGAGTGGGAATGACATGACAAGGGCTGCGTCATTGCGCGGCCCTTTTTCTTTCCACGGATGCGACAGCTCGCGGCCGCCTCAGCGATAGGCGTGCAGCCTGCCGTCCGTGCTGACCACCAGAAGCGTGTCGCCCACGGCGATGGGGGCCGAGGCCGCGCCGCCACGCAGCGGCAGGGTGCCGACAAGCGCGCCGCTTTCGGGCGAGAACATGCGGATCTCGCCGTCGCCCGAGGCGATCACCAGCCGCCCGCCCGCAAGGATCGGGCCGAAATGGGTGAAAACCGCCTTGCGCCGCCGCTCGCGGTTGGCCTCGAACAAGGGCAGCTCGGTGCCCCAGACCCGCGCGCCGGTCTCGGCGTCCAGCCGGATCAGCTCGTTGCGGTCCGACACGAAGAACAGCGACCCACCGGCGACCAGAACCGGGGAATAAGCCCCCTCGGTCGCGGTCCATTGCCGGATGCCGGTGCGGGCGTTCATCGCCACCACGCGGCCCGACTGGTTGCCCGCGTAGATCGTGCCGCCGACCACCACGGGGTCCGAGGTGATGTCGTTCACGCTGGCATAGGCCGTGCCGAGCCGCCCGCCCGCGACAAAGGAATTCCACAAGGTGCCACCGGTGTTGGGCATCGCGGCCACGATCTCGCCCGAGGGGAAGGGGAAGATCACGCGACCGTCGGCCACGGCCGGTGCAGCACCGCCGACAAGAACGGCAGGCGCGTCGCTGCTGGGCACGCGCCAGCGCAGGCGGCCGTCATCGGCGTCGATGGCCCAGGCCTCGGAGTTGCGGCCGACGACATAGACGATCCCGCCCGAGACGGTCGGCGCGCCCAGAAGCGTGCCGAGCCGCTGCCGCCAGATCACCGCGCCGGTCTGCGCCTGCAGCGCTATCAGCTCGCCATAGGGCGTGGTTGCGAAGAGCCGGTCACCTGACACGGCCAGGCCGCCGCCCGAGGCATTGCCGCCACGGTCGAAATCGGGAACGAGGCTTGCGACCCAGGCGGGCGCGCCGCCGGACAGGGCGGTCGCCTGCAGCTGGGCGTCGGCGTCGATGGTGTAGACAAGGCCACCCGCCGCCACCGGGTCGGCGGCGATGCGGTTGCGGCGCGTGTTGCCCGCGCCGATATCCGTCGCCCAGACCTCGGCCGGGGTGGCCGAGAGCGTCGCATGCGGCAGGCGGTTGACCGCGTTGTACCCGCGGCTGGGCCAGTCGCCGAGGCGCTCGGCTGCGGGCAGGCTGATCGGCCGGGCGGCGTCGGTGTCGGCGGCGGCAAGGGTGGCGGCGCTGCGCCCGTCCTCCCCCGCAAGCGTCGCGTCCAGCGCGGTGCGGGTGTCGAAGCGTTCACCGGGAAGGATCACCTCGCGTTCGCAGCCCGACAGGGCCAGAACGATCAGGGCCGCCATGCCCCAGTCGGCGATGCGGGCCGATCCCGACCGGCTTGCGCCCGTGCGTTCGGTGGTGCCCTCTGCTCTGCCCTCGACCACGGTCATGCGCCTCGGCCTTCCTGTTGTGCCGTCGCCCTGACGGCCGTCAATCCTGTGCGGCAGGGGTCTCGGGGGTCGCCCCGGCCTCTGCGCCCTCTGCGTCCGGAGCTGTCGCGCCCTCGTCCGCCGCGTCCCGTTCAACCGCGTCCGCGGCCGCTGGAGCGGGTGCGCCTTCAGCCTCGACCGCGGCCCCCACTTCAACCTCGGCGGGCGGTTCGGGCGCGGTGTCGACGAGCACGGACCCCGCCTCGAGAGCCACAATCAACTGAGACGCCCGTTGTTGCAAGCCCGGCGTCGCCGCCGCGCTGCGTTCAAGGCTGCGCAGACGGTCGATCCCGGCCTCCAGATCGCCGGTGCGGATATCCAGAAGCGCCAGCTGCTCCTCGGCCAGCGCCGCGAAGGGCGCGCCCGGTTCGGCCAGGGCACCAAGGATCAGCCGCGCAGCATCAGGCTCGGAAGGGGCCATCATCTCGGCCTTGAGCATGGCGAGGTCACGGTAGCGCCGCGGCAGGTCGGGCGCTTCGGCGGCCGCGCGCAGAGCGGCCGCGGCCGCCTCGGCCTC
>NZ_JASJOE010000057.1 GCF_030163755.1 Roseicyclus amphidinii
CCCCCTTGCCGGTCGCCGCGCGGCGACCGGTCAGGCCGGCGGCGGGGGCGGGGGGGGCGGCATGACGGTGAAGAGCTGTGCCAGCTCGGTCACCTCGTCGGCCGTCTTCCAGCCGTCCTGCCCCTGGGTCCAGACGAAGCTCTGCCGCGTCAACTCGCCCGTGGCGGCCATCCGCCCCAGGTCGGCCCTGGAAAACGGGCCCTTGGTCTGGCCGTTCTCGGCGATGTGCCAGACATGTTCCACCGGCGGCGGGGGCGGGGCGGCATGGGCCGCCTGGTGAGGTTGGTGCGGCGGCGCCTGCCCACCGCCGAAGCCTTGCGCGAACTGGCCCGCCATCGCCATGCCCATCCCCATGCCGAGACCCTCGCCCATGCCGCTGCCGCCCGGCGCATCGGCGGCCGCGCGCATCGCCTCGGCGGTCTGGAACCGGGTGTAGCGATCCAGGTCGCCCACCACGCCCATCGAGGTGCGCCGGTCCAGCGCCTCCTCGACCGCGGGGGGCAGCGAGATGTTCTCGATGTAGAGCTCGGGCAGCGTCAGCCCGTACTGGTCGATCGTGTCCGAGATGCGCCCCGCGACCAGCTTGCCGAACTCGCCCGTGTTGGCCGCCATGTCGAGCACCGGGATGCCGGAGCCCGCGACCACCTGGCTGAACTGCTGCACGATGATGTTGCGGATCTGGAAGGTCACCTCGTCGGTGGTGAACTCGCCGTCCGTGCCCACGATCTCGGTCATGAAGCGCCCGGCGTCGGCCACCTTGACCGTGTAGGTCCCGAAGGCGCGGATGCGCGTGGGCCCGAACTCCGGATCGCGCAGCATGATCGGGTTCTTCGTGCCCCATTTCAGATCGGTGAAGCGGTTGGTGTTGACGAAATAGATCTCCGACTTGAAGGGCGAGGCAAAGCCGTGGTCCCAGTGCTGGAGGCTCGTCATGATCGGCATGTTGTTGGTCTCGAGCATGTAGAGACCGGGAGTGAAGATGTCGGCCAGCTGCCCCTCGTGGATGAAGACCGCGACCTGCCCCTCGCGCACGGTCAGCTTGGCGCCGTACTTGATCTCGTGGCCGTAGCGCTCGAAGCGGTAGACCATGGTGTCGCGGCTGTCGTCGGTCCACTCGATGACATCGATGAACTGGCCTTTGAGGAAATCCATGAAGGGCATGTCGGGGCCTCCTTCCGAGGGGATCTTTGAACTATGGGGTCAACTCAACTGGGCCCGCCCAGCAGCTCTTCGGCGATGCGGCGCACGGGCGCGCGCGCTTCGGCGGGTTCGAGGCCGGGTTGCAGGCGGGGGTCGTAGAGGATGCGCAGCAGAAGCTCGTCATGGCGCGTCAGCAGCGCGAATTCCTCGTCGTCGTTGAAGATCGTGGGCCGCGCCGTGGGGCTGTCGTTGGGCAGGCCCAGGCCCTGCGCCACCTCTTCATGCACGCAGGAGCGGCGCAACAGGCTGGGGTGTTCGTGGCGGATGATCGCCACGGCGGCGACATAGACCGGCCGGCCGCCGGTCTGCGAGAAGGCATAGACCGAGCAGAAGGTCGAGCGCGGCAGCGCCTCGATCTCGGCCAGGGTCTCGGGGCCGACGCCGGGCACGAGGCGGCGCACCAGCGCGCCGGCCGTCATCTGTTCGTCGCGGTTCAGGTAGAGCACGTGAAAATTGCCGCCCGAGGACACGGTCGTGACCGGATGGCCCGTCACCCGTCCGAGCCGGGCGGCATAGGTGCCCAGGATCGAGCGGTCCTCGGCCCGTTGGGTGGCATCGACCGAAGGGCCGAAATGCGCCTGGATGCGCACCGGTTCCTCCCAGCGGCGCAGGCGCGCGGGGGTCTGGCGCTGGATGAAGCGTCCGCCCGACAGCGTGTATTCGTCGTAAAGCGCGATGCGCTCGAAATTCTCGGCCAGCGTGGCGGCGGTGAAGGGCGCGTCGGTCAGCCCGTCATCGGTCCGCAACAGCCCGTCGGACACCAGCCGCGCCTCGACGCCGCGGTAATAGCGCGCGAAGGCGGCGCTTTCGGCCGAGGGGCCGGGCGCCTCGGCGCGGGTCTCGGGCCGGGGCGAGACATCGGGGGCGGGCGTCATCACGCAGGCCCCGAGCATCAGCGCCGCGGCGCCCGTCAGAAGAAATGTCAGCGGGCGCCGCATCATCGCCCGTCAGCCCGCCGGGGGCGGGGGCGGGGTCGCGCCCGAACCGGTGGCCGCGCCCGCGGCACCGCTTGCGCGCGAGGACGCCGCCGAGAGCGTGTCGCGCAGCTCGGTCTCCATGCGCTGCATCTCGGCTTCGGCCTCGGCGCGGCGGCGCTTGCCCTCGTCGGCGATCTGCAGGCTTTCCTCGATCGTGGCGATCAGCTCGGCATTGGCCTGTTTCACCGCCTCGATGTCGAAGACGCCGCGCTCCATCTCTTCGCGCACGATGCGGTTGCTCTCGCGCAGGTTGGCGGCGTTCTGCGTCAGAAGCTCGTTGGTCAGGTCCGTCGCCTCGCGCACCGCTTTCGCGGCCTCGGTGGATCGCTGGATCGTCACGGCCTGCGCCAGCTGGGTTTCCCACAGCGGCACGGTGTTCACCAGCGTCGAGTTGATCTTGGTCACCAGCGACTTGTCGTTCTCCTGCACCAGCCGGATCGAGGGCAGCGACTGCATCGTCACCTGCCGCGTCAGCTTGAGGTCATGGACCCGGCGTTCCAGGTCGTCGCGGGCGGCGCGCAGGTCGCGCAGCTCTTGCGCCTTGAGGACCTGGTCATCCTCGGGGGCGGCCTGCACCTCGGCCTCCTTGGCGGGGATGGTCTCCGCGTCCAGCTCGCGCAGCTTCTCTTCGCCGGCGGCGATGTAGAGCGCCAGCTCGTGATAGAAATCGAGCGTCTTCTCGTAGAGCAGGTCGAGCGACTTGATGTCCTTCATCAGCGTGTGTTCATGCTTCAGAAGGTTCTCGGTGATCCGGTCGATCTGGTCCTGCACTTCCTCGTATTTGGCGATGAAGTTGTGGATCGGCTTGGCCTTGCCGAACAGCCGCTCCCACCAGCTCTGCTTGCGGTTCGGGTCCAGCTCGTCGACCGAGAAGCCGCGGATCGTGCCGACGATTTCGCGCAAGCTGTCGCCCGCGGGGCCCACGTCCTTGTTCTTGACGCCCTGCAGCATCGACTGGCTGATCTGCTGCAACTCGGCCTGCGCCGCCGAGCCGAAGGACACGATCGAGTTGGTATCGGTCATGTCGATCTCGGCCACGCGCTTGCGGATTTCCTCGGCGGTGGGGGCGTCGGCGGCGGGCAGCGGCACGAGATCGGCCGAGGGTTCGGGCAGCACGATGGCGTTCAACTCGTCGACGAGCTTGGCGGCCTCTTCGGCCTGCTGGCGGATTTCAGTGGTCATGGGGCTCGGTCCTTGTCACTCGATATGCAGGTTTTCACGGTTCAGGCGCTCGCGCAGAACCTCGGTCTCGATGTCGAAATCGGTGCGGTCGTCGGTCAGCATCGCGCGGGTGCGACGCGCGAAATTGGTTTCCAGATCGTCAAGGAACGCGATGTAATCGGCGCGGATCTGCGGGTCGCGGCCGCGCGCGTAGAGATCGGCGAACTGCACCGTCGCATCGCGCGCGCCCTGCAGGTAGACGCCAAGGTAGCGCCGCGCGCCGGCAAGGTCGCGGGGGTCGGCCTCGACCTGGCGGAACATGGCGCGGGCGGTCTCCTCGAAGGCGCTGACGCGGGTCTCGAGCTGGCGGTCGCGGGCGCGCTTGATGGCGTCGGTCATCTGGTCGAGCACCGCTTCGGCCTCGTCGATCTTGCGGGCGATGCGGTCGGTCTGGTGGCGGTCCATCCCCTCGAGCCCCTTGTCGGCCAGCGGGTCAAGCCCGAAGGCACCAAGGTGAAGCGCCCCTGCAATCGCGCCCACGACCACGGCCGCGGCGATGTTCCATTGCCCGCCGAAGACCACAAGGCCCACGCCCGCCCCCATCAGCACCGCGCCGAAGATCTTGCGCGGGATCGCCGGGCGGCGGGCGACCTTGCGCTCGGCGAAGGCATCCTCGGCGCGCACCCCGTCGCGGGTCAGCCAGGCCGAGAGCATCAGCGCCCCCGCGCCCAGAAGGTCCACGGCCATCGCCGTCACCGGCTGGAAGAAGGCGGTGGCCAGCGGCAGCAGCGCCAGCACGAAGAGCATGTTGAGTTTCGCGCCGTGGCGCATCGGCTTGCGGCCCTTGAAGCTGGGCACCTCCAGCCGGTCGGCGGTCACGCTCTCGCGCGGGGTGCCCGCGTCGCGTTGGCCCGTGGGGCTGAACTCTCCGCCGTACCGCTTCGACATCAGAGCACCCCGAAGCCGCGGAAGCTGGCCATCATGACGATGACCACGAGGGCGAAAAAGCTGACGCCTTGAAGAAAACTCGAACTCATACCGTCCCCGTCGGTCATTTGCCGGTTGCGATCGTCACGTTAGAAAGGTTTCCTCACAAAAACCAGACATTGCAACGCGCGCTGGTGGTTTCCCGCCAGTCTATCGGCAGATCGTGCCTGTCGGAGCGTCATGCAAGATGCGGGGCGGTGGAAAAGACCCGCGGCCGCGGGGCCGATCCGCGTGTCCCGGCCGCGGCCGGGGGTCTTGCAGGGCTTCGCGCAGGGCGGCGTCGAGACGCGCCAGCAGCGCGGCCCCCGCGGGGCCCGAGGCGGCGCGATAGAGCCGGAACAGGCCCGGCCTGAGGTAGGTGGACCAATGGCAGACGCGCGTCGCGGGCGGGCGTGTCGGAAAGCCCATCCGCCGCAGCAGCGCGCGCTGGCGCGGGCAGTCGATGCGCAGGTCGGTCCAGCCGGGCAGGCGGGGCAGCCCCGCCGAAAGCGGCCAGTCCCCCAGCCGCGGCGCGGGCACGCAGAGACGGAACAGCGCGTCAAAGGCCGCGTTCTCGCCCGAGGTGACGTTGAGCACCTGCACCCCTCGGCCCCCCGGCCCGGCCAGCGCGGCGCGCGCAAGATCGCGGTATTCCGCGCCCGACATCAGGATCATCCGGTCGACATGGCGCGCGGGCAGCTCGGCCACCGCCGCCAGCGCCACGCGCGCGCCCAGCGAATGCGCCATCAGCGTCACCGAAAGGTCGGGGCGCGCGGCGTTGATCGCCCGGATCAGCCCGGCCAGCGTCTCGCCCGCGACGAAGGCGCGCGCCGCCACCCGGTCGAGCCGCCCGCGCGCGTGCCAGCCGAAGCCGATGCCGAGCCCCGCGCCGGGCCGGTCCAGATGCAGGTGCCGCGGCCAGCTTGCCGCCTTCCAGCAATCGCGGCGCGGGGCGAGCGACAGGATGTGACCATGCGGATCATGCGCGGGCTCGAAAGGGGAAAACCGGAAGCCGTGGACCATGAGCGTCAGGGTCGCGCCCCGCGGCAGCACCGCCAGCGCCGCGCCAAGGTCGCCGCGGGCGGTCCAGCCCGCCTTGCCTGCATCCACGGACAAAAGCGCCATGTCGCCTGCCCCCTGCCACATCTGCCGCCGGGGTAGGGCGCGACCGCAACACTTTGGCTAAACTGCCGCGACATTTCCGTGACGTGACCGCGCCGCCACGCAGCCCCGCTTGACGATTGCCGCGTCCCGGCGTAGCCAATCTCCCACGTGGCGATTTGTGAACCGGATTGCGGGCCACGCTAAAGAAACCGCTAAAGAGGTCGTGGACGCCCAGCCTTCCGCTCGCCCCCGACCGTTTTCGCCTCCGGCTCGTGCCGGGGCCAGAGAGGAAAGGACAGGGGCATGACCGACGCAACCCCGGCAAAGACGTGGAAGAATCGCACCCGCGCGGTGCATTCCGGCACCCGCCGCAGCCAATATGGCGAGGTGAGCGAGGCTTTGTTCCTGACGCAGGGCTTCGTCTATGACAGCGCCGAGGCCGCCGAGGCGCGCTTCATCGAGACGGGGCCGGACGAATACATCTACGCCCGCTACGGCAACCCGACGGTACGGATGTTCGAGGACCGCATCGCCGCTCTGGAAGGGGCCGAGGATGCCTTTGCCACCGCCAGCGGCATGGCCGCGGTCAACGGCGCGCTGGTCTCGATGCTCAGGGCGGGCGACCATGTGGTCGCGGCCCGCGCGCTCTTCGGCTCGTGTCTCTACATCCTCGAAGAGGTGCTGACGCGCTACGGCGTCGAGGTCAGCTTCGTCGACGGCACCGACCTTGCGCAATGGGAGGCAGCGATCCGCCCGGACACCAAGGCGGTGTTCTTCGAGTCGATCTCGAACCCGACGCTCGAGGTCATCGACATCGCCGCCGTCTCGCGGCTGGCGCATGCCGCGGGCGCGCTGGTGATCGTCGACAATGTCTTCGCCACGCCCGTCTTCCAGGACACGCTCGGCCTTGGGGCCGATGTGGTGGTCTATTCCGCGACCAAGCATATCGACGGGCAGGGGCGCTGCCTTGGCGGCGTGATCCTTGGCAGCAAGCAGTTCATCCGCAAGACGGTCGAGCCCTATCTCAAGCACACCGGGGGCGCGATGTCGCCCTTCAACGCCTGGGTGATGCTGAAGTCGCTCGAAACCGTCGAGTTGCGCTGCCGCGCGCAGGCCGAGGGGGCGCAACGGATCGCCGAGGCGCTGGAGGGGCAGCCGGGCCTTGCCCGCGTCATCTTTCCCGGCCTTGACAGCCACCCGCAGCGCGCGCTTGCGGCGCGGCAGATGGAGACCGGCGGCACGGTGATCGCGCTGGACCTCGACGGCGGGCAGGAGGCGGCCTTCCGCTTCCTCAACGCGCTCGAGATCATCACGATCTCCAACAATCTCGGCGATGCGAAATCCATCATCACCCATCCCGCCACCACCACCCACCAGCGCCTGACCGAAGAGCAGCGCCAGGCGCTCGGCATCACCCGCGGGCTGGTGCGGCTGTCGGTCGGCCTCGAAGACCCCGAGGACCTGATCGCCGACCTGACCGCCGCGCTGGCGGCCGCGGGCGCATGAACGGGCTGATCATCCGGCCCTGCCGCGTCACCGACGCGCCGGGGCTGGCCGCGCTTTTCCACCGCGCGGTGCGCGAGGGGACGGCGGCGCAGTATACCGAGGCGCAGCGCGCCGCCTGGTCGCCCGCCCCGCCGAACGGCGAGGACTGGCGCCGCCGGTTGATCGAGGCCGACACGATTTTGGCCGAGAGGGACGACCGGCTGCTCGGGTTCATGACGCTCGACCTTGGCACCGGCTGGCTCGACTTCGCCTATGTCGCGCCCGAGGCGATGGGGCAGGGGGTGGCCGAAACCCTCTATGCCGTGCTCGAGGGGCGCGCGCGCGCCGCGGGGCTGACCCGGCTCGAGACCGAGGCGAGCCTCTTGGCCGAACGCTTCTTCGCGCGGCGCGGCTGGCGTGTCGAGAAACGGCAGGAGGTGGAGCGCCACGGCGTCCGCCTGCCCAACGCGGTCATGGCCAAGACCCTCGACCGCAAGCGGCAGGCCGCATGAGGCCCTTCCTCGTCCTCCAGCTCCGCCCCGAGACCGAGGCCGCCGACGAGGAGTTCGGCGCCTTCCTCGCACGCGGCGGGCTGGCGGCGGCCGAGGTGCATCGCATCCGCCTCGACCAACGCCCGCTGCCCGCGCTGTCGCTGGGCGATTACGCGGGCATCATCGTGGGCGGCGGGCCGGGCTGCGTCAGCGACCCGCCCGACACGAAAGACCCGCTCGAGGCGCGGATCGAGGCCGATGTGATGGGCCTGATGCCCGAGGTTCTGGCCCGCGACATGCCCTTTCTGGGCTGTTGCTACGGCATGGGCATCCTCGGCGCGGCGCTGGGCGCGCCGGTGGGCAAGGGTCGCTACGGCGAGCCGATCGGCGGCGTCGATTGCCAGGTGACCGAGGCGGGGGCCGCCGACCCGCTGCTGGCCGGTTTGCCCGGCAGCTTCCGCGCGCTTGTCGGCCACAAGGAAGCGGTCGAGGCGCTGCCCGAGGGTGCGGTCCACCTCGTCGCCTCCGACACCTGCCCGTTCCAGATGATCCGGGCGGGGGCCAATGTCTACGCCACCCAGTTCCACCCCGAGGCGCAGGGCGAGAATTTCGCCAACCGCATCGAGATCTACAAGCACCGTGGCTATTTCGCCCCCTCCGAGGCCGAGGCGCTGACGGCTGCCTGCCTGGCCGAGGACGTCACCGTGCCGCGGCTGATCCTGTCGCGTTTCGTCGAAAGATGCCGCGGCGCGACCGCCGCTGCCACGAAACCGGGTAAATGATTGCACGGAATCTGATCCGTTTCAGGGCCGGTAGCGTAAAATTTCCGAACGACAAGATTGGGAAGCCGCCCCGGCACACCTATCTTGGCACCCCGTGACCGGGTGGAAAGGGACGACCAAGATGAACATCCACGTGACCGAGATGACCGAAGCGCCGAGCCGCGCCGAGGCCGAAACCGCGCTGGCCCGCCTCAAGGCATGGGCCGCCGAGGCGACCGAGGCCGAGATCGCCGCGCTGGACCCTGCCATCGCGCGGCTGGTGGGTGATGGCTACCCCGAGTTCCGCCGCGACTACCCCTCCGAGTTCCGCACCGACGCCGCCTACAAGGAGACGCTGCCGGACCTTCAGAACGGGCCGTCCTCGCTGATCCGGGGCGCGAACCGGCAGATCCAGCACGTTGGAATTTCCAACTTCCGCCTGCCGATCAACTACCACACCCGCGACAACGGCGACCTGACGCTGGAAACCAGCGTGACCGGCACCGTCAGCCTCGAGGCGGACAAGAAGGGCATCAACATGAGCCGCATCATGCGGTCCTTCTATGCCCATGCCGAAAAGACCTTCAGCTTCGAGGTGATCGAAGCCGCGCTCGACGATTACAAGTCCGACCTCGAAAGCTTCGACGCCCGCATCCAGATGCGCCTGAGCTTTCCGGCGAAGGTGAAAAGCCTGCGCTCGGGCCTGTCGGGCTACCAGTATTACGACATCGCGCTGGAACTGGTGGAGCGTGACGGGGTGCGTCAGAAGCTTGTCCATCTCGACTACGTCTATTCCTCGACCTGCCCCTGCTCGCTGGAACTGTCGGAGCACGCGCGGGCGACCCGCAACCAGCTGGCCACGCCGCATTCGCAGCGCTCCGTCGCGCGGATCTCGGTCGAGGTGGCCGAGGGGCAGGGCTGCCTGTGGTTCGAGGACCTGATCGAGATGGCCCGCGCAGCTGTCCCCACCGAGACGCAGGTCATGGTCAAGCGCGAGGACGAGCAGGCCTTCGCCGAGCTGAACGCCGCCAACCCGATCTTCGTCGAGGATGCCGCGCGCCTTTTCGCCGAGCGGCTGCACGCCGACGCCCGCGTCGCCGATTTCCGCGTGGTGGCCAGCCACCAGGAAAGCCTCCACAGCCATGATGCCGTCAGCGTGCTGACCGAGGGCGAGACCTTTGCCCAGGCCAGCCTCGATCCGCATCTCTTCGCCAGCCTCATCCACCGCGGCTGAGGCCCGCCTGTCCCCGCACATCCCGCCCCCGCCCGCGCTTGACAGTCGCGCGGGGGCGGTCCAACGCTCCGCCCATGTTCGATGTCCGACCCGTGGGTTACGTGATAGGCCTGATGGTGTTGAGCCTCGGGGTGGCGATGTGCGTGCCGCTGGCCCTCGACCTGGCCCTCGGCAACGGCCACTGGGGCGCCTTCGCCGAGGCGGCGGCGATCACCGTGATGGTCGGCCTGCTGGTGACGCTGGCCTGCGCCAATGCGGTCAGCCGCGGCCTGTCGATCCGCCAGACCTTCCTGTTGACCACGGGGGTCTGGATCGTGCTGCCGGTCTTCGGCGCCATCCCCTTTGTCCTAGGCGCGACCGAAGCGCGCTTCGTCGACGCCGTCTTCGAGGCGATGTCGGGCCTGACCACCACCGGCTCGACCGTCTTCACCGGGCTCGAGACGCTGCCCGCGGGCCTGAACCTGTGGCGCGCCATGCTGCAATGGTTCGGCGGCATCGGCATCATCGTGGTCGCCATGGTCTTCCTGCCCGAGCTGCGGGTCGGGGGGATGCAGATCTTCCGTTCGGAAGCCTTCGACACGATGGGCAAGATCCTGCCCCGCGCGACCGAGATCGCGGCCCGCATCTCGGTGATCTACGTGGCGCTGACGGTGCTGTGCGGGCTGAGTTACCTCGCGCTCGGCATGCCGCCCTTCGAGGCGCTGATCCATGCGCTGACAACCCTGTCCACGGGCGGGTTTTCCAGCAGCGACGCCTCCTTCGGGGCGTTCCAGGGGCCGCTGGAATATGTCGCGGCGGTCTTCATGATCCTCGCAAGCCTGCCCTTCGTGCGCTACATCCAGCTGGTCGCGGGTACCGCGCGGCCGATCCTGGTCGACAGCCAGATCCGCGCCTATGTCGCCACGATCCTGGTTCTGACCATCGCGCTCACGCTCTACCGGGTGGCGGTGAACGGCGACAATTGGGAACACGGGTTCCGCGAAGGGATCTTCAACGTCACCTCGATCATCTCGGGGACGGGCTATGCCTCGGTCGACTACCAGCTCTGGGGGCCGGTGCCGGTGGTGCTGTTCTTCTTCATCGGCCTGATCGGGGGCTGCGCCGGGTCCACCTCCTGCTCGATCAAGATCTTCCGCTACCAGCTGCTGTTCGCCTCCATCTCGACCCAGGTGCGCCGCCTCTACGCCCCGCATGGCGTCTTCGAGCCGCGCTACGAGGGGCGGCCGGTCGCCGAGGAGATCCTGTCCTCGGTCATGGCCTTCTTCGCGCTCTTCTTCGTGACGCTGGTGATCGTCGCCATCCTGCTGGCGCTGACCGGGCTCGACGTCATCACGGCGGTCTCGGGGGCGGCCACGGCGCTGGGCAACATCGGGCCGGGTCTTGGCCCTGAGATCGGGCCGGCGGGCAATTTCGCGGGGCTGAACGACACCGCGAAATGGATCCTGTCGGCGGCGATGCTGATCGGGCGGCTGGAGCTGATGGCGGTCTTCGTGCTGTTCACGGTGACCTTCTGGCGCGACTGACCCTCAGCGCGCCGCGATGGCGCGCCCCGCCGCCACGCCCGAGGACCAGGCCCACTGGAAATTGTAGCCGCCCAGCCATCCGGTGACGTCCAGCGGCTCGCCGATGATGAAGAGCCCCGGAACCAGCGCCGATTCCATGGTCTTCGAACTGACCCTGTCGGTGGCCACGCCGCCCAGCGTCACCTCGGCCGTGCGGTAGCCCTCGGAGGAGGTGGGGGTCAGGCTCCAGCCCTCCATCCGGTCCGAGAGCGCCCGCAGCGCCGCGTCCGACTGGTCGTCCAGATTGCCGTCGAGGGCCCAGGCCTCCGAGAGATGCTGGGCCAGTTTCTTCGGCAGGACCTCGGCAAGTGCCGTCGCAAGGGCCCGCGCGCCCGCCTCGGACCTGCGCGCGCGCAGATGCGCGAACAGGTCCAGGTCGGGCCGGAGCCGCAGCGCGAGGCTGTCGCCCTCGCGCCAGTAGGACGAGATCTGAAGCACCGCGGGCCCCGAGAGGCCGCGGTGGGTGAAAAGCGTCGCCTCGTCGAAACCCGTGCCGTTGCAGGTGATCCGCGTGTCGACCGCGGTGCCTGCAAGCCCGGCGAAGACCGCCTTCTGTGCCTCGTCGAAGGTCAGCGGCACAAGCGCGGGCCGCGTCTCGGTCACGCGGTGGCCGAACTGCTCGGCGATCCTGTAGGCCAGCCCGGTGGCCCCCATCTTCGGGATCGACTTGCCGCCCGTGGCCAACACGAGGTGATCGGCGGTGACGGTGACGGGCGTGCCCGCGCGGGTGAGATCGGCGCGGAAGCGGGTGCCGTCATGGGCGATCCCATTGACGGCTGTCTCGAGCCAGAGGGGGGTCGCGCCCATCTCGGCGCGCAGCAGGGCGATGATGTCCTTGGCGGAGCGGTCGCAGAACAGCTGGCCGAGGGTCTTCTCGTGCCAGGGGATGCCGTGGCGCGTGACGAGGTCGAGGAAATCCCACTGCGTGTAGCGGCTGAGAGCGGATTTGCAGAAATGCGGGTTCTCCGACAGGAAATTCTCGGGCGCAGTGTGCAGGTTGGTGAAATTGCAGCGCCCGCCGCCCGAGATGCGGATCTTCTCGCCCGGCGCTTTCGCATGGTCGATCACCAGCGCGTCGGGGCCGGCATGGCCCGCGCACATCATGCCCGCCGCACCGGCGCCGAGGATCAGGGTTCTGACATGGGTCATGGTCTGTGCTTTGGGTTTGCGCCGACTGCGTCGTCGCCGGGGGCGCGCCGCGCGCGCGGCGCGGGGGCTTGTGTGGGCGGGTCTGCCCGGGGTCCCGGCGGTTGCGCGGGTGGAGAGTGCGGGAGCCTCCCCTTTCGGCGGCAAAGCCGCCTGTCGGGCAATGGGCGGGGATGTTTGCGAAACGGAGTAGACGGGGCGCGCGCGCCTCAATCGGCGAAGTTGCGGCTGTCCTTCAGCTGGTCCCAGGCCCAGACGACTTCCTGCAGGCGGTCCTCGTCGGAGCGGTCGCCGCCGTTCATGTCGGGGTGCAGCACCTTGATCAGCGCCTTGTAGCTCTTGCGGATCTCGGCCTTGGTGGCGCGGTCGGTGACCTCGAGGATCTCGATCGCCTTGCGCTCGGTGGGCGGCAGCTTGCGCCCGCCGCCGTTGGAGCGGCCGGGGTTGCGGGTGGCGTTGCCGCCCAGCACCTGGTGCGCATCGTCGATGCCGAGCCGCGCCCAGGCCTTTTCCTCGACGGATTTCTTGAAGGGCTTGGTGGGCCGGTCCCAGACGCGGTCACGGTCGAGCTGGGCCTCCATCTCGGCTTCGGTTGTGCCTTCGAAGAAGTTCCACTTGAGATTGTATTCGCGGACATGCTCGCGGCAGAACCACTTGTAATCCTCGAGATTATCGGGACTTTTCGGCGCGCGATACTGGCCCGGTTCCTCGCAGCCCTCGTGCTCGCAGACGCGCTGCGAGGTCTCGAAGGCCCCGGACATCCCGCGGCGGCCCGAGCGACGTTTCTTCTTGTCGGTCGAGACGCGGAGGTCGAAGTTGAATGGGTCTTTGGCGGTCATGGCGTGCCCTTCTCGACTCGGAACGGGGAGTTTAGTCTTTTGGAGGCCGAGGTGAAGAGGCGAGGAGCGGATTTGGTGACGCGGACACAGAGAATCGAGACACGGTTGCGCGAGGCCTTTGCGCCGCGGGCGCTGAGCGTGGTGGACGAGAGCGAGCGGCACAGGGGGCACGCGGGCTACCAGGAAGGGGGCGAAAGCCACTTCCGGGTGACGATAGAAAGCGAGGCTTTCCAAGGGCTTGGACGGATCGAGCGGCACCGGGCGGTGCATGCGGCGCTGGGGCGCGAGCTGGTCGCGGAGATTCACGCGCTGGCGCTGAAGATCAGCGACTAACCCCTTGGTTTATCGTCGATTTCCGGTGTTTCATCCGGGTCGGCGAAGAGGTTGGCGAGGCTGGGCTCGTCCTCGGTCTCTTCGGGGGCGGGTTCCTGCGTCGGTTCCGGGGCGGGACCGGCCTCGACCTCGGGCAATTCCCGTTGGAAAACCAAGAGGTTACGGTAGGTCGTTACCCTGGAGGTGAGGCCCGACCGCTCCTCCTGGGGGAGGGTGTCGGCGCGCAGGTAGTGCCACCCCTCGGCCCCCAGCTCGTTCAGGATGTCCTCCAGCGTGGCGGCGAAATTGGCCGCGCCCTTCAAGCCCTTGTGCTTGCTGGCTTTTTCCGGGGCGGGGACAAGCTTGTACTCGTATCGGGGCATGGGGCGGGGCATTGGCGGTCCTCTCGTTCCGGAGCGGTTTAGCCGGGCGGAGGGCGCGCGGGCAAGGGGGCTGTGAGGGGCCTGCACGGGCATGGATGGGGCGGTCACACCCCGTACACAGGGCGTACACACCGCGTACATACGCGATGGGCGCACGAAAAAGGCCGGGTGGGCCGGGTTTCGTGCGTGGCGTCCGGCCCCCTCAGATATCCAGACTGCCCTGCGCGCCGCGGTCTTCCTCGCGGGCGGCGCGCTTGTAGGCGTCGTCGCGGCGGGCGGGCAGGCGGACGGCGCGGTCGCGCAGCTGCAAGGCCTCTTCGATGGTGACGATCTGGAGACGGGGGACGGGGGTGAACCCCTCTTCCTCGTGGAAGCCCGCGGCGGCGGCCTCGGCCACCATGCCCTTGTTGGGGGGATCGAGGGTGAGGAAGACGCCGATCTCGGCGCGGTGGCGCTCCATCGCGCCGCGCAGCCGGGCGATCTGGGGGGTGCCGACCTTGCCCGATTTCACCTCGATGATGGCGCGGCCGGTCTTGCCGAAATAGAGGTTGCCGTCGATGCCGCCGTCGCCCGAGCGCTTGGTGGGCTGACCGGAGAGAAGGGCCACGGCCCATTTCTCGAACTCGTAGTAATAGCGCGGGTCCTCCTGACCGCGGCGGGCGAGGTCGCGCGCGCCCGAGAGGTCCTGCGGGACGCCGTGGGTGGTGAAGGTCACGCCTTCGAAGGCGTCGCGCAGGCGTTTCTCGATCAGGCCGATGGCGAGATGGGTGACGTCGATGCCGATCCATTGGCGGCCCAGTTTCTCGGCGGCATGGACGGTGGTGCCGCAGCCGCAGAACGGGTCGAGCACCACGTCGCCGGGGTTGGAGGAGGCGGAGAGGATGCGTTCGAGCAGGGCGACGGGTTTCTGGGTGGGGTAGCCGAGGCGTTCCTTCGCTTGGGAGTTGAGAGGCGGGATGTCGGTCCAGATATCTCCGATGACTCCGCCTTCCATTTCTGCCAGGTATCGCTTCAATCGCGGTCTTCTTGAAACGTCTAACTCACCGTCAGAGGTTCTAGGATACCAAATCCGTCCCTCTGCATCGAGTTGTGCCATCGTTTCCTTTTGGTAGCGCCAACCCTTTTCAGGAAAAGGAAATCCCTTCCAATCATACATCATGTTTGGCCGAGGACTCGGGCTCGTCATGTTATCGAGTTGGTATGGCCCTCGCCCATCGCCGTCGTCGTTGCCATACTTCGACTTAATGTAATCGGCTGAGTGCGGTTCCCGTGGGGTGTTCCAAGTAAACCCCTTCTCCCTTTTCGTATAAAAAAGAATGCAATCTGCGTTGTTGCTCCACGTCTTGCTGTCGCTGTGCGTGGTGGTGCGCTTCCAATCAATCTCGTTCTTGAAACACCGCGCCCCAAACACCGCATCCAGCAATATCTTCAGGTAATGGCTCGCTGTCGGGTCACAGTGCAAATAGAGTGACCCCGTGGGCTTCAGCACCCGGTGCAATTCCAGAAGCCGCACCGCCATCATGGCGAGATAGGCCATCATGTCGTTCTCGCCGAGGAAGGACCGCATCGCGGTCAGCATCGTCGCGGCCTCGGCATTGCCCGAGCGGCGGACCTCGTCAAAGGCTTCCTCGGCGGCGTCGGTCCAGTGCCAGGTGTCGTCGAAAGCCTCGATCTGGGCGGCTGATTCACTGCCCGACGGCCCCTTGAACAGCACGTTGTAGGAGGCGTTCGAGTTGAAGGGCGGGTCGAGGTAGATCAGGTCGACGCTTTCGTCCGCGATGCTTTCGCGCAGGACGGAGAGGTTGTCGCCGTAATAGAGGTGGTTCATCGCCCGCGCGCCCCCGGTCACTCGTGATCTCTGCCCGTTATGGTTGGACAGAGGTTAAGGGGAGGTGTGCGGAGCGCGCAAGGGTTGGGTGTGGGATCATTCCGCCGGGTGGTTCGCCCGTTCGTTGCGGCGTGCGGTGCGGCGGGTGTCCCACACGAGGTAGGCGGCCAGCGCCAGCGCGAAGGCGGGGATGGCCAGAAGGCTGAGATCGGTCATGTCAATCCTCCTTCTCCAGGTAGCGCAGGATATGGTGCGCGACGCCGTGCAATGCCAGAGCGGTCAGCAGGAAGGCTACCGTGACGAGGTTAAGCGAGAGTGTTCCTTCGATCAAGGGACGCAGGAAAGCGAAGCCGAGAAAGCCGATGGCCAGCGCGTTGAGAAACCCCGCGCGGAGTTTGACCCGTTCGTTGTGGGTGCCGAGCGGGTCGCGGCGGCGCATGGCTTACAGCCCGAGTTTCGCCGCCACCAGCTCGTTCACGGCCTTTGGATTTGCCTTGCCGCCCGTGGCCTTCATCACCTGGCCCACGAACCAGCCGGCGAGCTTGGGGTTCTGTTTCGCCTTCTCGACCTGGTCGGGGTTCTCGGCGATGATCCGGTCGACCGCGGCCTCGATGGCGCCGGTGTCGGTGACCTGTTTCATGCCGCGCGCCTCGACGATCTGGTCGGGGTCGCCGCCCTCGGTATAGACGATCTCGAAGAGGTCCTTGGCGATCTTGCCGGAGATGGCGTCTGACTTGATCAGCTTGATGATCCGGCCGAGCTGGTCGGGCGAGACGGGCGAGGCGGTGATGTCGCGGTCGTCCTTTTTCAGGCGGCCGAAAAGCTCGTTGATGACCCAGTTGGCGGCGAGCTTGCCGTCACCGGCGGCGGCCACGGTTTTCTCGAAGAAATGGGCGGCGTCGAGATCGGCGGTCAGGACGGAGGCGTCGTAATCCGACAGGCCGTAGTCGCCGAGGAAGCGGGCCTTCTTGGCGTCGGGCAGTTCGGGGAGGCTGTCCGCGATGCCGTCGACCCAGGCCTGTTCGATCTCGAGCGGCAGGAGGTCGGGGTCGGGGAAGTAGCGGTAATCATGCGCCTCTTCCTTGGAGCGCATGGAGCGGGTTTCGCCCTTGTCGGGGTCGTAGAGGCGGGTTTCCTGCACGATCTGCCCGCCCGCCTCGAGGATGGCGATCTGGCGGCGGGCCTCATGCTCGATGGCGGCCTGGATGAAGCGGAGCGAGTTCATGTTCTTGATCTCGCAGCGGGTGCCGAGGTGGGAGAAATCCTGCGTTTCCTGGTAGCGCTCGTAGGCGCCGGGGCGGCAGACGGAGACGTTCACGTCGGCGCGCAGGTTGCCGTTCTGCATGTTGCCGTCGCAGGTGCCGAGGTAGAGCATGATCTGGCGCAGCTTGGAGACATAGGCGGCGGCTTCCTCGGGGCCGCGGATGTCGGGGCGGGAGACGATCTCCATGAGCGCGACGCCGGTGCGGTTGAGGTCGACGAAGGACAGGGCGGGGTCCATGTCGTGAATGGATTTGCCGGCGTCCTGTTCGAGGTGGATGCGTTCGATGCGGACGACGCGGGCGGTGCCGTCACCCATCTCGACCAGCACTTCGCCTTCGCCCACGATCGGGTGGTAGAGCTGGGAGATCTGGTAGCCCTGCGGCAGGTCGGGGTAGAAGTAGTTCTTGCGGTCGAAGGCCGAGGTCAGGTTGATCTGCGCCTTGAGGCCGAGGCCGGTGCGCACGGCCTGTTCGACGCAGAATTCGTTGATGACGGGCAGCATGCCGGGCATGCCCGCGTCGACGAAGGCGACGTTGGAATTGGGCTCGGCGCCGAAGCGGGTGGAGGCGCCCGAGAAGAGCTTGGAGCGGGAGGAGACCTGGGCGTGGACCTCCATGCCGATCACGAGCTCCCAGTCGTGCTTGGCGCCGGCGATCACCTTGGGCTTGGGCGTGTCGTAGGTCAGGTCGAGCATCTGTCGGGTCTCCTGCGTCGGAACAGGGCGGGTTTAGGGCAGCGGCGCGGCGCGGGCAAGCGGGTGTCGATCGGCGGGTTGCCGCCCAAACCGGGGGCGCGGCGGCGCGGCGCTTGCGGGGTGGGCCGCGGCGGGGGCAACTGCGCGCGTCTGCAACAAGGCTGGGGGTCGCCCTTGACCGGTTTCGTGAAGGCCGCGCTGGGCGCGGCGCTGTGTGCGGTGGCCTTGTCGGGCTGCGGGATGGCCCCTGGCATGAGCAGCCGCGACATGCCCGAAGAGGGCTACGTGATGCGCTGGGACCATGTCCCGCAATCGGCGGAGTGGGAGCGCGCGGGCTATGCCGCGTTGCAAAGCCACGCCGCGGCCCTGCCCGAACTGGTGCCGGGCGATATCGAGGCCTGGTGCCCCGGTTATGTCGATGCAGGCCAGGAGGGCCGCGCGGCGTTCTGGCTGGGCCTGATGTCGGCGCTGGCGCGCCATGAAAGCACCTGGAACGAACAGGCCGTCGGCGGCGGCGGGCGCTGGTTCGGGCTGGTGCAGATCAGCCCCGCCACCGCGCGCCACTACGGCTGCCGGGCGACCAGCGGGCAGGCGCTTCTGGATGGGGCGGCCAATGTCAGCTGCGCGCTGCGCATCTGGGCGACAACGGTGCCGCGTGACGGCGTGATCGCCGAGAACACGCGCGGCGTCGCGGCCGACTGGGGGCCGCTGCACCCGAGCCAGAGCCACAAGCGCGAGGACATGCGGGCCTGGATGCAGGCGCAACCCTATTGCCGGGGTTGACCCCGCGGCGGTCGTTTTCCTTGCCATGACGCCCCCTTGCGGGCAGTCTGGGCGACATGCGTGTTGCCTGGGGAGGACCGCATGTCGCGCTGCCGCGCCGTCCTGAGTGCCGTTTCGGCCCTTGTCTGGGCCTGTTTGCCCGCCTGCGTGTTGGCGCAGGGCGGGGGCGATGCGGTGCCGTCCGCCCCCGTTGCGGTGACCGCCGCGCAGATGCAGATGGTGCAAGGCGATGATCCGGGCGCGGAGACCCTGAGCGCGCTTGCGCCGGGGCGGAGCCTGCGGCCCGTGCTGCGCGAGACATGGGCGATGCCCGATCTCAGGTGGGACGATCACCCGCGGGGACCGCGCTGGAGCGCGGCGGTCATGGCGGCGCTGCGCGGCCATGGTGCGCCGCTGCTCGAGGTGGTGCCGCGCGACATCGACGCCTGGTGCCCGGCCTACCCGGAGGCGGACCGCGGCCAGCGCGCGGCCTTCTGGGCGGGGCTGGTGTCGACGCTGGCCTGGCATGAAAGCACGCATCGCCCCGATGCGGTGGGCGGCGGCGGGCTCTGGTTCGGGCTGGTGCAGATCGCGCCGCCCACGGCGCGTTACCGCAATTGCGAGGTGGGCACCGGCGAGGCGCTGCTGAACGGGCCCGCGAACCTGCGCTGCGGGGTGCGGATCATGGCGATCACGGTGCCGCGCGACGGGGTCGTGTCGGAGGGGATGCGCGGCGTCGCCGCCGATTGGGGGCCGTTCCATTCCAGCCGCAAGCGCGAGGACATGCGCAACTGGGTGCGCAGGCAAGACTATTGCACCGCGCCCCCGTCACGCGCGTTGCGCCCGGTGATGCGCCCGGACCGGGTGGGGCCGCTGGCGGCCATGGTGCCGGAGGCGCAGGGGCCGGTGGTGCGCCCGGTTCTGCGCCCTTTGCGGTGAGGCGGGATCGGCGCGCGCGCCGGTTCTGCAGGACGTTGGTCAGCGCCACCGGCG
>NZ_JASJOE010000058.1 GCF_030163755.1 Roseicyclus amphidinii
GCGCACTTTCCCCATAGGATTGTCCAACACCCCCGCGGCTTCCTCCTTGGGAGGTTTTCCAACGCGGGTCGTGGTCGCACATCAACGCCACCGTTACGCCGCGACCCGCATCAGAAAACCTTCACCAAAGCGGACGTTCGAGCTTTGCGCCAAACGTCAGCTTGAGACAGGGCTTGGCGTGTCGAACGGGCACGCCTGTCGGTCAGCCGGCAGATCTCAGGACTTCGCGCAGTTCGGGATAGAGTATCCGGCTTCCAGGCGTCTCGTTGGTCTGTGGACTGCCGCGAAAACCAAGGATGTTCGTCCCCGTGACCTCGTCCTCTTGCGCCCCTGTCGCCGCATCGATGGCCAGGTACGCCGCGATCAGGAGGCCAGCCGCCGCAAATGCGCGGTTTGCAGAAGTCTTCGACTTGTAGCCCGCCGCGCTCGCCATCTGCGGATCCGTCAAGCCTTCGTCACCGGAGAGGGCCAAAGCCGACAGCATCGCGCGCTGCGGGCGAGACAGGGTGACCTGGTCGAGCGCTTCCCGATATTCGTCGATGTTCGGCACGGTGAACCCGGTGCCATCGTCGACCCTGCGGTCTTTGTGCCTCTGAGCCTCGCGGGCGTCGATGACATCATGCAAGGCGGCAATCGCGGCTTCCTCGGTCGCGCCCGTGGCTTCCGCGATCAACCCGCGTGCGTGCGTGGGCGGTTTCGGGAAGGCCCGGGCGACATATTCCCCGGACAGTCGCCCGGATTTTATCTGGTATCTGCCGTGCACGCCCAACTGGACCGCCGACGGTGTGTCAGAGGAGCGGTCGGCCTGCTTCTTTTTCGGCTTGTCCTTGAACAGCGGTCGACCGCTGGCCGTTTGGCCGTCCGTGGTGAATCGCGCCATGATGATGTTCTCCGAACATGGGGATGGGCAAGGCGAGCTCGTTTCCGGATCAGGCCGGCAGACGCCCCGCCTCGGCAAATGTCACGAGCCGCCCTTCGGTTTCGTCCCAGAGCGCAAGGCGCGCGCAACTCAGACTTTCGCGCAAGGTGACGCGGTTCGACTGCACCAGCGCGTCATGGTCCCGAAGCACCTCGGGGTGGCGATAGAACGGGATCCGGCTTGCAAGGTGACCGGTACGGTGCCAGCACGCGAGAGAGGTGACGCGGCATCAAGGGCAGTGTCGGGGTTGTGAGGGTGAACGGTCATGACGATCGGGCACCCGGTCAGGGGCGCCCGAGCAATCCTGTCAGGCAAGCGCGAGGTTGATGGCGCTTTCGCGGCCGTCGCGGCCGGATTCGACGTCATACGTGACCTTCTGGGCATCGGCGAGGCCTGTGAGGCCTGCGCGCTCGACGGACGAGATGTGGACGAAGACATCCTTGCCGCCCGATGCCGGCTCGATGAAGCCGAAGCCTTTGGTGGTGTTGAACCATTTCACGGTGCCATTGGCCATATCCGTGGTCTCCTGTTCTGGATGCTGCCCGCAGAATGCGGCAGCCCGGCAAAGTCAGACTGAGAGATCTACTGAAGCCGGATAAACGGGAGCAGAGGGTCGCAGAGAATAACGTTGTCCTTACCCAGATGGGGACGGCGACGCGGAAAACAAGCACCATCCCGCCCCGTCACATATTATTTCTCTCGTTATCCATTGGCGTTGCCCTGTTGCACAAATCGGCTGAAGTCCGAAGTTCCCCTTCCCCGGACGGACTTGTCCCACAGCTTCCGTGACAGGTCTGCCGAGCGCGGTGTAGCCGTTCAGGACGGCGATGCGGATCTGGAGTTCGGCAACCTGACGGTCGAAGTCCCTCGCCATGAGCCTCTGGCGCAGGAGTTTGACACAATGCAACTTCGTTTCGACGCAGCTTCGGCGGTGGTATCCGCTCCATCGTCGCCCCAGGGCACGGCCGAGGTATTTCGATGCGCGCAGGGCCGCGTTTCGGGCGACCGCGCCAGCGGTGACGGTCTTCTGGCGGCGGGACAGGGTGTTGAAGCCGGGCACCGTCCAGTCGAGGCCAACCAACTGCAGCAGGCTCTCGACGAAGCCGGTCGTTTGCCTGAGCGCCATGTCGAATAGCACCTTTATCGAAAGGCACGTCTGAATGGCGGCATAGCTGCAGGTCTGCTGGCGGCCACGCCTGCCTGTCGGCGCGGCATCCCAACTCATCTCGGGGTCGAACCAGATCGTGAGCGAGCCCCGACGCTTGAGCGCGTCGTTATAGGCTGGCCGGTTCCTCGTCTTGTAGGTTGGGGGTGTCGGTCTGCTCATGCCTCCCAGCTACCACGCTGGATTCACGAGATGACTCCCGCTCAGGATTCTTGCGACATAGCCCCGCAACCCATTGATATCATTCACACCGGCAGGTGCTTTGGTGCCCGGGGGCGGAATCGAACCACCGACACGAGGATTTTCAATCCACTGCTCTACCCCTGAGCTACCCGGGCACGGGACGGGGCGCTTGGTTGCGCGTCCGTGGGTGAGGGGCGTTCTAGGGTGTCTCGGCGGGGCTGTCCATAGGGCAGAACGCAATTTTTTGCGCCGCGACAGCGTGCTTGTCAGTGCGGTTTGCGCAGGGTTTCCGAAGCCGCTTCCGCCGCGGCTTCGATGTCCTCGGGATCCTCGGACGGGACCGCGTACGCGCCAGTCAGCCAGCGTGCGAGGTCGACGTCGGCGCAGCGGCGCGAACAGAACGGGCGGTAGGCCGCCGTGGTCGGTTTTGCGCAGATCGGGCAGGCCATCTTGCACCTTTCTGTCCATGGTCCGCCCGGACCATGCGCCAAGCCCTGCCGGTTCGCAACCGGCCGCGTGACGGCGCTTGCCTGTCATGCCACGGGGGCATTACGATTCGGTTAACCCCCCCAGCGGAGCCGTGAACATGGGTCATCTGACGCGCAGAACGGCGATGGCGACGGGCGCGGCCGCGATGCTGGCGGGCTGCATGCCGTCCGGCGGCTCTCGCGGCGCGCCCGGCGACGGATTCCGCCCGCAGCCGAACCCGGCCTATGACGCCTGGGTCGCGGCGTTCCGCGAGCGGGCGGTCGCGCAGGGGATCACGCGGGCCACGCTCGACCGGGGGTTTCGCGGACAAGGCTTCCTGCCGGGCGTCGTGGAGCGGGACCGGAACCAGACGGAATTTCGAAGAACAACAGAGGATTACCTGGCGCTCGTGGCCTCGGAGGATGACATCGCCACGGGTCGTCCGAGGGTGGCGGCGGCGCGCGCGTCGCTGGCGGCAATCGAGGCGAAGAGCGGCGTGGATGCCGATGTGCTGGCCGCGATCTGGGGGTTGGAGACGCGGTTCGGAACGCGGCTGGGGGAGATCCCGGTGATCTCGGCGACCTCGACGCTGGCCTGGGAAGGGCGGCGGGGCCGGTTCTTCGAGGCGCAGCTGGTGGCGGCGCTGAGGATCATCCAGGCGGGGGATACGACGACCGGCCGGATGGTCGGGTCCTGGGCGGGGGCGATGGGGCACACGCAACTGATGCCGACGGTCTACGAGGAATATGCCGTGGATTTCCAAGGGGATGGGCGGCGGGATATCTGGGGGGGCGATCCCACGGACGCGCTGGCCTCGACGGCGGAATACCTGCGGCGCCATCGCTGGGAACGGGGTGCGCCCTGGGGGATGGAGGTACATCTGCCGGAGGGGTTCGACATCGGCGCCACAGGGCGCGACAGCCGCCGCCCGGTGAGCGCCTGGGCCGCGGCGGGCGTGCAGCCCGCACGGGGTGGGGAATTGCCCGATCACGGCGAGGCGGCGATCCATGCGCCGGGGGGGGCTGACGGACCTGCGTGGATTTTGTATCGCAATTTCAACGTGATCCTGCGCTACAATCCGTCGGTCAACTACGGGATCGGCGTGGGATACATGGCCGACCGGCTGGCCGGTGGCGGGCCGCTGACGCGGGCTTTCGGGCCGGACGAGACCGGGCTGACGCAGGAAGAACGCGTGGAATTACAAGAACTTCTGAACCGGCGCGGGTTCGACGCGGGGACGCCCGACGGGGTGATCGGACGGGGGACCGAGGCGGCGATCCGGGCCTATCAGCAGGCACGGGGGCTGGTGGTGGACGGGCGGGCGTCGCAGGCGCTTTTGCGGGCGTTGCGGCAGGGTTAACGAGAGCTGCGGAGAGGCCGAGAGGCGTCTGGCCCGCGTCGGCATCCCGTACACAGGCTGTGCAGATCGCGTGCATACGCGGTTTGCGAACGGAATTGGCCTGTGGGATGGTTAAGGGTGCGTATTTTGTGGATGCCGGCTTCGCCGGCAGTGCCGGGCTGAAGCCCGGCCTACAGCCCGGCCTACAGCGTGGGCCAGAGGGCGGCGAGCGGGAGGCGGTCGCGCTTCTTCTGGATCTCGTAATGGCCGAGCGGGGTCCAGCCCGCCAGCACCACCTCGGCCCCGTCCTCGCGGAAAGCGCGGCGCAGCGCGTCCTCGATCACGCGGCGGTCTTTCTTGGGCATGGGGGCGAGGTCGAGCGTGACCTGCCCGCCCAGCCCCTTGACGCGCAACGCGCGCGGCAGGGCGCGGACCAGCGCGAGGTTGGCCTTGAGCCCGGCAGCCAGCGAGCTGTCGGCGCCGGTGTTCACGTCGACGGCGACCAGCGCGCGGGTCGGCTCGATATAGGCCGTGGCGCCGCCGGGGAGCGACAGGCGCGGCGCGAGCGCGGCCTCGACCGCGTCGGTCACGCCGTGGGTGTCGAAGGCCCCTGCCCCCTCGACCACCTCGTCGGGGTCGGGATCGGCCCAGTCGCGCCACGCCGTCAGATGCGCGTCGGGCGCGTCGAGCAGGCATTCGGGCGGGCCGTCGGTGTCGGCGGTGACCGCGGCGGCAAGCTCGCGCATGGCGGCGATATCCTCGGCCAGCGTATCCTCGGCCACGCCCTCGGCGGCGCTGCGCAGGATCAGGCCGTGGGTCTCGGGCGCGCCCTCCATCGCGGCATGGGCGATCTCGAGCAGGCGCTCGCGTTCCTCGTCGTCGCGGATGCGGCGCGAGATGTTGAAGCCGGGGGCCTCGGGGGTGACGATGGCGTAGCGGCTTTTGAACAGCAGGCGGGGGGAGACCGGCGCGGCCTTGCCCGGCTCGGCGCTGGCGGCGACCTGCACCAGCAGGCGGTCGCCCGGCGCGATGCCCTTGGCCTGCCGCAGGTAGCCCTTGTGCGCGCCCATGTTGAGGGTCAGGCCGCCCTGCCCCTTCATCGGGCGGTCGGCCACGGCGCGGTAGATCGCGCCGGGCTGGGGCGCGTCGCCCGCGGGGTCGATCAGGATATCCTCGAGCTGGCCGTCGACCATGAGGGCGGCGGCGGCGCGGCCCGCGACGTGGTCGAGGATGACGACGCGGCCCTTCATCGCGCGGCCCAGACGGGGTAGCCCGCCGCCGTCAGCAGCTGCGCGGTTTCCGCGAGCGGCAGGCCGACGATGGCCGAATGGCTGCCGGAGATCCACGGGATGAAGGCACCCGCGGGCCCCTGGATGGAATAGCCGCCGGCCTTGCCCTGCCAATCGCCGGTGGCGAGGTAGCCTTCGCGTTCCGATTCGCTCAGGCGCTTCATGCGGACGCGGGATTCGGTGACGCGAGCCCAGGTCTTGTCGCCGCGTTTGACGGCGAGGGCGGTGTAGACGCGGTGGCGGCGGCCGGAGAGGAGGTCGAGGAAGCGGCGGGCCTCGTCGATATCGGCGGGTTTGCCGAGGATGCGGCGGCCAAGCGCGACGGTGGTGTCAGCCGACAGGGCGATGTCCTCGGGGCCTGCGGGGATGGCGGCAAGCTTCTCGGCGGCGATGCGGGCGCAGTAGTCGCGGGGCAGTTCGGCCTTGCGCGGCGTCTCGTCGATGTCGGGCGGGGTGACGGCGTCGGGCGTGATGCCGAGCACGGCCAGAAGCTCCAGCCGCCGGGGGCTGCCGGAGCCGAGGATCAGGCGGGGGCGCTGGGTCAGGGTGTCGGTCATGTCAGCGCCCGGATTGGCAAGGGGGTGCCGGGCCGCGGCGGCCCCGCACGGCGCGGCGCAGGGAGCGCCGCGTTACTTGAAGCGGTAATTGATGCGGCCCTTGGTCAGGTCGTAGGGGGTCATTTCCACCTGGACCTTGTCGCCGGCGAGAACCCGGATACGGTTCTTGCGCATTTTTCCTGCCGTGTGCGCGATGATCTCATGGCCGTTTTCAAGCTCGACCCGGAATGTCGCGTTCGGCAGGAGTTCCTTAACGACACCAGGAAATTCGAGCATTTCTTCCTTGGCCATGGTCACTCCTTGATTGGCGCACCGCGCGTGCGGTGCAGGTGGCGGGTAGATGCGCTTGTCAGCGCCGATTTTCAAGGCATTTCTGCGCGCGCGGCACTTTCGGGCCAATGGGCGTGGTTCAGGACCTGCCCCTCGGCGCGGACGCGGGCGATGGCGGCGCGGTCGATCTCGGCGATGACCCAGCCCGGCTCATTGAGCGCGCCCTGCGCGAGGATGCCGTCTTCGGGAAATCCGAGATCGGGCGGGCCGAAGATGCCCGCGGCGCCCACGTTCTCGTCGACGGCGGGGGACCATGGCGCATCGCCCACGGTGGGGGATTGCACCACGACGCACTGGTTTTCCAGCGCGCGGGCCAGTGCGCCGATGCGCACGCGGTGGTAGCCATGCGCGCTGTCGGTGCAGGAGGGGACGAGAAGGATCTCGGCCCCTTCCTCGGCCAAGCGCCGGGCGAGCAAGGGAAATTCCGCGTCGTAGCAGATCAGGACGCCGATCCGGCCCAAGGGGGTTTCGATCACCTCGAGCGGGTCGCCGGGGGTGACGTCCCATGTTTCGCGCTCGAAGCGGGTCATCACCTGCTTGTCCTGGTAGGCGATGAAGGGGGCCTGCGGGTCTGGGCCGACAAGCCAGGCGCGGTTGACGGGGCGTTCGCGGTCCTCGTCGAAGACGGGGCCGGAGGGGCAGAGGATGTGGACGCCGTAGCCCTGCGCGAGGTCGGCCATGAGGTGATCGGCCTTTTGCGCAAGGTCGGAGGCGGCGTGGAGGCTCGCCTCGAGGTCATGGGCCGCGCCCTGCAGCGCGGCCAGTTCCATGCGGGCGTATTCGGGGAAGACCAGCAGGTCGGCCCCGGCGGTGGCGGCCTCGCGGACCCAGGCGACCTGTTTGGCGGCGTAGTCGGACCAATGCTGGAAGGCGTCGAGCGGATAGGCGGCGGCGGCGATCTTCATAAGGCTTTGATCCAGAATTGCAGGGGTTTGGACGTCTCGGCGTCTTCGCCGATGTCGCGCCAGTTGAACCGGGCCATGACGCCCGGAAGGGGGGCGTAGCCGAAGCGGCGCCAGACAGGATCGAGGGGTTGGTGGACGGCGGGGCGACGGGGGTGATCCTGGGGGCGGATCACGCCGCAGAATGTTGCATAAGTGAAATTCAGGGCGCGGGCGTGGGTTTCACGCCGCGCGAAGAAACCGGCATAGACCCCCTGCCCCCGATAGGCGGGAAGCAGAACGGATTCAGCGCAGTAGAAGGCGGTGTTCAGGTCGATGCCAGAGCCGTCGAAGGGGGCGGCGAAATCATCGGCGTGGTCGGATAATGGCATCCCGGTGGAGGCCCCGACCATGGTCTCGCCGTCGAAGGCGGCGACGAGGATCGTGTCGCCGCGGGCATAGCCCGCGAGGTAGCGGCGTTCGTAGTCGAGGTCGCCGTCATAGAGGTAGGGCCAGTCGCGGAAGACCGCGATGCGCAGGCGGGCGAGCGCCTCGACATGGGGGGCGATCTGCGCGCCGGTGAAGCTGCGCAGCGTTAGGGTCATGCCGAGACCTGCGCCACCCAGTCGGCGAGGTTGTAATAGGTGACGATGCGGGTGATGCGGCCGTCCGCGACGCTGAAGAACCCGCCCGCCGGAAGGCGGTAGGTCTGGCCGCGCGCCTCGGGCAGGCCTGCGTCGGTCTGCAGGTAGGTGCCGTTCACGGTGAACTCGGCGGCGGCGCGGGTGCCGTCCTGCGACGCCATGACGACGATGTCGGTCAGGTGTTCGTCGTAGCAGCGGGACATGTGGGCGCAGAAAGCGCGGAAGGCCTCGGTCCCGGTGCGCACCTGCCCCTCGTTCACGTGATGCGCCACGTCGGGGGCGAGGCAGGCGATCATGGCCTCGGTGTCGCCGCTGTTGAAGGAGGCGTAGTAGCGGGTGATGAGAGCGTGCGTATCGGTCATGCGGCGGACCATAGGCGCAGCGGGCGACGGACGGAAGATGCTGTCGCCCCGCTTGACAGGCCCCGGCCCCCTGCCCTAGGTGCGCAACAGGCATCAGACGCCCGCCGCCCGCCGACATCCCGTCACGGTGAAGTTCTGGTCAGACCAAGATCTTCGTCATCCACGGCACCAGCCGCGCGGATGGTAATGCGGGCCCCATCCGATCCTTGCGCGGCGACAGCCAGAAGGATCACGGGGTCATGACAACCCACGATAAAAGCGACACGGCCGGCCTTGCCGGGCAAGCACCGGGCCGGGCGCGCGATCTGCCCACACCGGCAGAGGCCAAGGCCGAGGCCCGTCATCTGCGCGCGGCGCGGGCGCAGGACGGGCAGCCCATCGGTCATGGGCAGGCGCTGGAGGCGGTGGCCCATGGCCACGGGTTCCGCGACTGGAACACGATGGCGGCGGCGATCGGCGCGCTTGGGCCTGCGGGCCTGCGGGCCGGTGACCGGGTGACGGGGCGTTACCTGTCGCAGCCGTTCCGTGCGACGGTGCTGTCGGCCGAGGCGCTGCGGCCCGGCTGGGTGCGGCTGGAGCTGGACCTCGACGAGGCGGTGGACGTCGTGACCTTCGAGAGTTTCTCGAACTGGCGCAAACGGGTGCGGGCCGAGGTGGGGCCGGAGGGGCAGTCGCGCGCGCGCCGCTCGGACGGCACCCCGCACATGGTGCTGGAGCTTTAACCGGCTGCGGTGGGGTCGCCGAAGCGGGCGGTCATGCGGGCGATGATCTGGTCGCGGGCCTGCCTGTAGGCGGCCAGCTTGGCCTCGCGGGTCTCGCCGAGGCCCGTGGGGTCGAGGATGGGCCAGTATTCCACCTCGAGGTGGAAATGCCGGGTCAGGTCGAGGGCGCGGCGCTGGCTGGCGGGGGACAGCGCGATGATCAGGTCGAAGCCCGACAGGTCGTCGCCCCATTCCTGCATCTCGTCGAAGGAGCGGACGCGGTGGCGGTCCAGCTCCACCCCCAGTTCTGCGCAGACCGCCACGGCGAAGCCGTCGATCTCGAGGTCGTTCTTCACGCCCGCCGACTGCACATAGGCGCGGTGGCCGTAGAATTTCTTCATCAGCCCCTCGGCCATGGGCGAGCGCGTCGCGTTGTGGTCGCAACAGTAGAGCACGGACTGGGGGAAATCGCCGGACACCGCCCTGCCCCTCAGGCCCCGAAATGCAGGACGCAGATGAGCGTGAAGAGGCGGCGCGCGGTGTCGGTGTCCACCTCGGCCTTGCCCTCGAGCCGTTCCTGCAGGATGCGCGCCCCCTCGTTGTGGATGCCGCGGCGGGCCATGTCGATCGCCTCGATCTTGGAGGGGGGCATGTTCTTGACGGCGGCATAGTAGCTTTCGCAGATCTGCCAGTAATCCTTGACCGTCTGGCGGAAGGGCGCGAGCGAGAGGTGGAACTCGGCGGCATCTTCGCCGCTTTCGGTGTTCACGTCGAAGACAAGGCGCTTGTCGCGGATCGCAAGGGTCACGTGATAGGGGCCGGGCGGCACCGCGCGGTCGTCGCGGGCGGGGAGCGCGAAGGAATTTTCCTCGAGCAGGTCGAAGATGGCGACGCTGCGTTCCTGTTCGATCTCGGGCGTGGGGGCGGGCATGCCCGCCATGTCGATCTCGATATGGGTGATGTGCATGGTCATGCGCCCTCCCCTTTGTTCAGGCGGTCGAGACGGGCGCGGACGCTGAGGCCGTGCGCCTCGAGGCTTTCGGAGCGCGCCAGCGTCTCGGCGGCGGGGCCGATGGCCTTGAGGGCGGCGGGCGTCATCTGGGCCAGCGTGGTGCGCTTCATGAAATCGAGCACCGACAGGCCCGAGGAGAAGCGGGCCGAGCGCGCCGTGGGCAGGACGTGGTTGGGGCCGCCGATGTAGTCGCCGATGGCCTCGGGCGTCCATTGGCCGAGGAAGATGGCGCCGGCGTGGGTGATCTTTTCGGACAGCGCGACGGGGTCGGCGACGCAGAGCTCGAGGTGTTCGGGGGCGGCGCGGTTCGACAGCTCGGCCGCTTCGGACAGGTCGCGGACCGTCACGATGGCGCCGAAGTCGCGCCAGCTGGCCCCCGCGATGGCGCGCCGCTCGAGGGTTTCGAGGCGCTTTTCGACGGCCTGCGCCACGGCCTGACCGAAGGCGGCGTCATCGGTGATCAGGATCGACTGCGCGCTTTCGTCGTGTTCGGCCTGCGACAGGAGGTCGAGGGCGATCCAGTCGGGGTCATTGTCGCGGTCGGCGATCACGAGGATTTCCGAAGGGCCCGCGATCATGTCGATGCCGACGCGCCCGAAGACGCGGCGCTTGGCGGCGGCGACGAAGGCGTTGCCGGGGCCGGTGATCTTGTCGACGGGGGCGATGGTGGCGGTGCCATAGGCCATGGCGGCCACGGCCTGCGCGCCGCCGATGCGGTAGATCGTGTCGATGCCCGACAGGTGGGCGGCCAGCAGGACGAGCGGGTTGGCCTTGCCGTCCGGCGTGGGGGCGCAGATGACCAGCCGCCCGACGCCCGCGACCTGCGCGGGGATGGCGTTCATCAGGACCGAGGACGGGTAGGAGGCCAGCCCGCCCGGCACGTAGAGCCCCGCCGCCGAAACGGGCGTCCAGCGCCAGCCCAGCGTCGCGCCCTCCGGGTCGGTCCAGCGGGCATCCTGCGGCAGCTGGCGGACGTGGTAGGCGCGGATGCGCTCGGCGGCGCGTTCCAGCGCGGCGCGCTCCTCGGGCGGGACGGTGGCGATAGCCTCGGCGATCTCGTCTTGCGAGACCGCCAGCGTGTCGGGGGTCAGCGACAGGCGGTCGAAGCGCTCGGTCAGCTCGATGACGGCGGCATCGCCGCGGGCGCGGACATCGGCGATGATGCCCGCGACGATCTCGTCCACCTCGGGCGTGTCCTCGCGCTTCATCTCCAGAAGCGCGGCGAAGCGCGCGTCGAACCCTGCATCGCGGCTGTCGAGAAAGATCGGCATCGTCGTCCCATTCCTGATCGCCCGGTCGGTCTAGCGTCTATGGGCGCGAGGGTGAAGCGCACATTCCGCCGCGCGGGGGGCGCGCCGGGGTCGGGGCACGGTCGGGGCGCGGTCAGGGCGCGTCGAGGTGCAGGACGAAGAGCGCCCTTGTCGGCAAAGCCCTCCCCGTCGCGCAGGGCACGGGGGATGGGGGCGAGCCGGTCGAAGCCCGCACGGGCGTAGGGCGCGATGGCAGGGGCGGTCCACGTCGCCACCTGCAGGTCCGGTTGCACGATGCCCTGCGCGCGCGCGTCCTCGGCGAGCGCCGCCAGAAGGCGCGGCATGTGGCCCTGCCCGTGCGCCTCGGGGCGCGGAGGTAGAGGGCGATGACCTTGGCCCGGTGGGTGGCGCGGGGAGTGGCACGGCGGCGCAGCCTTGCGCGCGGGTGCCCAGCATGAGCGCCCGAAGGTGCATCCGGGCGAACAAGTCGCGGGCGCGCATGGCGAGGCGGATGTCGCGGAAGGCGACCCGGTCGTCCGGGGTGCGCCGCCGGAGCGTCAGTCGGGGTGATGCGGCGCGCGGCCCGAGGGGGCGGTGTAGGGTTTCGTGACGTCGCGCAGCGTCACCTCGAGCGCCTCGACATCGACGGCGATGGCCCCGTCACCGGCAAGCACCAGCGTGATGCGGCCCGTGCC
Organism: Roseicyclus amphidinii; assembly: GCF_030163755.1. Taxonomy (GTDB): domain Bacteria; phylum Pseudomonadota; class Alphaproteobacteria; order Rhodobacterales; family Rhodobacteraceae; genus Roseicyclus; species Roseicyclus amphidinii. The sequence continues at coordinate 11,796 of NZ_JASJOE010000058.1, forward strand.
GTCTTCGCCCGCCGTCCAGTCGATCGCCAGCAGCGACAGGACGAGATCGGGATCGGCACGGTCGAAACCCTGGCTGGCGACGGCCAGCGCATCCTCGATCACCAGCACGGATTGCACGCGCTCGGGCGCGGTCTTGCCGCCCGCCTGTTCCCAGCGGAAGCGGTTGACGAGCAGCGCCACGCGGCGGCGCGGGCGGTCCCAGGTGATCTCGGTCACGGGGAAGACGGCGTCCTGTGCGAGGGACGAGATCACGCGCAGGTCGTCCGCATCCAGCGCGCGCAGCGCGACGGGCTGTTCGCCGCCATCCTCGAAGCGGGCGTCTTCAACCATCGTCCCGTTCCCTCCGGATCATCGCGCCGACGGCGCCGAGTTTCTCTTCCACGCGCTCGTAGCCGCGGTCGAGATGGTAGACGCGGCTGACCACCGTTTCGCCCTCGGCGGCGAGCCCGGCGAGGATCAGGCTGACCGAGGCGCGCAGGTCGGTCGCCATGACCGGCGCGCCCTTCAGCCGCTCGACGCCGGTCACCCGCGCGGTGCCGCCATGCACCTCGATCCGCGCGCCCATGCGCGTCAGTTCGGGGGCGTGCATGAAGCGATTCTCGAAGATCGTCTCGTTCAGGACCGAGGTGCCTTCGGCGGTGCAGAGAAGCGCCATCATCTGCGCCTGAAGGTCGGTGGGGAAACCGGGGAAGGGCTCGGTCACGACATCGACGGCCTGCACCCGGTCGCCCTTGCGGGTGACGGTCAGGCCGCGTTCGGTTTCGGTGACGGAGATGCCCGCGGCCTCGAGTTTCTCGGCGAAGGCGGCCACGAGCGAGAGCTTGCCGCCCAGAAGCTCCACCTCGCCGCCCGCGATGGCGGGGGCGAGCATGTAGGTGCCCAGCTCGATCCGGTCGGTCACGACGGGATGGGTGGCACCGTGCAGGCGCTCGACGCCCTGGATGGTGATGGTCGATGTCCCCTCGCCCTCGATCTGCGCGCCCATCTTGCGCAGGCATTGGGCCAGGTCGACGATCTCGGGCTCGCGCGCGGCGTTCTTCAGGACGGTGGTGCCCTTGGCCAGCGTCGCGGCCATCAGCGCGTTCTCGGTCGCCCCGACCGAGACCATCGGAAACTCGACCACGGCGCCCTTGAGGCCGCCCCGCGCCTCGGCATGGACATAGCCGTCGCGCAGGTCGAGGGTCGCGCCCATCGCCTCGAGTGCCTTGAGGTGCAGGTCCACGGGGCGCGCGCCGATGGCGCAGCCGCCGGGCAGCGAGACGACGGCGTGCCCGTCGCGCGCCAGCATCGGCCCCAGCACGAGAATCGAGGCGCGCATCTTGCGCACGATGTCATACTCGGCGGTGTGGTTGTTCAGCCCGTGCGACGAGAGCGCCAGCACCTTGCCGTCATTGAGCGCCGAGACCTCGGCCCCCAGCGATTGCAGAAGGGTCGTCATGGTGCGGATGTCCGACAGCCGCGGCGCGTTGGTCAGCGTCAGCGGCTCGTCGGACAGAAGCGTCGCGGGCATCAGCGTGAGGCAGGCGTTCTTGGCGCCGGCGATGGGGATCTGCCCCGAAAGCGGGCCGTTGCCCGTGACCACGATCCTGTCCATTGCCCGTTATCCTTCGCCTTGCTGCGGTGTCTGCCTTGGGTCGCCGGTATCCTCCGGCCTGTCGTCCATGCCCGCACCGCCATCGGCGCTGTCTGCGCTGTCGATGCTGCGCGCGCGGGCCTGCGCCTTGCGCCGGGCGAGATTCGCCTTGAGCGCCGCCTTGAGGCGGGCTTCGCGGTCGGAGACGGCCGGTTTGCCGCCCCGATCCTCCCCTCGTGTGTCGCGTCCGGTCCGGGCCATGGGGCTGCGTTTACCTGTCATGTGCCGGAGCGTCCAGATTGCGCTTGCACCCGCCGCCGGTTGCTTTTAGAGGGACGGCCCAGAAGCTGCCGTAGCTCAGGGGTAGAGCACTCCCTTGGTAAGGGAGAGGTCGAGAGTTCAAATCTCTCCGGCAGCACCATTTCCCCGAAATATAGCATTAAATCGCGCAGTTGCGCGCGTTTCCGGCTGTTGGCGGTCACACCGGTGACACCCCGAGCGGGGGTCACCGGTCTCGGGCCGTTGCGTCAGTCGAAGGCCCCGAACAGGAAGTCATCCGCGCCGATATCGCCCAGCACGACCCCTTCCAGCAGGATGGAACCCTGCGCGCTGGTCACCAGCACCCCTGCGCCGACGCCGGTCACCACCGCGCCGTCCCCGGCCGCGGTGATGGTCAGGTCGGCAAGCTCGAGGGCGAAGGCCGAGACGTCGATCCGCTCGCCATCCGCGTCGAAATCGCGGATCACGTCGGCGCCGTGGCTCATTCCGAAGACGAACACGTCGCTGTCGAAGCCGCCGAACATCGTGTCATTGCCGGTGCCGCCGTCGATCAGGTCGCCGTCGCGGCCGCCGAAGAGCCGGTCATCGCCCGCCCCCCCGATCAGCGTGTCCGCCCCTGCCGCCCCGAAGAGCCCGTCCTGCCCGTCGCCACCGTCGAGCAGATCGTTGCCGCCATTGCCCTCGAGCCGGTCGTTGCCGCCCTCGCCGTAGAGCGTGTCGTTGTCGAGGCCGCCCTGCATCACGTCCGCGAGGTCACCCCCGTGCAGCAGGTCGTCGCCCGCGCCGCCGCGCAGCGTGTCGAAGCCGTCGCCGCCGTAGATCGTGTCGCGGCCCGCCTGGCCCACCACGAAATCGCTGCCCGCCTCGCCGTGCAGCTCGTCGTCCAGGTCGCCGCCGAAGATCCGGTCGGCATTGGCCCCGCCATGGATCAGGTCATTGCCGAAATTGCCGTAAAGCGTGTCGAACCCGTCGCCGCCGTAGATCGTGTCGGCGTTCAGGTTGCCGCGGATCACGTCATCGCCCGCGCCGCCCTCGATCCAGTCGAAGCCCTGCCCGCCCGAGATCGTGTCATGGCCGCCCCCTGCCTCGATCACGTCGTCGCCGGCCATGCCGAGGATCTCGTTGTCCTCGGCGTTGCCGGTGATCGTGTCCGCGCCGCTGCCGCCGGTGGCGTGCTCGATCACCGCACCCGCCGCGATGGTGAAGCCGCCGTGGATGCCCTCGACGTAGGAGACATGGCCGCCGCCGTTCTCTTCGCCGACGAGCGAGGCCGCGCGCAGGTCGATCACCGCGGCGACACTGCCGGTGTGGACGATCCGGTCATCCCCGCCCGCGTCCCAGATCGCGGCGTAGAAGGTGCCGGGCGCGTTGTCGGTCGGCAGGACGTAGTCGTCGTCGCCGGTGGCATGGGTCATGTTGGCGCCGTAGGTCGCCTGAAGCACGGCGATGTCGAAGGCCATCAGCGAGCCCTGGAAGCCGTAAGCGTTCGAGGGGGTCACCCCATGCGGCGCGGTCTGCCAGCCATCGTTGTAGGTCATCGTGGTGTTGATGCCCTGGTTCAGCGCGTAATGGCCGAGGGTGTGGGTGTTGGGACCGACCTGCGTCACCCCGCTGAGAACGACCGAACTGCCGCCGGTGTCATGGGGGTGGGCAAGGCCCATGCCGTGCCCGATCTCGTGGATCAGCGTGATGTAGCCGAAACCGCCCTGCGCGAGGCCCTCGGGCGTCCAGTCGGCGTCTTCGCCGTTGAAGAAGACCCCCCAGCCGTCAAGCCCGTCATAGGTGACCCCGTCGAGGGTCGGCGACCCGCCGGCAACCGCCCAGTAGCCGAGCGCCGAGTCGGGATTGGTCGATTCGACCATGAAGAAATCCGCCTGCGTCGGATCCGTGACGACGGTGAAGCTGACGTCGGCCACAGCCTCGAACTGCGAGAAGGCCAGCAGGGCCTGCCGCAGCTCGAAGCTGTCCCACTCGCCCGTCACCTGCGCACCGAGGTAGATGTCGTCGAAGATCACGCCGCCCGGCGCGAAATAGACGTTGACGCTGCTCGGGGCGCTGTAACCCCAGGCCAGGGCCTCGAGCGGGTCAAAGGAACCCGGAGGCGGCGGTGGCGGCGTCGGCACCGAGGTGATGCTGAGGCTGTAGGTCCCGGTGTCGGGCGTATAGCCCGGCGAGCCCGGATCGAGGGTGTTGTAATAGCTGTCGGCCACGATGTAGCCCGAGCCGCTGGTCTCGGCGACGAAGACATAGACCTCGCTGTCGCCGCTGAACCCCTGGTCGATGGTGAAGCGGATGTTACCCTCGGAATCCGCGATCCCGATCAGCGGATCGTCGAGGGTGCCCGGCGTCATGGTGACGGTATAGGTCTGGCCCGCCTCGAATTCGACGAAGAACCAGTCCCAGTCGAACGGAACATCGAGCGAGCCGTTGAAGGTGTCGCCGGCCAACAGCGTGGTCGCGTCGTCGGCGTCGTCGGACGCGTCACCGCCCGGAAGGGTGGTTTCGTCGATCGTCCGGTCAAGCTCGCCGACATGCAGCCACTCGCCGCCGAACGGGTTGAACATCGCACAGGTCAGGCACATCGGGAACCGCTCCGAAACTCGTCAACACACCAAACGCCCCGCCGATCACGCGACGGGGCCGTTACGGATATCTTAACCTGTTTCCGAGCCGTCGCCACGGGGTTTTTCATCGGTCGGGCGCAGGTTTTCGCGCCCTCTCGCGCCGTCCGCACGGCACGGGGCACCCCGCTGCGAGACGGGGCGCCCGCGGCGCGGCACCCCGTCCCCTTGCGGGATGAGCGCCCGGATTGTAGGCGCATTGCGAACAGGAGTGCGACAGGCCGCATGACAGACGCGAACATGACCCCGACCAAGCCCGCCGCCCCCGGCAGCGCCACCGAAGACCGTGCCAAGTCGAAACGCATCGGCAGCCTGCGCGCGCTGGGGCCCTTCCTTGCGCCCTATCGCGCGATGGTGGCCGCCGCCGTCGGCGCGCTGGTCCTGACGGCCATCGTCTCGCTGACCCTGCCGCTGGCCGTGCGCCGCGTCGTCGACGGGTTCGAGACCGAAAGCGCCGAGCTGCTGGACCAGTATTTCCTCGCCGCGCTCCTGATCGCCTTCCTGCTCGCGCTGGGGACGGGGCTGCGCTATTACCTCGTGACCCGGCTGGGCGAGCGGGTGGTGGCCGATATCCGCAAATCGGTCTTCGACCGCATGATCGGCATGAGCCCGGCCTTCTACGAGAAGATCATGACCGGCGAGGTCCTGAGCCGGATCACGACCGATACCACGCTGCTGTTGTCGGTGATCTCCTCCTCCGTCTCGATCGCGCTGCGCAACCTCCTGATCCTGCTGGGCGGCCTTGGGCTGATGATGATCACCTCGCCCAAGCTGACGGGGGCGGTGCTGCTGATCGTGCCGCTGATCATCGTGCCCATCGTGGTGCTGGGCCGCCGCCTGCGCACGCTGTCGCGCGAGAACCAGGACTGGATCGCCGAAAGCTCGGGCAACGCCTCGGAGGCGCTCTTGTCGGTGCAGACCGTACAGGCCTTCACCCATGAGCGCCCCTCGGCGGCGCAATTCGACCACGTCACGGAAATGAGCTTTTCCAGCGCCAAGAAGCGGATCGCCACCCGCGCGCTGATGACGGTGATCGTGATCGCGCTGGTCTTCACCGGGATCGTCGGCGTCCTGTGGACCGGCGCGCGCGACGTGCGGGCCGATGCCATGACCATCGGCGAGCTGATCCAGTTCCTGATCTACGCGATCATGGTCGCGGGCTCGGTCGGGGCGCTCTCGGAGATCTGGGGCGAGCTGCAGCGCGCCAGCGGCGCGACCGAGCGGCTGGTCGAGCTGTTGCAGACCACCGACAGCGTCGCCGATCCGGTCGCGGGCCACCCCCTGCCCGAGGGCGGGCGCGGCGCCATCGGCTTCGAGGACGTGCGCTTCAGCTACCCCACCCGGCCCGAGGACCGGGCGCTGGACGGCGTGTCGCTGACCATCCGGCCCGGCGAGACCGTGGCGCTTGTCGGCCCGTCGGGGGCGGGCAAGACCACGATCTTCCAGCTGCTGCTGCGGTTCTACGACCCGGCATCGGGGCGGATCACGCTGGACGGCACCGACCTGCGCGAGATGACGCGCGCGACCTTCCGCGCGGCGATGGCGCTGGTGCCGCAGGACCCGGTGATCTTCGCCACCACGGCGCGCGAGAACATCCGCTTCGGCCGCCCCGATGCGAGCGATGCCGAGGTCGAGGCCGCCGCCCGCGCCGCCGCCGCGCATGACTTCCTCGGCGCGCTGCCACAGGGCTACGACACCTACGTGGGCGAGCGCGGCCTGATGCTGTCGGGCGGGCAGAAGCAGCGCATCGCCATCGCGCGCGCCATCCTGCGCGATGCGCCGATCCTGCTGCTGGACGAGGCAACCAGCGCGCTGGACGCGGAAAGCGAACGCGCCGTCCAGGAGGCCGTCGCCCGCCTGTCGGAGGGGCGCACCACGCTGATCGTCGCGCACCGCCTGGCGACCGTGAAACAGGCCGACCGCATCCTCGTCTTCGAGGCGGGACGCATCGTCGCCGAGGGCACCCACGACAGCCTCGTCGCGCAGGACGGGCTTTACGCGCGGCTGGCGCGGCTGCAGTTCACCGAGGGGCTGGCGGCCGAGTAACGCGGCACGTCCCCCGGCGCGGGCGGATCGAAGCCTCCGGCTCCGACCCGGCGGCGCGCGTCGTCGGGCCCCGTCGGGGCCACTCCTCCGCGCGCTGGGTGCGGGTGTCGCGCGGCCTGCTTCACCCCGGACGGGTGCGCGGCTGTCGGTGTCGGTGTCGGTGTCCGGAGCCTCCCCTTTCCACGGCAAGTCTGCCTGTCAAGCGATGAGTGGGGATATTTGTGAAACGGAGAAGCAGGGCATCGGTGCCGCGACAACCGGGGGCGAGCGCGCAACCTGGCCTGTTTCTCCGTTTCGCAAATATCCAGTCCGTTGGCGATGTGTCAGGATGGTTGCGGGCGGGAGCTCGTAAATATCCTGATGCGAAGACATCGTCCCCAGGCCTAAGCCCCGCCCGCATTGATGTGTCCTGCACACTTGATTGGGACGGTTGCAGCCGATCCCGTGCGACTGGAACAGGGGTATCATGATGGAAAGTGTTTTCGGTGTCGATGTGGCGAAGGGGTGGATCGACGTGGTTGGCCCGGACGGGCATGCACGGATCGACACAAGCGATCTGACGCGCTTCGCGCGGCAGGTGGCGCGCCGCAATGGCCGCGTCGCCTTCGAAGCCTCCGGTGGCTATGAGACGCCCTTGCGCGTCGCGCTGGCCGCTGCGGGCGTTCCGGCGATCCGGATCAATCCGCGCCGGGCGCGGGCCTTTGCCACCTCGCTCGGACGTCTGGCCAAGACCGACCGCGTGGATGCCGGTGTGATCCGCGAGATGGCGATGCGGCTCGATCTTCCGGAGTGCCCCCCGGAGACGGA
>NZ_JASJOE010000059.1 GCF_030163755.1 Roseicyclus amphidinii
CAAGGCCGCCGGCATCGGCGCGGTCGGCGCGCGCATCCCGCCCGCGGTCCTGTGGGCCGCGATGACGGGGCAGGGCGCGGTGGTGGCGATGGGGCTTGCCCCGGTCTGGCCGGTGGCGCTGGCCGCGACGGCGCTGACGGGGTTCTGCGCGACATGGGTCGGCGTCTCGATGCAGGCGGCGATCCAGTCGGACCTGCCCGACGGCTATCGCGGCCGGGTCATGAGCCTGTGGATCGTGGTCGGCTTCGGCACCGTGGCGCTGGGCGCCTTCGCCATCGGCGGGCTCGGCGAGTGGCTGGGCATCTCGGGCGCGCTGGTGGCCGCCGGGCTGGCGGGCGCGGCGGTGCAGGGCGCCGTCATTCTGGGGGTGCATGCCCGCCGCTGACGTCCTATGTCTGCGCGAACGCGTGACACAGACAGCTATGACCCGAGGCCCGACATGAGCCAGACCCGCGACAGCATCCTGAGCGCCCTGAGCGCCCTGACCCTGCCCGACGGCGGCGACGTGGTCAGCCGCGACATGATCCGCGCCCTGCGCGTGGACGGCGGCAAGGTCAGCTTCGTGCTCGAGGCCGAAAGCCCCGAGGCGGCGCAGCGCATGGCCCCCGTGCGGCTGGCCTGCGAACAACTTTTGGGCAAGCTGCCGGGGGTGGAGAGCGTCCAGGTCGCCCTGACCGCCCACGGCCCCGCCGCCAAGGCCCCGCCGAAACCGGCGGCCCCCGGCGGCGAGCCGCCCAGCCTCAAGATCGGCGGGCACCCCACGCCGCAGGCCGGCCCGATGCGTCCCGCGGGCGTGAAAAGCATCATCGCCATCGGCTCGGGCAAGGGGGGCGTGGGGAAATCTACCGTGTCCTCGAACCTCGCCGTGGCTTTGGCGAAGGAAGGCAAGCGCGTCGGCCTGCTCGATGCCGATATCTATGGCCCCAGCCAACCGCGCATGATGGGCGTGAACAAGCGCCCGTCCTCGCCCGACGGCAAGACGATCATCCCGCTGCACGGTCATGGCGTGACGCTCATGTCCATCGGCTTCATGCTGCCCGAGGAAAAGGCCGTGGTCTGGCGCGGCCCCATGCTGATGGGCGCGCTGCAACAGATGCTGACGCAGGTGGAATGGGGCGAGTTGGACGTGCTGCTCGTCGACCTGCCGCCCGGCACGGGCGATGTTGCGATGACGCTTTGCCAACGCTCCGAGGTGACGGGCGCGATCGTGGTCTCCACCCCGCAGGACGTGGCGCTGCTGGATGCGCGCAAGGCGCTCAACATGTTCGAGATGTTGAAGACGCCTGTTCTTGGGCTGGTCGAGAACATGGGCGTCTACCATTGCCCGAATTGCGGGCATGAGGCGCATATCTTCGGCGAAGGCGGCGTCAAGGCCGAGGCCGAGAAACTCGGCCTGCCCTTCCTGGGCTCGCTGCCCATCGACCTCGACACGCGGCTTGCGGGCGATGCGGGCACCCCCATCGCCGCGGGCGAGGGGCCGATGGCGCAGGCCTACCGCGCGCTCGCGCGGCGGTTCATCGACGGCGGCATCCTCTGATCCTGGCCTGCGCGCAGGCTGGGGCAGGGTGATTCGCGGCTGATCCGGGGGCAATCCGCCCCCTGAGCCGCCCCGCGACGGCCCATCCCGCCCCTTTCGGCGCAAAAAATGCGCCCTGGTCCCAAGAAAACCCCATGTGGTGGAGGCGTGTCCCAATTCGGCGCGCCCCACAATATTTAGATACCCCTCGATAATTTAACACAACCGATGGCGTTGGATTGGCTTCCAGCGGCCGCAAGATGCTGTTTTGCCGGGGTCTGCAATCCCACATCTTGGGTAAACGTGGAGAAAAAAGGGTTTGCATGGGACGGTCTCCCATGGCATCACTTGGTCATCGGCAGACGAGATCAACGACGGGCCGCAAAGGCCTGAACCAAAAACAAAAAACGGCAGGTTCATACAGGCATCTCATACGCCAGAAAAAAGAGATCCGGCGCGCAAGCGAGCAGACATCCCCCCAGGTGGCATGCGCAGTCGGACACCCAGCAATGGGACGAGGGCGGCGGTTTGAGCAGTGGCAGCTTGCTCAAACCGCCGTTTCCGTTCCCGGCGCCCGAAATACGGCGCGATTGAGGCAGGAAAAGGGCAAGGCCCGTGGAACGCGAGTTCACCGGCATCAGCCGGAACAAGGTGGACGGAAAGGGCCGGGTCTCGATCCCGGCCAAGTTCCGTCGCGTCCTGCAGAATTGCGACCGCGCCTACACGCCGGGCGAGCCGCTGAAGATGCACATCACCTTCGGCGATCCGCGCAAGAAGCACATCGAATGCTGGTCCGCCGACAGCTATGCGCGGCTGATGAAGAAGATCTCGAAGATGAAGCAGGGCACCGATGCCCAGCGCACGATGGTCTACTTCTACAAGTCGATGTCCGACACCTTCACGCTCGATGACACCGGGCGGCTCGTCCTCAGCCAGGAGTTGCGCGACAGGATCGCCATTTCCGAAGAGGCGGTCTTCGAAGGGCACGGCGAGAAATTCCACATCCTCAGCCCGGCGCAGGCGGATGCACAGGCCGCCGCCTTTGCCGCGATGCTGCAAGAGTTGAGCAATGGCGATGAGCATTTTGACGCGCTTTCCCTTCTTCCGGACGACGAGCCGTCGTTCGACGATGACGACGAATGACCGGCGCGGCGCCGCATGTTCCCGTGCTGCTGCGCCCGCTGCTGGCGGCGGTGGCACCGGTCGCGGGCACCTGGGTCGATGGAACCTTCGGCGCTGGTGGCTACGCCCGTGGCTTGCTTGACGCGGGCGCGGGGCTGGTGATCGGCATCGACCGCGATCCGCTGGCCTTCGAGCTGGCCGCGGGCTGGACCGACGCCTATGGCGACCGGTTGCGGCTGGTCGCGGGCACGTTTTCCGACCTCGACACCCTCGCGGGCGGCCCGGTGGACGGGGTGACGCTCGATCTCGGCGTGTCCTCGATGCAACTGGACCGCGCCGAGCGCGGGTTTTCCTTCATGAAGGACGGCCCGCTCGACATGCGGATGGGGCAGGCGGGCACCTCGGCCGAGGATATCGTCAACGATGCGCCCGAGGCGCTTCTGGCCGACATCCTGTTCCATTACGGCGAGGAACGCGCCGCCCGCCGCATCGCCAAGGCCATCGTGGCGAAGCGTGCCGAGGGGCGCATCGCCACGACCCTGCAGCTGGCGGGCATCGTCGAAGGCTGCCTTCCGCGCAAGAAACCGGGGCAAAGTCACCCCGCGACCCGCAGCTTCCAGGCGATCCGCATCGCCGTGAACGACGAGATGCGGCAACTGGTCGAAGGGCTGGAGGCCGCCGAGCGCGCGCTCAGGCCGGGGGGCATGCTGGCGGTCGTGACCTTCCATTCGCTCGAGGACCGCGTGGTCAAACGATTCCTGGCCGAGCGCGCCAGCGAGGGCGGCGGCGGCTCGCGCCACGCGCCCGCCGCGGCTCTGCGCGACCCCGGTTTCCTGCTGACCCCGAAAAAGGCCATCGCGCCGGACGAGGACGAGATCGCCGTGAACCCGCGCGCGCGCTCCTCGCGGTTGCGGGTGGCAACCCGGACCGAGGCCCCGGCCGCGCCCGTCGACCGCGCGCGGCTGGGTCTTCCGATGATGCCGGAGGTGCCGTGATGCGCGGCTTCGCCACGATCCTCGGCATGCTGGCCGTGATCGCGCTGGGCTACTGGGCCTATCACCAGACCATCCTGACCCAGCAGGCCGAGCGCCGCGTCGAGCGGTTGCAGCGCGACATCGGCGCCGAGCGCGAGCGGCTGGCGATCCTGCGCGCGGAATGGGCCTATCTCAACCGGCCCGACCGCCTGCGCGAGCTGGTCGACCTGAATTTCGACCGTCTCGGCCTGTTGCCGCTGGCCCCCGAACAGTTCGGCCGCGCCACGCAGATCCCCTATCCGCTGCCGCCCGAAGTGCTGCTCGACAGTGCTTCGACCGCCGAGGGAGAGAGCCTGCCATGACCCTGCGCACGCCGCTTCGCCCGCTTGCACGCGTGCTCGAGGCCCGCGCCAAGGGCGAGAACCCCGACGTGATCCAGCGCGAGAACCTGCGCCTGCGCCACGAGGCGCAGCGCGACAAGCTGCGCCAAAGGGCCGAGGGGCGGCTGGTGCTGATCGCGCTGGTCTTCCTGGTCGCCTTCGGGTCGGTGGGCCTGCGCATGGCGGCCCTTGCCACGACCGAGGCCGAAGAGCCCAGCGTCATCGCCACCAGCGCCGCGATCCACACCACGCGCGCCGACATCACGGACCGGCGCGGGCGCGTGCTGGCGACCAATTTCGCCACCAATGCGCTTTACGCCCACCCGCACGAGATCGTGGACCCCCGCGCCGCCGCCGAGGGGCTGGCCGAGATCTTCCCCGAGATGGACGCCGAGGATCTTCACGCGCGCTTCACCTCGGAGCGGCGCTTTCTCTGGCTGCGCCGCTACCTCAGCCCCGAACAGGAACAGATGGTCCATGACCTCGGCGAGCCGGGGCTTTTGTTCGGTCCGCGCGAGATGCGGCTTTATCCCAACGGCCCGATTGCCAGCCATATCCTCGGCGGCGCGGGCTTCGGGCAGGAGGCGGTGAACGCCGCCGAGGTGATCGGCATCGCGGGGATCGAGGCGATGTTCGACGAGGAACTCCGCGACCCGGCCCGCGACGCGCCGCTTGCGCTGTCGATCGACCTGACGGTGCAGGCCGCCGTCGAAGAGGTGCTGGCCGGCGGCATGATGCTGATGAACGCGCGCGGCGCCGCCGCCGTCCTGATGGACGTGCAGACTGGCGAGATCGTCGCCATGGCGAGCCTGCCCGATTTCGACCCCAACGCGCGCCCCCGCCCCCTGCTCGAGGGCGACCCGGCCGACAGCCCGCTGTTCAACCGCGCGGTGCAGGGGGTCTACGAGCTGGGCAGTGTCTTCAAGGCCTTCACCATCGCGCAGGCGCTGGAGCTGGGGCTGGTGTCCGTCGATGACATGATCGACACGCGCGGTCCGCTGCGCATGGCGGGGTTCTCGATCCGCGACTTTCGCAGCTATGGCCCGTCGCAGTCGGTCCATGACGTCTTCATCCATTCCTCCAACATCGGCACCGCGCGTATCGCGCAGGTCATCGGCGGCGAGCGCCAGCGCGTGTTCCTCGAGCAACTGGGTCTGCTGGAAGCCGCGCCGGTCGAGATCGTCGAGGCCACCAATGCCCGCCCGCTGGTGCCGGATCGCTGGGGCGAGCTGTCGACGATGACGATTTCCTACGGGCATGGCGTCTCGACCTCGCTGGTGCAGCTTGCAGGGGCCTATGCCACGATGGTCAACGGCGGCACCCGCATCGCGCCCACGCTGCTGCGGCAGGATGGCCCCCAGCGGGGCGAGCGCCTGATTTCCGAGGAGACCAGCCGCGCCATGCGCGCGCTGATGCGCGCCGTGGTGACCGAGGGCACCGCCAGCTTCGGCGAGGTCGAAGGATATGCCGTCGGCGGCAAGACCGGCACCGCCGACCTGCCGCGCCCGACGGGCGGGTATTACGAGGACCGCAACCTGACGACCTTCGCCTCGGCCTTTCCGATGCATGACCCGCGCTACGTGCTGATGACCATGCTGCAGGAACCGGTCGAGACCTCGGGCCCCGAGCCGCGCCGCACCGCCGGTTGGACGGCGGTTCCCGTCGCTGCCGAGATCATCCGCCGCAGCGCGCCGCTCTTGGGGCTGCGACCCGAGATTGAACCCCTTGCCATGGATGCGCTATCCAGCACCTCGAGATGATCGCGCGGGGGTGGGGGCATGGCGCCTCGGACACGGCAACTGTCTGAACTGGGGCTGACGCCCCGCCGCGGCAGCGATGTTGCCGTGACGGGCTTGGCGCTCGACAGCCGCAAGGTGACGCGTGGGGGCTTGTTCGCGGCGCTTCCCGGCAGCCGCGTGCATGGCGGCGACTTCATCCGATACGCGCTGCGCATGGGTGCGGGCGCGATCCTGACCGACCGCGAGGGAGCCGAGATCGCGGCCTCGGAGCTTGCCGCCGCGGACGCCGCGCTGGTCGTGGTCGAGGACGCGCGCGCGGCCCTCGCCCATGCCGCCGCGCTGTGGTTCGGGGCGCAGCCCGACACGGTGGTCGCTGTCACCGGCACCAACGGCAAGACCAGCGTCGCCAGCTTCACCCGGCAGATCTGGGCCGCCCTCGGCCGCGAGGCGGTGAATGTCGGAACCACCGGCGTCGAGGGGGCCTATGCCGCGCCGGGCATCCACACCACGCCCGAGCCGCTGACGCTGCACCGCGTGCTGGCCGAGATGGCCGAGGCCGGCGTGTCCCATGTGGCGATGGAGGCGTCCTCGCACGGGCTTGACCAGCGCCGGATGGAGGCGGTGCATCTCGCGGCGGCGGGTTTCACGAACCTGACGCAGGATCACCTCGACTACCACGGCGACATGGAGACCTATTTCGCCGCCAAGCTGCGGCTCTTCACCGGGCTTCTGTCCGAGGATGGCGTCGCGGTCGTGAACCTCGACGACGACTACGGCCCCCGCGTGGCCGAGGCCTGCGCCGCGCGGCAGATCGAGGTGATGGGCATCGCCCAATACGCCGAGGGCGCCGCGATCAAGATCACCGGGCGCAGGCTGGACGAAACCGGGCAGGACGTGCTGTTCCGCTGGCAGGGGCGGCAGATGCAGACCCGGCTGGAGCTGATCGGCGGCTTCCAGGCGATGAACGTGCTGACCGCGGCGGGGCTCGCCATCGCCTCGGGTGACGACCCGGAGGCGGTCTTTGCCGTGTTGCCCCGCCTGACCGGCGTGCGGGGGCGGATGCAGCTTGCGGGCCGCCGCGACAACGGCGCGCCGGTCTATGTCGATTACGCCCATACGCCCGACGCGCTTGAGACGGCGCTGAAGGCGCTTCGCCCGCATGTGCTGGGCCGCCTGATCGTCGTCTTCGGCGCGGGCGGCGACCGGGACCGGGGCAAGCGGCCCTTGATGGGCCGGGCCGCCGCCGAACACGCGGATGTTCTGTTCGTGACGGACGACAACCCCAGATCGGAAGATCCCGCCGCGATCCGCATGGAGATCCTGCAAGGCTGCCCCGATGCGACCGAGGTCGGCGACCGCGCCGAGGCGATCCTGCGCGGCGTCGATGCGCTGGAACCGGGCGATGCGCTTCTGATCGCGGGCAAGGGGCACGAGACGGGGCAGACCGTGGGCGACGTGGTCTACCCGTTCGACGATGTCGAACAGGCCAGCGTCGCGGTGGCCGCGCTGGAGGGTCGCGCGTGAGCGCGCAAATGGAGGGCATCGCGTGAGCGCGCAAATGGAGGGCATCGCATGAGCGCGCTTTGGACAGCCGAGGAGGCCGCCGCCGCGACCGGCGGGCAGGTGGCGGGCGAGTGGTCGGCCACCGGCATCTCCATCGACAGCCGCAACGTGGCCGAGGGGGATCTGTTCGTCGCGCTCTCCGCCGCGCGCGACGGGCACGAGTTCGTCGCCGACGCGCTGGCCAAGGGGGCGGCGGCGGCGCTTGTCTCGCGCCTGCCCGAGGGGGTGGACCCCGCGCGCCTGTTGCTGGTGGGCGACGTGATGGAGGGCCTGCGCGCGCTGGGCGCGGCGGGGCGCGCACGGACCAAGGCCAAGGTGATCGCCGTGACCGGCTCGGTCGGCAAGACGACGGTCAAGGAGATGCTGCGCAGCGCGCTGGCCCGGCAGGGCCGGACCCATGCCGCCGAGGCGAGTTTCAACAACCATTGGGGCGTGCCCGTCACCTTGGCGCGGATGCCCGCCGACACCGAATACGCGATCATCGAGATCGGCATGAACCACCCCGGCGAAATCGCACCGCTGGCCCGGCTCGCGCGGCCGCATGTCGCCGTGGTGACCACCGTCGCGCCCGCGCATCTGGAGGCCTTCGGCGTGATCGAGGGCATTGCCCATGAAAAGGCCGCGATCTACGAGGGGCTGGGCGACGGCGGTATCGCGCTGGCCCACGCCGATGTCGACACGGCGGGCATTCTCTTCGACAAGGCAAGGGCTTGCGGGGCAAAGCTCATCCGCTTCGGCGAGGCCGAGGGCACCGAGGCCCGCCTGATCGAGGCGCAGCTTTCGGACAGCGCCACCGTCATCCGCGCCGATCTGCACGGGCAGGAGCGGCTCTTTCGCATCGGCGCGCCGGGGCGGCATTACGCGATGAACGCGCTGATCGCGCTGACGGCGGCCGAGGCCGCGGGCGCCGACCCGACCGAGGCTGCGCTGGCGCTCTCGGGCTGGACGCCCTTCGACGGGCGCGGCACCCGCGAGCGGATCGTGTTGAGCGAGACCGACGCGCTGGCCGTCGAGATGATCGACGATGCCTTCAACGCCAACCCCGCCTCGGTCGCCGCCGCGCTCGAGGTGCTGGCCGCGACCGAGCCGCAGGGCCGCGGGCGGCGCATCGCGGTGCTGGGCGACATGCTGGAGCTTGGGCCGACAGGCCCCGCGCTCCATGCCGCCATCGCCGATCACCCAACCATGGCGCGCATCGCCACCGTCCACACGGTCGGCCCGCTGATGGCGCATCTGCACGCGGCGCTGCCCGGCGCGCTGCGCGGACTGCACGCCGAGAGCGCCGAGGACATGGTCGCGGCCCTGCCTTCGACACTGGTGCCGGGCGATGTGCTGCTTCTGAAGGGCTCCAAGGGGATCAAGGTGTCCCGCGTGGTTGACGCCTTGCGCAAACTGGGGCAATCGGCTGCGGATTACAGGCGAGGACCCCGCTAGATGTTGTATTGGCTGAGTGAGCTGTCGGATGGCGGGGATGTCTTCAACCTCTTTCGCTACATTACCTTTCGCGCCGGTGGCGCGTTCTTCACCGCGCTGATCTTCGGCTTCATCTTCGGCCGCCCCCTGATCAACGCGCTGCGCCGCAAATACGCCGCGGGCCAGCCGATCCGCGAGGATGGCCCGGCCCATCACATCGCCACCAAGGCCGGAACGCCCACCATGGGCGGCCTGCTGATCCTCGCGGCGCTGACGCTGTCCACGCTCATGTGGGCGCGGCTCGACAACCCCTATGTCTGGATCGTGCTCTTCACCACGGTCGCCTTCGGCGTCGTGGGCTTCGCGGATGACTGGGCAAAGGTCAGCCGCAACACCAGCGCGGGCGTCTCGGGGCGCGTGCGGTTGCTGATCGGCTTCGCCATCGCGGGCATCGCCTCGGCCGCCGCGGTCTGGGTGCATCCCCCGGAGCTGGCCAGCCAACTGGCCGTGCCGGTCTTCAAGGACGTCCTTTTCAACATGGGCTGGCTGTTCATCCCCTTCGCCATGTTCGTGATCGTCGGCTCGGCCAATGCGGTGAACCTGACCGACGGTCTGGACGGTCTGGCGATCATGCCGGTGATGATCGCGGCCGCGACGCTGGGGGTCATCGCCTATGCCGTGGGCCGCGTCGATTTCACCGAGTATCTCGACGTGCATTACGTGCCGGGCACCGGCGAATTGCTGGTCTTCACCGCCGGGCTGATCGGCGGGGGGCTTGGCTTTTTGTGGTACAACGCGCCACCCGCCGCCGTGTTCATGGGCGACACCGGGTCGCTTGCGCTGGGCGGCGCGCTGGGCGCGATCGCGGTCTCGACCAAGCACGAGATCGTGCTGGCGATCGTCGGCGGCCTCTTCGTGGCCGAGGCGGTCAGCGTGATCGTGCAGGTCGCCTATTTCAAGGCGACCGGCAAGCGCGTCTTCCTGATGGCCCCGATCCACCACCATTTCGAGAAGAAGGGCTGGGCCGAGCCGCAGGTCGTGATCCGCTTCTGGATCATCTCGCTCATCCTCGCGCTGATCGGTCTGGCCACGCTGAAGCTGCGCTGACGGTTTTTCTGCGGGTCGGTTTTTGGTACCCAGACCGCGTTGGACCGAGTCGCCCCGGCACGCTGCGCCGCGGGCAATTTTCAGTGAGTGTATTTCATGACCAGTGTCTTGACCCGGCCGCCCGGCCGCCTGTTCCCCGTGTCGCGCGCGGTCGGCTTTGCCGCCACCCTCGCCACCCTCGCCACCTTCGCTAACGTCGCCGCCTTCACCGCGCCCGCCCTGTCGCAAGGCTCCGACGCGCCGCAAGCCAGCGGCCTTGCCGTCGGGGCCGATCTGCCGATGTCGCATCCCGACGATATCCTCGCCTCCTGCGGGGGCGACCCCGAGGCGGGGCGCGTGCATTTCGAGGCGCTGTGCGCCGCCTGCCACACGCTCGGGGCCGATGAGACCCATGCCGCGGGCCCCAATCTCCATGGGTTATACGGCCGGGTCGCCGGGTCGCTCGACGGGGTCGCCTACACGCCCTTTCTGCGCGCGGCGGGACAGTCCGGCCTTGTCTGGGGGCGCGAGAGCCTGCGCGCCTTCCTGGTCGACCCCGAGGCCGTCGTGCCGGGCAGCGCGCATGGCGATCTGCCCCCGGTGACCGAGGAGAGGTTGCGCACCGACCTGATGACATACGTGCGCCTGACCACCACCCCGCCACCGCCCGCACCCGAGGACGTGGTGGTCCCCGAAGACGTGCTGGCGATGGAGGGCGATGTCGCCTACGGGGCCTATCTCGCGTCGGAATGCGCCGCCTGCCACCTGCCGGGCCGGGACAGCGCCTCGGGGGTGCCTGCCATCGACGGGCTCGGGCGCGACGAGATGATCCGCGCCCTGTTCCAATATCGCGTGGGGGCACGGCCCAACCAGGCGATGGTCACGGTCGCCGCCCGCCTCGGGGATGAAGAGATCCTGGCGCTCGCGGCGTATTTCGCGGCGGACTAAAGCATGTTGCGCAAGAGCGGGAACCGGTTTTGCGCGCCTCGAACATGCGACATCGAGCCGTTGGAGTGGATCGCGAGACTGCGAATGACCGCGACCCGCTCCAAGGCAAACCGCGCATTTCGCGCCGCCTCGAGCGCGGAGACCCAAAGCGCGCCGCGTTGAGCGCGGTGAACCAAAGCGCGCCGCGTTGAGCGCGGCGGGGGGAAGCGCGCCGCGCACGCGGCGCGGGGCCCTGTGGCGGGCGGTCCGCTGTTTTTTCGGGCGGTCGCGCGGGTGGCAGGGTTCGGGACGCCTCCGGCGGCCGTATTTGTGGGAAGATGAAGGGGCGGCGGGTCGCGCCTGCCGTCCGGCGGGTCCGGGTTCGCAGGGCCTTTCCTGTCGCACGATATGCGGTAGACATCCGTCCAAGGGGATGGCTTCGCATGCGGGGGTGGTGAGATGATACCGGTTCAGGGGTTCGAGGGGCATCGCGTCGGCGTGCTGGGGCTGGGCCGGTCGGGGCTTGCCACGGCGCGCGCGCTGCGGGCGGGCGGCGCCGAGGCGCTGTGCTGGGATGACGGGGCGGCGGGCCGCGCGGCGGCCGAGGCCGAGGGTTTCGCCATCTGGGATCCGGGCGCGCCCGGTGCCTTCGAGGGGGTGGCGGCGCTGATCGTCTCGCCCGGCATCCCGCATCTCTACCCCGCGCCGCACCGCGCCATCGCCGCGGCCTGGGCGGCGGGCGTGCCGGTGGACAATGACGTGGGCCTGTTCTTCCGCTCGCTTGGCTTGCAGGGCTGGGACGAGATGGAGGAGCCGCCCAAGGTCGTGGCGGTCACAGGCTCGAACGGGAAATCCACCACCTCGGCGCTGATCGCCCATATCCTGACGGTGGCGGGAAAGCCCGTGCAACTGGCCGGCAACATCGGGCGCGGGGTGCTCGACATCGACCCGCCCGAGGAGGGGGGCGTGGTGGTGCTGGAGCTGTCCTCCTACCAGATCGACCTCGCCCGCGCGCTGACGCCGGACGTGGCGGTCTTCACCAACCTCTCGCCCGATCACCTCGACCGGCATGGCGGGATGGGCGGCTATTTCGCGGCCAAGGCGCGGCTTTTCACCATGGGAGGGCCCGACCGGGCCGTGATCGGCGTGGACGAGGACGAGGGGCGCTACCTTGCCAATCGGCTGGCCGAGGGGCCGGGGGACATGGCGGTGATCCGGGTCGCGTCGCAGAAGCTGGCAGGGCCGGGCTGGGACCTTGTCGCGCGCAAGGGCTGGCTCAGCGAGATGCGCAAGGCGCGCCAGGTCGCCTCGATCGACCTGCGGGGCGTGCCGGGGCTGCCGGGGTCGCACAACCACCAGAACGCGGCTTGCGCCTATGGCGCGGCCCGCGCGCTGGGGCTGGCCCCGAAGGAGATCGAGGCCGCCTTTCAGTCCTTCGAGGGCCTGCCGCACCGCTCGCAGCGCGTGGCCGAGATCAATGGCGTCTCTTTCGTCAACGACAGCAAGGCCACCAACGTGGATGCCGCGGTCAAGGCGCTTGGCGCCTTCCGGCGCATCCGCTGGATCTGCGGCGGGCTGGAGAAGGAGGGCGGGTTGGCCGCGCTGCCGGCCGCGGCGGGCGAGGTGGTGAAGGCCTATGTGATCGGGCGCGAGGCCGCGGCATTCGCCCTGCACCTGGGCGACGTGCCCCACGAGGTCTGCGGCGACATGGCCACCGCCGTGGCCCGCGCGGCGGCCGAGGCGGAGCCGGGCGATACAGTGCTGCTTGCGCCCGCGGCGGCGAGTTTCGACCAATACGACAGTTTCGAACACCGCGGCCGGGATTTCATGGAGCAGGTGGCCCGCCTCTCGTCCGACGGCGGGCACTGACCGCGCCGCGCGCCGGGGCGGCGTCGCTCCCCCCACAAGACCCACTGCCCATGACCGAGGCCCCGGCGCAACAGTCAAGCAAAGGCTGGCCCCGCATCGCGTTTCGCGCTAGGCTGGGACTCAGACCCGGAAAACCGGGCGATCTCGAGGCAGGCAACGGCAGGAAACGGGCGGGCAGACCCATGACGGAAATCGCGCATGGCACGGTGATCGTGCAGTCAGGCGAGGCCGTTCTTCCACGGTGGTGGCGGACGGTGGACCGGGGGACGATCTTCTGCGTGCTGACGCTGTTCGCCATCGGCATCCTGCTGGGCTTCGCCGCCTCGCCGCCCTTGGCCGAGCGCAACGGCCATGACCCGTTCCACTACGTGATCCGGCAGGCCGCGTTCGGCGGGCTGGGGTTGAGCGTGATGATCCTCGTGTCGATGCTCGCACCTGTCACGATCCGCCGGCTCGGCGTGCTGGGCTTTTTCGCGGCGGTCGGCGCGCTTGCGATGCTGCCGGCCTTCGGCACGGATTTCGGGCAGGGGGCGACGCGGTGGTATTCGCTCGGCTTCGCCTCGATCCAGCCCTCGGAATTCCTCAAGCCGGTCTTCGTCGTCTTCACCGCCTGGATGATCGCCGCCAGCCAGGAGATCGGCGGCCCGCCGGGCAAGACCGTGTCGCTGGTCGTGATGATGACCATCGTGGGTTTCCTGGTGATGCAGCCCGATTTCGGGCAGGCCGCGCTGGTCGTCTTCGCCTGGTCGGTGATCTATTTCGTGGCGGGCGCGCCGATGCTGATCCTCTTTGCGGTGATGGGCGTCGTGGCGCTGGGCGGTGCCTTCGCCTATGCCAACTCGGAACACGTGGCGCGCCGGATCGACGGGTTCCTGTCGAACGAGATCGACCCCAACACGCAGATCGGCTACGCCACCGACGCGATCCGCAACGGCGGGCTGTTCGGCGCGGGGCTGGGCGAGGGGACGGTGCGCTGGACGCTGCCGGACGCCCATACCGATTTCATCATCGCGGTCGCAGCCGAGGAATACGGCGTGGTCCTTGTCGTGCTGATCATCGCCCTTTTCGCCACGATCACGCTGCGCGGCCTGTTCCGGCTGATCCGCGAGCGCGACCCGTTCATCCGTCTGGCGGGCACGGGGCTGATCAGCCTGCTGGCGCTTCAGGCCTTCATCAATCTTGGCGTGGCGGTGCGGCTTCTGCCGGCCAAGGGGATGACGCTGCCCTTCGTCAGCTATGGCGGCTCGTCCCTGATCGCCACGGGCATCGCGGTGGGGATGATCCTGGCCTTCACCCGCTCGCGCCCGCAGGGCGAGATCGGCGACATCCTCCTGTCGCGGCACAGGTAGGATCATGACGCCCTCGAACCCCCATCTGATCATCGCGGCCGGTGGCACCGGCGGCCACATGTTCCCCGCGCAGGCGCTGTCCGAGGTGATGTTGCGCCGCGGCTGGCGGGTGACGCTCTCGACCGATGCGCGCGGCGCGCGCTACACCGACGGCTTTTCCCACGCGGTCGGCGTGCGGCAGGTGGCCTCGGCCACCTTCGCGCGCGGCGGCGTGGCGGCAAGGCTGGTCGCGCCCTTCCGCATTCTGGGCGGCATCCTCGGCGCGACGCTGCGGATGTGGCGCGAGAAACCCGACGTGGTGGTCGGCTTCGGCGGCTATCCCACGATCCCGGCCATGGCCGCGGCCTGGCTCACGCGGACGCCGGTGATGCTGCACGAACAGAACGGCATCCTCGGCCGGGTGAACCGGCTGTTCGCGCGGCGCGTCGACGTGGTGGCCTGCGGCACATGGCCGACCGTCCTGCCCGAGGGGGTGGAGGGGGTCCACACCGGCAACCCCGTGCGTGCCGCGGTGCTCGAACGCGCGGGCGCGCCCTACATGCCGCCGGGCGACTGGCCGATGAGCCTTCTGGTCTTCGGCGGCAGCCAGGGCGCGCGCATCCTGGCCGATTGCGTGCCCGAGGCCGTCGCGCGCCTACCCGAGGGGCTGCGCGGTCATCTGCGCATCGCCCAGCAGGCCCGGCCCGAGGATCACGCGCGCGTGACCGAGGCCTACCGGCGCATCGGCGTCCGGGCCGAGGTCGAGCCCTTCTTCCGCGACATGCCCCGCCGCCTCTCCGAGGCGCAGCTTGTCATCAGCCGCGCGGGCGCGTCCTCGGTCGCCGATATCAGCGTGATCGGGCGGCCCGCGATCCTGATCCCCTATGCCGCGGCGACGGCGAACCACCAGGCGGCGAATGCCGCGGGTCTGGTGGATGTCAACGCCGCCGTGATGATCTCCGAATCCCGCCTCACGCCCGACGGGCTGGCGCAGGCCATCGAAACCATTCTGACAGAACCCGCCGCCGCCGACGCCATGGCGCAGTCCGCCCTGTCCGCCGGTGTCCCCGACGCCGCCGAGAGGCTGGCAGCCCTGGTCGAGGAACTGGCGCGGAAAGGAGCCGCATGAGTGCCGCCGCAACCAAACTGCCGACCAAGCTCGGCCCGATCCATTTCGTCGGCATCGGGGGGATCGGCATGTCGGGCATCGCCGAGGTGCTGCTGAACCACGGCTACGACGTGCAGGGCAGCGACCTGAAACCCTCGAAGATCACCGAACGGCTGGAGGGGCTGGGCGCGCGGGTCCATTTCGGGCAGCGGCCCGAGAACCTCGAGGGGGCCGAGGTCGTGGTGATCTCCTCGGCGATCAAGCCGGGCAACCCCGAGCTGGACGCCGCACGCCTGAAGGGCCTGCCCGTGGTGCGCCGGGCCGAGATGCTGGCCGAGCTGATGCGCCTGCGCCTCAACATCGCGGTGGCGGGCACCCATGGCAAGACGACGACCACCACGCTGGTCGCCACGCTGCTGGATGCGGGGGGCGTCGATCCGACCGTGATCAACGGCGGCATCATCCACGCCTATGGCTCGAACGCGCGGGTGGGGCAGGGCGACTGGATGGTGGTCGAGGCCGACGAGAGCGACGGCACCTTCAACCGCCTGCCCGCGACCATCGCCATCGTGACCAACATCGACCCCGAGCACATGGAGCATTGGGGCACGATCGAGAACCTGCGCCGCGGGTTTCTCGATTTCGTCTCGAACATCCCCTTCTACGGCATCGCCGTGTGCTGCACCGACCACCCCGAGGTTCAGGCGCTGGTGGGCCGGATCACCGACCGCCGCGTCGTGACCTTCGGCTTCAACGCGCAGGCCGACGTGCGGGCGGTGAACCTGACCTACAAGGGTGGCGTGGCGCAGTTCGACATCGCGCTGCAGGCCGAGGGGCAGGTGATCGAGGGTTGCAGCCTGCCGATGCCGGGCGACCACAACGTCAGCAATGCGCTGGCCGCCGTCGCCGTCGCGCGCCACCTCGGCATGAAGACGTCCGAGATCCGCGCCGCGCTGGCGGGCTTCAAGGGCGTGAACCGCCGCTTCACCAAGGTGGGCGAGGTGGGCGGCATCACCGTCATCGACGATTACGGACATCACCCGGTCGAGATCGCTGCCGTGCTGCGCGCCGCGCGGCAGGCCATCGGCACGGAGGGCGGGGGGCGCGTCATCGCCGTCCACCAGCCGCACCGCTACTCGCGCCTGTCGAGCCTGTTCGAAGAGTTCTGCGCCTGTTTCAACGACGCCGATGTCGTCGCCATCGCCGAGGTCTATGCCGCGGGCGAGGACCCGATCGAGGGCGCCAGCCGTGATGACCTGGTCGCGGGCCTGATCCGGCACGGTCACCGCCATGCCCGCGCGATCCTGTCCGAGGATGACCTCGAGCGCCTCGTTCGCGAACAGGCGCGGCCCGGCGACATGGTCGTCTGCCTCGGGGCCGGCACGATTTCCGCCTGGGCGCATGGGCTGCCCGCGCGGCTCGAGGACCTGGGCGGGGCGGGGGCGTCGGACTGACATGCCCCGCGTCGCACCACGCCTGCATGGATCGAGGAGCGTGACGCAATGCCCCTGTCGTTGACCCTTGCCTGTCTCTGGATCGTCGCCGCCTGCGCGGCGGGGATGGCCCCCGCGCGTTACCACTGGCCCGCCGCCTGGACGCTGATCGCCACCGGCATCCCGCTGCTGGGGCTTGTGACCTTTGCCATGGGGCCGGTCTGGGGCCTGCTCGTCATGGCCGCCGGGGCTTCGGTGCTGCGCTGGCCGATCATCCGGGCGGGCCAGCGCCTTGCCGGTCTGCTCGCCCCGCGCGAAAGCGAACATCCCGGTGAGTAACGCCATGGCTTGCCGCGCAAAGGCCCGCCCGGTATTTCGCCCGGCATGACCATGTCCCGTGACCCGTCCGAGCTGTTTGCGCAACCCGCGCCCGATCTGCGCGGCCGCCTGACGCCCGACCGGCCGCTTGCCGATCTGACATGGCTGCGCGTGGGCGGCCCGGCAGACTGGCTCTACCAACCCGCCGACGAAGAGGACCTGCGCCGCTTTCTTGCGGCGCTCGACCCGTCGGTGCCGGTCTTTCCCATGGGCGTCGGCTCGAACCTGATCGTGCGCGACGGGGGCCTGCCCGGTGTCGTCATCCGGCTTGGCCGCGGCTTCAACGCCATCCGTGTCGAGGGCGACGCCGTCACCGCGGGGGCCGCGGCGCTCGACGCCCATGTCGCAAGGACGGCCGCCGAGGCGGGCCGCGACCTGACCTTCCTGCGCACCATCCCCGGCTCCATCGGCGGGGCCCTGCGCATGAACGCCGGGTGCTACGGCTCCTACGTCGCCGATCACGCGGTCACGGTGCGGCTGGTCCACCGCGACGGCAGCCTCGAGACGCGGGACGCGCGCGACATCGGCTTCGCCTATCGCCAGACCGATTTGCCCGCCGACAGCATCGTGACCGAGGTCACGTTTCGCGCCGATCCCGGCGAGCCCGCGGCGCTCGAGGCGCGGATGGCCGACCAACTGGCGAAGCGCGACGCGAGCCAGCCCACCAGGGATCGCAGCGCCGGTTCGACCTTTCGCAACCCGGCCGGGTTTTCGTCCACGGGACGCGAGGACGATACCCATGAGCTGAAGGCGTGGAAGGTCATCGACCAGGCGGGGATGCGCGGCGCGACCCGCGGCGGCGCGCAGATGTCGCGGATGCATTCGAATTTCATGATCAACACCGGCGGGGCCAGCGCCGCCGATCTCGAGGCCCTGGGCGAAGAGGTTCGAAAAAAGGTTTTCGAGACGCAGGGAATAGAGCTACAATGGGAAATCATGCGCGTCGGGCGACCGGCGCCTGACACGGCGCCCTGAGCAGGGGCGCATGACACGGGGCAAGGCCCCGACAAGAGCAAAAGGGGCAAAGCCCCGACAGCATCCGACCGGGCAAAAGAATCCGGCGGAGGATAGAGGCACAGGTGGCGGGTTCGAGCAGCACATCGCCCCTCGTCGCGGTTCTCATGGGTGGACCTTCCTCGGAACGGGAAGTGTCGCTCTCGACGGGCCGTGGTTGCGCGCAGGCGCTGAGGGACGAAGCCTTCCGGGTGGTCGAGGTCGATTGCGGCCCCGACCTGCCCGCCGTGCTGGCCGATCTCAAGCCCGATGTCTGTTTCAACGCGCTCCATGGCCGCTGGGGCGAGGATGGCTGCGTGCAGGGGCTGCTGGAATGGCTGCGCATCCCCTACACCCATTCCGGGGTTCTGGCCTCGGCGCTGGCCATGGACAAGGCCCGCACCAAGGAGGTCTACCGCGCCCACGGGCTGCCCGTGGTCGAGAGCGTGATCGCCTCCAAGGCCGAGGTGATGGCCCGTCACGTGCTGCCGCCGCCCTATGTCGTCAAACCCAACAACGAGGGCTCGTCGGTCGGCGTCTACCTTGTGACCGAGGGCACCAACGCGCCGCCGCGCCTGTCGGAGGCGATGCCGGCTCACGTCATGGTCGAGGCTTTCGTCAAGGGCCGCGAGCTGACCTGCTCGGTCATGGGCGACGGTCCGGGCGACCCCGGCGCGCTGACCGTGACCGACATCCTGACCGATGGATGGTATGATTACGACGCCAAGTACAAGCCCGGCGGCTCGCGCCATGTCGTGCCCGCCGAGATCCCTTTCGAGATCTTCGATGCCTGCATGGCGATGGCCACGACGGCGCATCGCGTTCTTGGCTGCCGGGGCGTCAGCCGAACGGATTTCCGCTGGGATGAAGAGCGGGGAATGGAGGGGCTGATCCTGCTGGAGACAAACACCCAGCCGGGGATGACGCCCACCTCGCTCACGCCGGAACAGGCGGCGGTCCGGGGCTTCGACTTCGGTGCCTTGTGCCGTTGGCTGGTGGAGGACGCGTCATGCGGCCGCTGATCGCGCGCCGCGCGGCGGAACCGCCACTGACCCGGCGCGAGGGGGCTGCAGCCCTCGATCCCCGCCGCGATCCCGATTTGACGGACCACGGCCGCGCTGCCGCGGCCACTGAACCGGCCCGCGGACCCGC
>NZ_JASJOE010000005.1 GCF_030163755.1 Roseicyclus amphidinii
GCCATGGCGCGGATCGCGTCGAGGGCGGCGGGGGTGCGCAGCGTGACCTCCAGCGCGGGCAGACCGCCCGCGACCAGCGCCTCGGCCAGCGGGCGGGCCGTCGCGGCATCCTCCACGACGAGAACCGGGATGATGGGCGCACGGGCGGCGATGGCGCGGGTGGCTTCGGACTGGGCCATGGGGGTCATGCGGTGTGTCCTCTGGCTGCGGGGGCTTGCGTATTTGGGGAAAGATGAAGGCAGGCGGGCCGCGTCAGACCACGACGCCCGCCCCCTCGCTGGCGGGGCCGGCGGTCTGGCGGAAGATCTCGAACAATTCGCGCCCGACGCCGTGGCTGTTGGCCGTGAGGTCCGGCACGGCGGGGGCGCGGTCGGCGACGCCCTCGGTCAGCACCTCGAGACGGCCTGCCACGGCGTCGACGCGGACGAGGTCGCCGTCGCGCAGCTTGCCGATCAAGCCGCCGTCAAGCGCCTCGGGGGCGACATGGATCGCCGAGGGCACCTTGCCGCTCGCGCCCGACATGCGGCCATCGGTGACGAGCGCGACCTTGTGCCCACGGTCCTGCAGAACGGCGAGGATGGGCGTCAGCGCGTGCAGTTCCGGCATCCCGTTCGCCTTGGGCCCCTGGAAGCGGACGACGACGACCACGTCGCGGTCGAGCTGTTTGGCCTGAAAGGCCTTTTTGACGTCGCCCTGGTCCTCGAAGACGGCGGCGGGGGCTTCGATCACGTGGCGTTCCGCCGCCACGGCGGAGACCTTCATCACCCCGCGGCCAAGGTTGCCCTTCAGCTCGACCAGACCGCCGCTTTTCTGGAACGGGTCGGAGGCCGGGCGCAGGATGCGGTCGTTCAGCGTCTCGCGCGGGCCGTCGGCCCAGCCGAGCGCGCCGCCCGTCAGCGTGGGTTCCTGAGCGTAATGCGCAAGACCCCGGCCCGCGACGGTGACCGTGTCGTCATGCAGGAGGCCCGCCTGCAGCAGATCGCCGATCATGTAGGCGAGCCCGCCCGCGGCGTGGAAATGGTTCACGTCGGCCAGCCCGTTGGGATAGACCCGCGCCATCAGCGGCGTGGCCGCCGAGATGTCGGCGAAATCGGCAGGGTCGAGGATGACGCCCGCCGCCCGCGCCATGGCGACGAGGTGGATCACCAGGTTGGTCGAGCCGCCCGTCGCCATCAGCCCGATGATCCCATTCACGAAGGCCTTTTCGTCGAGGATGTCGCACACGGGCGTATAGGCGTTGCCAAGCGCCGTGATCGCCGCCGCGCGCTCGGTCGCGGCCTCGGTCAGCGCGTCGCGCAGGGGGGTGCCGGGGTTCACGAAGCTGGCACCGGGCAGGTGCAGGCCCATGAATTCCATCAGCATCTGGTTGGAATTCGCCGTGCCGTAGAAGGTGCAGGTGCCCGGCCCGTGATAGGAGGCCATCTCGGCCTCCATCAGCTTGTCGCGGCCGATTTCACCGGCGGCGAATTGCTGGCGGACCTTGGCCTTTTCGTCGTTGGGCAGGCCCGAGACCATCGGCCCGGCGGGCACGAAAAGCCCCGGCAGGTAGCCGAACGTGGCCGCGGCGATGATGAGGCCCGGCACGATCTTGTCGCAGACACCGAGGTAGAGCGCCGCGTCGAAGGTGTTGTGGGAAAGCGCCACGCCGGTCGCCAGCGCGATCACGTCGCGCGAGAAAAGCGACAGCTCCATCCCCACCTGCCCCTGCGTGACGCCGTCGCACATGGCGGGCACCCCGCCCGCGACCTGCGCCGTGGCGCCCACGCGGCGGGCGGCGGATTTGATCCGGTCGGGGTAATCCTTGAACGGCTGATGGGCCGAGAGCATGTCGTTATAGGCGGTGACGATCCCGATGTTGGGGGCGCGGTCGCCCACCAGCGCGGTCTTGTCCTCGCCCATGGCGGCATAGGCATGGGCCTGGTTCCCGCAGGTCAGATGCGCGCGACGCGGGCCCTCTTCGGCAAGGCGGCGCATCCGCTCGAGATACTGGCCGCGCGGCCCTTGCGACCGTGCGATGATCCGGTCGGTGACGGCGGCGATACGGTCGTCCAATGGCATCCGGTCTCTCCCCTCGGTGCGAGTCGGGGGTGACTACCATGTTAGCGCTAACACGTCCAGTTGCCCGGCGAATCGCAGCCGCCGGGCCGAGGGGTCAGTGCGGCTGCACCCCCGGCAGGAAGACACGCTCGTCCCGATACTTGAGCGAGATGCCGTCCTTGAACACGTGCACCTTGTCGGGGGCGGCGGTCATCTTGACCTCCTGCCCGCGCAGGTCGGGGTGGATGCCCTGCAGCTTGCCGATGACCGGGTCATGCGACGGGTCGGTCTTGGCGAAGTAGAGCAGCGTCACCTCGCCCAGCGCCTCGACGATCTCGACCTTGCCGTGGAAGGCGAAATCGGCGTCCTCGGTGGCGATCATGTCCTCGGGGCGGATGCCGACCTGCACCTCGGCGCCCATGTCCTCGGGGCGGCTGGCGTAGTTGGAGGTGATCGTGCCCCCGCCCTCCTTCAGCTCGAGCGTGGTCGTCTCGCCGGTGCCGGTGATCTTGCCGAGCAAAAGGTTCATCGCGGGCGAACCGATGAACTGCGCCACGAAGGTGGAGTTGGGCTGTTCATAGAGCGTCAGCGGGCTGCCGACCTGCGCGATGCCGCCGCCGGCCAGAACGACGATGCGGGTGGCGAGCGTCATCGCCTCCACCTGGTCGTGGGTGACGTAGATCATCGTCGAGTCGGGCATCTGCTCCTTCAGCTGCGCGATCTCGATCCTTGTGGCCACGCGCAGCGCCGCGTCGAGGTTCGAGAGCGGCTCGTCGAAGAGATAGACCTTGGGGTCGCGCACGATGGATCGGCCGATGGCGACGCGCTGGCGCTGGCCGCCGGAAAGCGCCTTTGGCAGGCGGTCGAGGAAGTTGGTGAGCTGCAGCTTGTCGGCGGCGGCGCGCACCTTCTTGTCGATCGTCTCCTTGTCCTTGCCCGCGATGCGGAGCGAGAAGGCCATGTTGTCGTAGACGGTCATGTGCGGGTAAAGCGCGTAGGACTGGAACACCATGGCGATGCCGCGCTGGCTGGGAGGCACGTCGTTCACCACCTGCCCGTCGATCTCGAGCGTGCCGCCGGTGATCTTTTCCAGCCCCGCGATCATCCGCAGAAGCGTGGACTTGCCGCAGCCCGAGGGGCCGACGAAGACGATCAACTCGCCCGTCTTGATGTCGAGGTCGATCTCGCTCAGCACCTTGACGGTGCCGCCATAGACCTTTTCGACATCCGTCAGTTTCAGATCCGCCATGGTCCCCGTCTCCTCCCTCTCTCCAGGTCCGGGCCGCCTCAGGCGGCCTCTTCCAGCGCCGCGAAATAGGCCTGGTAGGGCGGCAGCATCACCTGCCGCCCGGTGTCGTTCTCGATCGCCGTGAAGGGCGCGCCCTTGTCCTGCCGCCAGCGGCCGGGGGGCAGCGCGACGGGATGGGCCAGGTTGGTCATGTTGAAGGCGCAGAACAGGCGCTGACCGCCATGCGCGCGCACGAAGCTGACGATGCCGTCGCCCGACCACAGCTCTTCCAGCGTGCCCTTGACCAGCGGTGCCCAGGCGCGGCGGAAGTGGATCATCTGGCGGTAGAAGGCCAGCGTGCTGTCGTCCTTGGCGGACTGGTCGCCGACGGACCGTTGCAGATGCTCGACCGCCACGGGAAGCCAGGGCTTCGCGTCGGAAAAGCCGCCGTTCTGGTTGTCGGAAATCCACGGGATCGGCGTGCGGCAGCCGTCGCGGCCGCGGAACTTGGGCCAGAAGCGGATGCCGTAGGGATCCTGCAGATCCTCGTAGGAGACATAGGCCTCGGTCAGGCCCAGCTCTTCGCCTTGATACAGGCAGACAGTGCCGCGCAGCGACAGCAAGAGCGCGGCATAAAGCCTGCGTGCATCCTCGCCCAGGTTCCAGCGGCTCGCGTGGCGCACGACGTCATGGTTGGAAAACGCCCAGCAGGCCCAGCCATCGCCGATCTTCTCCTCGTAATCGGTCAGCACATCGACCACGCGCTCGGGCGTGGGGGTGGTGCCCGAGAGGAACTCGAACGAGTAGCACATGTGAACCTTGTCGCCGCCCGAGGTGTATTCGGCCTGGATCTCCATGCCGCGTTGGGCGTCGCCCACCTCGCCCACGGCGGTGGTGGCGGGGTATTCATCCATCAGCGCGCGCAGGCGGCGCAGGAACTCGAGGTTCTCGGGCTGGTTCTTGTCGTAGAGGTGATCCTGCCAGTTGTAGGGGTTCACCTCGGGCGCGATCGTCGCGTTGCGCTGGCTGGGGTCAAGCGCCGGGTTGTCGCGCAGTTCCGGGTCGTGGAAGTAGAAGTTGATCGTGTCGAGGCGGAAGCCGTCGACGCCGCGATCCAGCCAGAAGCGGGCGACGCCCAGAAGCTCCTCCTGCACCTGCGGGTTGTGCAGGTTGAGATCCGGCTGTTCCTTGAGGAAGTTGTGCAGGAAATACTGCATCCGGTCGCCCGACCATTCCCAGGCCGAGCCGCCGAAGATCGACAGCCAGTTGTTCGGCGGGCTGCCGTCGGGCTTGGCGTCGGCCCAGACATACCAGTCGGCCTTGGGGTTGTCGCGGCTGGTCTGGCTTTCGTGGAACCACGGGTGCTGGTTCGAGGTGTGGCTGAGGACAAGGTCGATCAGCACCTTCAGCCCCAGCTCATGCGCACGCGAGATCAGCGCGTCGAAATCGCCAAGCGAGCCGAACATCGGATCGACGTCGCGGTAATCGCTGACGTCATAGCCGAAATCGAGCATCGGCGAGCGGAAGAAGGGCGAGATCCAGATCGCATCGACGCCCAGTTCGGCCACGTGGCCGAGGCGGTGGATGATCCCCGCCAGGTCGCCGATCCCGTCGTGGTTGCTGTCCTGGAAGCTGCGGGGGTAGATCTGGTAGATCACCGCCCCCCGCCACCAGTCGCTGTCCTGCGCGACGATGGTGTCGCGCGCCATATCCTGCATGAGCGTCATGCGCAGGTCTTTCCTGTTGTCACTTGACCGATCCGGCCAGAAGGCCGCGGACAAGGTAGCGTTGCATTGTGAAGAAGACGACGAGCGGAACCGCGATCGACACGAAGGCCGAGGTGGCAAGGATCTCCCAGTCGCCGCCGCGGGTGCCCAGCAGCTCGACGATCTGGCGGGTCATCACCGTGGTCTCGCCCGAGCTGTCGATCAGGAACACCATGGCGACCAGAAGGTCGTTCCATGTCCACAGGAACTGGAAGATCGCAAAACTCGCAAGGGCCGGGAAACTGAGCGGCAGGATGATCTTTACGAAAATCTGGAAATCGGTCGCCCCGTCCACCTTGGCGCATTCGATGATCTCGCGCGGGAGGCCGACCATGTAGTTGCGCAACAGGTAGATGGCGAGCGGCAGGCCGAAGCCGGTATGCGCCAGCCACGTCCCGAGATAGCCCTTGCCGATGCCGATGTCGTTGTGCAGCGACAAAAGCGGGATGAGCGCCAGCTGCAGCGGCACCACCAGCAGCGCCACCACCCCCGCGATCAGCAGCGCGCGGCCGGGGAAATCCATCCAGGCCAGCGCATAGGCGGCGAAGGCCGCGATCAGGATCGGGATGATCGTGGCGGGGATCACGACGGTCAGCGTGTTGAAGAAGGCCTTGGCCATCCCCTCGCGGTTGCCGGGGTCGAAGAGAACGGTCTGGTAGTTGTCCAGCGTGAACTCGGGCGGGCTTTCGGCGGTGGCGAAGACGCGCTGGCCGCGGCCCGAGATCTGCTCGTCGGTGCCGGACCAGACGTAATCGCCGTTGGCCTGCACGGTCATCGTCTCGCCGTCGCCCATGTCGGCGGTCTCGCCCGCCTGATATGCCGATATCTCGCGCGAGGAGGTGCCCCAGACGGTGATTTCCGCATCCACCGCGTCGGCGCTGGGGGCGCGGCCCTCGTCGACGTAGAAATTGCCCTCGACGACATAAAGCCCGTCACGTTCGATCCGGGTCTCGCCGGGGTCGGAGGTGCGGAAGACCTCGTTGATCTCGGCGGGGAACAGCGCCGCCCACCAGCCCGAGGTGCGGATCTGCTCGGTCGTGCGGAAGGACGAGATCAGAAGCCCCGCGGTCGGGAAGATCCACAACAGCACCAGTGCGAGCACCGAGATATGCAC
Organism: Roseicyclus amphidinii; assembly: GCF_030163755.1. Taxonomy (GTDB): domain Bacteria; phylum Pseudomonadota; class Alphaproteobacteria; order Rhodobacterales; family Rhodobacteraceae; genus Roseicyclus; species Roseicyclus amphidinii. Next base: position 6,146 of record NZ_JASJOE010000005.1, read on the forward strand.
CGCCCAGGTGAGCGAGGATTTCTTGCCGGCGATGTTATCCATGATGCGTTCCCCTCGGCGCGCGGCTGCGAACGGCGGCCATCAGCGCATTTCCTTGCGGGCGTTGTAGACGTTCCAGACCAGGATCGGCGTCACCATCAGCATGATGATCATCGCCGCCGCCGAGCCCATGCCCCAATCGTTCGCGCGGAACATCTTGTCATACATGTAATTGGCCAGAACCTGCGTCTCCCATTGGCCGTTGGTCATGGCGAAGACGATGTCGAAGACCTTGAGCACCACGATGGTGATCGTGGTCCAGACCACCACGATGGTCCCGTAGATCTGCGGCATCTTGATCTTGAAGAAGACCTGGAACGGGTTCGCGCCGTCCACGATGGCGGCCTCGACGGTTTCCTCGGGGATGCCGCGCAGGGCGGCCGACAGGATCACCATGGCGAACCCGGTCTGGATCCAGATCAGGACGATCATCAGCAGAAAGTTGTTCCACAAGGGCACGGTCAGCCATTGCACCGGCTCGGAGCCCATCTGCACGAGAACCGCGTTCAAAACGCCGATCTGGGCCACGTCCTCGGGGCGGGCGTCGTAGACCAGCTTGAAGATCACCGCGGCCCCCACGAAGGAGATCGCCATCGGCATGAAGATCAGCGACTTGGCGATGTTGCCCCAGCCGATGCGGTCGGTCAGCTGCGCGGCCAGCAGCCCGAAGGCGGTCGAGGCCGCGGGCACGACGAGAAGCCACAACAGGTTGTTGCGCACCGCTTCCCAGAACTTGTCCTCGGCGAACATGCGCTGGTAATTCGACGCCCCCGCCCATTCGAAGCCGCCGCCGACGCGGTTCGTCAGGCTCAGGCGCATCGTCTCGACCACCGGGTAGGCGAGGTAGAGGCCGAGCGCGAAAAGCGCGGGAAACAGGAACAGCCACGGCCGGATCGCGTTGGCGCGGTTGATGTTGCGCCCCGCGTTCGGGCCGGTCGGCTTGAAAAGCACGCGGTCGAGAAACTGGTTCGAGAGGTAGAAGTAGCCGATGCAGCCGCCGACGCCCACGATGATGGTCAGCAAGCCCTGGAATGCCGGGTTCATGCGCCCCTCCCTGTCCGAGACCCGGTGCCGGTCCGGGATGGCCCGATCGTGCCTGCCCCGTCTGCCGGAAGACCGGTGGTGAGGGCCCGGCCGCGCGCGTGGCGGCCGGGCCCGATGTCATGCTCTCACGCGGTCGCGCGGATCACTGCAGCGCCTGCCAGCTTTCCTGGATCGAGGTCGCCACGTCCTCGGCGGATGCGCCGCCGACGTAATCGACCATGCCGGTCCAGAAGCTGCCTGCGCCAACGGCCGCCGGCATCAGGTCGGAGCCGTCGAAGCGGAAGGTGGTGGCACCCAGCAGGATCTCGCCCTGGCCTGCCTCGACCGCGGTCGGGTAGGCCTCGAGGTTCACGCCCGAGTGGGGCGTCAGGAAGCCGCCCTGCGCCATCATGATCTCATGCGCGAAGGGGGTCTGCAGGAAGGCCATGAAGGCCGCGGTCGCGTCCGACGGATCGGTCACGGCCATCACGGTGCCGCCGCCCAGGACCGGGTTGCCGAGGTCTTCGCCCTCGAAGGAGGGGAAGTAGAAGAAGTCGGCATCGACGCCCACCTCGGTGCCCTCGGGGAAGAAGGCCGGGATGAACGACGCCTGGCGGTGCATGTAGCAGCCGGGGGGCGAGGCGAAGAGGCCCGTGGGGCTGTCGCGGAAGTCGGTCGTGGCGACCGCGCCGCCGCCGCCCTGCGCCCAGCCCTCGGTCAGGGCGAAGGTGCCGAAGGTCTCGATCGCGTTCACGACGCGGGGGTCGTTGAAGGGGATCTCGTTGGCGACCCACTGGTCATAGACCTCGGGCGACTGGGTGCGCAGCATGATGTCCTCGACCCAGTCGGTCGCGGGCCAGCCGGTTGCCGCCCCCGAGCCGAGGCCGATGCACCAGGGCGTTTCGCCGTCGGCGACGATCTGCTCGGAGAGCGCGATCAGCTCTTCCATGGTGCCGGGAACCTCGTAGCCCGCATCCTCGAAATTCTCGGGGACATACCAGACGAGCGACTTGAGGTTCACGTTGAAGAAGATGCCGTAGAACTCGTCTTCGCCTTCTGCGTTGGCGTAGGTGCCCAGGTCGACCCAGGAGGAGCCCGCGGCGTAGTTGTCGGTCACCCAGGCTTCCATCTCGTCGCCCAGCGGCGCGAGCTGGCCGTTGCCGGCGAGGACGGCGGCGAGGCCCGGCTGCGGGAAGACGGCGATGTTGGGCGGCGAGCCTGCCTCGGCGTCGATGACGATCTGCTGCTCGAAGCTGTCCGAGCCGGTATAGCTCGCCTCGGCGCCGGTGGCGGCTTCGAAGTAGTTGAGCAGGATGTCGAAGCGGTCAGCCTCGGGCGAGAGCCAGGGGCCCGACACGGTCAGCGTCTGGCCCGACAGGTCGGGCGCGGCATCGGCGAAGGCCGCGTAGCTGTCCCAGTTGAAGGCGCCTTCGCCCTCGGCAAAGGGCATGTGGGCGTCGGCATGGGCGGCGCCGGCCATCAGCGCCAGCGCGGCCGCGCTGCTGAACAGGTTGCGTTTCATAAGATCCTCCCAAGGAACGGCCGGCTGATCCGGCACATCACGTTTGCCCAAGCGCCGCCGGGTGGACCGTTTCACACACCACACCCAAAGCGCTTTGGGTTGGCGACACAGTCTCCAATGCCTCCGAGTCTGTCAATCCGTCAAACGAAGGCCCCTGAAAATTAATGGGTAATCTCGCAGGTGCAGCAAAATTCGGCGATTTAGAATCTTTGACAATCCAAGTGACGCGGCGCTAGCTTCGCCCCCGATCCAAACCGCTTTGGCCCTTCTTTCGCATGAATCTCAAGGAACTGGCAGCCACGCTGAACCTCAGCCAGACGACCGTCAGCCGCGCGCTGAACGGCTATCCCGAGGTGCGCGAAGAGACCCGCGCGCGCGTGCTGGCCGCCGCCAAGGCCGCCAATTACGCCCCCAACAGCCGGGCGCGGCGTCTCGCCACGGGCCGGGCGATGACCATCGGCCATGTGATTCCGCTGACCGGCCGGGCCGAGATGGTGAACCCGATCTTCGCCGACTTCCTGATCGGAGCGGGCGAGGTCTATGCCCGCGAAGGCTACGACCTGCTTTTGTCGATGGTCACGGACGGCGACAGCGAGGCGGCGTTTCGCCAGATCGCCGCCAATGGCTCGGTCGACGGGGTGATGGTGCAGGCCCCGCAGATCACCGACCCGCGGATCGGGCTGCTGCAGGAGCTGGACCTGCCGTTCCTCGTCCATGGCCGCACCGGCGACGCGCGGGGCTACAGCTGGCTCGACATCGCCAACATCCGCGCCTTTCGCCGCGCCACCGACTTCCTGCTCGACCTCGGGCACCGGCGCATCGCGCTGCTGAACGGGCAGGAAGGCTTCGACTTCGCGCAACGCCGCCGCCGCGGCTTCGAGGAGGCGCTGGCCGCGCGCGGCCTTTGCCCCCTGCCGCACCTGATGGCCAATGACGCGATGACCGAAGGCTTCGGTTACCTGTCCGCCGCCGCGATGCTCGACGGGCCGGAACCGCCGACGGCGTTTCTTGCCTCCTCCGTCATCATCGCCATCGGCATCCGCCGCGCCTGTGGCGAGCGCGGGCTGCGCATGGGGCGCGACATCTCGGTGATCTGTCATGACGACGAGTTGAGTTACCTCAACAACGACGTGGGCGGCCCGGCCTTCACCGCGACGCGCTCCTCGATCCGGGCGGCGGGCAGACGCTGCGCCGAGATCCTGATCGACCTGATCCGCGACCCCGACCAGCCCCCCGTGCAGGAGCTGTGGGAAACCGACCTGACCGTGGGCCGCTCGACCGGCCCCTGCCCCGCGGCCTGAGAGACAGGCCCGCCGAGAAAGGACATCCGATGCAGTTCCAGCGCAGCGATTTTCCCGAGGGGTTCCTCTTCGGGGTCGCCACCTCGTCCTACCAGATCGAAGGCCACGCTTACGGCGGGGCCGGGCCGACCCATTGGGACAGTTTCGCAGCCACCCCCGGCAATGTCGTGCGCGCCGAGCATGGGCAGCGCGCCTGCGACCATTACCACCGCTGGGAGGACGACCTCGACCTGATCCGCGACATGGGCGCGGATGTCTACCGCTTCTCGACCAGCTGGGCGCGCGTCCTGCCCGAGGGCACCGGCACGCCCAATGCCGAGGGGCTGGATTTCTACGACCGGCTCGTCGACGGGATGCTCGCGCGCGGCATCAAGCCCGCGGCGACCCTCTACCATTGGGAGCTGCCGCAGGCGCTGGCCGACAAGGGCGGCTGGCGCAACGCCGACATGCCCCATTGGTTCGCCGAGTTCACCGAGACCGTGATGCGCCGCATCGGTGACCGCGTCTGGTCGGCCGCCCCCATCAACGAGCCGTGGTGCGTCGGCTGGCTGTCGCATTTCGACGGCGCCCATGCGCCCGGCATGCGCGACATCCGCGCCACGGCGCGGGCGATGCACCATATCCTCGTCAGCCATGGCCGCAGCATCGAGGTGATGCGCGGGCTGGGGATGGGAAACCTCGGCGCGGTGTGCAATTTCGAATGGGTCACCCCCGCCAGCGACACCCCCGAGGATATCGCCGCCGCCGCGCGCTATGACGCGATCTACAACCGCTTCTTCCTCGGCGGCCTGTTCCGCGGCGAATACCCGGCAGAGGTGCTGGAGGGGCTCGGCCCCCACCTGCCCGAGGGCTGGCAGGACGATTTCGCCACGATCCGCGCGCCGCTCGACTGGCTGGGCGTGAATTATTATACAAGAAAAATCATCCGCCACGCGGATGGCGCATGGCCGAATTACGCCGAGGCCCCCACCCGCCTGCCGCTGACGCAGATGGGGTGGGAGATCTACCCAGACGGCCTGCGCGATCTGTTGATCCGCAACGCGCGCGAGTATTCCGGCGACCTGCCGATCCACGTCACCGAGAACGGCATGGCCAACCCCGACACGCCCGACGCGCCCGATACGGCGCGCATCGACTACCTGGACGCGCACCTGGCCGCGGTGCAGGAGGCCATCGCCGCGGGCGCGCCCGTCGCGGGCTATTACTGCTGGAGCCTGATGGACAATTACGAATGGTCACTCGGCTACGAAAAACGCTTCGGGCTGGTCCACGTGGATTTCGACAGCTTGGCAAGGACCCCGAAAGCGTCCTATCAGGCGCTCGCGCGCTGGTGGCGCGATTGATCCTCTGGCATCCGGGACGGGACCGATGAACGAGCTTGCGGGTGAAACGGGCCTGAGCCTTGTCGCCGACATCGGCGGCACGAACACCCGCGTGGCGCTGGCGCGCGGCCCGGTGGTGGACCGCGCGACGGTGACGCGCTACGCCAATGCCGATCATGCCGACCTGGGCGCGGTGCTGACCGAGTACCTGGCCGAAACCGGCGTCGAGGCCGGGCAGATCACCGGCGTCTGCGTCGCCGCCGCGGGCCCCGTCCATGACGGGGTGGCGAAGCTGACGAACCTCGACTGGCGCATCGACCGTGCGACGCTGGCGCGCGCCCTGACCGCCGCGAAGGTCGCGGTTCTGAACGATCTGCAAGCGCAGGGCCACGCCATCGGCAATATCGACGCGGCCGACCTCGACACCGTGATCCCCCAGCCCGAGGCCCCCGCCCATGCGACCAAGCTGGTCGTGGGGCTTGGCACCGGCTTCAACGCCTGCCCCGTCTTCGACACCGAGGGCGGCCGCTTCGTCCCCCCCTCCGAGGCAGGCCATGTCAGCCTGCCGTCTTGCGGCGGGCGCATGTCGGCGCTGGTCGAGGCGATGCTGCGCGACCACGGCTTCGCCTCGGTCGAAGAGGTGCTGTCGGGCCGCGGCATCAGCTACCTGCACCGCGTCCTGCACGGACAGGAGGCGCAGCCCTCCGAGATCATGCAGCGCATGGGCGCAGGCGACGCGCAGGCCGAAGAGACCGGCGCGGCGCTGGTCGAGGTCATGGGCACGGTCGTGGGCGACCTTGCGCTCTCGCATCTGCCCTTCGGCGGCGTCTACCTTGTGGGCGGCGTGACCCGCGCGGTCGCCCCGCATCTCGCGCGGTTCGGCTTCACGGACCATCTGCGCAACAAGGGCCGTTTCTCGGGCTTCATGGAGCAGTTCGGCGTCTTCGTCCTGCGCGACGATTACGCCGCCCTCACGGGCTGCGCCTCGCATCTGGCCCGGCTCTGAGGCCCGCTACAGGGGTTTCGTCATCAGGTCGCTGCCCGTCTCGCCCCGGTAGCCGCGCGCCGCGTAGAAGCGGCGGGCCGTGCGCGTGGCCTCCAGCCGGCACCGCGCGACGCCCTTGGCGCGCAGCCGGTCTTCGAGGGCCGACAGGATCGCCGTGCTGACCCCGCCAAAGCGCGCCGCGGGATCGACATAGGTCAACAGGATCTCGCCCGCGAAAGACGCCATGCCGAGGCCGACCACCCGCCCCGCGCGCTCGGCCACCAGCACCACCGCGTCCTCGCGGGCCAGCCATGCCTCGAAGCCGACGACGGTCTTGTTGGCGAGCCATGGCTCGATCTCGGCCGGATCATCGCCGTGATCTGCCGCGCACAACTCCACGATGGAGCGCCGAAGGACGCCCACCGCCTCGGTCGCATCCGAGGCCAGCGCCTGCCGGACCCGGAGCGTCATCTACAGCCCGTAAAGCGCGCCGAATTTCGCCTCGAGGTAATCCAGCAGCGGCTCCTCGCCGATCTCGGCGCCGGTCGCATGCTCGATCGTGGCGCGCGGCTTGCGCAGCCCCCCGTGGCGCTGGAGCCTCTCGCCCAGCCAGCCAAGCGCGGGGGCCACGTCGCCCCGCGACAGCTGATCGTCGAGGCCCGGCAGCGCGTCGCGCATCGCGGCATGCAGGCAGCCCGCGTAGACATTGCCGAGGCTGTAGGTCGGGAAATAGCCGAACAGTCCCACCGGCCAATGCACATCCTGCAACACCCCGTTCCGGGGCCGATCCACGGCGACGCCGAAATCGGCGAGGAAGCGGTCGTTCCAGGCCGCCTCGAGGTCATTCACGGTCAAATCCCCCGCCACCAGTGCGCGCTCCAGGTCGAAGCGCAGCATGATGTGCAGGTTGTAATGCACCTCGTCCGCCTCGGTGCGGATATACCCGCTGGCCACCCGGTTCACGGCGCGGGCGAATTCCTCCGGCCCATTGACCGACAGGGCCCCGAACCGGTCCACCATCCGCCCGTAAAGCCAGTGGCAGAAGGCGGGCGAGCGGCCCAGCTGGTTCTCGTAGATGCGGCTCTGGCTTTCGTGGACGCCCATCGAGACGCCTTGGCCCAGCACGCTCAAGCCGTAGCCCTGCGCGATCGTCTGCTCGTAGCCCGCGTGGCCGACCTCGTGGATCGTCGAGTAGAGGCAACCGAGCGGTTCGCCCTCGTCCACGCGCGTGGTGATGCGCACGTCGTTGAAGGAGCCCGAGGAAAACGGATGCACCGCCTCGTCGATCCGCCCGCGGGCGAAATCATAGCCGAAGGCCGCGGCGATCTCATGGGAAAGGGCCAGCTGCTGCGCCTTCGGGAAATGCCCGGTCAGGACGGGCGCGGGCGGTGCCTCGGCCAGGCTTGCGCGCAGGGCGACCAGCCGCGGCCGCATCCGGTCGAAGAGCGCGGCGATATCCGCCGCCTGCGCCTCGGGCTCGTAGCCGTCGAGCAGCGCATCGTAGAGGTCGCCACCCTCGGCCAGTGCGGCGGCCTCCTCGCGGCGCAGCGCCACCACCTCCGAGAGCACCGGCAGGAAGGCCGCCAGGTCGTCGGCGGCCCGCGCCGCGGCCCATTTCCCCTGCGAGACGGAGGTCACCCGCGCCAGTTCCGCCGCCAGCCGCGAGGGCACGCGCCGCGCCTTGTCGTAGCTGCGCGCGATCAGGCGCAGTTGCGCCGCCTCGGCCTCGGTCCCGGCCTCGGCCGCGGCCAGCCAGTCGCCGATCCGCGGATCGGTGCGGCGCGCATGCAGCACGCTCTCGAGTGCCGCCATCTCCTCGCCGCGCTGCTCGGCCGCGCCGCGCGGCATCACGGTTTCCTGGTCCCAGCCCAGCCGCCCCATGACCTGCGCCAGGGCCTCGGTCTCGCGCTGGAAGGCCAGCAGTTCCGACAGCGCGCTCATGCCGCGGCCCCCTTCACGCTTTGCGGCAGCGGATACATCGCAAGGAACCGCGCCCGCAGGATCAGGACCAGCAGCAGCACCGCCCCCAGCTGGTGCCAGATGGCGAGATACCAGGGCGAGGAATGCATCACCGTCACGATCCCCAGCACGATCTGCCCGAAGATCATCACCCCCACCCAGTCGAAGGCCCGCTTCGTCGCCAACCGCGCCGTGCGGCGCGAGGCGATCCAGGCCCCGATCCCGAACAGAAGGATCAGGTAGCCCACGATCCGGTGGATGAACTGCACCGTGCCGTCATTCTCGAACAGGTTCCGCCAGACGGGCTCCAGCGCCCACATGCCCGGCGGCGTGAACCCGCCCGCCATCAAGGGCCAGTCGATGTAGTTGCGCCCGGCATCGATGCCCGCCACCAGCGCCCCGATCAGGATCTGGACAAAGGACAGGTGCATCAGCCCCGTGGCCATCCCCTTGAGCTTGCGGTCGCCCTCGCGCCGCGCCTGCATCAAGGCCGCTTCCTCGCGGCCGAGCTTGAAGATGAACCAGGCGATCAGCCCGAGGATCAGGAAGGCGATGCCCAGATGCGTCGCCAGCCGGTAGGAGGCGACATCCAGCATCCCCTCCTGCAGGCCCGAATGCACCATCCACCAACCGATCGCCCCCTGCGTTCCGCCCAGAAGGCCCAGCAGGAACAGCCGCCCGGTCCAGCCCGGCGGGATGTTGCGCGTCACCAGCAGCCCGAAGAACCCGATGGCCCAGACCAGCCCGATCACCCGGCCCAGCTGCCGGTGGCCCCATTCCCACCAGTAGATCACCTTGAACTCGGCCATCGACATGCCGCGGTTCTGCAACTGGTATTCCGGGATCTGGCGATAGGCCTCGAACTCGGCCTCCCACTCGGCGGCGCTCATCGGCGGGATCGCCCCCGAAAGCGGTGCCCATTCCGTGATCGACAGGCCCGAGTCCGTCAGCCGCGTCAGACCGCCCACCGCGACCATCAGCACGACCAGCGAGAACAGCACCATCAGCCAGCCCCGCACCAGCCGGCGCGCCCGCCCCCTGTCACGGCTCACCCCACCGGGCACGGCGGCGGGCTTTTGCGTCTCGGTCACGTCCTCGAAAATGCTGCGGTTCTTCGCCATGGGCTCACCCCTTCTCTCTCGCGCCCAGACCTATCCCGAGGCCCCGCCCCCTTCAAGCGACCGCGGCAACCTGCCCGCCTCTTCATCTTGGCAGATACAACTCCGGGGGGGAGGCGAAGCCGACGGGGGCAGAGCCCCCCCTTCTGGAGCACCCTCTCCAACCCGCACACCGCCCGCCGATCCGGGCGCACCCGCACCGCGGCACGCGGTGCCACCGCCGTCGCTGACGAAGACCGAAGGTCGAGATGCGCGGCAAGGCCCCCCTCAGAGGTCCTTGCGCCGCCCCTCGGCCCAGCGGACCATCTGCCGCAGGATGCCGTGGAAGGTCTGCACATCCGCCCGCGTCAGCGGCAAACGCCCCCAGACCTGGCGCAGGTTGCGGCGCATGCTCTCGGCCTTGTCGGGCGGAAAGAAGAACCCCGCCTCCTCCAGCCGCGCCTCCATGTGATCGCCCAAGGCCGCCACCTCCGCCCCGGTGGCGAAGTCGGTCCCTGCCATCTCCATCACCTCGGGCGGCGTCGTGTCGCCCGCGCGGCGGAACTCGTAGGCGCACAAGAGCACGCATTGCGCCAGGTTCAGCGAGGGGAAATCGGGGTTCACCGGCACCGAGATGATCGCGTTGGCCCGCGCGATGTCGTCGTTTTCCAGCCCCGCCCGCTCCGGCCCGAAGAGCACGCCCACGCGCCCCCCCTCGGCCAGGATCGCGCGGGCCTGCTGCATGGCGCGTTCCGGTGTGACGACCGGCATTGTCATCCCCCGCGGCCGCGCCGTGGTGGCGAAGACATAGGTGCAATCGGAGATCGCCCCCGCGACATCCTCGTGCAGTCCCGCGTGATCCAGCAAACGCCCCGCCCCCGAGGCCAGCGCCACCGCGCGCTCGTTCGGCCAGCCGTCGCGGGGGGCGATCACCCGCATCCGGTCCAGCCCGAAATTCCACATCGCGCGGGCGGCGGCCCCGATGTTCTCGCCCATCTGCGGGCGCACGAGGATGAAGGCGGGCTGGGCTGTCGAAGGGCTCTCGGTCATGGCGCTGCCGTTACCGCGCGGAGGCGGCCCCGGCAAGCGCCCCATTGCCCCCTGCCCCCGCGCCCGGTAACAGGTGCGCCACGCAAGCCACGCGAGACACTGGTGGAACGAGAGCCATGACCGAGACCGATCAGCCGAACCTCTACCTTGTCACGCCCTCGAGTTTCGAGCTGTCGACCTTCCTGCCGCGGCTTCAGGCCGTGCTCGATGCCGAGCCCATCGCCTGCGTCCGCCTTGCCCTTGTCACCGATGACGAGCACACGCTGGCCCATGCCGCCGACGCCTGCCGCGAGATCTGCCACGCGCGCGACGTGCCGCTGGTGCTGACCGGACCGGCCGCGCTGGCCGAGCGGCTGGGCCTTGACGGCGTTCATCTGACCGACGGGGCGCGCAGCGTGCGCGCGACGCGCAAGGCGCTGGGGGCCGATGCCATCGTCGGCGCCTTCTGCGGCGCCTCCAGCCATGACGGGATGAGCGCGGGCGAGGCGGGGGCCGATTACATCGCCTTCGGCCCGCTCGGGGCCTCGCCCCTCTCCGACGCCGCCCCGGCCGAGCGTGACCTTTTCGCCTGGTGGTCCGAGATGATCGAACTGCCCGTCGTCGCCGAGGGCGCGCTGACGCCCGAGCTGGTCGCGGCCTTCGCACCGGTGACCGATTTCTTCGCACTCGGCCCGGAAATCTGGCGCGAAGAGGATGCCGTCGCCGCGCTGCGCCGCCTGATCGCGCCGATCCGCTAGATTTTCCGACGACCCGCCCCAATCTGCCGAACGGGTCACGAGGGAGCGCGCGATGCCGAGCAGTCCGAAACCGATCAACCTCGCCCTGCAGGGCGGCGGCGCGCATGGTGCCTTCACCTGGGGTGTGCTCGACCGGCTGCTCGACGCGCCCGAGATCGAGATCGCGGGCATCTCGGGCACCTCGGCGGGCGCGCTGAACGGCGCGGCGCTGAAGGCGGGGCTGGCCAGGGGGAGCCGCGAAGCCGCGCGCGACAACCTCGCCTGGCTCTGGGAACAGGTGGGGGCCCTGACCGACGCGCGCCTCGCCCCCTGGCTCGAGGCCGTGGCCCCCTCCGCGGTCAGCGCCGCGATCGAGGCCTCGCTGCCCTTCGCCATAGGCGACGGGCTGGGCCGCATGGTCAGCCCCTATGCCTCGGGTCCGTTCTACTCCAACCCGCTGGAGCGGATCGTCGAGCGGTTCCACTACGACGAGGTCTGCGGCAGCCCCGGCCCCGCCTTCTGCATCTGCGCCACCAATGTCCGCACCGGCAAGATCCGGGTCTTCGAGGGCGACGACATCACCCCCGCCGCGCTCATGGCCTCGGCCTGCCTGCCGACGCTCTTCCGCGCGGTCGAGATCGAGGACCCCGAGACCGGGCGGACGGAGGCCTACTGGGATGGCGGCTACACCGGCAACCCCGCGCTTTACCCGCTTTTCGCGCCCGACCTGCCGCGCGACATCCTTGTCGTGAACATCAACCCGCTTCTGCGCGACGAGGTGCCGACCTCGGCCCGCGCGATCCAGAACCGGATCAACGAGATCAGCTTCAACACCTCGCTCCTGCGCGAGCTGCGCGCGATCGAGTTCGTCCAGCGCCTGATCGACGAGGGCCGCGTCGAGGAGGGCCGGATGAAGCGCGTTCTCGTCCACATGATTTCCGACGATGCGCTGATGGGGCAGCTGTCGGTGGCCACCAAGATCGTGCCGGTGCCCGCCGTGCTGCACCAGCTGCGCGCAGCCGGTGTTGCTGCGGCAGACGCGTTCCTCGAGGCGCACCTGGGGCAGGTGGGCGTGGAAAGCAGCGTCGATCTTCGCGCGATGTTCGGCTGAGGTCTCAGTCCTCCGCGACCGGCCATTTCATGCGGCGCTTGGAGATGTGGAACATCGGGGCCGGTGCGCCCTGCGGGTCGCCGCGCAGGTAGTGACGCTGCCAGCCTTGCCGCGTCGCCTCGGGGTCTTGCGCCTTGAGCTTCGCGTTGAAGTCGAGCCGGGTGTCGCGCCAGTGCCGGTAGCTTGCCTCGAGCTCGGGGTCGTCCTCGATGCGGCGGATCACCGGCTGTATCCCGCCAAGCGCCACATGGGGCACCGGCGTGAGGAAACAGAACCGGTCGCCCGTCCTGAAATGCACCGTTCCGGGATAGGAGAACCGCCAGTTCATCGTGAAGGTGAAGGGCAGCCAGTCGGTTTCGACGATCCCCTCGAGCGGGTGGATGTTGATCGCCGGATGGTTGGGCGAGCCGCGCACCCAAAGCGCCCATCCCGGCGCGGTGCGGAACAGGTAGCCGGGCTGCATCGTCAGCACCGCCTCGCCGAAATGCGATTGCACGAAGCTGTCGACCTGGGCCTGCATCTCGGGCCGGGCGGCCTTGATCGTGATGTCGGCGGGCGTCTTGCCGCCGGTCCAGGTCGCCGAGAAATCATGCGGCGAAAGCAGCTCCCACCCGGTTCCGTTGGCGATGGACAGCGGCGTGCAGCGATTGGCGAAGCGCCGGTTGGTCGCATCCATCCAGCCGCGCGCGGCCTCTGCCGGGACCATCTCGGGCGCGGTGTCGACCAGGCGCCAGGCTGTCAGCTCGGGGTCGGGCAGGCCGAACTGGCCCGCCTCCTCGGCTGCCGTCCGTGGCCCATCTGCCGCGCTGTCGGGGTCTGACACGTCTGTCCTCACGATGACGCCACCACGGCCCGTCGGACCGCGACCGGCAAGGGTTCAGCCGGATGCGCCGATCACGGCGGGGGTGGTGGAGGTGGCGGGGGTGGCGGCGGCGATTGCGGCGGCGGGGCCGGGGATTCGTCCGCCATGTCGGCATGGCCGAGGCTCACCAGCGGCTGACGCCGGGCGAAGTCGTAGCCGACACCGAACACCCCCGCATCGAAGGTATAGCCCGCGAAGACATCGAAGCCGATCTCGCCGGTTCCGGGGTAGAAGGTGGCCCCCGCGCCCAGCACGCCCTGGTCCGCACTGGTGTCGCTGATGACCCGCGCCGAGATCCCGAATTGCGCGGGCTGCCCGCCGCCGAAGGCGACCGTGCCGCCCAGCATGAAGCCAGCGTCAGCCGCCAAGGGCGCGACCGGGGCCACCCCCAGAAGGGCCGCCACCGAAGTGGTCATGAGAAACCGCGTCATCCCGAATGTCCCGATGCCTGCCAAGTGGTTGCGACAGGCTACAAGCATCAAATGCAAAGATAAACACCGTTTATCCGTCACGCCCCTAGAGCGAGGTCACCCACAGGATCGTCGCGTCATCCTCGGAGACCGAGATCACGTTATGCCCCATCGCCGCGTCGTAATAGGCGCTGTCGCCGCGCTTCAGCTCGACCGGGGCATAGAACTCGGTCAGCAGGTGGACGACACCGGTGAGGACATAGAGGAATTCCTCGCCGTCATGGCGCACCCAGCCGTCGAATTCGTCGAAACTGCGGGCGCGGATGCGGGCGCGGTAGGGCAGCATCGCCTTGCGCGTCAGCGCACCGGCCAGAAGCTCATGCTCGTAGGTGGTGGTGGCATGGGCCTGCCCCTCGCCCGAGCGGGTGACGGCCATGCGCCCGTTGACCTGGTCCTGGCTGGGCGGCGTGAAAAGCTGCGGCACGCTGATCCCAAGCCCCAGCGCCAGCTTCTTCAAGGCCTCGTAGGTCGGCGACATCTGCCCGTTCTCGATCTTGGACAGGGTCGAGCGCGCCAGCCCCGCCTGGCTTGCGGCCTGCTCCAGCGTCCAGTCCTTCGCGCGGCGCAGCTCGCGCACCCGCAGGCCAAGGTCCACGGGCTGCGCGGGCGCGCTGTCGCCGCTTTCGCGGGCAAGGCGTATCAGGCTCGGTTCATCCTTCATGGACGCGTCAGATAGCGCGCGCCGCGCCCGCTTGCAACGCGGCGGGGGGCCGCGTAAGCCCATTGGAATGGAGCCCTGCCCGTCCCCCTTCAACCTCGCCGATTACGTCCTGACCGCGGGGCGCGCGACCCCCGACAAGGTGGCGCTCGCCGTGCTCGGCCCCGCCCGCGCCGAACGCTGGAGCTTCGCACGCCTCGAGGCGGCGGTCCTGGGCATGGCGGGCGCGCTTGTGGCGCGCGGGTTTGCGCCCGGTGAAAGGGTGCTCCTGCGCCTCGGCAACACGCCCGAGTTCCCGGTGGCCTTCCTCGGCTGCATCGCCGCGGGGCTTGTGCCGGTGCCCACCGCCGAGGGGCTGACCGAACCCGAGCTCGACCGCCTCACGCCGCTGGTCGCCCCCGCCGCGATCCTTGCGGGGCCGGGCGTCAGCCTGCCAACGGCGCCGCCCTGCCCGGTTCTCGACGATCTGGCGGCGATGATGGATCACGCCCGAGCCCGCTACACGATGGGCGACCCCGACCGGCTGGCCTACGTGGTCTTCACCTCCGGGTCCTCCGGCACGCCGAAGCCGGTCGCCCATGCCCATCGCGCCAGCTGGGCGCGGCGGATGATGTGGGACGGCTGGTATGGCCTGCGGCCCGATGACCGCGTGTTGCATGCCGGGGCCTTCAACTGGACCTTCACGCTGGGCACCGGGCTGCTCGACCCCTGGGCGATCGGCGCGACCGCCCTGATCCCCGCGCCGGGCACGGCACCCGAGGCGCTGCCGCTCCTGCTCAAGCGCCATGACGCGACGATCTTCGCCGCCGCGCCGGGCATCTTCCGCAAGCTCGTCGCCGCCGATGCGCCCCTCGCCCTGCCCCGGCTGCGCCACGCGCTCGCGGCGGGCGAGAAACTGCCCGAGGCGCTGCGCGCCCGCTGGGACACCGCCACCGGCACCACGATCCACGAGGCGCTGGGGATGTCGGAATGCTCGACCTTCATCTCGGGCAGCCCCGCGCGCCCCGCGCCACAGGGCACGCTGGGCCACCCCCAGCCCGGCCGCCGCATCGCCATCCTGACCGAGGACGGCCTCGCGGCCGCGACAGGCGAGACCGGCATCCTCGCCATCCACCGCTCCGACCCCGGCCTGATGCTGGGATACCTTGCGGACGGCAGCCCCGAGCTTCCGCTCTCGGGCGACTGGTTCCTCACCGGCGATCTCGTCTCGGCCGAGCCGGACGGCGCACTGCGCTACCACGGCCGCCGCGACGACCTGATGACGACGGGCGGCTTCCGCGTCTCGCCGCTCGAGGTCGAGGCGGCCTTTCACGGCGCGCCCGGCCTTGCGGAATGCGCCGCCGCGGCCGTCGAGGTGAAGGCCGACACCCATGTCATCGCGCTGGCCCATGTCGGAGACATCGGCAAGGACGCCCTCGCCGCGCTGGCCGAGGCCCGGCTCGCCCGCTACAAGCAACCGCGGCTCTACATCCCCCTGTCCGCGCTGCCGCGCTCGGCCAATGGCAAGCTGGACCGCCGCGCGCTGGCGCGCCTGCTGAAGGAGCAGACATGATCAAGCTCGACATCATCAGCGACCCGATCTGCCCCTGGTGCTACATCGGTTGGGCCAACCTCGCCCGCGCCCTCGAGGCGCGGCCGGATCACCCGCTGGCCCTCGAATGGCACCCGTTCCAGCTCAACCCCGACATGCCCGCGGAGGGCATGGACCGGCGCGCCTACCTCGAGCTGAAATTCGGCGGCACGCAGGGCGCGCTCAAGGCCTATGCCCCGGTGCTGGAGCATGCCGAGGCCGCGGGCCTGACCCTGCAGCTCGACCGGATCGCGCGCACCCCCTCGACGCTGGATGCGCACCGCCTGATCCACTGGGCAGGGATCGAGGGACGGCAGACGCCCGCCGCCGTGGCCCTCTTCAAGGCCAATTTCATCGACGGCCGCGACATCGGCGACAAGACGGTGCTGGCCGAGATCGCCGAGGCCGTGGGCCTTGACCGCGCGATGATCGAAACCCTGCTGCAGGGCGATGCCGACGCCGAGGAGATCCGCGCCCGCGACGCCCACACCCGCGCCCGCGGCGTGACCGGCGTGCCCTGCTTCGTGCTGGCGAACCAGCATGTCATCACAGGCGCGCAGCCCACCGACCTGTGGCTGAACGTCCTCGACGAGATCGCCGGGCAGCCTCCCGAGGCCGACCGATGAGCGCCGCCCCCTGCCCTTCATCTTCCTCCAAATACGGCGGCACCACGGCCCGGCCCGCGCACCGATGAGCATCGCCCGGACGCCCGCCCCCGAAACCGCCCCCGAGACCGCCCGCCGCCTGCCGCGCGGCGAGTTCATCGCGCTGATGGGCACGATCTTCGCCACCGTCGCCTTCTCCATCGACGCCATGCTGCCCGCGCTGCCGCAGATCGAGGCGGCGCTGACCCCCGAGGCCCCGACGCTGGCGCAGCTGGTGCTGACCAGCTTCATCCTCGGCCTCGGGATCGGCACGCTGATGACCGGGCCGCTGTCCGACAGCTTCGGGCGCAAGCCCGTGATCCTCGCAGGCGCGGCGCTTTACCTGGCGGGCGCGCTGCTGGCCTGGGTCGCGCCCTCGCTCGAGCTGCTGCTGGCGGCGCGGCTTTTGCAGGGGCTGGGCGCGGCGGGGCCGCGGGTGGTGGCCACCGCGATCATCCGCGACCTCTACGCGGGGAGGCAGATGGCGCAGATCGTCAGCTTCGCCATGCTGGTCTTCACCCTGTTCCCCGCCGTCGCTCCGATGATCGGGGCCGCGATCATCGCGGGCTTCGGCTGGCGCGCGATCTTTCCCGCCTTCCTCGTCTTCTCGCTGCTCTCGGTCGGCTGGCTCATGCTGCGCCAGCCCGAGACGCTGCCGCCCGGGGCGCGCCGCCCGTTCCGCCTCGGCCCGCTCCGCGATGCCTTTCTGGAGACCCTGTCGCTGCGGCAGATGCAGCTGTCGATCCTGGTGCAGACGCTGGTCTTCGGCGCGCTCTTCGGCATGATCTCGTCGATCCAGCCGATCTTCGACGCGACCTACGGGCGGGCGGCGAGCTTTCCCTACTGGTTCGCGCTGATGGCGCTGGCCGCCGCCCCGGCCGCGCCGATCAACGGCAAGCTGGTGATCGGGCTGGGCATGCGGCCGCTGGTGCGGCGCGCGCTCGCGGCCTCGCTGGGGCTGGCGCTGACGACGGCGGCGCTGATCGGCCTTGCGCCGCTCGGCACGGCCGAATTCTGGGTCTTCTTCGGCTGGGCCTGCAGCGTCTTCGCGCTGGCGGGCTTCACCATCGGCAACCTGAACGCGCTGGCGCTGGAGCCGCTGGGCCATGTCTCGGGCATGGCGGCCTCGGTGATGGGGGCGCTGGCGACGGTGGGCGGCGCGGCGCTTGGCGCGCTGATCGGGCAGCTGTTCGACGGAACGCCGCTGCCGCTGATCCTCGCCACCGCGGCGCTGTCGGGGACAGGTGCGCTGGTGATGCGCGCCATGCCGCGCGAAACGCCCTGAACGGCGCGCGACGCAAGCCTCTTGCAAGAGGCTTGCCCGCGATTTGCAAAT
Organism: Roseicyclus amphidinii; assembly: GCF_030163755.1. GTDB lineage: Bacteria > Pseudomonadota > Alphaproteobacteria > Rhodobacterales > Rhodobacteraceae > Roseicyclus > Roseicyclus amphidinii. The sequence continues at coordinate 23,811 of NZ_JASJOE010000005.1, forward strand.
CGCGGCTCCAGCGCCTTGCAAGGCGCTGGAAAGGCTTTTGCAAAAGCCTTGGCCCGGCTCAGGCCGCAGCCTTCCCCTTCGCATGGAGCGCGAGGTCGCGGGCGATGGCGAAGGCGCCCTTGATCTTCTCGGCATCGCTCGACCAGTCGCGGCGCACGACGATCTTGTTGTCCTTCACCTTGGCCAGGCCCTTCTGATCCTTAACGAAGGCGACAAGCCCCGCGGGGTTGGGGAACTTGTCCATGTGGAACTGCACCGTCGCCCCCTTGGGCCCGGCATCGAGCCGGGCGATCTGCGCGCGCTTGCACATCGCCTTGATCCGCACCACCAGGAGCAGCGTGTTCACCTCCTTCGGGAGCGATCCGAAACGGTCGATCAGCTCGGCCGCGAAGCCCTCCAGGTCGACCTTGGTCTCGAGCTGCGACAACCGTCGATACAACCCCAGCCGCACGTCGAGGTCGGGCACGTAATCCTCCGGGATCAGCACCGGCACGCCGAGGTTGATCTGCGGCGACCATTGCCCGTCGCCGTCCCCGGTCAGCCCCTCGCCCTCACCCGAGCGGATCTTGGCGATCGCCTCTTCCAGCATCGACTGATACAGTTCAAAGCCCACCTCGCGCACATGGCCCGACTGCTCCTCGCCCACGATGTTGCCGGCGCCGCGGATGTCGAGATCCTGGCTGGCGATGGTGAAGCCCGCGCCGAGACTGTCGAGACTGCCCAGAACGCGCAGCCGCTTCTCGGCGGCGGGCGTCAGCTTCAGCCGAGGCTTCGTCGTCAGGTAGGCATAGGCCCGCGTCTTGGCGCGCCCCACCCGGCCGCGGATCTGGTAGAGCTGCGCCAGCCCGAACATGTCGGCGCGGTGGATGACCATGGTGTTGGCGGTGGGAATGTCGATGCCGCTCTCCACGATGGTGGTGGCCAGCAGCACGTCGTATTTCCCGTCGTAGAAGGCGACCATGCGGTCGTCGAGCTCGCCCGCCGCCATCTGCCCGTGGGCGGTGACGAAACTGACCTCGGGCACCTGCTCGCGCAGGAAGGTCTCGATCTCGGGCAGGTCCTCGATCCGGGGGACCACGTAGAAGCTCTGCCCGCCGCGGTAATGCTCGCGCAGCAGCGCCTCGCGCACCGTGACCGCGTCGAACTCGCTGACATAGGTGCGGATCGCCAGCCGGTCGACCGGCGGCGTCCCGATCAGCGACAGGTCGCGCACGCCCGAAAGCGACATCTGCAGCGTCCGCGGGATCGGCGTGGCCGAGAGCGTCAGCACATGCACGTCCGAGCGCATTTCCTTCAGCCGTTCCTTGTGGGTCACGCCGAACCGCTGTTCCTCGTCCACGATCAACAGGCCCAGCTCGCGGAAGCGGATGCCCTTGGCCAGAAGCGCATGGGTGCCGACCACGATGTCGACCGAGCCGTCGGCCATGCCGGCCCTGGTCTCGGCGGCCTCCTTCTGGCCGACGAAGCGGCTGAGTTGGCGGACCTTGACCGGAAAGCCCCGGAACCGTTCCGCAAAGGTCTTGGCGTGCTGGCGCGCGAGCAGCGTGGTGGGGGCGATCACCGCCACCTGCAGGCCCTGCGCCGCCGCGACGAAGGCCGCGCGCATCGCCACCTCGGTCTTGCCGAAGCCCACGTCGCCCACCACCAGCCGGTCCATGGGGCGCCCGGCCTCCAGGTCCTCCATCACGTCGGCGATGGCCGAGAGCTGGTCGTCCGTCTCCTCGTAAGGGAAGCGCGCGCAGAAGGCCTCCCACATGTCGCCGGGGGGCTGCAGGATCGGAGCCTTGCGCAGCTCGCGCTCGGCGGCGATGCGGATCAGCTTGTCGGCGATCTGGCGGATGCGCTCCTTGAGCTTGGCCTTTTTCGCCTGCCACGCGCCGCCGCCCAGCTTGTCGAGCAGCCCCTCGTCATGGCCGTAGCGGGTCAGCAGCTCGATGTTTTCGACCGGCAGGTAAAGCCGGTCGCCGCCCGCGTATTCCAGCAAAAGGCATTCGTGCGGCGCGCCCATCGCGGTGACCGTCTCGAGGCCCTTGTAGCGCCCGACGCCGTGGTCGACATGCACCACCAGGTCGCCCGGCGAGAGCGACTGCGCCTCGGTCAGGTAATTCTCGGCGCGCCTTGTCTTGCGCTTGGGGCGGATCAGCCGGTCGCCCAGCACATCCTGTTCCGAGATCACCGTCAGCCCGCCGCCGGTGAACCCCTCTTCCAGCGGCCAGACCACGAGGTTGACCGAGCCGCGCCCCGTGATCCCGCGCGCATCCACCGCCAGCTTGGCATCCGCGATGCCCTGATCCTCGAGCAGGCCCTGAAGCCGCTCGCGCGCGCCCTCGGACCAGGAGGCGACGACCACGGCGCTCTCTTCGCGCATCGCTTGAACATGCGCCGCCAAGGCCCCGAAAAGGCTGAGTTTCTCATCCTGGCGCTCGACCGAGAAATTGCGCCCCACGCGCCCGCCCATGTCCAGCACGCCGGGACCGGGGGCGGCCGGGATCGGCGAGAACTGCACCACGCGCCGCCCCGCCGTCGCCCTGTCCCAGGCCGCATCGTCGAGATAGAGCAGCCCCGGCGGCACCGGCTTGTAGACGCTGTCGAGACGGCCTTTCTGGCTCAGCGCGGTCTTGCGCGTGTCGTATTGGTCGGCGATCGTCTCCCAGCGTGACAGGCGCTGCGGCGTGGCCTGGTCGTCCAGCGTGATCCGCGCCTCGGGCAGGTGGTCGAAGAGCGTCTCCAGCCGCGCGTGGAAGAACGGCAGCCAATGCTCGACGCCCTGGTGCTTGCGGCCCGCGCTGACCGCCTCGTAAAGCGGGTCGTCGGTGCCCGCCGCGCCGAATTCCACCCGGTAATTCTGCCGGAACCGCGTGATCGAGGCCTCGTCGAGGATCACCTCGGAGACCGGGGCAAGCTCCACCCGCTGCAGCTTTTCGGTGGTGCGCTGGGTGGCGGGATCGAAGCGGCGCGCGCCGTCGAGCGTGTCGCCAAAGAGGTCGAGCCGCACCGGCGCCCCCTCGCCCGGCGGCCAGACGTCGATGATGCCGCCGCGCACGGCGTAATCGCCGGGTTCCGTGACCGTGGGGGTTTGCGAGAACCCCATGCGCACGAGGAAATCCTTGAGCGCCCCCTCGTCGATGCGGCCGCCGACGGTGGCCACGAAGGCCGAGGAGCGCAGCAACTCGCGCGGGGGCACGTATTGCGTGGCCGCGTTGAGCGTCGTCAGCAGGATGAAGGGCCCTGTCAGCCCCGCCGCAAGCGCGGCCAGCGTCGCCATGCGCGTGGCCGAGATCTCGGGGTTGGGCGAGACGCGGTCATAGGGCAGGCAATCCCATCCGGGAAAGCTCAGGACCGGGACGGTCGGGTCGAAGAAGGCCAGCGCGCGGGCCATCGCCGCCATGCGCTTGTCGTCGCGCGCGACATGCAGGACGGGCACGCCGCCCTGCTCCAGTTCGCGCAGGACGATGGTGGCGTCGAACCCTTCGGGCGCGCCGGAGGCAAGGATATGGGTGGGGTGTCGGGACATGCGCGTGACCTACGCGGGACGCGCGCGGTGTCAAGCCGCCTCAGCGCAGAGGGCTGATGGTGACGTTGGTATACATGCCCCAGAAGGCGGTGACGAAGATGAAGCACACACCCATCGCCTGCACCGCGAAGCGGTGGTTGCGCAGCCGGATGTGCAGCCGGTCGAAGCCGGTGTCCTGCAGCACACGCGCCGTGCGCAGCGTCAGCCCCGCCACAAGGATCAGCGGCAGCACCAGCAGCACGAGCGCCTGCGCGAATTCCACCCGGTAGCCCCAGCCCAGAACGATCAGCGAGGTGACGACAAAGGTCGATCCGGCCACCATCACCGTGCCCGACAGCTCGGACATGTCGAGGATGCGGCGGGCGTTGATCTCGGCCAGCGCGCGCAGGTCGGCCTCGGTCGTCTCGTCGCCGCGGCGGGCGCGCTGCACCATGTGGTAGGGGATGCCCATGACCCAATGCGACAGGGTCGACCACAGGATCGCCAGCACGATCCAGTACCACAGGTTCGAGAACGACCTGAGGTCGATCACTTCGGTGACGAGGTCGAAGAAGTCCAAGAGGGTCCGCCCGGCTACACTGCACACATTCTTATCGCCGCGCACCCTATCCGCGCGGTCCGGGGGTTTCCAGCCCTGCCGAAGGCCCGCAGGACCGGGACAACCTGCACCCTTGCCCCGCGGTCACGCCCATGTCACCGCTTGCAGCCGTAGCCCGAAGCGAAAGACCCCATGCCATGCCCCAGGCCCCCTTTCCCCTGACCCGCCACCGCCGCCTCCGCGCCCGGCCCGAGCTGCGCAACCTCGTGCGCGAGAGCGAGTTGAGCGTGAACGACCTGATCTGGCCGATCTTCGTGCGCGACGGCGAAGGGGTCGAGGAACCCGTGGCCTCGATGCCGGGCGTGGTGCGCCGCTCGATCGACCGGATCGTCGCGGCCGCGCGCGAGGCGTCCGCGCTGGGCATCCCGGCGATCTGTCTCTTTCCCTACACCGATGCGAGCCTCAAGACGGAGTTGTGCGAAGAGGCATGGAACCCCGACAACCTGTCGAACCGCGCGATCCGCGCGATCCGGGATGCGGGCATCGACATTGCGATCATGACCGACATCGCGCTCGACCCCTACAACATCAACGGCCATGACGGCATCGTGCGCGACGGCGTGATCGTCAACGACGAGACCGTCGAGGCGCTGGTGAAGATGGCGCTGGCCCAGGCCGAGGCGGGGGCCGACATCCTCGGCCCGTCGGACATGATGGACGGGCGCATCGGGGCGATGCGCGCCGCGCTGGAGGCAAACGGCCACACCAACGTTACGATAATGTCCTATGCCGCCAAGTTCGCCTCCAGCTTCTACGGGCCGTTCCGCGACGCGGTCGGTGCCTCGGGCGCGCTCAAGGGCGACAAGTTCACCTACCAGATCGACCCGGCGAACCGGCTGGCCGCGCTGGCTTGCGTCGAACGCGACCTGATGGAGGGCGCGGACATGGTCATGGTGAAACCCGGCCTGCCCTATCTCGACATCGCGCGCGAGGTGAAGGACCGCTTCGGTGCGCCGACCTTCGCCTACCAGGTCTCGGGCGAATACGCGATGATCGAGGCGGCGGCGGCGAACGGCTGGATCGACGGCGAGAAGGTGATGCTCGAGAGCCTTGCCTGTTTCCGGCGCGCAGGTTGCGACGGCGTGCTGACCTATTTCGCGCCACGGGTCGCACGCATCCTCAACGGGTAGCGGCCGCATGGGCGAATGACCGCCACCCATGGTGCAATGCACCGTGACAGACGGGGGCGATGCGCGTATCCTGCCGACAAGGCGCGGGCGGCGAACGACCCGCGTTTTCCGAGGCAACCCGGCATGAGGCCCCAGATGAGCAGTCTTTCCCGTCGTAATTTCGTGATCACCGGCGCATCCCTGCCCCTGCTTGCCGCCTGCGGCAACGGCGTGAATTCCCGTGCAGCGCAGCGGATCGACGCCCGCGTCGATGCCGCGACCGAATTCATGTACCGCGAGGTGCCCGGCTCCGAGGAGCTTTCCTTCAACGCCGCCGGTATCCTCGTCATGCCGCTGATCACCGAGGCGGGGCTGGGCATCGGCGGCTCTTACGGGCGCGGCGCGCTGCGGGTGAACGGGGTCACGGTGGATTACTACTCGGCCATCGCGGGGACCTTCGGGCTGCAGATCGGCGCGCAGCAATATGCGCATACGCTGTTCTTCATGACCGAGGAGTCGCTGCGCGATTTCCGCACCTCCTCGGGCTGGGCCGTGGGCGGCGACGTGCGCTACGCCGTCAACGACCGTGGCGGCAGCCTCGGCGTGGACACGACCGTGCTGACCGATCCGGTGATCGCGGTGATCTACGGACAGGCCGGCCTGATCGTGGGCGCGACCCTCGACGGCACGCGCTACACCCGCATCCTGCCCTGAGCCCGCGGCGCGGCGCGGCGCATTTGCAATTCGCGGGCGTCCGGCGTAGCTCAGGCCCGTGGAATCGCGCCGAGGCATCATGGCTGCCCTACTCCGTTGGCTTGTCAGACTGGGTTCGCTCGCCGTCGCGCTGACGGTGGGCGCGGTTCTGATCGCATGGTATGTGGGCGCGCGCTCCATTCCCGATTACGAGGCCGACTGGACGGTCCCCGGCCTGGGCGCCCCGGTCGAGATCGTGCGCAACACCTCGGCCGTGCCCCACATCTTCGGCGAGAGTGACGCCGATGTCTTCTACGCCCTGGGCGTCGCCCATGCTCAGGACCGGCTGTGGCAGATGCTGATGATGCGCCGAACGGCGCAGGGACGGCTGTCGGAGCTGTTCGGCGATGCGACGCTGCAGATCGACGATTTGCTGCGGCGGCTCGACGTCTACCATCTCGCCACCGAAAGCGTTGATGCCCTCGACCCCGAGACGGTCGCGGTGCTGCAGGCCTATGCCGATGGCGTGAACGCGTGGCTGCGCCTGATCGGGTCAGAGGCGCTGGGGCGCGGCGCGCCCGAGCTGTTCCTCTTCACCCCCGAGATCGCGCCCTGGCGGCCCGCCGACAGCGTCGCCGTCACCTTCATGATGGCGCTGCAACTGGCCGACCACCACGAGGAAGAGGTGCTGCGCGCCCGCGCGCTGCTGGCCCTCGACGACCCCGAGCGCCTGCGCGACCTGATGCCCGACGCGCCCGGCGCAGGGGCCGCCGAACTGGCCGCTCTGCCCGAATGGGAGACGCTCTTCGGCACCGCCCGGCCCAGCCAAACCGCCAGCCTCTCGCCGCCGCGCCACCCGTTGCACCCCAATGCCGCGGGCCGCGGACGGGCGGGGGCCTCGAACGTCTTTGCCGCCACACCGGCGCGCGCGGCCGCCTCCGGGGCGCTTCTGGCCAATGATCCGCACCTCGGGCTGACCGCGCCCTCGATCTGGTATCTCGCCCGGCTCGAACTTTCGACGGGCGGCGTGATCGGCGCGACCATCCCCGGCATGCCGGTGATCCTTGCGGGCCGGTCCGAGCGGCTCGCCTGGGGCATCACCTCGGCCTATCTCGACGACATCGACCTGTATGTCGAACAGCTGAACCCCGACAACTCCTCGGAATACCGCACGCCGGACGGCTGGGCCCCCTTCCGCACCGACCGCCGCGTGATCGAGGTTGCGGGCGGACAGCCCGTCACCATCACCCGCCGATGGACGGAAAACGGCCCCGTCATCCCCGGCAGCCATTACGATTTCGCCAGCGTCACGCCGCCCGGCCATGTCATGAGCATGGCCTGGACCGCGCTGACGCCCGAGAACACCTCGATCCAGACCGGGCTGCGCCTGATGCGCGCGACCACGATCGAGGAGGGGCTTGCCGCGGGCGAGGATTTCGTCGCCCCCGCGCAGAACCTGATGCTCGCCTCCGCCGACGGGCGGATCGCCATGCAGGTGATCGGCCACATGCCCTGGCGGCTGAACGCCCACCAGACGCAGGCGCGGATGCCCTCGCCCGGCTGGGTCGCGGCGAACCGCTGGCAGGGCGTGACGCAGTATTTCGCCAACCCCACCTTTCTCGATCCCGAAAGCGGCATCCTCGGCAACACCAACAACAAGATGGTGGACCGCGATTTCCCGCTGCATGTGTCGTTCCACTGGGGCGACACCCAGCGCATCACGCGGCTGACGCGGCTGATGGAGGCGCGCGACGTCCACACCCGCGACAGCTTCATCGAGGCGCAGCTCGACACCGTCTCGGCGGCCGCGCGCAACATCCTGCCGCTGGTGGCGCGCGACCTGTGGTTCACCGGACAGACCGCGGCGGCGGGCACGCCCGAACGCCGCCGCCAGCGCGCGCTGGAGCTCTTGGCCGACTGGAACGGCGAGATGAACGAGCACCTGCCCGAGCCGCTGATCTACGCCGCCTGGATGCGCGAGTTGCAACAACGCCTGATCCGCGACGATCTCGGCCCGCTGGCCGAGGCGTTCCAGAGCCTCGAGCCGATCTTCATCGAGCGCGTCTTCCGCGACATCGGGGGGGCGAGCGCATGGTGCGACGTGGCGCAATCCACCGCCGAGGAAAGCTGCACCGACATCGCGCGGGTCGCGCTCGACGACGCGCTGCAATGGCTCGAGGAACGCTACGGCGCCGACGTGGAAAGCTGGCGCTGGGGCGCCGCGCACGAGGCGCGCCACGATCACCAGGTCCTTGGCGACACGCGGCTCTTTTCCTGGATCGTGAACATCCGCCAGCCCACCTCGGGCGGGGATTTCACGCTGAACCGGGCGGCCACGCCCGGCACGATGCCCGATCCGTTCCTCAACACCCATGCCGCGGGCTACCGCGGGGTCTACGACTTCGCCGACCCCGACAGTTCCGTCTTCGTGATCTCGACCGGCCAGTCGGGCAACCCGCTGTCGCGCCATTACGACGACCTGGGCGAGCTGTGGCGGCGGGGCGAATACATCCCCATGACGCTCGACCCCGATCTGGCGCGCGCGGGCAACATCGGGGTGACGACCCTCACGCCGCGCGAGTGACCGCCGCCTCTGCGCAAGACCTTGTCCGGTCAGCGGTTCACAGAGCTTGTTCACGTGCAGGGTTTCGCCCTACCCTCCCCGCATGTCCTGCGAGCGTTAAGAGTTTCTTGGCAAGCCCGAGAGTAATGGTCCGAATATCCCCGTTTGCCTCGTCAAGGCTCTGGGTGCTGCGGGGGCGGCGTTTCTCACCACCGCGGCCTGCGTCGACAACCTGGTCGAGCATTTGTTCGGACCGGGGATGTTCTGGTTGATCGTGTCGCCTCTTCTTGCAGGCGCATGGGGAATGGAATACTTTTGCACCCATGGCGGAAAGGGGTCCAATGAAGACGACGGCTGAAAAATTCTGTGTTGTCTGCTTCGCACTCAGCGCCTTTCTGCCATGGGCATTGATGGTGACCGCCGCCGCGCTCGCCCTGTTCGGAACCGGAACGGCGGTCGAGAAAACCTCGGCCTATCTCGCGTGCTCCGGCCTTGTCGTGCTGCTTCTGTCCTACCTGATGGCCCGCCTCGCCAACCGGCTCGCGGGTCACTGACCGAAACACTGCGCGCCGGTCTCGATGCGCTGCATGCATGCTGAGCTGCGCATGTGCCGAAACAGCGCCGCTGGCAACCTGAGCGAAGGCTTTTGCACCGCGCCGCCCCCTGCGCTATGAGCGGCGGCAACCCTTTCGCACAGACAGCACCCCATGCCCCTGATCCACGACACACCCGCCGCCTTCGAGGCGGCCCCGCAGAAACACCTCGCCGTCTTCGGCATGTCGGGTCTTGGCAAGACGCGGCTTGCCAGCCTGCTGCGCGGGGCGGGCGAGTGGTATCACTACTCGATCGATTACCGCATCGGCACAGCCTACATGGGCGAGCACATCAACGACAATCTCAAGCGGCAGGCGATGCAGGTGCCCTTCCTGGCCGAGCTGCTGCGCTCGGATTCGATCTACATCACCTCGAACATCTCCTTCGACAACCTGTCGCCGCTCTCGACCTTCCTCGGCAAGCCGGGCGATCCCGCCCGCGGCGGTCTGCCCTTCGACGAATACATGCGCCGCCAGGCGCTGCACCGCCGGGCCGAGATCAACGCGCTGCTCGACACGCCCGCCTTCATCGCGCGCGCCCGCGACCTCTACGGCTACCCGCATTTCATCGCCGACACCGGCGGCTCGATCTGCGAGGTGGTGGACCCCGAGAACCCCGAGGACGAGGTGCTGAAAACGCTGTCGTCCCATTGCCTCATGGTCTGGATCGAAGGCCCCGAAAGCCACACCGAGGAACTGATCCGCCGCTTCGAGCGTGACCCCAAGCCGATGTATTACAAGCCCGATTTCCTGCTGCCGCTCTGGCAGGCCTGGCTGGACGAGACCGGCGCAACACCCGAGACCGCCGACCCCGACGCCTTCATCCGCCACGCCTATCGGCACGCCATGGCCCATCGCGCGCCGCTCTATGCCGCGATGGCGAAGAACTGGGGCGTCACCGTCACCGCCGCCGAGGTCGAGACGGTGCGCGACGCCGCCGATGCGATGGCCATGGTCGCCGCGGCCCTTGGCAGGGCGGCCGCCCGGACCTAACTGCGAGTTTCACCAAGACCGGACCCACCCGACGATGCCCATCAGACTGCCCTCCACCCTGCCCGCCTTTTCCATCCTCAGGAACGAGGGCGTGCAGGTCATGGGTCGCAGCGCGGCCGACAAGCAGGACATCCGCCCGCTCAGGATCGGCCTGCTGAACCTGATGCCGAAGAAGATCCAGACCGAGACGCAGTTCGCCCGCCTGATCGGCGCCTCGCCGCTGCAGGTCGAGCTGTCGCTCATCCGCATGACGGATCACGAGACCCGCAACACCGCCGCCGAACACATGGAGGCCTTCTACCGCCCCTTCGCCGAGGTGGCCGAGACGGGCGAGAAATTCGACGGGCTGATCATCACCGGCGCGCCCATCGAGCATCTGCCCTATGCCGATGTCACCTACTGGGAGGAACTGACCCGCGTCTTCGACTGGACGCAGAGCCATGTGCATTCCACCTTTGGCGTCTGCTGGGGCGGCATGGCGATGCTCAAGCATTTCCACGGCATCGAGAAGCACATGCTGGGGGCCAAGGCCTTCGGCTGTTTCCGGCACGCGGTGGCCGCGCCCGCCTCGCCCTACCTGCGCGGCTTCTCGGACGCGTTCGTGATCCCCGTAAGCCGCTGGACCGAGATCCGCCAGGACGAGGTCGACGCCGTGCCCGGCCTCGAGACGCTGCTGACCTCGGAGGAGGTCGGCCCCTGCCTGATCGAGGACCGCGCCCATCGCGCGCTCTACATCTTCAACCATTTCGAATACGACAGCGACACGCTCAAGCAGGAGTATGACCGCGACGTCGCCAACGGCACGCCGATCAACGTGCCGCGGAACTACTACCCCGAAGATGACCCCTCCCGCCCGCCGATGAACCGCTGGCGCAGCCATGCGCATCTGCTTTACGGCAACTGGATTTCCGAGGTCTACCAGACCACCCCCTATGACATCGCCGAGATCGGAACGCGCTCGACGGATTGGCGGACATGAAGCTTTTGCTTCTCCTGCTGGGGCTTCTGGCCCTCGGCTGGGGCGTCACGCTCTGGAAGGCCGCCCGGCACGAGGCGCGCGCGGTCGCGGAGTATCCACCGCTGGGGCAATTCGTGACCGTGGACGGCGCGCGCCTGCATATCCTGCAGGTGGGTGAAGGCCCCGACATCGTTCTGATCCACGGGGCAAGCGGGAACATGCGCGATTTCACCCATGACCTCGTGCCGCGGCTGGCGGGGCGTTACCGCGTGACCGTGGTGGACCGGCCCGGCCTCGGCCATTCCGACCGGCTGGACCGCGACGGGGCGACGATCTTCGAACAGGCCGATGTGCTGGTGCGCGCGGTGGCCGAGCTGGGCGTCGAGCGCCCGCTGGTGCTGGGCCACTCCTACGGCGGCGCGGTGGCGCTGGCCTGGGCCACGCGCCACCCCGAGGCAGCCGCGGGCCTGATCCTGCTGGCCGCGGCCTCGAACCCCTGGGACACGCCGCTTTCGACCTATTACCGCGTCCTGTCCTCGCCCGCGGGGCAGGTCGTGGCCGCCCCCCTCCTCACCGCCTGGGTGCCCGACCATGTCGTGACCGACACGATCGCCAGCATCTTCGCGCCCCAGCCCACGCCCGAGGGCTATGCCGATTACATCGGCGCGGGCCTGACGCTCCAGCGGCGCGCGCTGCGCGAGAACGCGCTGCAGCGCGCGGGCATCCTTGAGGAGATCACGCGGATGGTGCCCGATTACGCGGGCATCGAGATGCCGGTCGAGATCCTGCACGGCGACGCCGACACGACCGTCTGGCTGTCGATCCATTCCGAACCGCTGTCGCGCCAGATCGCGGGCGCGAACCTGGTGGTGATGGACGGCGTGGGCCATTCCCCCCACCATGCCGAGCCCGGGACGGTCATCGCCGCCATCGACCGCGCCGCCGCCCGCGCCGGATTGCGCTGAGGGGGCCAAGCCCCTAATGTCAAACCCCGTAACATATGGGCGCGAGAGAGGCAGGCCGCAGATGTCCAAACCCTTCGACGGGGCGATTTCCGAGTTCTACGAGAGCCTTGCGCCCGAGCATGTCCGCGACGTCATCCGGCAAGCGAAGAAGGACCGCATCCTCGATGCGGGCTACCCCTATGACGAACGGATGGACAAGGACGACTACGAGGATCAGCTCGCCGCGCTCCAGATCGAGCTGGTGAAGTTCCACGCCTGGGTCCGCGACACGGGCCAGCGCATCGCCGTGGTCTTCGAGGGGCGCGACGCCGCGGGCAAGGGCGGGGCCATCGCCCGCGTGCGCCAGAACCTGAACCCGCGGGTCGCAGGCGTGGTGGCGCTGTCGAAGCCGACCGAGCGCGAGGCCGCGCAATGGTATTTCCAGCGCTACATCCACCACCTGCCCGCGGGCGGCGAGATCCGGCTGTTCGACCGCAGCTGGTACAACCGAGGCGTGGTCGAGCATGTCTTCGGCTTCTGCACGCCGGACGAGCGGCAGATGTTCTTCCGGCAATTGCCGGATTACGAGAAGATGCTGGTGGATGACGGCATCCGGCTGACGAAGATCTGGCTCAACGTGGGCCGCGCCGAACAGCTGCGCCGCTTCCTCGACCGCGAGGGCGATCCGTTGAAACAGTGGAAACTCAGCTGGATCGACGTGGAGGGCCTCAAGAAATGGGAGGCCTATTCCGCCGCCATCGCCGAGACCCTGTCGCTGGGCCATTCGGCGCACGCGCCCTGGACAGTGATCCGCGCCGATGACAAGCGCCGCGCGCGGCTGGCGGTGATCCGCACGATCCTGCAGGACGTGGCCTATGACGGCAAGGACGCGGATGTCGTGGGCCGCCCCGACCCCGCGATCTGCGGCGGGCCCGAGATCTGGGCCGACGATGCCGCGCCGGGCGCGGACTGATCCGGCGATGGTCAAGCGCGGCTACCATCACGGGAACCTCAAGCAGGCGCTGGTCGACGCGGCCCTGCGCCTGATCGAGGAGAAGGGACCGACGGGCTTCACCCTGTCGGAGGCCGCCAAGACCGCGGGCGTGACGCCCGCCGCGGTCTACCGCCATTTCGAGGGGCGCGAACAGCTGATCGAGGAATGCGCGCGGCAAGGCCACGAGATCTTCGCCGACCTGATGGCGCATGCCTTCAACGGCGGGCGGCCGTCGGCGCTGGCGGCCTTCGAGGCGACGGGGCGGGCCTATCTCGCCTTTGCGCGCAAGTTTCCCGGGCATTACATGGCGATGTTCGAAAGCGGCACCTCGATCAATGCGACACCCGAGCTGGCCGCCGCCGCCGCGCGGTCGCGGGCGGTGCTGGAACGCGCGGCCGAAGCCCTGTCCGAGCATATCCCCGAGGGCATGCGGCCGCCGCCCTCGATGTTCTCGGCCCACATCTGGGCGATGAGCCACGGGGTCGTGGAGCTTTTCGCGCGGGGCCGCCCCGGCGCGCAATCGCCCTTTCCGCCCGAGGACCTGCTGGAGGCGGGGATCGGCATCTACCTGCGGGGTCTTGGCCTGATCCGGCCCGACAGCTGAGGGCCGCGGATTTTTGAAAAAATCCAGGCAAGGGGGGCGCGCCGCTGGCGCGGCGCGCAAGAATTTTCGTACGAAAATTCTCATGAGCCGCGCGAATTTTCGTACGAAAATTCGCGCAGCTCCCCAACCGGCGCGTCACCGGCCCCGGAACAGCCCCCCGAGGATGCCCCGCACGACCGCCCGGCCCGACTGTGTGCCGAGCTGGCGCGCGAAGCTCTTGGCGAACGCGGTCCCCACGCTGTCCGACCGCGAAGAGGAGGAGGACCGCCGCGCGGGCTGGCTGGTGGAGCGGCTGACGCGGGTGCCCGAATAGCGCCGGGCGGCGGTGAACTCGCGTTCGGCGGCGGCCTCTGCCTCGGCCTCGGCGCGTTCGGCCTGTTCGGCCTCGCGGGCGGCGGCGGCGGCGCGGGCCTGCAGGATCTCGAAGGCGCTTTCGCGGTCGATCACCCGCTCGTATTTCCCCGCGAGCGGCGACATGCCGATCAGCGCCGCCCGCGTCGCATCGTCGATCGGCCCGAGCTGCGAGGACGGAGGGCGGATCAGCGTGCGTTCCGCCACGCCCGGTATCCCCTTGCGCTCCAGCAGCGAGGTCACCGCCTCGCCCACGCCGACCTCGCGGATCGCGTCCTCGATGTCGAAACGCGGGTTGTCGCGGTAGTTCATCGCGGCCTGCTTGAGGTCGCGCCGGTCCTTGGCGGTGAACGCGCGCAGCGCGTGCTGCACCCGGTTGCCGAGCTGGCCGAGGATATCCTCGGGCACGTCGGCGGGGTTCTGGGTCACGAAATAGACCCCCACCCCCTTGGACCGGATCAGGCGCGCCACCTGTTCGACCTTGTCGACCAGCGCCTTGGGCGCGTCCTCGAACAGCAGATGCGCCTCGTCGAAGAAGAACACGAGCCTGGGCTTGTCGGGGTCGCCCACCTCGGGCAGTTCCTCGAACAGTTCCGACAGCAGCCACAACAGGAAGGTGGCATAGAGCCGGGGCGACTGCATCAGCTGGTCGGCAGCCAGGATGTTGACGCGCCCGCGCCCCGCCGCATCGGTCAGGAACAGGTCGGCCAGCTCAAGCGCAGGCTCGCCGAAGAGCTTGTCCCCCCCCTGCCCCTCGAGCACCAGAAGCCGGCGCTGGATCGCGCCGATGGAGGCGGTCGAGATATTGCCGTAGCGCAAGCCCAGCTCGGCCCGCGCCTCGCCCACGAAGACCAGCAGCGCCTGCAGATCCTTGAGGTCGAGCAGCGCCATCTCCTCCTCGTCGGCGACGCGGAAGGCGATGTTCAGAACCCCCTCCTGCGCCTCGGTCAGCTCGAGCAGACGCGCCAGCAGAAGCGGCCCCATCTCGGACACCGTGGTGCGCACCGGGTGCCCCTTCTGCCCGAAGAGGTCCCAGAAGGTCACGGGGCACGCGCCATAGGAAAAGTCATGCAGGCCGATGGTGGCGGCGCGGGCGAGAAAGGCCTCGTGCAGCTTGTGATCGGCGCGGCCCGCCTGCGCGAGGCCCGCAAGATCGCCTTTCACATCGGACAGGAAGACCGGCACGCCGCGGGCCGAGAACCCCTCGGCCAGGATCTGCAGGGTGACGGTCTTGCCGGTCCCGGTCGCGCCCGCGATCAGCCCGTGGCGATTGGCGTAGCCCAGCAAAAGGTCTTGCGGGGTGCCATAGCCCTCGCCGCCGCCACCGATGAAAATCCCGTCACTCATGCACCGCCTCCCGGCCAAAATCACCGGGGCGCAGAATACAGCCCCCGCGCCTGCGCGCCAGTGCGAAGCGGTGCCCCGTGCGCCCGGACCAAAGCGGCCGCCGCGCGCGCCCGGACAGCATTTTGGACCAGTTGGTAAAAGGCGAAACACCCCCCGATTTGGGCTGTTGACGGATGCGACCGACTGTCATAGCGTCCCGATCAGAAAGTCGGCCAGTCCGACAGGGAGAGAAAAAAAACATGCAAAGGGTCCGCTTGCGGGCCCTTTCGCTTTTGGGTGCGGCCGTGCGGGCGGGGCCTGCATGGCGTCCCGGCGGGCGCGGTTCCACACCTCCGTCGCGCATGGTCTGCACATGGTCCCCCACGGGCAATGGCGGCGGCATCTCTTTGCCGATGCGCCCCGGACGCGGGGCATTTTGCCCCTGACAGCGCAGCCGTTGCATGTTAGCCACCGGGCGGAAAACCAGACGAAGACCGCAAAGGAGATGCGTCGCATGCCGCTTCAGACTGTCCTGCGGGCGGGCCTCGCGCTTGGCCTTGCCGCCCTGCCGCTGACGGCCCTGGCCCAGACCGCGGACACCCTTCCCGTGGGCGAAACCCCGGTGGGCGAGACCTATGTCGCGGAAACCCATGGCGATTGGGAAATCCGCTGCATCCGCGCCGAGGAAGGTCAGCCCGAACCCTGCCAGATGTATCAGCTCCTGCGCGACGAGGGCGGCGGGGCCGTGGCCGAGTTCAACGTCTTCGACCTGCCCGACGAAGGGCAGGTGGTGGCGGGTGCCACCATCGTGACGCCGCTCGACACGCTGCTGACGCCGGGCATCCGCCTGCGCGTCGATGACGGGACGTGGTCCGAATATCCCTTCGCCTTTTGCCAGCCCGTCGGCTGTTTCGCCCGCCTCGGCCTGACCGAGGGCAATGTCGAGGCGATGCGCGCGGGCGGTGAGGCCATCGTGGCGCTCGTGCCGCTTCCGGCCCCTGACCAGGTGATCCGGGTCGCGGCCTCGCTGAGCGGGTTCACGGCGGGCTTCGCCGCGCTGGAAGAGCGCAACGCCGCCGCGATCTCGCTGTTCCAGCAGCTGCAGCAGCAGCAATAAGGGCAAGGCCATCGCGGGGGCATCCGCGAGTTTGAACGAAAGACGAAACGCCCCGACCATCAGCCCGGTCGGGGCGTTTTCCGTTTCACGGCACGCTCAGGGGGCGCGGCGCAGCGCCAGAACGGCGTTCAGCCCGCCGAAGGCAAAGGCATTGGACAGGCAGGCGTCGACCTTGGCCTCGCGGGCCACGTTCGGCACCACGTCCAGCGCGCATTCGGGGTCGGGTTCCTCGTAGCCGATGGTGGGCGCGATCACCCCGTCCTTCAGCGCCATGATGCAGGCCAGAAGCTCGACCGCGCCGGTGCCGCCGATCAGGTGGCCATGCATCGACTTGGTCGAGGACATCATCAGCTCGTTGGCGTGATGCCCGAAGGCATCCGAGACGGCGGCGCATTCCACCCGGTCATTGGCCGCCGTTCCGGTGCCATGGGCGTTGATATAGGCGACCTCGTCGCGGTTCAGCCGGGCGTCTTTCAGCGCGCCCGAGATGGTGCGCGCCGCCCCCTGTTCCGAGGGCATGACGATATCGGCCGCGTCCGAGGTCATGGCGAAGCCCACCACCTCGGCCAGGATCTCGGCACCGCGCTTCCTCGCGTGCTCGAATTCCTCGAAGATGAAGACCGCCGCCCCCTCGCCCTGCACCATGCCGTTGCGGTTGGCGCTGAAGGGGCGGCAGGCGTCCTTGGACATCACGCGCAGCCCTTCCCAGGCCTTCACCCCGCCGAAACTCAGCATCGCCTCCGAGCCGCCCGTCACCATCACGTCGGCCACACCGCCCCGGATCAGCTGGAACGCCAGCCCCATCGCGTGATTGGACGAGGCGCAGGCGGTGGCGACCGAGAAACTCGGCCCCTTCAGGTTCCATTCCATGCTGACATGGCTGGCCGCGGCATTGTTCATCAGCTTGGGCACGACGAAGGGATGGACGCGGTTCTTCCCCTCCTCGTAGACCGAGCGGTAATTCTCGTCCCAGGTGTTCACGCCGCCGCCCGCGGTGCCCAGCACCACGCCCGACCGCGTGGCCAGCTCGCCCGCAAAGGTCAGCCCGGCCCCGTCCAGCGCCTCGTGCGCCGCAACAAGGGTGAATTGCGTAAACCGGTCGTAAAGCGCGATCTGCTGGCGGTTGAACCGCGCGTCGGGGTCATAGCCCTTGACCTGCCCGCCGATGCGCACCGACAGCCGCTCGACGTCGCGCAGCTCAAGCTCGCCGATGCCGCAGCGCCCCTCGCGCATCGCCTCGAGGGTGCGGGGCACGTCATGGCCAAGCGCGTTGATCGTGCCCTGGCCGGTGATGACGACGCGGCGCATGACGGCTCAGTCGCCCTTCTGCTCGGCCAGCAACCCCTCGACCGCGGCGACGATGGCGGCGACCGAGGAGATGTCGAACTCGCTGTCCTCGGGGGCATTGGCGTTGAACGGCACCTGGATGTCGAAGGCTTCCTCGATGGCGAAGATCGACTCGACCAGCCCGAGGCTGTCGATGCCGAGGTCCTGAAGGCTCGCCTCCATCGTCACGTCGCCCGGCTCCAGCACCGCCTGTTCGGCGATGATCCCGATCACCTTGTCGCGGACAGTCTCGGACATGCTTGCACCCCGTTTGATCTAGGGCGTCATCTAAGGGGTCTTGTCCGACTTGAAAACGGCTTTCTGCAGCTCTGCGACCGCTTTGGCCAGCCGCGGCAGGCGGCGCAGGCCCTTGTACATCTCGACCTGGGTTTCCATCCGCACCGCCGGATAGCCCAGCAGCGCGCGGCCCGGCGGCACGGTCGACAGGATGATGGTTGAGGCGCCCGTCACAACGTCCGACCCGATCTCGAGGTTGTCCGCCACCCCGGTCTGCCCGCCAAGGACAACGCGGTCGCCCACCGTCACCGAACCCGCGATGCCCACCTGCCCGCAGAGCAGGCAGTCGCGCCCGATGCGGCAGTTGTGTCCGACATGGACCATGTTGTCGAGCTTGGTGCCGTCGCCGATCACCGTGTCCGCCACAGTGCCCCGGTCGATCGTGGCATTCGCCCCGATCTCGACGTCATCACCGATGCGGACCGAGCCCAGCGAGTGAATCCGCGTCCAGCTTTGCGGCGTGACCGCCCCGTCGGCGCGGCCCAGCGAGGCGCGGGTGGTTTCCACCTGGCTCGCCTCGGGCGTCACGAAGCTGAACCCGTCGCCCCCGATCACGCAGTTAGGTTGCAGGATGGCGCGGTCCCCGATCACGACCCGCGCGCCCAGGCGCGCGCCCTGCAGGATCAGCGCGTCATCCCCGATCCGCGCCCCCTCGGCGATGGAGACATGGGACGCGATGCGCGCGTCCCGCCCGATCACCACGCCCGCGCCGATCACGACGAAGGGGCCGATGGCCGCCCCCGCGCCAACCTGCGCCGAAGGCTCGATCACCGCGGTCGGATGCACCCCCGCCGCGATCCGCGGCCCGGCGTCCAGCGCCTGCGTGACGCCTGCCATGGCCAGCCGCGGGCGCGGCGCGACGATGGCGGCCTCCAGCCCCAGCGCCTGCCAGTCCATGCCCGCCCCGATCACCGCCGCCCGCGCCTGCCCCTGCGCAAGCCCCGCGGCGTAGCGCGGGCTCATCGCCATGGCTAGGTCCGAGGGCCCTGCCGCCGAAGGCTCGGCCACCCCCGTCACCACGATATCGAGCGCGCCGAAGGCTTCCGCCCCCAGCGCGCGCGCCAAGTCCCTGATCGTGTGGCCCGTCATGGCCGCCCCCGCTGAAAGCCTGATCCGCGGGGGACAGGATTAGCTGGTGACCTCGGGCATGACCACCCCGCGCGCCTGCAGCGCCCGGCTCAGGATCGCGTTGCGCCCGTAGATGTCGTCGCGGGTCTGCAACCGGCCGTCGCTTTCCACCCAGGCCGTCCAGTAGGTCAGGTGAACCGGGATGTGCTTGTCGAGATTGAGATAGGTCTCCTCACCGGTGGCGCGGATGCCCTGGAACAGGCCCACCGGGTCATCGCTCTGCCGCGCCAGCAGGTGATAGGCGAACTCGTGCGGATCGGCCAGACGGACGCAGCCCGAGGAATAGGCCCGCACCGGGCGGTCCATCAGGTGCTGTTCGGGCGTGTCGTGCAGGTAGATCGCGTGACGGTTGGGGAACATGAACTTGACCGTGCCCAGCGCGTTGCGCGGCCCCGGCGGCTGGCGCAGGTCGAATGGGAAGCTCCGCACGCTGTAGCGGCTCACGTCGATGGACGCGAGGCTGACGGGCCGCCCGCCCTGCAACAGCTCCATGTAGGTGCCCCGCCCGGCAAGAATGCCGGGAATGTAGCTGCGCTCGGCGATGGAGCGCGGCACATACCAGCTCGGGTTGATGACCATGTGCTCCATCTCGTCCGAGAACTCGGGCGTCTGGCGGTCGCGCGCCCCGATCACCGAACGGGTGATGAAGGTCACCTCGCCGTCGTCGATCACGCGGGTGTGGAAATCGGTCAGGTTCACGAAGATCAGCCGGTCATGCAGCACACCGTCGTTGATCCAGCGGTGCCGCTCCATCGCCAGCGCGATCTCGTTCCAGTGATCCTCGACCGAGCGGTTGACCGCCGCGATGGTCGCCGCGCCCGCGATACCGTCGGCCTCGATCCCGTTGTTGGACTGGAAGGCCACCACCGCCGATTGCAGCCGCGCATCGTATTCCGCGGTCGCCGACCGCTCCAGGTAGCCCATCCGCATCAGCCGGTCGCGCAGCGCGATCACCGCGGGCCCGGTATCACCCGGCCGCAGGCTTCCGGCCTGCACGCGCGGGCCGTAACCGCCCGTCGCCGCCAGCTCTTCGAGCTGGAATTTCATCCGCATCAGGCGGGTGTAGCCCGCGCCCTGCGGCGGCAGGCTGGCCATGTATTCGTAAGGATTGCTCTGCAGGAATTCCGACATCAGCGCATAGGGGTCGCGGTGCGGCTGGTCCTGGAAGATGTCGGGGATCAGCTCGGACGGATCGAGGAAGCCGCCGTGAACATCATTGGCATATTGCAGGAACAGGCGGCTCGCCATGACGTCGGCCTGTCCGCGCAACCAGGGGTTCGTCGCGGTGCGGAACGCCTCGCGCAGCCCCTCGAGATCGTAGCGGTCCGTGGGCAGCGCGTGGTTGCCCGCCTGCTCGAGCGCGCGCAACAGCGCGTTGCGCCGGTCGGCGGCCTCGGAGACGGTCCAGACCGGCTCGAAATCGCGGTCGCGGTAAAAGGCGACAAGGCTCTCGTCCGAGGCCGCGGCCTCGGCGATGGCCTGGCGCAGCGCGGAAAAGGCCTGCGCCTGCACCGGCTGCGGCGCGATGGCGGCCAGGGTCACGGGCGCCACGGCCAGCGCGGCGGAGATCAGCGAAAGTCGGGCGAAGCGAAACATCATCTTGCGTCCTCGGGCGGTCAGGGCAGCGTCATCAAACGGTTGCGGCATCGTGCAAGGGAAAGCCTCGGTGTGTCCATTCACGATTCCGCAAGTCTTTTCCTATAGCTTCCCCGGCGCAACGGTGGTTTTGCCGACCCTCCGACCCGTCCTTTCCGCTTGCCGGGGCATCGACGGGCCGGGCGATCACACAGCGTCAGCGCGGGTTTCAGCCGGAGGAATCAGTCCAAGTGGCGGAAATTTGCCGATTCTCCGTTTCACGCCAGAGGGTAGCGCAGCAGGCTCTTCCGAATTTGTTTCGATTGTGTCATTCATCCCACAGCGTTCATGGGGATGGCACGCAAATCGCATAACAGGCCTGAGCAAAGGCCGACCGTTCGACCACGGGCAAGACGGGACAGACAAAGGGCAATCCGACCGATGACCGATACGACCTTCTCGCGCCGTGCGCTTCTGCGCGCCTTCGCCGCGACAGCCGTGACCGCGGCCCCGGTCATGGCGAATGCCACCGGGTTCCTGCGCGGCGCAGGCGATGTGCGCCGCATCCGCATGCACAACGGCCGTTCGGGCGAGGCGATCGACACGATCTACTGGATCGAAGGCGAATACATCGCCCCCGCCCTCGAAGACATCAACTATTTCATGCGCGACTGGCGCAACGACCAGGTCCACCGGATCGACATCCGCACCATCGACATCATGACCGCCGCACACCGACTGCTCGAGACCTCGGAACCCTACATGCTGCTGTCGGGCTACCGCAGCCCGCAGACCAACGCCATGCTGCGCAGCCGCTCGTCCGGCGTGGCACGCAATTCCTTGCACATGCAGGGCGAAGCGGCCGACCTGCGCATCTCGTCGCGCTCGGTCAACCAGATCTACCAGGCCGCGCGCGCCTGCAACGCCGGCGGCGTCGGTCGCTACTCCGGCTCGAACTTCGTCCACATGGACTGCGGCCCGGTCCGCACTTGGGGCAGCTGAGGGGCCATCGCTCCCCACCCCTTGCATCTGTGTTCTGTCCGCGCGCCCCGCAACCCCCTGCCGGGCGCGTTTTCGTGAACGCGTCCCGCATTGGACAGACGCGCCGCGACGCCCATATCCTGCAAGACACCACACCGCGGGAGAGGCCATGACGCGCTACACCAAGGACCCCGACGCGATTGCCCGGCTCACGCCCGAGCAATACCGCGTCACGCAAGCTTCCGGCACCGAGCGGCCCGGCACGGGCGCCTATCTCGGCAACAAGGAGCCGGGCATCTACGTCGACATCGTCTCGGGCGAGCCGCTTTTCGCCTCGTCCGACAAGTATGACAGCGGCTGCGGATGGCCCAGCTTCACCAAGCCCATCGAGCCCGCCCATGTCACCGAGCTGCGCGACCTCAGCCACGGCATGATCCGCACCGAGGTCCGCTCGACCCATGGCGACAGCCACCTCGGCCATGTCTTCCCCGACGGGCCGCGCGACCGGGGCGGGCTGCGCTATTGCATCAACTCGGCCGCGCTCCGCTTCGTCCACCGCGACGACATGGAGGCGGAAGGCTACGGCGACTATCTCGATCAAGTGGAGGATGTGGCATGAGCGACAAACGTGAACGCGCCGTTCTGGCGGGCGGCTGTTTCTGGGGCATGCAGGAGCTGATCCGCCACAAGCCCGGCGTCCTATCGACCCGCGTGGGCTACACCGGCGGCGACGTGCCCAACGCGACCTATCGCAACCACGGCACCCATGCCGAGGGGATCGAGATCGTCTTCGACCCTTCGCAGATCAGCTACCGCGAGATGCTCGAGTTCTTCTTCCAGATCCACGACCCCACCACGAAGAACCGGCAGGGCAACGACATCGGCCTGTCCTACCGCTCGGCGATCTACTACGTCGACGAGGCGCAGAGGGCCTGCGCGCTCGACACCATCGCGGATGTCGAGGCCTCGGGCCTCTGGCCCGGCCGCGTCGTGACCGAGGTGGAACCGGTCGGCCCCTTCTGGGAGGCCGAGCCGGAGCATCAGGATTACCTCCAGCGCATTCCGCATGGCTACACCTGCCATTTCGTGCGCCCCGGCTGGGTCCTGCCCAAACGCGCCGCCGCCGAGTAACCGCCACGCCAGCCCCCTGCCCCGACCCGCCGTTTTCCCGTTGCGAGCGACCGGGCCGGGGGCTATACCGCCGCACAGGCACCTGTAGCTCAGCTGGATAGAGCGCTGCCCTCCGAAGGCAGAGGCCAGAGGTTCGAATCCTCTCAGGTGCGCCATTTTTCTTTTTTTCGCTATCGCCCTTCGGGCTCCTTGAGCGCGTGTCGCGGTCATGGAATGGCCTTCGACGCGCGACGCTCTTTTTGCGCGACCGCCCTTCGGGCTGCTTGAGCGCGGTTGCGGTCGAACACTCCTCGCCCCCCCGCCCGAACGGCCCTGCCTCTCCGGGGCATCAGGCCGGGGGCAAACCTTCCGCGTAGCGCGCAAGACAGGCCGCCACGCCCTCGTCGCGCAGGCGCTGTCGCCATTGCGCGAAGGCCCGGCCGAGCCGCGCGTTGCCGCCCAACTCGCCGAACACCTCGGCGAAGCCGAGAAACCCCGACCCCGCGGCGCGGCGCTTCAGCTCGGCGGCGCGCGGGTCGTTGAGCTGCGCCTCCGGCGTCACGTCGCAATAGTGGCACCAGATCGCCAGCTCCAGCGCCAGCCCCGAGACCGGCGCATCGGCGGCCAGCGCGTCGCGCAGGCTGGGCAGGATGAACTTGGGCTGCCGGTCCGACCCGAAGGCCGCGTTGCGCGCGATGGTGTCGCCGATCGCCGGGTTCGAGAACCGTTCGATCACGCTGTCGAGGTAGGCGGCGTAATCCTGCCCCGCGAGCGGCGGCAACAGCGGCATCACCTCGCGCGTCATCAGCGCCCGCAGCCAGTCGCGGATCACGGGGTCACGCATCGCGTCATGCACCTGCGCATGGCCCGTCAGCGCGGCGGCGTAGGACATCGCGGCATGGCTGGCGTTCAGAAGCCGCAGCTTCATCCGCTCATGGGCCGCCACATCCGCGACGAAGGTCACGCCCACCTCCTCCAGCGGCGGGCGGCCGGCGGCGAAGCGGTCCTCGATCACCCAGTCGCGGAACGGCTCGCACAGAACCGGCGCCGCGTCCTGCAGGCCGATCTCCGCGCAGAGCCGCGCGCGCTCGGCCCCGGTCACCGCGGGGCAGATGCGGTCGACCATGGAATTGGGAAAGGCGCAGGTCGCGGCGATCCAGTCTGCAAGGCCGGGATCACGCGCCGCGGCAAGGCCCGAGACCAGCCGCTCGGCGATGGCCCCGTTGCCCTGCAGGTTGTCGCAGGACAGCACCGTCAGGCCGCCCATCCCCACCAGCCGCCGCGCCCGCAGGGCCGCGACGATCATGCCGAAGACGGTGCGCGGCACCACGGCCCCGGCCGCGTCGGCGGCAAGATTGGGGTGCGACAGGTCCGGCAGCCCGTCCGCCCCGAGGAAATACCCCCCCTCGGTGATCGTCAGCGACAGGATGCGGATCTGGGGCGCGGTCAGCGCCGCCACGATGGCGGCCGGCTCGACGGGCAGGAACCCGGTCATCACCGCGGTGACCCGCGTGGCGACATGCCCCGGCGCGCGTTCGGTCACCGAACTCAGCCCGTCCTGCGCCAATAGCGCCGCGCGCATCGCGTCATCCTCGGGGCGCACCCCCGCGCCCAGCACGCCCCAGTCATGCCCGAGCCCCAGGCCGAACAGATCGTCGAGATAGACCCCCATGTGCCCGCGGTGGAAATTGCCGACCCCGACATGCACGATGCCGGATGTCAGCGCGGCAGGGTCATGGCGCGGCGCGGCCACCCCCGCGGGCAGGGCGCCGAGCGCCTGAAGGCACAGCCGTTGCATCGGGTCAGACCGCCGTGAAGCCGCCGTCGATCGGCAGCGCGGCCCCCGAGATCATCGAGGCCCCGTCGCTCAGCAGGAACACCACCGGCGCCGCGATCTCGTCCTCGGTCGCCCAGCGCCCCAGCGGCATGGTCTGCAGGAACGGTCCCTCGATCTCGGGCCTGCCCCAGTACCAGGCCGACATCGGCGTCATCACCACGGTCGGATGCACGCTGTTCACGCGGATGCCATGCGGCCCCAGCTCCAGCGCCGAGACGCGGGTGATGTTGTCCAGCGCCGCCTTGGACGAGCCGTAGGAGATATGCCCCCTGAGTGCCACCAGCGAGGCCTGGCTCGAGACATTGACGATCACGCCGCCCTGCCCCCGCCGGATCATCTCGCGGCTGGCGTATTTCGTGACCAGCAGCGCGCCGCGCGCGTTGATCGTGATGACCTTGTCGAAGACCTCGATGTCGGTCTCCATCGGCGTGGCGATCTCGCCGCCGAAGCCGCCGCAATTGACCACGCCGAACAGGTCGCGCCCCTCGATGGCCGCGCGCACGCTCTCCTCCGACGCGAGGTCGAAGACCACCGTGTCGCAGCCGGTCTCGGCCGCCAGCGCCGCCAGCCGGTCGCCGTCCCGCCCCGAGGCCAGCACATCGGCCCCTTCGGCCACCAGATGCCGCACGATCGCGCCGCCGATGCCGCCGCTCGCCCCCGTCACGAGGATCGTGCCCCTGTCGAGACCCTTCATCCGTTCTTCTCCTGTCCTGTTGCGCCCATCGGGCGGAAAGTCACCTGTGCCGCCATCGCTCAGGGCGCCATCAGCGATGCGCCCGTCTCCGGGTCGAAGACGACCGCCTGGGCCATGTCGAGATGCAGCGCCGCCTCGGTCTTCTCGCGCAGCCCCGCGCGCGCGGGCAGCCGCGCCACCAGCGATTGCCCCGCCGCCTCGAGCATGGCGTAGATGTCGGGCCCGGTCGGCTCGATCAGCTCGACCCGTGCCGCGAAGGGAACCGAGCCCGGCCCCGCCTCGGTCGAGATCCATTCGGGCCGCAGGCCCAGCTCGATCTCGCGCCCCTCGGCCAGCGGCACGGTCCCGCGCGGCAGGGGCAGGCGCAACTCGCCCGCCGCCGCCGCCGCCGCCCCCTGCGCGACAAAGGCCCCGTCGCGGACCCGCCCCTTGACCAGGTTCATCGCGGGCGAGCCCATGAAGGTGGCGACGAAGCGGTTGGCCGGGCGGTCGTAGATCTCGGCGGGCGTGCCGAACTGCTGCACCGCGCCGCCCTCCATCACCGCGATCTTCGTGGCCATGGTCATCGCCTCGACCTGGTCATGGGTGACGTAGACGATGGTGGTGCCCAGCCGCTGATGCAGGCGCTTGATCTCGGTGCGCATGTCCACCCGCAGCTTCGCGTCGAGGTTCGACAGCGGCTCGTCGAACAGGAACAGCCGAGGGTCGCGCACCAGCGCCCGGCCCATGGCGACGCGCTGGCGCTGGCCGCCCGACAGGGCCGCGGGCTTGCGCTTCAGCAAGTGCCCGATCTGAAGAAGCTCGGCCACCTCGGCGACCTTGGCGGCCTGCGCCGCCTTGTCCATGCCTGCCATCCGCAGCGGAAAGGCGATGTTCTTCTCGACCGTCATCGCCGGGTAAAGCGCGTAGGACTGGAACACCATGGCGATGTTGCGCGCCTTGGGCTCCAGCCCGTCGATGCGGCGATCCGCCAGCCGGATCTCGCCGCCCGACAGCTCGGTCAGACCGGCGATCATGTTCAGAAGCGTGGACTTGCCGCAGCCCGAGGGGCCGACGAGCACCAGGAAATCCCCCGCCTCGATGTCGATCGAGACCTCGTGCAGAACCTCGGTCGCGCCGAAACGCTTGGTCACGCGGTCGATGCTGAGCGATGCCATGACTATCCTTTCACCGCCCCGGACGTCAGGCCGCGCAGGAAATACCTGCCGCCGACGATGTAGACGAGCATGGTCGGCAGGGCGGCGATCATCGCGCCGGCCATGTCGACGTTGTAGGCCTTGGTCCCCGTCGAGGTGTTGACGAGGTTGTTGAGCGCGACCATCAGCGGCCGCGTGTCGGGCCCCGCGAAGGACGCCCCGAACAGGAAATCGTTCCAGACGTTCGTGAACTGCCAGATGATCGCCACCACGAAGATCGGCCAGCTGATCGGCACGAGGATGATGGTGAAGATCTGCCAGAACCCCGCCCCGTCCATCCGCCCCGCCGCGATCAGCTCGTCGGGAACGGTGACGTAGAAATTCCGGAAGAAGAGCGTGGTGAAGGGGATGCCGTAGCACACATGCACAAGCACCAGCCCCCCCAGCGTGCCCGCCAAGTCCAGCAGGCCCAGCAGCCGCGCCATCGGGATCAGCACGATCTGGAACGGGATGAAGCAGCCGAACAGCAGCATCCCGAAGATGATGCTGTCGCCCCGGAACCGCCATTTCGACAGCACGTAGCCGTTGACCGCCCCCAGCGCGACCGAGATCGAGACGGCGAAGACGACCAGCAGGATCGAGTTCCAGAAATAGCCCCGCAGCCCCTCGCAGGCCACCGCGATGCAGGCCGAGGACCACGCGAGCCCCCAGGCCTCGAAGGACCAGAGCCGCGGCGGCGACAGGATGGTCGCGGTCTCGAACCCCGCACCCCCGGTGATCTCGGGCATGGTCTTGAGCGAGGTGAAGACCATCGCCACCAGCGGCAGCAGGAAAAAGCCCGCCGCCAGAACAAGCACGAGGTAGACGACCCCCCGCTGGACACTGCGGCGCATGTCAGCGGCCATGGCGCAGCTCCGAATACAGGTAGGGCACGATCAGCACGGTCAGCAGCACCAGCATCATCACCGCGCTGGCCGCCCCCATCGCCATCTCGTTGCGCGAAAAGGTGAATTCATACATGAAGGTCGACGGCAGCTCGGTGGCGAACCCCGGCCCCCCGCGGGTCAGCGCGACGACCAGGTCGTAACTCTTGATCGACAGGTGCCCCTGCACGACGATCGCCGTCAGAAAGGCGGGCCGCAGCGCCGGGATGATGATGTGCCAGTAGATCGCCGGCCCCGAAGCCCCGTCCATCCGCGCGGCCGAGATGATCTCGGTGTTGATCCCGCGCAGCGCGGCGAGAAACAGCGCCATGACGAAACCGCTCGCCTGCCACGCGCCCGCGATCACGACGCAATAGATCGCCATCTCCGATTGCGTGATCCAGTCGAAGCTGAAGCTCTCCCAGCCCCAGGTGCGAAAGGCGTGCTGAAGACCCAGGTCCGGCGACATCAGCCATTGCCACGCGACCCCGGTCACGATGAAGCTCAGCGCCATGGGATACAGGTAGATCGTGCGCAGCGCCCCCTCGGCGCGGATCTTCTGATCGAGCAGGATCGCAAGCCCCAGCCCGATCACCAACGTCCCGCCGATGTAGAGCAGGCCGAAGATGGCGAAATTCTCGACCGCCACCTCCCACCGCGGATGCGACCAGACGCGGGCGTAATTGTCGAACCCCTCCCAGCGGTCGAAGCGCGGCAGCATCCGCGACCGCGTGAGCGAGATCACGAAGGTCAGCGCGATGAAGCCGTAAACCGACACCGCCACCAGCACGAGGCTGGGCAGAAGCGTCAGCTGCGGAAGTCGGGCCTTGAAAAAGCGCATGGATCGGCTCGGCGTTGAACGGGCCACCGGGACACCGCCCGCGGCGGGGCATGTCCTGACGGCTGGAAATCGCGGGCGCGCGCGCGGCGCAGGACGGCGGGGAGGAAGCGATGGGCGGCCGCGGATCGCCGCCGCCCATCACCACGGGGAGGATGCCCTCAGAGCGCGCCGCCCACCGACGCGACCAGCGCCTCGGCCGCGGCCTCGGGGGTCATGTCGGAATTGGCGAATTGCGTCACCACGTCGAGATAGGCCGCCTGCACCGAGGCGGGCTGCCCGTGACCATGCGCAAGCGACCCGAACAGGGTGCCCGCCTCGGTCGCCTCGACCAGGTCGGCCATCGAGGTCTGACCACAGACATCGAAATTCGCGGACGGCACGTCGGTGCGCGCCGGGATCGACCCCTTGGCGAGGTTGAACGTCTCCTGGAAGCTCACCGACATCGCCGCCGAGGCCATGTTGCGCTGCGCGGCCTGCGCATCCTCGCCCACGTCGAACATGGCGAAGAAATCGGTGTTGAACAGGAACGCCCCGTCGGTGCCCGGCACCACGGCGCACAGCACCTGCTCGCCCGGCGTCAGGCCCGCGTTGATCACCTCGCCCTTGGCCCAGTCGCCCATGATCTGCATCCCGGCCTCGCCGTTGATGACCATGGCGGTGGCCAGGTTCCAGTCGCGCCCGGCATAGCCCGGATCGGCATAGCCCAGCACGCGGCGGAAGATCTCGAAGCTTTCGACGATCCCCTCCGACCCCAGCGCGTCCATGTCGGCGTTGATGATCGCGGCCTCGTAAAGCGCGGGCGAGACCGACAGCACGATCGCTTCCCAGATCGTCGCCTCCTGCCAGGCCTGCCCGCCCATCGCCACGCCGACGTGACCGGCGGCCTCGATGGCATCGGCCGCGGCAAAGAACTCGTCCCAGGTGGTGGGCATCGACAGGCCCAGCTCCTCGAAGATCCCGGCATTCGCCCAGACCCAGTGCGGGCGGTGGATGTTCACCGGGGCCGCGACCCATTCCCCGTCATGGGTGCCGAAGGCCTGCACCGCGGGCGGAACCACGTCGTTCCAGCCTTCGGCCTCGGCCACCGCGTTGAGATTGCCGAGGAAGCCCTCGTCCGCCCAGTCGCGGACCGTCATGCCCAGCATTTGCGCCGCCGTCGGCGGATTGCCGGCCACCACGCGGGCCCGCAGGGCGGTCATCGCGGCATCGCCACCACCGCCCGCGATCGCCATGTCGACCCAACCGGTGCCCCGCGCCTGCAGATCCTCCTGCAGCACTGCGATGGCCGCGGCCTCGCCGCCCGATGTCCACCAGTGCATGACCTCGACCTCGTCGGCCAGGGCCGGCGCGCTCAGGGCGGTCATCGAAAGCAGGGCACCAACGCCCCGTGTCAGATACTTCGTCATCTTCTCCTCCATGTTGACGACAGCATGATTATGTTTTTGTATCGAACAAATACGAATTCAGGCCATTGTCAACAGGTTTTCGATGCGAGACGATGCGCCGGAAGGAGACGCCGCCCCATGCTCACCCTCAGGAACGAGACCGAAGCCACCATCCTGCAGGTTCTCGCCAAGGGCGTGCCCCTCAGCCGGGCCGAACTGGCGCGCGAGATGGGCGTGACCCGCTCGACCGTCGGCGCGCCCACCGCGCGGCTGCTGGACCTGGGCCTTCTGCGCTTCGCCGATCCGCTCGACACCGACCCGAAAACCGCCGTCCGGCGCTTCGGCCGCCCCGGCGAGCGGCTGGAACTCACGCCGGGCTTCTGCACCTTCGCCGCGGTCGACATCTCCTTCGGCTGCATCAAGGTCGGGCTGACCGATACCCTGGGCGGGATCGTCGCCTTCCGCAGCCGCGACATCGCCCCCGCCGAGCAGACCGCCGAAGCCACGATGGCGGCCGTGGCCGAGCTGACCCGCGCGCTGATCGACGGGCGCGACGATGTCGCGGGGCTTGCGGTGTCGGTGCCGGGCGTGGTCACCGACAACGGCCTGATCCTGCGCGCGCCCACGCTGGGCTGGCGCGACGTGCCGCTGACCGCGCAGCTCAGGGACAGCCTGCCGCGGATCGACCGGCTGCATGTCTCCAACGATGCCTCGCTCTACGCGGCGGCCTTTTCGAATCGCCACCCCGACCGCCTTGGCGGCAATGCCATCGTGGTCTGGATGGACGCGGGCATCGGCGGCGGGCTGGTCGCCAACGGCACGGTGATCAACGGCAATGCCGGGCTGGCCGGGGAAATCGGCCACATGTTCATCTCGGCGCGCGACGGCGCGGCGATGCACCGGCTCGAGGATATCGCCGGCTACGCCGCGCTGATGTCGCGCAGCCGCGCGCTGGGCGGATCGGCCGACAGCATCGAGAGCCTTCTGGACGAGTATCGCGCGGGCCACCCCGGCACCCGCCGCGCCCTGCAGGACTGGAGCCGCGCGCTCGCCGAGGGGTTGACCAACCTCACCAGCCTCATGGACCCCGGCGTCATGCTGTTCTCGGGCCCCATGGCCGCGATCCTCAAGGAACTCGAGGCCGAAACCTTCGCCGCCTACACCTCGATGCTGCAATACGGCACGCCCCCCGCCCGCTGGCGGATCGAGCTGTCGGACGACCGCACCCTCGTGCGCGCGGGCGCGATCATGCTGCGCCACGATCTCTTCACCTTCGGCGAGGGGGCGATGGGCCGCGCGGCCTCGGGGCTGCGGCTGGCTTGAACCGGCGCGCGCGGCGCGTCATCCTTGCCCGACAGACCGTGCCGAAGGATCGCCCCCGAGATGACCGTCACCAAAGCCCCCGCCCCGCCCCCGCTCGAGTTCTTCTGTCGGCTCGAGGTCGAGCTTGCCCCGATCCGCGAGATGGGACCGGGCCGCGCGGGCCAGCGGCGGATCATCCCCATCATCGGCGGGCGCGTCACCGGCCCGACCCTCTCGGGGCAGATCCTGAACCTCGGCGCGGATTGGCAGACGATCCATGCCGACGGCAATGCCCATCTCGACACGCGCTACGCCTTCGAGACCGACGACGGCGCGCTGATCGAGATCGTGAACACCGGCCTGCGAAACGGCCCGCCCGAGGTCATCGCCGCACTGGCCCGCGGCGAGACTGTCGCGCCCGACAGCTACTACATGCGCACCCATGCCCGTCTCGAATCCGGCGACCCGCGCTATGACTGGGTCAACCGGCGACTCTTCGTCGGCAGCGGCCGACGCGAGGCCGCCCGCGTGATAATGGACCTGTTCACCCTCGTCTGACGCGCCCGTAACAGCGCCTCAGCGCATCAGCCACTCGAAATCCGGGTGGGTCCGGAACCGCCACGCCCGCCGCGGGCCGGCCATGACGTTGAGGTAATACATCTCCACCCCGTAAGGGGCCGCGCAGGGGTGATGCCCCCGCGGCACCAGCACCAGATCATGATCGCCCACCGCCATCGTCTCGTCGAGCGACAGGTCATCGGTGAACACCCGCTGGATGCCGAAGCCGCTGGCGGGGTTCAGCCGGTGATAATAGGTCTCTTCGAGATAGGTGAGGTTCGGGAAATCATCCTCGTCATGGCGATGCGGCGGGTAGCTCGACCAATGCCCCGCGGGCGTGAAGACCTCCGTCACCAGCAGGCTGTCGGCCACGTCGCGGCCTTCCATGGCGATGTTGTTGATGTGGCGCAGGTTCGTCCCCGCGCCCCGATCCTCCAGCGCGATCCCCTCGGGGCCAAGCCGCTGCGCGGGCCGCCCGCCGGGGCTGGGCGCGGTACAGACGGCCAGCGTCACGCCCGTCGCCGCCACCGCGCGCCACTCGGCCCCCGGCGGCACGTAAAGGCAATGCGGCGCGGTCTTCTCGAAGACGTCCAGCCGCTCGCCCATCCGCCCGAAATCCTGCCCCGCCGCGGTCACATCGGCATGGCCCTCGACCAGCACGAGGATCGCCTCGCGCCCCTCCAGCCGCCCCTCGGCCACCTCGCCGGGGCCAAGCCGCCACAGGTCGAAACCGACATGGCCCCAGCCCGCCGCCTCGGGCGTCAACGCATGAACATGGCCCGACGTGCCGCCGGGTTTGCGCAAAAGCCCCGCCATCAGGGGGCCCGCCGTGCCGCATGCGCGTCCAGCGCCACCTCGAAGGCCTCGGCCGTCCAGCCCTCGGCGAGACCACGCGCCACAAGCGCGGCCTGCGTCTCGGGGGCCAGCCCGCCCACCGGCGGGTCGGTGTCGAGATTGGTGGGAAAGGAATACCCCTCCGCCCCCGCGGCGATCGCCGCCTCCAGAGCCGCCCCCGAAAGCACCCCCTCGGAGGTCAGCCGCGCCAGCGCCGGATAGAGCGCCCGGCACATCGCCATGCGGTCCACCGCCTCCATCGCCCGCCCGAAGGCCGAGGAGACCTGCAACAGGTTCGCCATGCGGTGAATGCCCTCCGACCGGTTCTCGCCCGCCGCGTGGTAAAGCGCGGGGTTGAAGAACACCGCATCCCCCTTCTGCAACGGCACCTGCACCGCGTGTTCCGCGAAATACGCCGCCACATCCGCCCGGCGATAGGCCATGTAGCCCCCCGGCACGAGCTGCGAATAAGGCAACAGCATCGTCGGCCCACTTTCGACCGGCATGTCGCAATGCGCGACCGCCCCTTGCAGCGTCATCACCGCCGAGAGCGCATGCACATGCGCGGGGAAGCGCGCGGCGACATCGGCCGTCTGGAAGCCGAGATGATAATCCCGGTGCGCGCTCTGCGGCTTGCCGCCCGGACGCACCAGGTTCACCTGCGCCGTCATCTGGGAAAACGGCCCCAGCCACGCCTCGCAAACGGCGGCAATGACGGGGTTCCCGTAATACAGGGCGAACCCCTCCGGATCGGCAAGGCACTGTTTCTGCAGGCTGTTCCAGATCCGGTCATTCGCCCCCGCGGCGGCGAAATGATCGCCCTTGCCCTGCCCGGTGGCCTTTTCCTCGGCGATGATGCGCAGAAACACCTCGGTCGCGCGGTCCACCGGCCCGGTATCGGCATAGGCCGATTTCAGCACCAAGACCCCCGGCCCCTGCCCCAGCACCCATGCCCATTCCGCCATCAGCGCCTGCCGCGCCCCGGCCTCCTCCAGCCGCCCGCGCAGCGCGCCCATGTCGTAAAGCGGCACGTTCTTCACAACCCCGTCCGCATGGGCCAGCGCGCCCGCCTCCAGCACCCGGCCCGTCAGCGCCGCCAGCTCCTCGAGCGTGCCGCTCTCCTGATCGAAATATCCCTGGTCGAGCATCCTTGCCCCTCCCGTTCAAACGGTCCCGCCGAGCGAGCCTTCCAGTTCCACCATCTCCTGCCCGCCGGCCATCAGGTCCTGCAGCTCCTCGGGCGTGATCTGCCCGCGCTGCGCGGTGCCCAGCGTGCGGCCCCGGTTGAGCACCGTGAACCGGTCGCCCACCGCCAGCGCGTGCCGCACGTTATGGGTGATGAAGACGATCCCGATGCCCGTCTTGCGCACCTTGTCGATGGTCGCCAACACGTTCGCCGTCTGCCGCACGCCCAGCGCGCTGGTCGGCTCGTCCAGGATCAGCACCTTGGCCCCGAAATGCACCGCGCGCGCAATCGCCACCGTCTGCCGCTCCCCGCCCGACAGCGTGCCGACCGCCTGGTCGGGCGAGCGCAGGTTGATGCCCATCTTGCGCATCTCCTCCATCGTCACGGCGTTGGCGGTCTTGAAATCCATGAACTTGAACGGCCCGACGCGGCGGATCGGCTCCCGCCCCATCCAGAAGTTGCGCGTCACGCTCATCAGCGGGATCATCGCAAGATCCTGGTAAACCGTGGCGATCCCCGCCTCCATGGCATCCCTCGGACTGTCGAAGGACATCGGCCGCCCCTCGAACAGGATCTCGCCGCGGGTGGGCTTGTGAACGCCCGACATCGTCTTGATGAAGGTCGATTTCCCCGCCCCGTTGTCGCCCAACAGGCAATGGCACTCGCCGGGCCGGATATCGAAACTTACCCCGTTCAGCGCGATGACCGGGCCGAAATGCTTCTCGATGCCGCGCATCTCGACGATGGGATCGTGATCGAAACCGGACATCAGCGTTCCCCCGTGATGATGCGGCGAATGTAGGTGTTCAGGATGACGGCAAAGAGCAGGATCACCCCCAGGAACACCCGGAACAGGCTCGACTCGACCCCGGCAAAGAACAGCCCCTGCTGCACCACCCCGAAGATCAGCGCGCCCAAGGCCGCCCCGATGACCGAGCCATAGCCACCGGTCAGCAAAGCCCCCCCGATCACCACCGCGATGATCGCCTCGAATTCCTTGAGCAGCCCGCGGTCCGCCCCCGCCGAGCCGAACTCCATCACCTGGCAGGTGGCGAAGACACAGGCGCAGAACGCCGTGAACATGAACATCAGGATCTTCACCCGGTTCACCGGCACGCCCACGTAACGCGCCGCCTGCGCGTCGCCGCCCGCGGCGAAGACCCAGTTGCCGAACTGCGTCCGCGTCAGGATCACATGCGCCACCGCGACCAGCGCCAACGCCCAGACGATCAGCATCGGGATACCGTCCACGATGGGCTCGCCCGCCCGCGTGCCGCGCTCGAAGACCGCGATCATCTCCATCTCGGCCAGCCAGTCGAAGACGAAGCCGAGGATCTTGCCCCCGAAGACCGGCGCAAGCCAATCGCCCTCCGCCGCGTCCGAGATGCCGCCGATGATGGTCTGCCGCTCGATCAGCTGCGGGAAGAAGATGGTGAAGCCGCGCAGGATGAAGAGGAAGGCCAGCGTCACGATGAAACTGGGAAGGCCCGTGCGCACCACGATCACCCCGTTCAGCGCCCCCACCGCGACGCACAGAACGAAGGTCAGCAGGATGGCGATCCAGACCGGCCATTGCAGCGTGACCGAGATCAGCGCGATGGACATGCCCGCGAAGCCGATCATCGAGCCGACCGACAGGTCGAACTCGCCCGCGATCATCAGCATGCAGGCACCGACCGCGATGATCATGAACTGCGCCGAGACCGTCGACCAGTTGAGGATGCCCTGCGCGTTGAACATGCCGCTGTCGGCGGCAAAGGCGATGAAGAAGACGAAAACCGCGATCGTGCCCACGATGGCGCCCAGCTCGGGCCGGATCAGGGCGCGGCGCAGCCCCGAGATCTCCTTGACGCGTTCGTCCTTTGCCGGGGCCAAAGCCGCCCCCTGCCCTGCCTCGGACATGGCCGTTCCTCCCTCGAGTGTCACACGGGTAAAGGGGGGCGGGCGCGCCCGTCGCGCACCCGCCCGTCAGATCAGCGGTATTCGCCCGCGAACTGCTCCACCATCTCCAGCCCGTCGGCGGTCACGAAACCGGGGCCCGAGTTGATGTTGTTGCCCGGCAGAACGCCGAAGCGGTGGTAGTTGGCCATCACGATGATCGGCAGGTAGGCCTGCAGGTAGGGCTGCTGGTCGATGCCCCACTGGATCACGCCGTCGCGGATGCCCTGCACGATGTTCTCGCCCAGGTCGAAGGTGCCGAAGTAGATGTCACCGGCAAGGCCCATCTCTTCCAGCGCCAGGATCGTCGGGTCGGCACTGGTCGGGCCCAGCGTCAGAACCGCGTCGGTGTCGGGGTTGGCGTTCAGGTAGGCCATCACCCGGTTCTGGATCTCGCTCGGGTCCTGCCCGCTGTCGATCATCTGGTTGCCCAGATCCACGCCCAGGCCATCGGCGAAGCCCTGGCAGCGCTCGGTCGACGAGGGCGAGGAGATGTAGTGGTTCACGCACAGGAAGCTGCCCACGCCATCCCCCGCGGCCCGCAGACCGGCGGCATAGCCCGCGTCATATTCCGGCTGGCCCACATACATCAGCGCACCCACCTCGCGCGCCTGGTCCGGCGTGCCCGAGTTGATGATGATCACGTCGATGCCCGAATCCACCGCGGCCCGGATCGGGCCGGACAGCACGTCGGGGTCGGCCAGCGTGGTGATGATCCCGTCCGGCCCGCTCGCCGCGGCCTGCTCGATGATGCGTGCCATGTCGGCAAGGTCACCGGTCGGCGGGTTGCGGTATTCCACCGTCACGCCCATCTGCTCGCCGGCCAGCGCCAGGCCGTTCTTGATCGTGTTCCACCAGCTGTCGCTGTCGGGCGCGTGGCTGACCAGCACGTAACGCTCGCCCTCCGCCTGCGCGACCGTGGCGCCCATCAGCGCCGAGGCCGCAACGGCCGTCGCCGCCATCGTCTTCCAGAATGCGTTCATGAGTTCCTCCCTAGATGTCCTGGCTGCATGCGGAACGCTCACCGCCACGCCATGCGGGGGACGTTAGACCCGAATCAAGCATTTTGCAACCGGTTGCAATAATCCGTCGAAACGGCACTATCCGGGGCGCTCCGGGCGTGTATAACTCACCCCGTATCAGTACGAGACGGAGGCCATATGGCAGTGACCCTCAGGGATGTCGCGGATCGCGCGGGGGTGTCGCGCTCGGCCGTGTCGCGCACCTTCACCGAGGGGGCCTCGGTCTCGCCCAAGACGCGGGCCAAGGTCGAAAAGGCCGCCCTCGAACTGGGCTACAGCCCGAACGCGCTGGCCTCGTCGCTCACCACGGGCCGGACCAAGCTGATCGGGCTCGTGTCCAACAACTTCCACAACCCGCTTTTCCTCGAGGTCTTCGACCTCTTCACCCGCGGCTTGCAGGACCGGGGCCTTCGCCCGCTGCTGGTCAATCTCAGCAATGAAACCGATCCCCAGAACTCCGTCCGGATGCTCCGGCAATATTCCGTGGACGGGGTGATCGTCGCCTCCTCCACCCTGCCCCCCAGCTTCGCCGAGGCCTTCAAGCAGGCGGGCGTCCCGGTCGTCCATTCCTTCGGCCGCTTCTCCACCTCGCCCAATGTCCATGTCGTCGGCATCGACAACGTCGCCTGCGGGCGCATGGCGGCCGAGGCGCTGATCGCCCGCGGCTACCGAAAGGTCGCCTTCCTCGGCGGTCCCGAAAAGGCGACCTCGACCCAGGACCGCGCGCTCGGCTTCTTCGGCGCGCTGCGCGAACACCCCGAGATCGAGGTCTCGATCAGCTACGCCTCCGCCTATTCCTTCGACGCGGGCCGGGTCGAGATGACCCGCCTCCTGATGCAGGACCCGGCGCAGGCGTATTTCTGCGGCGACGACGTGCTCTCGATCGGCGCGCTTTCGGCCATCGAGGAGGCGGGCCTGAGCTGCCCCGAGGATATCGGCATCATCGGGCTGAACGACATGGACATGGCGCGCTGGCAGAACATCGACCTGACCACGATCCGCCAACCCATCGCCGAGATCATCGGCGCCTCCATCGACCTCGTGGTCGGCACCATCGAACGCCCCGACCGCCACCCCGAGACGCGGCTCTTCCCCTGCCGGGTGGTGGAACGCGGCACGCTGCGCCCCGTGCATCAGGGCGCAGCATAAGGCAATATTACCCGAAACGGTGCGCAAACCGCGTATGCACGCGGTGTGCACGCCCTGTGTACGCGGTGTGACGTGGCCCTAACGGAACATCGGCGGCCTTGCGTCGGTCCACGCACCATCCGCCCTGGCCGAGGCGACCGAGGCGTAAACGGCGGCCATCGACCGCACCCCGTCCTCCGCCGTGGGCAGCGCGCCATGCGCCTCCCCCCGGATCGCGGCGGCAAGGTCCACGTAGATATTCGCCACCGCCAGCGGGAACCCCTCGGGATGCGCAATGGCCACGCGAGACAGCCGCGCCGCCTCGTCCGACAGCCCGCTTTCGCCCTTCTCCATGATCTGCGTCCGCCCGCCCACGGGCGTGTAGAACACCTGGTTCGGCTGCTCCGACGCCCAGCGCATCCCACCGGTTTCCCCGAAGATCTGGATGTCGAACCCGTGCTGCCGCCCGATGGCGACGGAGGAGGTCCAGAGCCGCCCGACGGTGCCGCCGGACATGCGGAAATTGACCATCGCGTCATCTTCCAGCACGCGGGACGGGATCGTCGAGGCGAAATCGGCCGAGACCTTATCCACCTGATCCCCAACGATAAAACTTGCCATATGCAGCGCGTGGATGCCGCAATCGGCGAACTGCCCCGAGACACCCGCCATCGCCGGATCGTAGCGCCAGCGCACCCGCGGATTGTCCGCGTCCGTCGCATCGCCGTGGTGGCCGTGGCTGAAATTCGTGACCACCAGCCGCACTTTCCCGACCTGCCCCGTGGCCACCATGTGCCGCATCTCGCGCACCATCGGATAGGCGGAATAACAGTAATTGACCGCGCAGATGCGCCCCGTGGCGCGGGCCACGCGGACGATCTCCTCCCCCTCCTCGACCGTCATGGTCATGGGCTTTTCGCAGAGCACGTGAAAGCCCGCCTCGAGAAACGCCTTGGTGATCTCGAAATGCGTGGAGTTCGGCGTCGCCACCGTCACGAGATCGACGCGATCCGCGCGCCCCCGCTCCCCCTCCAGCATCTCGCGCCAGTCGCCATAGGCCCGATCCGCCGCCACGCCCAGCCGCTGCGCATAGGCTCGGCCCTTCTCAGCGTCGGCGTCCAATGCCCCGGCAACCAAGGAAAAATTCCCGTCCGCCTGCGCGCCAAGCCGGTGCGCCGGCCCGATCTGGCTGCCTTCGCCGCCGCCGATCATGCCCCAGTTGAGTTTCATCGCCTGACCCCCTCAGAACCCGATGCTGTGCAGGTAGTCGCGGTTCGCCCGCGCGTCGTCGATGGGCGAGACATCCAGCGTCGGATCGCAATCCTGCTCGACCGTGCACCACCCTTCGAATCCCGCATCCAGCAGGATCTGCCGCACGGCGGGGAAATCCACGTCGCCCTGCCCGAGGTTGCAGAAAATCCCCTGCCCGCAGGCGTCGTAGAAGCCAGTCCCCTTGGCGATGGCGTCAGCCTTCACGACAGGGTCGATATCCTTGAAATGCATGTAGGAAATGCGGTCGATGTGGCGCCGCATGAAGGCCACGGGGTCAAAGCCCGCGTAGGAATGATGGCCGGTGTCGAAGCAGATCTTAAGGATATCTTCGGGAATCTCGTTCAAAAGGCGTTCAAGCTCCGGCTCGAAATCCATGAATCCCGCCGCATGCGCATGGATGCCGACCGTCAGACCGTAGTCTTCCGCGCCCATCTTCGCCACATGGGCGATCCGGTCGCGGAACGCCGCCCATTCGGCGGCCTCCATCTGCTCGGCATCGCCGGGCCGCCCCGCCGTCGGCGCGCGCCGCGGCGAGATACTGTCGATCAGCACAAGGTGCTGCGCGCCATGGGCAACCAGCGCCTTGCAGGTGCGCACGGCCCCGTCCAGCACGTCATCCCATTGATCCGGATCGTGAAACGCCCGGAACACCACGCCCCCGATCAGCTCCAGCCCATGCTCGTCCAGCGCCTCGGCCAGCACGGCGGGATCCTCGGGCATGAAGCCCACCGGCCCCAGCTCGATGCCGGTATAGCCCGCCTCGGCGCAGTCCTTCAGGACCGACCGCCAGGGCGGGTTGCGCGGGTCATTGGCGAATTCGACGCCCCAGGAACAGGGGGCATTGCCGATGCGGATCGTCATGGAAGCGGAACCTTTCAGGCTGCGGGAACGGGATGCCAGCGGCCATCCTCGGCCGAGGCGAAAGCGGTGTCGATGACGCGGGCCACGGCCAGCCCCTCGCGGAAGGTGGGCCAGACCGGTTCGCCGGACTGGATCGCCTGCAGGAAATCCCGCGCCTCGATGATGATCTGGTCCTGGTAGCCGGTGCCATGCCCCGGCCCCTGGCAGAAGGGCAGGTAATCGGGATGCGCGGGCCCGGTCAGGATGCGGGTGAAGCCGCGCGTGGCCTCCGGCCCTTCGGCGCGGTAGAGGTGGACGGCGTTCTGATCCTCCTGGTCGAAGCGGATCGCGCCTTTTGTGCCATGGATTTCATAGGCATAGCCCATCTTGCGCCCCGTCGCCGCGCGGCTGAAATAGAGGTGCCCCATCGCTCCGCCGGCGAAGCGCACCATCATCTGCCCGTGGTCGTCATTGTCGACCGCGACACCGCCGCGGGTGGGGTGGATCGTCTCGACCCGCGCCGACAGCTCGGCGATGGGCCCCATCAGCGCCAGCGCGCAATTGACCATGTGCGGCGAGAGATCGCCCATGCAGCCCGCCGCCCGCCCGAAACAGCGCCAGTTCGCGGGCGCCTCGGGATCGCCGAGGAAATCCTCGGTATGCTCGCCCCGGAACCACGTCACCTGACCTATCGCCCCTTCGGCCAACAGCTGCCGGACGAACTGCGTCGCGGGCGTGCGGACGTAGTTGAAGCCGATCATGTTGGGCAGACCCGACGCCTCGGCGGCGGCGACCATCGCCTCGGCATCCGCCAGCGAGGCGCCCAGCGGTTTCTCGCAAAACACCGGTTTCCCGGCGGCAAAGGCCGCCTCGGCAATCGCGCGATGCGTCGCTTGCGGGGCGGCGATCACCACCGCCTCGACGCGCGGATCGGCCACCACCTCCTGCCAGTCGCGGCCCGCGCGCGCGAAGCCATAGGCGGCGCGGTAGCGCTCGGAGGAGGCCGGCGAGGAGGCCGCCACCATCTCAAGCCGCGGGCGCAGGGGCGTGTCGAAAACCGCCCCCACCGCGGCCATCGCCACGGCATGCGCCTTGCCCATGTAGCCGCCGCCGATCAGGCCGATGCCGATCTCGGTCATGCGCTCCCCTCCCCCTTGCACGTGGCCGGTTGCAACCGGTTGCAAAATTCGTATCCTGAGTCGGCGCGGCACGCAACGGGCAAACCGGAAAGGCCCGCGCAAGGGAGGGACAGGATGAGCGACGCGGGCACCACCATCAGGCTCACGACGGCGCAGGCCATCGTGCGGTATCTCATGAACCAGTTCATCGAGATCGACGGCGTCGAGACGCGGATCTGCGGCGGCGGTTTCGGGATTTTCGGGCATGGCAACGTCCCCTGCCTGGGCGAGGCGCTGTATCCGGTGCAGGACGCGCTGCCGCTTTATCGCGGGCAGAACGAGCAGAGCATGGGCTTTGCCGCGGCGGCCTACGCGAAATACCACCTGCGGCGGCGCTTCATGTTCTGCACGGCCAGCGCCGGGCCGGGCACGGCGAACCTGTTGACGGCCGCGGCCTTGGCCCATGCCAACCGCCTGCCGATGCTGATGCTGTGCGGCGACACCTTCCTGACCCGCCTGCCCGACCCGGTGCTGCAACAGCTGGAGCATTTCGGCAACCCGACGCTGGGCGTGAACGATGCGTTCAAAGCCGTCTCCCGCTTCTGGGACCGCATCACGCATCCCGCGCAGGTGATCCAGTCGCTGCCCGCGGCGCTGGCCACGATGCTCGACCCCGCCGATTGCGGACCTGCCTTCCTCGGCCTGCCGCAGGATGTGCAGGGCTGGGCCTATGACTACCCGGTGGAGTTCTTCGCCCGCCGCGTTCACCGCATCCGGCGGCAGGCCCCCGATGCGGCCGAAATCGCGGATGCGGCGGCGCTGCTGGCCCAAGCGAAACGGCCGATGATCATCGCGGGCGGCGGCGTGCAATATTCCGGCGCGGTGGCCGAGCTGACCGCGCTGGCCGAGGCGCATGGCATCCCCGTGGTCGAGACCATCGCGGGGCGCGCCAACATGCTGGCGACCCACCCGCTCAACATCGGCCCCATCGGCGTCACGGGGTCGGACAGCGCCAACACCATCGCGGAGGAGGCCGACGTGATCCTTGCCGTGGGCACGCGGCTGCAGGATTTCACGACCGGCTCCTGGACGGCCTTCGCCCGCGACGCGCGTCTGATCGGGTTGAACGTGGGCCGCCATGACGCGATGAAACACCTGTCGCTGCCGGTGGTGGGCGACGCGAAACTGGCGCTTTCCGCCTTGGGCGCGGCGATGGAGGGCTACAGCGCACCGGCGGAGTGGACGGAAAAGGCGCAGGTCGAACGCAAGTCGTGGGACGCCTATGTCGAGGCCAATGTCGCCCACGGCAACCGCCCCAACTCCTACGCGCAGGCCATCGGCGTGGTGAACGCGCTCTGCGATGCCCGCGACCGGGTGGTGACGGCGGCAGGCGGCCTTCCGGCCGAGGTCACGGCGAACTGGCGCACGCTCGATATCGGGACTGTGGATGTCGAGTTCGGCTTCTCCTGCATGGGCTACGAGATCGCCGGCGGCTGGGGCGCACGCATCGCGCAATCCGAGGTGGAGCCGGAGCGCGACACCATCGTCTTCGTCGGCGACGGCAGTTACCTGTTGATGAATTCCGACCTCTATTCCTCTGTTCTCACGCGGAAAAAGCTGATCGTGCTGGTGCTGGACAACGGCGGTTTCGCGGTCATCAACAAGCTGCAGAACAACACCGGGCAGGAGAGCTTCAACAATCTTATAAAAGATTGCCCCACGGTGCCCGAACCCTTCGCGGTGGATTTCGAGGCGCATGCCCGCTCCATGGGCTGCGACGCCGTCACCGTCTCGAACCCCGCCGAGCTGGGCGAGGCCTTTGCCCGCGCCAAGGCATCCGACAAGACCAGCGTGATCGTGATGCAGGTCGACCCCTACGAGGGCTGGACGACCCAAGGCCACGCCTGGTGGGAGGTCGGCACGGCGCAGGTTTCCGACAGCGAAAGCGTGAACGAGAAACACGCCGAGATCGAGGCCACCCGCGCCCGCCAGCGGCAGGGGGTGTGAGATGCGTCTGAGCGGCAATCGTTTCGTCATCATCGGGCGTGCGGGGATGGATTTCTACCCCGACCCGCCCGGCACCAAGACCGAGCACGCGACGCAATTCTTTGCCTGTCTCGGCGGGTCTTCGGCCAATATCGGCGTGGCCATCGTCAAGCTGGGCGGCAGCGCCGATCTGGTGACCTGCGTGTCCGACGACGCCATCGGGCGTTTCGCGTTGAACGAGCTGGATCGCTACGGCGTGGGCCGCGCCCATGTCCGCAGCGTCGGCGGCGAGGCGCGCAATTCGCTGGCCGTGGTGGAAACGACGATAGAGGACCACCAGTCGGTCATCTACCGCAACGGGGCCGCCGATTTCGAGATGACGGCGGCCGATGTCGAGGGCGTGGATTACGCCGCCTATGACGCGCTGATCACCACGGGCACGGTCTTTGCCGCCGAGCCGTCGCGCAGCGCCGCCTTCCGCGGCTTCGAGCTGGCGAAAGCGGCGGGGCTGCCCCTGATCTTCGACATCGACTACCGCCCCTACTCCTGGCCCTCTCCGCAAGTCGCCGCCGAGGTCTATTCCCGCGCGGGCGCGATGTGCGACGTGATCGTCGGCAATGACGTGGAATTCGGCTTCATGGCCGGTGACTATGACCGCGGCCTCGACAAGGCGCGGGAGCTGGTGGCGCGGGGCGCGCGCCTCGCCGTCTACAAGATGGGCGAGAAAGGGGCGGTGACGATCACCCCCGAGGGCGAGATCACCACCGGCATCTACCGCACCGATGCGCTGAAACCCACCGGCGCGGGCGACAGTTTCATGGGCGGTTTCGTCTCGGGCCTCGCCGCCGGGCTGCCGGTGCGCGACGCCGTGCTGCAAGGCTCTGCCGCCGCCGCGATGGTGGTGGCGCGGGTGGGCTGCGCGCCCGCGATGCCGACCCGTGCGGAACTCGATCACTTCCTCAGCGCGCCGGCCGCGCCGGTCCCCGCCTGAAAGGACACGCCATGCATATCGCCCCCTATGACAACCGGAACCAGCCCATCGTCGACGTGAACGACCCGCTGGTGCCGCTAACCTATTTCAACATCGTGAAGCTGAAGGCGGGCGAGTATTTCGACTACCGCGTGCCGGGCTACGAGACCTGCGTGGTGCCCGCGACCGGGACGGTGACGGTCGAGACCGCGGGCGAGAGTTTCGCCGAGATCGGCAACCGCGGCGCGGATGTCTGGGATGGCGAGCCCGAGGGGGTCTATGTGCCCACCGACACGGCCGCGCGGATCACCGCGCTGACCGATACCGAGACCTTCATCGCGGGCGCGCAATACGCCGAGACGCTGAAACCTTTCGCCGTGCGCAGCGCCGATCTGGACCTCGTGCAATACGGGTCGGACGACACCAAGACGCATCGCAAGATCAAGCATATCCTCGGCGCGGGACATCACGACCGGGTCGGGCGGCTTCTTGTATCAGAACTGTTCACCGTCGGCGCGGGGGGCTGGTCGGGGTTTCCGTCGCACAAGCACGACACGGACAGGTTGCCGGAGGAAACCCGGCACGACGAATGCTACAACTTCCGCTTCAAGCCCGATTACGGATCGGGTCTGCAGATGCTGCAGCGCGTGGATAACGAGCCGGGCGACGCTTATCACATCGTCAACGGCTCGACGGTGCTGATCGACAAGGGGTATCACCCCTGCTGCGTGCTGCCGGGCTACGAGATGTATTACTTCACCATCCTCGGCGGTCTCTCGCAGCGCAGCCTGAAGCAGTATTTCCAGCCCACCCATGCCGAGCAATTGCACACGATCCCCGGTATCATGG
The DNA here is from genome assembly GCF_030163755.1 of Roseicyclus amphidinii. Lineage (GTDB taxonomy): Bacteria > Pseudomonadota > Alphaproteobacteria > Rhodobacterales > Rhodobacteraceae > Roseicyclus > Roseicyclus amphidinii. Next base: position 68,404 of record NZ_JASJOE010000005.1, read on the forward strand.
ACATGGTGGCGAAGTTCAAATGACGCTGGCCACGCTTTCGCAGGTCCTGCAGCCCGCGCTGCGCGACGGCTACGCGGTGCCCGGCCTTGTCTGCCTCGGCTGGGAGGACATGCGCGCCTTTGCCATGGCGGCCGAGGCCGAGCGCGCGCCGGTGATCCTTCAGGCCGGGCCGAGCTGCCGGGCGCATACCCCCCTGCCCGTTCTGGGCGCGATGTTCCGGCACCTGGCGGACAGCGTGGACGTCCCCATCGTCGCCCATCTCGACCATGGCTACACGCTGGAGGAATGCCGCGAGGCGCTGGAAAGCGGCTTTACCTCGCTGATGTATGACGGCTCGCGCAAGCCGCTGGCGCAGAATATCGAGGAGACCGCCGCGGTGGCCCGGATGGCGCATGACGCCGGCATCTCCTGCGAGGGGGAGATCGGTTTCGTCGGCTATTCGGGCGGCGAGGGCTCGGCGGGCACCGACCCCGAGGAGGCCGCGATCTTCGCGCGCGAGACGGGCGTCGATGCCATGGCGATCAGCGTGGGCAACGTGCATCTGCAGACCGACCACGAGGGCGGTCTGGACGCGGCGCGCATCCGCGCGATCGAGGCGGTGACGGAGGTTCCGCTGGTCATCCACGGCGGCTCGGGCGTGCCCTATGCGCAGCGCCTGTCGCTGGCCACCGGCTCGCGCATCGCCAAGTTCAACATCGGCACCGAGTTGCGCATGGCCTTTGGCGCGGCGCTGCGCGAGGCTGTCACCGCCGACCCGGCGCGCTTCGACCGGGTGGCGATCCTGAAAGAGACACACGCCCCGGTGATGGAGGCCGCACGGGCGGTCATCCGCGGGCTGGGCGCAAGCGGAAGGGCATGAGATGCTGAGGATCGGTTTGTTGGGCTGCGGGCGGATCGGGCAGGTCCATGCCCGCTCCATCGGGGCGCTTGGCGAGGCGCGCGTGACGGCGGTGGCCGACGCGATGCCCGCGGCGGCGGGGGCCTTGGCGGCCAGCACCGGGGCCGAGGTGCGGGACGTCGAGGCGATCCTGACCGCGCCCGACATCGACGCGGTGGTGATCGGCACGCCGACCGACAGCCATTTCGGGCAGATCATGGGCGCGGCCAAGGCCGGCAAGGCGATCTTCTGCGAAAAGCCGGTCGACATGTCCGTCGACAACATCCGCGCCTGCATGGAGGCCGTATCAGCGGCGGGCGTCCCCTTCCTGACCGGGTTCAACCGCCGTTTCGACCCGAATTTCGCGGCGCTCCGCGCGCGGCTGAGGCAGGGGGCCATCGGCGCGGTGGAGCTTGTCTCCATCACCTCGCGCGACCCCGCGCCGCCGCCGGTCTCCTATATCGAACGCTCGGGCGGGCTGTTCAGGGACATGATGATCCATGATTTCGACATGGCGCGCTTCCTGATGGGCGAGGAATTCGTGCGGCTGCACGCCATGGGCTCGGCCCTTGTCGACCCCGCCATCGGCGCGGCGGGCGACGTGGACACCGCCGCGGTGATCCTGACCACGGCAAGCGGCAGGATCTGCCAGATCTCCAACTCGCGCCGCGCGGCCTATGGCTATGACCAGCGGATCGAGGTGCATGGGGTCAAGGGCATGTTGCGCGCCGAGAACCAGCTCGAGACGACCGTGGAACTGGCGACCGAGGCGGGTTTCGCCCGCGACCCGGCGCAGCATTTCTTCCTCGAACGTTACGAGGCCGCCTATCTCGCCGAAATGCGCGCCTTCGTCGAGGCGGTCAGCGCAGGCACACAGCCCGATCCGGGGATCGAGGACGGGCTGCGCGCGCAGATGCTGGCCGATGCGGCGACGCAGTCGCGCCAGACGGGGCAGCCGGTGGACCTGCCTTCGGGTTAATCCTCGCCCTCGGGACGATGGGCGATGACCAGGTTCCACGCCAGGTAGCCGCCGATGGCGGCGAAGAGATAGGCCCAGACCGTGTTGCCCGCGCTCCATTCCACGCCTGCCCATGCAAAGGGTGCCGCAACCACGAGGTAGCGGCGCCAAGCGGGCCGGAAGAACGGGTGTGACGGGTCGATCAGGCGCATCGGCATGGGTCCTTTCGCCCGGCCACTGTGCAGAGATGCGCCGGGCTGGCAAGCCCGCCCGCCGCTGTCCAAGCCCTGTCAGGGCAAAAGCATGTCGCGCAGATCGCGGCTGCTGTCGCCCGCGTCGCGGAAATCGAGCGCGGTGTGGATGTCCACCAGATGCGAGCGCATCAGCGTCTCGGCCTCGTCGGGCTTGGCGGCGGCGATGGCGTCGATCAGCCGCTCGTGGCACTGGCTGTCGCAGCGCGCCCGCTCGCGGTGCCAATAAAGCGCGATGATGAGCGCCGAGCGCGAGACCAGTTGATCGACGAAGCCCAGAAGCGTCTTCTGGCCCGAGATGCGGGCAATCTCGGTATGGAACAGCCCCGACAACCTGAGCGAGCGTCCGTAATCGCGCGCCTCGAGCGCCTTGTGTTCCTCGGCGCTGTGGCGGCGCAGCAGCTCGATATCGGCGGGCGTGGCGCGGCGCGCGGCCTCGCGCGCGGTGCGCGGCTCGATCAGTTCGCGCGCCTCGAACACCTCCTGCGCGTCGGAGGGGGTGGGCTTAGCGACGCTGGCGCCGCGGTTGGGCACCAGCGTGACCAGCTGGCTGTGGGTCAGCGCCTGCAGGCCCGCGCGCACGATGGTGCGCGAGACGCCGTAGATCTCGCACAGCTCCGCCTCGGCCAGCCGCGTGCCCGGCGGCAGGCGGTGCTCGTGGATCGCGCGTTCGACGCCGACGAAGACCGGGTTGGACCGGCTGTCATGGCGGTCGCGCGCCTCGTCGAAGCGCGGGTCATGTTTCATGGTCCCGATATGGTGCCACCTGAGATTGTATGCAATCCGAATCTCCGCACGCCACGCCAAATGGGCCGATTTCGCCACGCTCTTGGGCCCCTCGCGTCACGGGACCGATGCGATATCAAGCGCAGCGCCCGTTTTTTTGCCCGATTTTCAGGCAGCGTATGCAAACAGCTCATAAATTGTATACGATATCGAGATTGATGGTCGCCGAACCGCCTCCTGCGCCCTCTTGTGTCCGCAGCACTCCGGTTGCCGCCGGTGGGCCCATCGACACCAACAGGAGCATCCCATGCGCACCTCCCTTCTGAGAACGACGGCAGCCGCGGCCCTTGCCGCGACGATGACGCTTGCCGGCCCCGCCCTGGCCGAAACGACCCTGACCATCGGCATGACCGCCGCAGACATCCCGCGCACCAGCGGCCAGCCCGACCAGGGCTTCGAGGGCAACCGCTTCACCGGCATCCCGATGTATGACGCGCTGACCCATTGGGACCTGTCGTCGGAAACCGACCCCAGCGTCGTGATCCCCGGCCTTGCGACCGAATGGGTGGTGAACCCCGAGGACCCGACGCGCTGGACCTTCACCCTGCGCGAAGGCGTGACCTTCCACGACGGCTCGCCCTTCAACGCCGAGGCGGTGGTCTGGAACGTCGAGAAGGTGCTGAACGACGCAGCCCCCCATTTCGCCCCCGACCAGGTCGGCGCGACGACCTCGCGGATGCCGACGCTGCGCTCGGCCAGCGTGATCGACGAGTATACCGTCGAGCTGGTCACCTCGCAGCCCGACGCCTTCCTGCCGCTCAACATGACGATGCTCTTCATGGCCTCGCCGACCCATTGGCAGGCGCTTTACGACGCGGTCGACGCCTCGGTCACCGACCCGGCCGAGCGTGCCGCGGCGGCCTGGACGGCATTCGCCTCGGACCCCTCGGGCACCGGCCCCTTCATGGGCGACCTTCTGGTGCCGCGCGAGCGGTTCGAGATGGTGCGCAACCCCAACTACTGGGACCCCGCCCGCACGCCCACGATCGACCGCGTGGTCCTCGTGCCGCTGCCCGACGCCAACGCGCGCACCGCGGCCCTGCTGTCGGGTCAGGTCGACTGGATCGAGGCCCCCGCCCCCGACGCGATCCCGCGGATCGTGGCCGAAGGCAACGTGATCTACTCCAACCCGCAGCCCCATGTCTGGCCCTGGCAGTTCTCCTTCACCGAGGATTCTCCGTGGCTCGACCGCCGCGTGCGCCATGCCGCGAACCTGTGTGTGAACCGCGAGGAGTTGCAGGTTCTGCTGGGCGGCTACATGGGCATCCCGCAGGGCACCGTGAACGAGGGGCATCCGTGGTGGGGCAACCCCGGCTTCGAGATCACCTATGACCCCGACGCCGCCCGCGCGCTGATGGCCGAGGCCGGTTTCGGCCCCGACAACCCGCTGGAAGTGACGGTGCAGACCTCGGCCTCGGGTTCGGGGCAGATGCAGCCGGTCACGATGAACGAGTATGTGCAGCAAAGCCTGTCGGATTGCTTCTTCGACGTGACGCTGGACGTGATCGAGTGGAACACGCTCTTCACCAACTGGCGTCAGGGCGCGCTGTCGGACGGCTCGCGCGGGGCGGATGCGATCAACGTCAGCTTCGCCACGATGGATCCGTTCTTCGCCATGGTGCGCTTCGTCTCGACCCAGACCTTCCCGCCGGTGTCGAACAACTGGGGCTACTTCGGCAATGACGAGTTCGACGCGCTCATCGCCGAGGCGCGGACCTCCTTCGACGGGGCCGAGCGGGATGCCGCACTCGCCCGCCTGCACGCCCGCGTGGTCGAAGAGGCGCCCTTCCTCTGGGTCGCCAATGACGTCGGCCCGCGCGCCATGTCGCCCGCCGTGGGCGGCGTGGTCCAGCCGAAGAGCTGGTTCATCGACATCGCGCCGATGACGATGGCCGAATAAGGCCATTGCCCCGACCGGCCGCCGCGTCCCTTCCCGCGGCGGCCGGTTCCCTTGCCACACGGACCCCGAGGGTGTCATGCTGATCTTCACGGCGCGCCGCATCGCCTACACCATCCCGATCATGCTGGGCGTGTCGCTCGTGTGTTTCGCGCTGGTCCATATCTCGCCCGGCGATCCGCTGGTCTCGATCCTGCCGCCCGACGCCTCGGTCGAGCTGCAGGAGCAGCTGATGGCGATCTACGGCTTCGACCGGTCCTATCCCGAACAATTCTTCCGCTGGCTCGGCCGCGCGTTGCAGGGCGATCTGGGCAATTCCATCGCCACCGGGCGGCCCGTCACCTCCGAGGTGATGAACGCGGTCGGCAACACGCTGATCCTGGCCGTCACCGCCACGATCATCGGCTTCACGCTGGGCGGGCTTTTCGGCTTCGTCGCGGGCTTCTTCCGCGACAGCTGGATCGACAAGCTGGCCTCGACGCTGGCGGTCGTGGGCGTCTCGGTGCCGCATTACTGGCTGGGGATGGTGCTGGTCATCATCTTCTCGGTGGAACTGGGCTGGTTCCCCGCCACGGGCGCAGGCCCCGGCGGGTCGAGCCAATGGGCCTGGGACTGGGAGCATATGAGCCACCTTGTTCTGCCTGCCGTCACCATGTCGGTGATCCCGATGGGCATCGTGGCCCGCACCGTGCGGGCGCTGGTGGCCGATATCCTGCAACAGGAATTCGTGACCGGCCTGCGCGCAAAGGGCCTTCTGGACCGGGGCGTTCTGGCCCATGTCATCAAGAATGCCGCGCCCACCGCGCTGGCGGTGATGGGGTTGCAGCTGGGCTACCTTCTGGGCGGCTCGATCCTGATCGAGACGGTTTTCTCGTGGCCCGGCACCGGGTTCCTGCTGGGGCAGGCGATCTTCCAGCGCGACCTGCCGCTTCTGCAGGGCACCATCCTGGTGCTGGCGATGTTCTTCGTGATCCTGAACCTCGTCGTCGACGTGGTGCAATCGGCGCTCGACCCGCGCCTGCAGAGGGGCTGAGCCATGGCCGTCGCACAGACCGACATCGAAACGCTGGCCACCGCCGACAAGCCCCGCGGCTACTGGAGCGGCGTGGGTCGCCGCTTCCTGAAGGACAAGGTCGCCGTCGCCGCGGGCTGCGTCGCGGGGGGCCTCATCCTGATGGCGATCTTCGCGCCATGGGTCGCGCCGCAGGACCCGTTCGACGGCACCATGATCCGCCGCCTCTCGCCCATCGGGACCGAGGGCTACCCGCTGGGCGCCGACGAGCTGGGCCGCGACATGCTGAGCCGGCTGATCTACGGCGCGCGGCTGTCGCTCTTCATGGGGGTGACGCCGGTGCTGATCGCTTTCGTGATCGGCTCGGCCATCGGGATTGCCGCGGGCTACGCGGGGGGCTGGGTGAACTCGATCACCATGCGGGTGCTCGATGTCTTCTACGCCTTCCCCTCGGTGCTCTTGGCCATCGCCATCTCGGGCGCGCTGGGGGCGGGCATCCTGAACGGGCTGCTGTCGCTGACGGTGGTCTTCATCCCGCCCATCGCGCGGGTGGCCGAAAGCGTCACCACCGCCGTGCGCAAGCTGGAGTATATCGAGGCCGCGCGGGCCAGCGGCGCCAGCGCCTTCACCATCGTGCGCGCGCATGTGCTGGGCAACGTGCTGGGGCCGATCTTCGTCTATGCGACCAGCCTGATCTCGGTCTCGATGATCCTTGCCGCCGGGCTGTCGTTCCTCGGGCTGGGCGTCAGCCCGCCCAACCCCGAATGGGGGCTGATGCTGAACACGCTGCGCAACGCGATCTACGTGCAGCCCTGGCTGGCCGCCCTTCCCGGCGTGATGATCTTCCTCACCTCGATCTCGTTCAACATGCTCAGCGACGGGCTGCGCTCGGCAATGGATATCAAGCAATGAGCGACGCGATCCTTTCGGCGCACAACCTCGTCAAGCATTTCAACGCGGGCGGCTGGGGCGCGGCCCGCAAGGTGGTGCGCGCGGTCGATGACGTCAGCTTCGACGTCGCCCCCGGCGAGACGCTGGGCGTGGTCGGCGAAAGCGGCTGCGGCAAGTCCACCACCGCGCGGCTTCTGACGCATCTACTGCCCTCGGACCGGGGCGAGGTGCGCTTTCGCGGCCGCGTGGCGGGCACCGAGGTGCCGCTCAAGGAGTTCCGCCGCCATGTGCAGATGGTGTTCCAGGACAGCTACGCCTCGCTCAACCCGCGGATGACGATGCTGGACGCGGTGGCCTTCGGCCCCACGGTGCATGGCGTGGACCAGCCCGAGGCGCGGCGGCGCGCGGGCGCGCTGCTGGAGCGTGTGGGCCTTGACCCCGCGCGCTTCGGGCCGCGCTATCCGCACGAGATTTCCGGCGGGCAGCGCCAGCGGGTGAACATCGCCCGCGCGCTGGCCTTCGACCCTGACGTGATCGTGCTGGACGAGGCGGTGTCGGCGCTCGACAAATCGGTCGAGGCGCAGGTGCTGAACCTGCTGACGGAACTGCGCCGCGAACGCGGGCTGACCTATATCTTCATCAGCCACGACCTGAACGTGGTGCGCCACATCTCGGACCGGGTGATGGTGATGTATCTCGGCGAGGTGGTCGAGATCGGGCCGACGGCCGATCTCTATACCGCGCCCCGCCACCCCTATACCGAGGCGCTTCTAGCCGCGATGCCCTCGCTCGATCCCGACCGGCGCACGATGGAGGCCCCGCTTCAGGGCGATCCGCCCAACCCCATCGACCCGCCGCCCGGATGCCGCTTCCACACCCGCTGCGCGCGTGCCTTCGGCCCGTGCCCCGGCACGGCCCCGGTGCCTGCGCTGGTGGGCCGCAGGCATCTTGCATCCTGTCATCTCAACACCGTCAAGGAGGCCGCGGAATGACCCAGCCGCTTGTCGAGGTCAGCGACCTGACCGTGACCTTCCAGGGCACGCCGCCGGTTCATGCGGTCAACGGCGTGTCCTTCACGCTGGCGCAGGGCGAGGTGCTGGGCATCCTGGGCGAAAGCGGCTCGGGCAAAAGCGTGACGCTGAAGACGCTGCTCAGGCTTCTGCCCGAGCGCCGCACGCGGATCGGCGGCAAGGTCGCCGTCGAGGGGCGCGACGTGCTGGCGCTGGAGGGCCGCGCGCTGGCCGATCACCGGGGCGGCGTGGTCTCGATGATCTTCCAGGACCCCGGCCTTGCGCTCGACCCGGTCTACACCATCGGCCGCCAGATCGCCGAGACCGTGATCCGCCACGAGGGCGTGAGCCGCAGCACCGCCATGGCCCGCGCGCTCGAGATGCTGGAGCTGGTGCGCATCCCCTCGGCCAAGCGGCGGTTGTCGAACTACCCGCACGAGATGTCGGGCGGCATGCGGCAGCGCGCGATGATCGCGCTGGCGCTGGCCTGCAAGCCGAAACTCCTGCTCGCCGACGAGCCGACCACGGCGCTGGATGCGACCGTGCAGATCCAGATCCTGCTCTTGCTGCGCGAGTTGCAGCGCGAGATGGGGATGGGGGTGATCTTCGTCACGCATGACATCGGCGTCGCGGTCGAGGTCTCGGACAAGCTCGCCGTGATGTATGCCGGCAGTTTCGTCGAGACCGGCAGCGTGGCCGAGATCATCCGCGACGCGCGCCACCCCTATTCGCAGGGGCTGCTGGCCGCGAACCTTGTGGGCGCCGAGCCCGGTGCGCTGCTGAAGGCGATCCCCGGCGCGCCGCCCGCGCTGCATGCGCCGCCCGTGGGCTGCGCCTTCGCGCCGCGCTGCGAGCTGGCCGGGCCGCGTTGCGGTGCCGATCCCCTGCCCCTCTGGCAGGCGCGCGGCGACCGCTGGGCGCGCTGCGTCGCCGCCGCCGAGGCCGCGGTCCCCAGTCACGCGGAGCCATGATGCGCATCGCCATCCTGAACCCCAATTCCACCGACGCGATGACGCAGGACATGGCGGATATCGCCCGCACGGCCCTGCCCGCGGGCAGCACGGTCATCGCCCTGACCAACGCGGCAGGCCCGCCCGCCATCCAGGGCGAGGCCGATGCCATCGCCTGCCTGCCGGGGCTTCTGGCCCTTGCCCGCGGCCCCATGGCGGCCGAGGCCGAGGCCATCGTCATCGGCTGTTTCGACGACACCGGGCTGGCCGAGATGCGCGCGACCTTGAGGCGGCCCGTGGTGGGCCTGGGCGAGGCGGGGATAATCGCCGCCACGCTTGCCGCGCCGCGCTTCGCGGTGCTGACCACGACCGAGGGCTCGGTCCCCGTCATCGCCGCCAATATCGAGGCGATGGGCCTTGGCCCGCGCTGCGACGGGGTGCGGGCGGCGGGCATACCGGTGCTGGAATTGCAGGACCGGGTGCCCGATCTGCGCAGCGCCCTTGCCGCGCTGGCCGCAGATACGGGCAGCGGGGCGATCGTGCTGGGTTGCGCGGGCATGGGGCGGCTTGCGGGCGAGCTTGCCCGGCCGGACCTGCCGGTCCTGATCGACCCGGTGCGCGCCTCGGTCAGCCTTGCCGCCGCGGTGCTGCGCGCGGGGATCAGGTCAGGGCCCGAGGCGATGGCCCATCCCTAACTCCCCCTTGCGCAGCGGCCCGTCGCGCGATCTGGCGGAGGATCGGGACAAGAGGCGTCAAACCCGGCCCTTGCGGCCCTCCGGCAGGCAGGCCTCAGCCGATGGCGGATTGCACGTTGCGCAGCGCCGGATAGAGCGCGCGATACCCGGCAAGCCGCGGCTTGAGCGCGGCAGCGCGGGTCGCGTCGGGGGTGAACCAGCGGCGGACGGCGGGCTTGGTCATCACCTCGGCGATGGCGCGGTCGCCCGCCGCGACGCAGGCCAGCCGCGCGGCACCCAGCGCCGGGCCGACATCGGCCCCGTCGCTGCGGCCCAGGCTGCAGCCGGTGACATCGGCGATGGTCTGCATCAGGAAATCGCTGCGCGTGCCGCCGCCGATGGCCAACAGCCGGTCGGGCACCGGCCCCGCCGCGGAGAGCGCCGCGATGGCGTCGGCAAAACTGAAGGCCACGGCCTCGACCACCGCGCGCATCAGCGCGCCCTGCGTCGTCGTCTCGCCCAGACGCGAGAAACCGCCACGGATCTCGGTGTCGCCATGCGGCGTCCTTTCGCCCGTCAGGTAGGGCAGGAAGATCGGGCCGGGCTCGGCCGCCTCGGCCTCGGCCAGAAGCGCCTCGATCGGGCGGCCGAGCAGACCGGCCAGCCAGGCGATGGGCCGCGCGCCGTTCAGCATGGCGGCCATCTGGAACCAGTGGCCCGGCAGGGTGTGGGCATAGGCGTGGATGCGGCTTTCGGGGTTGGGACGGTAGCTGTCGGTGGTGACGAACAGCTGCCCCGAGGTGCCGAGCGAGATGAAGCCGTCGCCATCGGCGACCGCGCCGATCCCCACCGCGCCCGCCGCCGCGTCCCCCGCCCCCGCCGCGACCGGCAGGCCGGGGGGCAGGCCAAGTTCCTCGGCCACCTCGGGCAGCAGGTGGCCCGCGATCTCGGTGCCGTGGCGCACCGCGGGCAGCCATGCGGGATCGGTCGCGCTGATCTCGCAGAGCCGCGGCGACCAGCGCCGCGCAGCCTGGTCGAACCACGAGGTGCCCGCCGCGTCCGACGGGTCGGTGACGCAGGCCCCGTGCAGGCGCAGGCCGATGTAATCCTTGGGCAAGAGCACATGGGCGATGCGGGCATGGGTCTCCGGCTCGTGCCGCGACAGCCACCTGAGCTTGGGCGCGGTGAAGCCCGCCATCGGCGGCACGCCCGACAGTTGGCCGACGGCTGGCTCGGCCGCTTCCATCTCGGCGCAATCGGCGGTCGCGCGGGCGTCGTTCCACAGGATCACGGGCCGCACCGGGCGCAGGTCGCCATCGAGGAGGACAGCGCCATGCATCTGCCCCGACAAGCCGATCGCCCTGAGCCCCGCGCGCAGGCCGGGGTCGAGCGCGCGCACCGCCGCGCAGACCGCTGCCCACCATGCGGCGCAATCCTGTTCGCTTGCGCCCTCGAACGGGTGCGACACCGCGAGCGGCGCCGACGTGGTGGCCAGCACCTCGCCGCCTGGGCCGAGGATGCAGGTCTTGACCGCCGAGGTTCCCAGATCGAGCCCGAGATACATGTCCATTTCCCTTTCCGGTGTCGGACGGGCCCGACACGGTTCCGCCCGCAGCATTTCGCCCCTATGAAGCCGGGGCGCATCTTGCCCGGCACCCAAGCGGCACGCCAGCGGAAGCGCAAGAAAATTCTTTACTCGCGTCATGTTTTGCGGGTTCAGTCGCGGGGTCACATGAAGAACGGAGTCGCAGCCGGAGGGCCGGACCAGCCAGCACGACAGGACAAGAGCGCAGGATGAGTGACCAGAAAATCCGCAACATGGAAGAATTCGCCGCCCTGAGCGGCCTGTCGCGGCCCACGGTCTCGAAGTATTTCCACGACCCCGCCAGCGTGCGCGCCACCACCCGCGCCCGGATCGAGGAGGCGCTGGAGCGTTACGAGTTCCGCCCCAACATCTACGCGATGAACCAGAACCGCAGCCTGACGAAGAACGTGGGCATCGTGGTCCCCTACCTCGCCGACCCGTTCTTCGCCGAGATCGCGCGCACCATCGAGCGGCGCTGCATCGAGGCGGGGTTTTCGCCCATCCTCTACAGCGCGCATGGCGACCAGAAGCTCGAGACCGAAATCCTCGAAGGGCTGACGGCGCTGAAGCCCGCGGGCGTCTTCCTGGCGCCGCTGGGGCGGCTGTCGGACCGCGGCGCGATCGAGCGGTTCTGCCGCGACGTGCCCACGGTGCTGTTCGACAGTAACCTCGAGGACATGGGCGAAGCCTTTGTCGGATCAGACAATTACAGCTTCGTGCAGCAGACGGTCGAGTATCTTTGCCGCACCGGCGCACCGCCCTGTTTCTTCGAGATGCGCAACCCCGCCAACCCCAACGCGAACAAGCGGCGCAAAGCCTACCTGCAGATCATGGATGCCGCGGGACTGGAGCCGCATGTCATCAAGGTCGACGGCGAGGGCTGGGGCTTCGAAGAGATCGGGCGCCGCGGCGCGCATGAGGTCATCGCCTCGGGCCGACTGCCCACGGACACGGTGCTGTGCTCGAACGACCGACTCGCCATCGGGTTTCTCTCGGCCTGCTACGAGCGGGGCTTGCGCGTGGGCCGCGGCGAGGGTTGCGCGCTGCGCGTCGCCTCGCATGACGACCACCCGTTCTCGCGCTTCACCTGCCCTTCGCTGACGACGGCTGCGCACGAGTACGAGGCGGTGGCCGACAAATGCATGAACACCTTGTTTTCGCTGATCGAAGCGGGCGGACGCTTCGCCGCGCGGGAGGAGACGCTGATCCCCGCACGGCTGATCCTGCGCGCCTCTGCCTGATCATTATTTAACGCGCGTAAAGTTTTTTGTTGACGCGCGGAAGACTCGGCGCGTAGCTTGCACCCACATAACATCCAAACCAGGGAGGATACGGATGTCTCGCAATACCGTGCTTCGCACGTCGAGCGCCCTTGCGCTCTGCATCGCCGCCAACGCGGCCTTCGCCGACGCCCACAGCACCACCATCACCATCGCCACCGTGAACAACGGCGACATGATCCGCATGCAGGGCTACACCGACCTGTTCACGGAACAGACCGGCATCGCCGTGGAATGGGTGACGCTGGAAGAGAACGTGCTGCGTCAGCGCGTCACCACCGACATCACCACCAACGGTGGCCAGTTCGACATCATGACCATCGGCATGTACGAGGCGCCGATCTGGGGGGCGAACGGCTGGCTCGTGCCGCTCGACGGCCTGTCCGAGGACTACAACGTCGACGACATCCTGCCCGCCATGCGCGCGGGCCTGAGCCATGACGGCACGCTCTACGCGGCACCGTTCTACGGCGAGAGCTCGATGGTGATGTACCGCACCGACCTGATGGAGGCCGCCGGCCTCGAGATGCCCGCCGCCCCCACCTGGGATTTCATCCGTGAAGCGGCCGCCGCCATGGACAACCCCGAAACCGGCGTCAACGGCATCTGCCTGCGCGGCAAGCCGGGCTGGGGCGAAGGCGGTGCCTTCATCAACGTGACCGCCAACTCCTTCGGCGCGCGCGTCGTGGACGAGAACTGGCAGGCGCAGCTCGACAGCGAGGAATGGGCCAACGCGCTCAACTTCTTCGTCAACCTGATGAACGACTACGGCCCCGACGGCTACGCCACCAACGGCTTCAACGAGAACCTCTCGCTGTTCCAGCAGGGCCTCTGCGGCATGTGGATCGACGCCACGGTTGCGGCGTCCTTCGTGACCAACCCCAACGACTCGGAAGTGGCCGACAGCGTCGGCTTCGCGCTGGCCCCCGACAACGGTCTGGGCGTTCGGTCGAACTGGCTCTGGGCCTGGGCGCTGGCGATCCCCGCGGGCACGCAGCAGTCCGACGCGGCGCTTCAGTTCATCGAATGGGCCACCTCGGCCGATTACATCGAGCTGGTCGCAGAGAACGAAGGCTGGGCCAACGTGCCGCCCGGCGCGCGCACCTCGCTCTACGAGAACCCCAACTACGCCGAGGTTCCCTTCGCGCAGATGACGCTCGACTCGATCCTCGCGGCTGATCCCAACAGCCCGACGGTCGATCCGGTCCCCTACACCGGCATCCAGTTCATGGCGATCCCGGAATGGGCCGGCTTCTGGACCGAGGTCAGCCAGGAGTTCTCGAACGCCTACGCCGGTCAGCAGACCGTCGAAGAGGCACTGGCCCGCGCGCAGGACATCGTCAACGAGGCGATGGAAGCCGCCGGCTACCAGTAAGCCGCAGGCCAAAGACCGGAGGGCGGCGCGCGCCGCCGCCTTCCACACCCCCCGATTTCACTCCAGCATCACGGTATCGGTTCACCGGGCGCGCGCGCCCGAACCCGGAGGAATTGCGCCATGGCCACCCAATCTTCGCGTTCGGCGGCCCGCATCATGATGGCCCCCGCGGTGTTCCTGCTTCTGGTGTGGATGCTGGTGCCGCTGTGCATGACGCTGTGGTTCTCGCTCCGCGACTACCGCCCGCTGCGCGGCGGCGACCTGGGCTTCGTCGGGCTCGAGAATTTCGCGCGCTTCGTCTCGTCGTCCTCCTTCTGGCCCGCCGTCTTCACCACGGTTCTGATCGTGGGCGGCGTGCTTCTGGTCTCCATCGTCTTCGGCGTGTTGCTGGCGATGCTGCTGGACCAGCCGATGTGGGGACAGGGCGTTGTCCGGATCCTCGTGATCGCGCCCTTCTTCGTGATGCCCACCGTCTCGGCGCTGGTGTGGAAGAACATGTTCATGGACCCCACGAACGGCGTCTTCGCCCATATCTGGCGCGCCTTCGGGGCGGACCCCGTGGTCTGGCTGACGGATGTTCCGATCCTGTCGCTGATCCTGATCATCTCGTGGCAGTGGCTGCCTTTTGCCACGCTGATCCTGCTGACCGCGTTCCAGTCGCTCGACAGCGAGCAGCTCGAGGCCGCCGAGATGGACGGCGCGAACCCGCTGGCGCGCTTCTTCTTCATCGCGCTGCCGCACCTGAGCCGCGCCATCACCATCGTGATCCTGATCCAGACGATCTTTCTTCTGGCCGTCTTCGCCGAGATCTTCGTCACCACCGGCGGCGCCTTCGGGACGCGGACGCTCACCTACCTGATCTACCAGCGCGTTCTGGAAAGCCAGAATGTCGGGCTGGGGTCTGCGGGCGGTGTCTACGCCATCATCCTTGCCAATATCGTCGCGCTCTTCCTGATGCGCATCGTCGGCAAGAACCTGGACCGCTGAGGAGGGACCGGCCATGGCACGCGCCGTCACGACACAACGCAAGGCCCTGAACACCGCCATCGCCTGGACGGTCGGGTTCCTGATCTTCTTCCCGATCCTCTGGACGATCCTGACCAGCTTCAAGACCGAGGCCGAGGCGATCGCCAACCCGCCGGTGATCCTGTTCTTCGACTGGACGCTGGAAAACTACGGCGTGGTGCAGGAACGCTCCAACTACATGCGGTTCCTGTGGAACTCGATCATCATCGCGGGCGGCTCCACCCTTCTGGGCATCCTGATCGCCGTGCCCGCGGCCTGGTCCATGGCCTTCGTCCCCTCCCGGCGGACCAAGGACATCCTGTTGTGGATGCTCTCGACCAAGATGTTGCCCGCGGTCGGCGTGCTTTATCCCATTTACCTGCTGTGCATCCAGCTGGGCGTTCTGGACAACCGCATCGCGCTGGTGGTGATCCTGATGCTGATCAACCTGCCGATCATCGTCTGGATGCTCTACACCTATTTCAAGGAAATCCCCGGCGAGATCCTCGAGGCCGCGCGGATGGACGGTGCGGGGCTGAAGGAAGAGCTTCTCTACGTGCTTACGCCCATGGCAATCCCCGGCATCGCCTCCACGATCCTGCTGAACTTCATCCTCGCGTGGAACGAGGCGTTCTGGACGCTGAACCTGACCTCGGTCGATGCCGCGCCGCTGACCGCCTTCATCGCCAGCTACTCCAGCCCCGAGGGCCTGTTCTTCGCCAAGCTCTCGGCGGCCTCGACCATGGCCATCGCGCCGATCCTCATCCTTGGCTGGTTCAGCCAGAAGCAACTCGTCCGCGGCCTGACCTTCGGCGCTGTCAAATAAGGAGCCCTCACCATGGGACGCATCACGCTCGACAAGGTTCGCAAGGCGTTCGGCGATGTCGAAGTCATCCCGCCGCTGGACCTGACCATCGAGGACGGGGAATTCGTGGTCTTCGTCGGCCCCTCGGGCTGCGGCAAGTCCACCCTTCTGCGCCTGATCGCGGGGCTCGAGGATGTCTCGGGCGGCGAGATCCGCATCGACGGGCAGGACGCCACGATGGTGCCCCCCGCCAAGCGCGGCCTTGCGATGGTGTTCCAGTCCTACGCGCTTTACCCGCACATGAGCGTGCGCAAGAACATCGCCTTTCCGCTGCGCATGGCAGGTCTGGACCGCGCCGAGCAGGAGCGCCGCGTAAAGGCCGCCGCCGAGGTGCTGAACCTGACCGACTACCTCGACCGTCGGCCCGGCCAGCTGTCGGGCGGCCAGCGCCAGCGCGTCGCCATCGGCCGCGCCATCGTGCGCGAGCCCGCCGCCTTCCTCTTCGACGAGCCACTCTCGAACCTTGACGCGGCGCTGCGCGTGGGGATGCGGCTGGAGATCAGCGAGCTGCACAAGCGGCTGAAGACCACGATGATCTACGTCACCCACGACCAGGTCGAAGCGATGACCATGGCCGACAAGATCGTGGTGCTGCGCGCAGGCAATATCGAGCAGGTCGGCAGCCCGCTGGAGCTGTACCGCGCACCCCGGAACACCTTCGTCGCGGGCTTCATCGGCAGCCCGAAAATGAACCTGATCACCGGTCCCGTCGCCGCCCAGCATGACGCCACCACCATCGGCATCCGCCCCGAGCACATCCGCGTCACCGAAGGCGCAGGCGATTGGCAAGGAACGGTGGGTGTCTCCGAACATCTCGGCTCCGACACCTTCTTCCACGTCACCTGCGCGGGCATCGCCGAGCCGCTGACCGTCCGCGTCGGCGGCGAGGTCGACCTGCGCTACGGCGACACCGTCCACCTCACCCCCGACCCCGAGCACCTGCACCGCTTCGACGCACAGGGACTGCGCATCGCATGACACGCCTTTCCGGGAAATCCGCCCTGATCACCGGGGCCGCCCGCGGCATCGGCCGCGCCTTCGCCGAGGCCTATGTCCGCGAGGGCGCGCGCGTCGCCATCGCCGACATCGACATCGCGCGGGCACGCCAAACCGCGGCCGAGATCGGCGAAGCCGCCATCGCGGTCGAGCTGGACGTCACGAAACAGGAGAGCATCGACGCCGCCGTCGTCGAGACGGTCGCAGCCTTCGGCCAGATCGACATCCTGATCAACAACGCGGCCATCTTCAGCGCCGCCCCCATCGTCGAGATCGACCGCGCCGATTACAGCCGCGTCTTCGACATCAACGTCGCGGGCACGCTTTTCACGCTACAGGCGGTTGCCCGCCACATGATTGATCGCGGCATCAAGGGCCGGATCATCAACATGGCCTCCCAGGCCGGGCGGCGGGGCGAAAGCCTCGTCGCCACCTATTGCGCCACCAAGGCGGCGGTCATCAGCCTGACCCAATCCGCGGGGCTGAACCTGATCGCGCATGGCATCAACGTCAACGCCATCGCGCCCGGCGTGGTCGATGGCGAGCACTGGGACGGGGTCGACGCCTTTTTCGCGCGCTACGAGGGCAAAGCGCCGGGCCAGAAGAAACGCGAGGTCGGCGAGGCCGTCCCCTATGGCCGCATGGGCCGGGCCGAGGACCTGACCGGGATGGCGGTGTTCCTCGCCTCGGACGAGGCGGAGTATATCGTCGCGCAATGCTACAACGTCGACGGCGGACAATGGATGAGCTGATGAAGGATATGTCCGCGGGGCCCCTGCCCCTTTCGAATGCCACGCTGGCCGAGCTGCCCGAGGGCATCGCCCGCCCGACCTATGACCGTGCGCGGCTCACGCCCGGCATCGTCCATATCGGGCTGGGCAATTTCCACCGCGCCCACCAGGCGTGGTATACCCATCGCCTGATGCAGGCGGGCGCGGCGCAGGATTGGGCGATCCTTGGCGCAGGCGTGCGGCCCTATGATGCGGCGATGCGCGACCGGCTGAAGGCGCAGGATTGCCTGACCACGCTGATCGAGCTTGCCCCCGACCACCGCAGCGCCGAGGTGACCGGCGCGATGATCGACTACCTGCCGATCGAGGAGGGCAACGGCGCGCTCATCCGCGCCATGGCCGACCCCGCCATCCGCATCGTCGGGATGACCGTGACCGAGGGCGGCTATTACATCGACGCCGCGACCGGGGGCCTCGATACCTCGCACCCCGACATCGCCCATGACGCCGCCCACCCCGACGCGCCCCGCACCGCCTTCGGCGCGATGGTCGCGGCGTTGAAGCTTCGGCGCGCGGCGGGCCACGGCCCCTTCACCGGGCTCTGCTGCGACAACCTGCGCGGCAATGGCGCGATCCTGCGACAGACGGTGGTGGGGCTTGCGCGCCTCTCCGATCCTGCACTGGCCGGTTGGATCGAGGCGAAGGCGAGTTTCCCCAACTCCATGGTCGACAGCATCGTCCCCGCCACCGGCCCCGCCGAGCTGGAGCTGGTCCGCGAGCTGGGCATCGACGACAAGGCCCCGGTTACGCACGAGAATTTCCGCCAATGGGTGATCGAGGATGACTTCTGCGCGGGCCGTCCGGACTGGGACCGCGCGGGCGCGACCTTTACCGATGACGTGCATGCCTACGAGATGATGAAGATCCGCATCCTGAACGCGGGCCATCAGGTTCTCGCCAACGCGGGCGAGCTGTTGTCGGTGCCGACCATCGCCGATTGCATGGCGCATCCCGCCATCGCGGCGCTGTTCCGCAAGGTCCAGACCGAGGAGATCCTGCCGCAGGTGGACCCTGTCCCCGGCATGACGCCCGCCGAGTACCTGGCCCTCATCGAGCGCCGCTTCGCCAACCCCGCGATCCGCGACACCACGCGGCGCGTGGCCTTCGACGGCTCGTCGCGGCACAGCGGCTTCCTTCTGCCGATCCTGCGCGAGCGGCTGGCAGCGGGCACCGGCGTCAGCGGTCTTGCCCTGGTCGAGGCGCTCTGGGCGCGCATGTGCGAAGGCACCCGCGAGGACGGCAGCGCGATCGAGGCCAACGATCCCAACTGGGACGCCCTGACCGAGGCGGCCGGGGCCGCACGGGACCGCCCGCGGGCATGGCTGGAACAGCGCACGCTCTACGGCGATCTGGCCGGGGCCGCGGGTTTTGCCGATGCCTTCGAGGGCTGGCTCGCGCTGATCTGGCGCGAGGGGACCGAGGCCGCGCTGCGGCGCTACGCCGGGGGCTGACCCTCAGGGTCGCCCCTCCAACAGCGCCTTCAAAGCGCGCAGGCTGCGGCGGTGCGCGCCGCGGTGGCGGTTCTTCAGATGCACCGCCGCATGGACCGGCTGCGGGATCACCGGGGCGCGCGCGACCCGCCGCGCCTGCCCCAGCCGCTCCATCTCCAACGCGGTCTGGCGCAGGACGTAGGCGCTGCCGCCAAGCGCCACCAGAAGGCCCCGGATCACCGCGTTCTGCCCGCTCGACACCGCGCCGACCGACAGCATCGGCAGGCGCTCGGCATGGGTGGTGGAAAAGGCGGGCGCGTAATTGGCGAGGATGTAGCTTTCGGGGCGCACCCCCGACAGCGCCTCGGCCTCGGTCGAGACCATGACATAGGACATCTCGCCCAGGCTTTCGAAATGCAGGTCCGGGTGCGGCTTGGGCGTATAGTGAATCGCCAGATCCAGCGCCCCGTCGCGCACGTCGGCGCACATCTGGGCCGAGTAATCGGCCTCCACGTAAAGCGCCGTGTCGGGCACCGCGCCCTGAAGGGCGGCCACCCAATCGGCCACGCGGTCGCCCAGCAGGTCATGCTGGATGCCGATCCGCATCGTCACCGCCTGCCCGCCCGTGCCCCGCACCGCCTGCCCCGCAGCGGTCCAGGCAAGGCGCAGCGCGCGGGCATGCGGCTCGAACCGCAGCCCTTCGGTGGTCAGCTCGGTGCCCGCGCGGCTGCGCTCGAGCAACCGGCACCCCAGCGCCTGTTCCAGCGCCCGCACCCGGCCCGAGACGGTGGATTGTGTCACCCCCAGCCGCCCCGCCGTGCGGTTGAAACTCCGCGTCTCGCACAGGTCGAGAAAGGTCTCGATCCACTCGGTGTTCATGGCAGCACCCCTGATCGGTTTTACCGATCAAATCACATGCGTGACAGGAATTGAACAGGGATCGGACGGCGGGAATACTCAGGGCGAGAGAACAAGGGAGGATCGCCATGGCGGAGATGCCGGGCCACGCGCGGGTCGTGATCATCGGCGGCGGGGTTGTGGGCGTTTCCGCCCTCTATCACCTCGCCAGGGCGGGCTGGACGGACTGCGTCCTGCTTGAGAAGAACGAGCTGACGGCCGGGTCCACCTGGCATGCGGCGGGCAATGTGCCGACCTTCTCGACCTCCTGGTCGATCATGAACATGCAGCGCTATTCGACCGAGCTTTACCGGGGCCTCGGCGACGCGGTCGATTACCCACTGAACTACCATGTCACCGGCTCGATCCGGCTGGCGCATTCCGACGAGCGGATGCAGGAGTTCGCCCGCGCCCGCGGCATGGGCCTGCACCAGGGGATGAACCTCGAGATCCTCTCGCCCGACGAGATCAAGGCGAAATACCCCTTCATCGAGACCCATGACCTCAAGGGCGCGCTCTACGATCCGGCGGATGGCGACATCGACCCCGCCCAGCTGACGCAGGCGCTGGCCAAGGGCGCGCGCGACATGGGCGCCACGATCCTGCGCTTCTGCCCCGCCACCGGCGTCAGCCGCGAGGGAGACGAGTGGATCGTCCACACCGAGAAGGGCGACATCCGCTGCGAGATCGTGGTGAACGCCGCCGGCTATTACGCGCAGCGCGTGGGCGAATGGTTCAAGCCCTACGGCGGGCGCACCGTGCCGATGATGGTCATGGCGCATCAATACCTGATCTTCGACGAAGTGCCCGAGGTGCGCGACTGGTCGGCGCAGGCGGGCCACAAGCTGCCGCTTCTGCGCGATGTCGATGTCTCCTACTACCTCAGGCAGGAGAAGACCGGCTTCAACCTCGGCCCCTATGAGCGGCCCTGTCAGGCGCATTGGGCCGACCCGTCCGATCCGATGCCCGAGGATTTCAGCTTTCAGCTTTATCCCGACGCGCTCGACCGGCTGTCGGTGCAGATCGAGTCGGCGATGGAGCGCGTGCCGGTGCTGGCCGAGGCGGGGCTGGCCAAGGTCATCAACGGCCCGATCCCCTACGCGCCTGACGGCAACCCGCTGATCGGCCCGATGCCGGGCGTGCCCAACGCGTTCGAGGCCTGCGTCTTCACCTTCGGCATCGCGCAGGGCGGCGGCGCGGGCAAGGTGCTGGCCGAATGGATCACCGAAGGCGCGACCGAATGGGACATGTGGTCCTGCGACCCGCGCCGCTTCACCGATTACACCGATCACGACTACTGCGTGCAGAAGGGGATGGAGGTTTACGGCCACGAATACGCCATGCATTTCCCCTGGCACCGCTGGCCCGCCGCGCCTGACAGGAAGGTGTCGCCGGTCCATGACCGGGTGAAGGCGCTTGGCGGCCAGATGGGGGCCTATGCCGGGTGGGAACGCGCCAACTGGTTTGCGCATCCGGGCGACGACACGTCGGAGGCCGCGACGCATACATGGAACCGCACCGGCCCGTGGGAGGCGCGCATCCGCGAAGAATGCGAGGCGGTGCGCGATAGTGTCGGCGTTCTGGACCTGCCGGGCTTCTCGCGCTTCCGCCTGACGGGGGCCGGGGCCGCGGATTGGCTTCTGGGCAAGATCGCGGGCGGGTTGCCGAAACCGGGACGGCTGACGCTCGCCTATTTCCCCGATGCGCGGGGCCGCATCGTGACCGAAATGTCGGTCGCCTGTCACGGCGAGGATGACTTTACCCTGATCACCGCGGCCACGGCGCAATGGCATGATTACGAATGGCTCGCCCGCGACCTCGGGCCGGGGCTGTCGCTTGTGGACCGAAGCCGCGAGGCTTCCACGCTCATCGTCACCGGCCCCGAGGCGCGCGCGCTGATGGAGGCCGTCGGCACCGAGGCCGACCTGCAGCTGCCGTGGCTGAGCCACCAGAAGGGGGTCGTCGCAGGCCGCGACTGCTGGCTGGCGCGGGTGTCCTTCGCGGGGGAGCTGGGCTGGGAGGTTCATGCAGAAAATGACGCGATTCCGGTTATTTACGATGCGATCTTGAAGCATCACGCGAAGCCCTTCGGGATGTGGGCGCTGAATTCCTTGCGCATCGAAAAGGGCTACCGCGCGTGGAAAGGGGATTTATCCACGGATTACAGCCTGTTGCAGGGCGGTCTTGAGCGGTTCATCCGCTTCGACAAACCACAGGATTTCCCCGGCAAACAGGCGCTTCTGGCCGAGAAACAAGCGGGCGTGGCCAAACGCTTCGTCACCCTGACGGTCGACGCGGGCGCGGCGGATGCGCCCTACATGTCGACGATCTGGCACGACGGCACCGTGGTGGGCGAGACGACCAGCGGCGCATGGGGGTATCGATGCGGAAAATCCATTGCGCTCGCCATGTTGCGGGCCGATCTTCATGCACCCGGAACCGAGCTCGAGATCGACATCTACGGCGACCGCCGGGCGTGCATCGTCCAACCCGACGCGCCCCTCTGGGACCCGTCGAACGCGCGGCTGAGGGCCTGAGCCATGACGCTTCCCACCCATGCCCGCGCGGTGATCATCGGCGGCGGCGTCTCGGGCTGCTCGGTCGCCTATCACCTGTCGAAACTGGGCTGGACGGACATCGTCCTGCTCGAGCGCAAGCAGCTCACCTGCGGCACGACATGGCATGCGGCGGGCCTTGTGGGCCAGTTGCGCGCCAGCCAGAACATGACGCGGCTGGCGAAATATTCCGCCGATCTCTACCTCAAGCTCGAGGAGGAAACCGGCATCGCCACCGGCATGCGGCAGGTGGGCTCGATCTCGCTCGGCCTGACCGAGGACCGGCGGCAGGAGCTGCTCAGGCAGGCCACGCTGGCCCGCGCCTTCGACGTCGAGGTCCAGGAGATCACGCTGGCCGAGGTCAAGGCGATGTATCCGCATGTGCATATCGACGATGTCACCTGCGCCGTCCACCTGCCCGGCGACGGGCAATGCGACCCCGCCAACATCGCCATGGCGCTGGCCAAGGGCGCGCGGATGCGCGGCGCGCGGATCGTCGAAGGCGTGCGCGTCACGCGCGTGACCGATGATGGCGCACGGGTGACGGGGGTCGATTGGGACACGGGCGACGAGCAGGGCCATATCGCCGCCGATGTCGTCATCAACTGCGGCGGCATGTGGGGCCGCGACCTGGCGGCGCAATCCGGCGTCACCCTGCCCCTGCATGCCTGCGAGCACTTTTACCTCGTCACGGAACCCATTGACGGCCTTGGGCATTTGCCAGTCCTGCGGGTGCCCGACGAATGCGCCTATTACAAGTCCGACGCGGGCAAGATGATGCTGGGGGCGTTCGAGCCGCGCGCGAAACCCTGGGGCATGGGCGGCATCCCCGAGGATTTCTGCTTCGACGCCCTGCCCGAGGATTTCGACCATTTCGCGCCGATCCTCGAGAAAGCCACCGCGCGGATGCCGATGTTCGAAACCGCGGGCATCCACACCTTCTTCAACGGCCCCGAAAGCTTTACGCCCGACGACCGCTACTACCTCGGCGAAGCGCCCGAGCTGAAAGGCTACTGGGTGGCGGCGGGCTACAACTCCATCGGCATCGTCTCCTCCGGCGGGGCCGGAATGGCGCTGGCCCATTGGATCGCCGAGGGCGAGGCGCCCTTCGACCTGTGGGAGGTCGATATCCGCCGCGCCCAGCCCTTCCAGCGCAACCGCCGCTACCTGCGCGACCGGGTGACCGAAACCCTAGGCCTGCTCTACGCCGATCACTGGCCCTACCGGCAGGTCGAAACCGCCCGCGGCGTCAGGCGCTCGCCGGTGCATGAGCACCTGAAACAGGCAGGCGCGGTTTTCGGCGAGGTCGCGGGGTGGGAGCGCGCGAACTGGTTCGCCCTGCCCGGACAGTCGCGCGAATACCGCTACGACTGGCACCGGCAGAACTGGTTCGACAACCAGCGCGCGGAACACATGGCGGTGCGGACCGGCGTGGGCCTGTTCGACATGACCTCCTTCGGCAAGATCCGGGTGGAGGGGCGCGAGGCCTGCGGGTTCCTGAACCACCTTTGCGCGAATGAAGTCGACGTGCCCGCAGGCCGCGTGGTCTACACGCAGATGCTGAACGCCAAGGGCGGGATCGAAAGCGACCTGACGGTCACGCGGCTGTCGGAAACCGCTTATCTGCTGGTCGTCCCCGGCGCGACGCTGCAACGCGATCTTGCGTGGCTGCGCGCCCATGCGGGCGATCGGGCGGTGGCGATCACGGACATGACCGCTTCCGAGGCGGTGTTTTGCCTGATGGGCCCGAAATCGCGCGAGATGCTCCAAGCGGTCAGCCCGGCGGCGCTTGACAACGAGGCGTTCCCCTTCGGCACCGCGCAGGAGATCGAACTGGGCTATGGCCTCGCCCGCGCCCATCGCATCTCCTACGTGGGCGAGCTGGGGTGGGAGCTGTATGTCTCCACCGACATGGCCGCCCATGTCTTCGAGACGTTGCGCGAGGCGGGCGCGGATCACGGGCTGAAGCTCTGCGGGCTGCACGCGCTCGACTCGTGCCGCATCGAAAAGGCCTTCCGCCATTTCGGCCATGACATCACCGATGAGGACCACGTGCTCGAGGCCGGCCTCGGCTTCGCCGTCCGCACCGTGAAGCCCGATTTCATCGGCCGCGACGCCGTGCTCAGGAAGCGCGAGGCGGGGCTTGCCCGCCGGATGCTGCAGTTCCGGCTCGACGACCCCGAGCCGATGCTGTTCCACAACGAGGCCGTGGTGCGCGACGGCAGGATCGTGTCGATCCTGACCTCCGGCAATTACGGCCACGCCCTCGGCGGCCCCATCGGCATGGGCTACGTGCCCTGCGCGGGCGAGAGCGCCGAGGATGTCCTGTCTTCCAGCTACGAGATCGAAATCGCGGGCACCCGGCACCGCGCGCAGGCCAGCCTTGCGCCGATGTACGACCCGCAGTCCGAAAGGGTGCGCCAATGAGCGTGGACTCCGCAGAAAAACGTCCCTCCCGCCGCGGCGGTGGCCGGGCTGCACGGGTGGCCGTGCGCTCTGCCCCGCTGGCCGACGACCTGCGCCCGGTGCGCGCGGGTCTGACGGGCGGGCAATACAACCCCCTGACCGAGGCGGGCGTCGCGCGCATCCACGAGGCCGCGCTGGACGCGCTGGAGCAGGTGGGCCTGTCACAGGCCCCGCCCACCGGGGCCGCCGCGATGGTGGCGGCGGGCGCGATCCAGGGCGAGGACGGCCGCCTCCGCTTTCCCCGCGCGCTGGTCGAGGACATGCTGGCGAAAGCGGCGCGCGGCATCACGCTGTACGGGCGCGATCCGCGCCATCACCTCGACCTGTCGGGCAGCCGCGTGCATTACGGCACGGCGGGGGCCGCGGTGAACCTTGTCGATGCGGTGACGGGCGATTATCGCCCCTCCATCGCGCGCGACCTGCATGACAGCGCGCGACTGGCCCATCACCTCGACAACCTGCATTTCTTCCAGCGCACCATGGTCTGTTGCGACGTGCCGAACCTCGTCGAGATGGACATGAACACGCTCTACGCCTGCCTTGCAGGCACCACGAAGCATGTCGGCACCTCCTTCTCCGACCCCGCCAGCGTCGCGCCGGGGATGGAGCTGATCCACATGGTCGCGGGCGGCGATGAGGCATGGCGCGAGATGCCCTTCGTGTCGCTGTCCAACTGTTTCGTCGTGCCGCCGATGAAATTCGCCACCGAAAGCTGCGAAACGATGGAGGCCTGCATCCGCGCGGGCATGCCCATCCTGCTGCTCTCCGCGGGCCAAGCCGGGGCCACCGCCCCTGCCCCGGTCGCGGCTGCGATCGTGCAGGCGGTGGCCGAGTGCCTGGCCGGTGTCGTCTACGTCAATTCCATCGCGCCGGGGCATCCGGCGGTCTTCGGGACATGGCCCTTCGTCTCGGACCTGCGGACGGGCGCGATGTCGGGCGGCTCGGCGGAACAGGCGCTTCTGTCGGCGGGCTGCGCGCAGATGCACCGCTTCTACGGGCTGCCCGGCGGGGCCGCGGCGGGGATGACGGATGCCAAGGTGCCCGACATGCAGGCCGGGTGGGAACAGGGCATCACCAACGTGATGGCGGGGCTGTCGGGGCTGAACATGGTCTACGAATCCGTCGGCATGTATGCCTCGCTGCTGGGTTTCTGCCCCGAGGGGATGGTGCTGGGCAACGACCTGATCGGGCAGGCGCAGCGCTGCGTGCGGGGCATCGACGTGACCGAGGATGCGGTATCGCTCGACGTGATGAAGGCGGTTTGCCTTGACGGGGGGCCGGGCCATTACCTCGGCTCCGACCAGACGCTTGCGCTGATGCAGACGGAATACCTGTATCCCGAGGTCGCCAACCGCCTCACGCCGAAGGATTGGGAGGAAGCGGGCCGCCCCGACCTGATCGCCGCGGCGCGCAGGCGGAAGGAGTCGATCCTCCAGATGGCGCCGCTGCAAGTCCCCCACGAGGTCGACCGGGCGGTGCGCGCGCGTTTCGACATCCGCTTCTGAGCCTTCGAAAGGATAGAACATGAAGGTCGGTTTCATCGGTCTGGGCAATGTCGGCGGCAAGCTCGCCGGTAGCCTGCTGCGCAACGGGATGGACCTGTCGGTCCATGACCTCGACGACGGCCTCGTCGCGGGCTTCGTCGCGCGCGGCGCGAAGGCGGGCGGCAGCCCCGCGGCCATGATGCGCGCCTGCGACGTGGTCATCACCTGCCTGCCCTCGCCCGCGGCTTCCGCCGCCGTGGTCGAGGCGATGCTGCCCGAGATGGGGCCGGGCAAGACATGGATGGAGATGTCCACGACCGACGCCGACGAGGTGCTGCGCCTTGGCGCGCGGGTGGCGGAAACCGGCGGTCTGGCCGTCGAATGCCCCGTCTCGGGCGGCTGTCACCGCGCGGACACCGGCAATATCGCCATCTTCGCAGGCGGCCCGCGCGCCGCGGTCGAGCATGTGATGCCGCTTCTGGTGCATCTGGGTCGGCAGATCCTGCACACGGGCGAGCTTGGCTCGGCCTCGAAGCTGAAGGTCATGACCAACTACCTCGCCACCGTGAACCTGCTGTCGCTCTGCGAGGCGCTGACGACGATGAAAGCGGCGGGCCTCGATCTGGCGACCACCTACGAGGCGATCCGGATTTCCTCGGGCAATTCCTTTGTCCACGAGACGGAAAGCCAGCTGATCCTGTCGGGCTCGCGCGACGTGAATTTCACGATGGACCTTGTCCAGAAGGACATCGGCCTGTTCCAGAAGCTTGCGACGGATGCCGGCGTGCCCCTCGAAATATCGCCGCTCATCATCGACATCATGTCGGACGGCCAGCGTCGCTACGGCACCCGCGCGCAATCGGACCGGATCATCGAGCGGCTGGAAGAGGCGACGGGCCTCAGCATCCTCGCCGACGGCTTCCCGACCGAACTGGTCGACACCGAGCCCGAGGGGCTGGGGGCCGAGGTGATCCGCAGCCGCTAATCCGTGAAAGCCTCGAGCAGCCAGTCGCGGAACAGAAGCGCCTCGGGGCGCGGTGCGCCTTGCGCGGGCAGAAGGACGTAATGCGCCTGCGCATGGTTCAGCGTCAGGCCGGGGGCGACCGTCACCCGGCCCGCCCGCGCGAAGGGCGCGGTCAGGTCCGGCGAGATCAGGGCGACCCCGAGGCCCGCGGCCACCATTTCCAGCGCGGCAAGCGAGCTGTCCGTGCTGACGCCCCGCCCGACCGCGGCGGGGTCGATCCCGTGGGCCGCGGCAAAGCCGTCCCAGAAGCTTTCGCAGCCGATGATATGCACCGCGCGGCCCAGAAGCGGGGCCACGGCGGCCAGCGGGTCCGCGCCGAACTCCGTGCCCGGCGGGCAGACCAGCACCGAGCCGGGCGCGCTCAGCCGCCGCGCATCCTCGACCGGCCAACGGCCATCGCCGTAGCGGATATCGACGTCGATGCCGCCCTCGGGCGCGGTCTCGGCCCATGTGGCGCTGCACAGCCGCACCGGTATGCCGGGATGGGCGGCGCGGAACTGGGCCACCAGCGGCGCAAGGCAGAGCGCCATGAAACTGGGCGGCGCGCGCAGCACCAGCGGCCTGCCGCCCGTCACGCCGAAGAGCCCCGCCGTGGCGCTGGCCAGCTCGTCGAAGGCGCGGCGCACCGCCGGAAGGTAGGATTGCCCCAGCTCGGTCAGCTCCACCCCGCGCGGCAGGCGCCGGAACAGCCGGTAGCCCAGCCGCGCCTCCAGCGCGCGAACCTGCTGGCTGACGGCGGCGGGCGTCAGGCCCAGCTCGTCGGCGGCGGCGGTGAAGCCGCCAAGGCGCGCCGCGGCCTCGAAGGTCTTGAGCCAGACGGGCGGCGGCAGGTTGCGCATGGATTGACCCCATTCCGGTTTACCCTTTCCCCCGTTTTCCATTGTTTGTCCGGGGTCAGCAAGCCTGCAATCCTGAACCCTCGCGGGAGGGGCGACATGGACGTTTTCGATTACATCATCGTCGGCGCAGGCTCGGCGGGCTGCGTTCTGGCCGAGCGGCTGAGTGCCGATCCGAACACCCGCGTCCTGCTGCTCGAGGCGGGCGGCAGCGACCGGCGTGCGCAGATCCGGGTGCCGATCGGCTACGGCATGTCCTACCACGACCCGAAGGTAAACTGGCGCTTCCACGCCGAGCCCGACGCGCAGCTCGACAACCGCCGCATGTATTGGCCGCGCGGCAAGGTTCTGGGCGGCTCGAGCGCCATCAACGCGATGGTCTACGCCCGCGGCCTGCCGCAGGATTACGACGACTGGGAAGCGGCGGGAAACCCCGGCTGGAACGCCGCGAGCACCGCCGAGACCTATGCCCGCGTCGAGCGGCGCATCGGGCCGGAGGGGGCAGCGGGCGACGGGCCGCTGCATGTCACCGATTGCAGCAATGACTATCACCCGATGGGGCGGCACTACCTGACGGCGGCGCGCGAGATGGGGCTGCCCGAGGGCGACACCGTCACCGGTGAGGGGGTCGGCCCCTATTGCACCACGACCAAGGGCGGCTGGCGCAACTCGGCGGCCGATGCCTTCCTGCGGCCTGCGCTGCGGCGGCGGAACCTGAAGCTCGTCACCGGGGCCGAGGTGCTGCGCATCGAGATGCGAGGGCGCCGCGCGACGGGGGTGCAGTATCGCCGGGGCGGACAGACCCTGAGCGCCGCCTGCCGGGGCGAGGTGATCCTGTCGGCGGGCGCGGTGAAGTCGCCGCAGCTGTTGCAGCTCTCGGGCATAGGCCCCGGCGCGCTGCTGCGGTCGTTCGGCATCGCTGTGCATATCGACGCCCCCGGCGTCGGCGGGGCGCTGCAGGATCACCTGTCGATGACCTACGCCTTCCGCTGCACGGAACCCACGCTGAACCAGACGCTCGGGCGGCTTACCGGCCAGATCGGCGCGGCGCTGCGCTACCTGTTGCGGCGCGACGGGCCGCTCAGCCTGAGCGTGAACCAGATGGGCGGGCTTGTCCGCTCGCGCCCCGGTCTCTCGCGGCCCGACACGCAGCTCTATTGCAACCCGCTCTCCTATTCGACGGTCTACCGCGACAAGCGCCCGCTTCTGAAGCCCGACCCCTGGCCGGGTTTCATCCTCGGCTTCAACCCCTGCCGCCCGACCAGCACGGGGCGCATCGACATCGCCAGCGCCGATCCCGCGGCGGCACCGCGGATCATGCCGAACTCGCTGACCACCAACAGCGACATCGCCGACATGATCGCGGGCGCGCGGCTGGTGGAGCGGATGCTGCAGACCCCCGCCATGCAGGGCCTGATCGCGGGGCCCAACGGCTTCAGCCCCGTGGGGGCCGATGACGACACGCTGCTGGCCGATGTGCGGGCGCGGGCCTCGACCGTGTTTCACCCCTGCGGCACCTGCCGCATGGCCCCGGAGGAGGCGGGCGGCGTGGTCGATCCCGCGCTGCGCGTCTGGGGCGCGGAGGGGCTGCGCGTGGTCGATGCCTCGGTCTTTCCCAACATCACCTCGGCCAACACCAACGCGCCGACGATCATGACGGCGATGCGGGCGGCCGACCTTATCCTTGCAGGGGCGTGAAACATGGACCGGATCGCACGGATCGACAGCTTCACCACCCGCGACGTGGGTTTCGTGCGCGTCACGATGGAGGACGGCGCGCAGGGCTGGGGGCAGGTCTCGACCTATCACGCCGACATCACCTGCACCGTGCTGCACCGGCAGGTTGCGCCCTGGGTGCTGGGGCGCGATGCGACCGACCTCGACGACCTGATGGACTGGGTGACCGAGCGCGAGCACAAGTTCCCCGGCTCCTACCTGCGGCGCGCGATGGGGGGCGTTGACACCGCGATCTGGGACATGCGCGGGAAACGCGCGGGGCTGCCGGTGGCGTCGCTGATCGGCGGGTCGCCGGGGCGGGTGCGGGCCTATGCCTCCTCCATGCGGCGCGACATCACGCCCGAGGACGAGGCCGAGCGGCTGACGCGGCTGGCCGGTGAACACGGCTACACCGCCTTCAAGGTGCGCGCGGGCTCCGAGGTGGGGCGCGACCGCGACGAGTGGCCGGGCCGGACCGAGGCGGTGATCCCCGCGATGCGCCGCGCCCTGCCGGAGGCCGACCTGCTGATCGACGCCAATTCCTGCTACTCCGTCCCCCGCGCGATCGAGGTGGGCCGGATGCTGGAAGACAACGGCTTCTGCCATTACGAGGAACCCTGCCCCTACTGGGACCTCGACGCGACCAAGGCCGTGACGGACGCGCTGGACATCGACGTCACGGGCGGCGAGCAGGATTGCCAGCTGTCCACCTGGAACCGCATGATCGACATGCGCGCGGTCGACGTGGTGCAGCCCGACATCATGTATCTGGGCGGCCTCTCGCGCACCCTGCGCGTGGCCCGCATGGCCGAGGCGGCAGGCCTGCCCGTGACGCCCCATTGCGCTAACCTGTCGATGGTGACGCTTTTCACGCTGCACCTGATGCGCGCCATTCCCAACGCGGGCAGATACCTCGAGTTCGCCATCGAGGGGCCGGAGTATTACCCGTGGCAATACGACCTGTTCACGGCCTCACCCTACCGGATCGAGGACGGCCACGCGATCCTGTCGGACGCGCCCGGCTGGGGGGGGGAGATCAACCCGGAGTGGCTGTCGCGGGCCGAGGCGCGAAGCAGCGCATGGCCGCAGGACGCGGCGCATTGGCCCGGAGAGGAGGGCTGAAAAAGGCAAAAAGCGGGGTTTCGGGGCAATTCAAGGCTTTGTCACACAGCCCTTCTATGTATGATCCGCCCATCAAGACCCGGACGGCACGCGGGGAAACCCGTGACCGATGCCGGGCTCCAACGGGAAAACCGGACAATTACAGGCCCGCGCACATCGCGGCAATGGGCCAACCAACGGGAGAGAGACCGACCATGAAGACACCCAGAATCCCCGCCATGCCGATGACGCGTCGCGGCGTCATGCAAAGCGCCGCCGCCGTCACCGCCGCGGGCCTGATCCTGCCCCACAGCGCCATGCCCGCCCGCGCCCAGACCCGCGGCGGCACGTTCCGCGTGGGCATCGGCCACGGCTCGACCACCGACAGCCTCGATCCCGGCCTGTGGGAAAACCTCTACGTGCAGACCTTCGCGGCCTGCCGCCACAACTACCTGATCGAGGTCGGCTCGGACGGGCAGCTTGTCCCCGAGATCGCCGAGAGCTGGGACACCACGGACGGCTCGACCTGGGTCTTCACGATCCGGCAGGGCGTCACCTTCCACTCGGGCAAGGACGTGACCGCCGAGGACGTGGTCGCCTCGATCAACCATCACCGCGGCGATGACTCGACATCGGTCGTCAAGCCGCTGCTGGCGGCGATCACCGACGTGCGCGCGGACGGCAACACCGTCGTCGTCACGCTGGAGGCGCCGAACGCCGACCTGCCCTACCTGATGACGGATTACCACATCCCGGTCATGCCGGGCATGGACGGGCGCATCGACCCGGCCTCGACCGATGGCTGCGGCGGCTACATCGTCGAAAGCTTCGAGCATGGCGTGCAGTCGACCGTCACCCGCAACCCGAACTACTGGAAGTCGGACCGCGCGTGGTTCGACCGCGTCGAGCTGGTCTCGATCCTCGACCCCGCCGCGCGCCTGAACGCGCTGATCACCGGCGAGGTCCACCTGATCGACCAGGTCGATCCGGCCACCATCGGCATGCTGGAAAGCCGCGGCGTCGCGCGCATCCTGTCGATCCCCGGCAACGCGCATTACGGCTTCCCGATGGACAGCCGGCAGGCGCCCTATGACGACAACAACGTGCGTCTGGCGCTGAAATACGCGCTCGACCGCGAGGCGATGGTCGACGTCATCCTCGGCGGCCATGGCGCGGTGTCGAACGACAACCCGATCGGGCCTGCGAACCGCTACTTCAACACCGAGATGGAGATGAAGACCTACGATCCCGACCGCGCGCGCTTCCACCTGCGCGAGGCCGGGCTCGACAGTCTCGATGTCACCATCGCGGTGGCCGACGCGGCCTTCTCGGGCGCGGTCGACGCGGGCGCGATGTTCTCGGAAACCGCACGGGCTGCGGGCATCAACCTCGAGGTCAACCGCGTGCCGAACGACGGCTACTGGTCGAACGTCTGGCTCAATCCCAACGGCGACACGCCCTTCTGCGCGACCTACTGGGGCGGCCGCGCGGTCGAGGATCACATGTTCACCACCGCCTATGCCGCCGGTGCGGACTGGAACGAGGGCCATTGGAGCAACGACCGCTTCAACGAACTTCTCGTCGCCGCCCGTTCGGAGGTGGACGAAAGCCTGCGCCGCGAGATGTACATGGAGATGCAGCAGATCGTGTCCTTCGAAGGCTCGACCATCATCCCGATGTACAACAACTACGTGATGGCGGTCGCCAACGACATCGCCACGCCCGAGCAGATCTCGGCCAACTGGAACTTCGACGGCTTCCGCTGCGTCGAGCGCTGGTGGATGGCCTGACCTGACCCCTCGCCCCCGGCGCGCAGCCCGCGCCGGGGGTCTTTCTGACCCGCGAGGGAGGACGGACCCCTGCCCAACGTGATCCGCATGATCGCCCTGCGCCTTGCGCTGGGGATCGGACTGCTCTTCATCGTGTCGCTGATCATCTTCGGCGCCACGGAGCTTCTGCCCGGAGACCTGGCGCAGCAGATCCTCGGCCAGGGCGCCACGCCCGAGACGCTGGCCGCGCTGCGCGAGCAGCTGGGCCTGAACGACCCCGCCCCGGTGCGCTACTGGAACTGGCTTTCGGGTGCGTTGACCGGCGATTTCGGCGTCTCGCTCTCGAACGGCCGCCCGATTTCCGAGCTGATCGGCGCGCGGCTGGGCAACACCGTCTTCCTCGCGCTCTATGCCGCGGCGCTGGCCGTGCCGATCTCGCTGATCCTCGGCATCCTTGCAGCCCTCTGGCGCAACTCGATCTTCGACCGCGCCGCCAATGCGGGCGCGCTGACCGCGATTTCCTTCCCGGAATTCTTCGTCGCCTACATCCTCGTGCTGTGGCTGGCGCAGACCGGGCTCTTCCCCTCGATGGTGCGGATCAATCCGACAACCACCTTCGGCGACCGGATCTACATGACCTTCCTGCCCGCGTTGACCCTGACCCTTGTCGTCACCGCCCACATGATGCGCATGACGCGGGCCGCGATCATCAACCTCATGGCCTCTCCCTATATCGAGATGGCGCGGCTCAAGGGCCTGTCGCCGCTGCGCATCGTGCTGCGCCACGCGCTGCCCAATGCGCTGGCCCCGATCATCAACGTGATCGCGCTGAACCTCGCCTATCTCATCACCGGCGTCGTGGTGGTCGAGGTGGTCTTCGTCTACCCCGGCCTCGGGCAGCTGATGGTCGACGCCGTGTCGAACCGCGACATCGCGGTGGTGCAGGCGGTCGCGCTGATCTTCGCCGGGGCCTATGTCGCCCTCAACCTCATCGCGGACGTGCTCTCGACGATCACGAACCCGCGCCTGATGCACCGGAGGTAGCGCCATGGGTTTCGCCACCTCCGTCCTCCTCGGGCTTGCGGGCCTTTTCGCCCTCGCATGGGTGCTGCGCGCAGGCGCGCGGTCCATTCTGACGGGCCAGTCCCGCAGCATCGCCAACGACATCCCCCTGACAGCGGCCTTCGGCCTGCTGGTCATCGCCATCTACGCCGCCGTCGCCATCGCGGCCCCCGCACTTGCCCCCTTCCCCGAGCGCGAGATCGTGGGCGGGCAATTCCAGGCCTGGTCCGCCGAGCATCTGCTGGGCACCGACCGGATCGGGCGCGACATGCTCTCGCGCCTGATCTACGGCGCGCGCAACACCGTGGGCATCGCCTTCGCCACCACCGCGCTGGCCTTTGTCGTGGGCTCCATCCTCGGGCTTTGGGCCGCGCTGACAGGCGGCTGGCTCGACCAGGTGCTGTCGCGCTTCGTCGACGCGCTCATGTCGATCCCGGCGCTGATCTTCTCGCTCTTGCTGCTGACGATCTTCGGCACCTCCGTGCTGACCCTGATCCTCGTCATCGCGGCGGTCGATGCCACCCGCGTCTTCCGCCTGGCCCGCGCGGTGGCCCAAGGCATCGTCGTGATGGACTACATCGAGGCGGCAAAGCTGCGCGGCGAAGGGGCGTGGTTCCTGATCCGGCGCGAGATCCTGCCCAACGCCATGGCGCCGCTGGTGGCCGAGTTCGGGCTGCGCTTCTGCTTCGTCTTCCTGACGATTTCCTCGCTCAGCTTCCTTGGCCTCGGCATCAAGCCGCCCACCGCCGACTGGGGCAGCATGGTGCGCGACAACGCCACGCTGATCACCTTCGGCGATGTCACGCCGCTTCTGCCCGCGGGCTGCATCGCGCTGCTGACGGTGGCGGTGAACTTCGTGGTGGACTGGCAGCTGCACCGCGCCTCCGGCCTGAAGGAGTCCTGATCATGAGCCGCGACGTGCTTCTGAAGATCGAAGGCCTCAGGATCGAGGGCCGCTCGGGCGATACCTGGACCGAGATCGTCAAGGGCGTGGACCTGACGCTGCACAAGGGCGAGGTGCTGGGCCTGATCGGCGAGTCTGGCGCGGGCAAATCCACCGTGGGCCTTGCCGCCATGGGCTTCGCGCGCGACGGCTGCCGGATCACCGGCGGCACCATCGACTTCGACGGGATCGACCTGCGCAAGGCGTCCGAGAAGGTGAAACGCGACCTGAAGGGCGCGCGCATCGCCTATGTCGCGCAATCGGCGGCGGCCAGCTTCAACCCCGCGCATCGGCTGATCGACCAGTATTGCGAGGCGCCCGTCGTCCATGACGTGATGTCCCGCGACGAAGCCGAGCGCGACGCCATCGACCTCTATCGCCGGATGCAGCTGCCCGACCCCGACGGCATCGGCTTTCGCTACCCGCACCAGGTCTCGGGCGGCCAGTTGCAGCGCGCGATGACGGCGATGGCCATGTCCTGCCGGCCCGACCTGATCATCTTCGACGAGCCCACGACCGCGCTCGACGTGACGACCCAGATCGAGGTTTTGGCCGCTATCCGCGACATCGTCCGGCAGTTCGACACGGCGGCGATCTACATCACCCATGACCTCGCCGTGGTGGCGCAGGCCGCCGACCGCATCAAGGTTCTCCTCCGCGGCGAAGAGGTGGAAGAGGCCGAGACGCGCCGGATGCTCGACGCGCCGCGCGAGGACTACACCAAAAGCCTTTGGGCCGTGCGCAGCTTCGCCCGCCCGGAACAACCCGCGCCGAGCGGGCAGCCGATCCTGTCGGTCAAGGATGTCACCGCCGCCTATGGCACGGTCAATGTGCTGGAGGACGTGAGCTTCGACATCCACGCGGGCCGCACCGTCGCCGTGGTCGGCGAAAGCGGCTCGGGCAAGTCCACGACCGCCCGCGTGATCACCGGGCTTCTGCCGCCCAAGCGGGGCGAGGTCCTGTTCGAGGGCAGCCCCCTGCCCCCGGCGCTCAAGGGCCGCACGCGCGAGCAGCTCAGGCAGGTCCAGATGATCTACCAGATGGCCGACACCGCGCTGAACCCCAAGCTCAAGCTCCGCGAGCTGATCGGGCGGCCCGCGCAGATGTATCTCGGCCTGCAAGGCCGCGCGCTGACCGAGCGGGTCCGCGACCTGCTGCACCTGATCGAGCTGGACCCCGATACCTATATCGACCGCCTGCCCGGCGAGCTGTCGGGCGGCCAGAAACAGCGCATCGGCATCGCCCGCGCGCTTGCCGCCGAGCCGAAGCTGATCATCTGCGACGAGGTCACATCGGCCCTCGACCAGATCGTGCAGGAGGGCATCCTGAAGCTGCTCGACCGGCTCCAGCGCGAGTTCGGGCTGGCCTACATGTTCATCACCCATGACCTTGCGACGGTGCGCGCCATCGCCGACGACGTGGTGGTGATGCAACGCGGCCGCGTGATCGAACAGGGCCCCAAGGCCGAGATGTTCGCGCCCCCGCACGAGCCCTACACCGAGCTTCTCCTGTCCTCGGTCCCCGAGATGGACCCCGACTGGCTCACCCGCCTTCTCGCCGCGCGCGAGGCCGGGCAGACACCGGCAACCGCCTGACCCGTCCGACGGTCAGGCGCGCGCCCCTGCCTTCATCTTCCCAAAAATACGGAATCCCATCGGTGACGCCCGCCCGACCCGTCAAGGACCGGGCGCGCGCCGTTGACGGATCACCCCCGCGGCTGGTTCAGCACGAGCCTGTCGGGTTTCGGGTGATCCGCATGCGCCGCGACATAGGCCGCGGCGCGCTCGGCCACCACGCCCTCGGGTGCCGTCACCCGCCGGGTGGCGAGGTCCACGTGCAACAGCAGCGTCTCGACCGTCGCTGCAGGCGTCTCGCCCCCGGTCCAGAGCTTGTTCAGCAGGTGCAGCTTGCGCCCGTCGCCGCCCAGCGCCTGTGTCGTCACCGTGATCCGGTCGCCGATGTCGATCTCGGCGAAGTAGCGGATGTGGTTCTCGGCGGTGAAATAGCTCTGGCCGCCCGCGATATAGGCGGCATCGGCGCCGATCATCTCCATGAACCGGTCCGAGGCGCGGGCCGAGACCTCCATGTAGGGGGCCTCGTTCATGTGGCCGTTATAGTCCACGAAAGACGTCGGCACCTGCATCTCGACCGTCACCGGCAGCCCGTCCGGCCCCGCCTCGGCGCGCGGCAGCCGCGCCTCGTGCGCCGTGATGACCCCGCCCGCGCCCGAGCCGGTGCGCTTGAGCGCCCGCATCATGGCGACAAGGTTGTCGTCGCGCAGCCGCTCCAGCTCGCGGATCGAACGGTGGCCCGATTGCGCATCGGACTGGCCCGCGATCAGGTCGACCAGCTCGTCGTTGAACTCGGGCACGTCCATCAACTTGGTCCAGGGCCAGGTCAGGCACGGCCCGAACTGCGCGAGGAAATGGCGCATCCCCGCCTCGCCGCCCGCGATGCGGTAGGTCTCGAACAGGCCCATCTGCGCCCATCTGAGGCCGAAGCCCATGCGGATCGCCTCGTCGATCTCCTCAGTGGTGGCGATGCCGTCCTTCACCAGCCACAGCGCCTCGCGCCAGACCGCCTCGAGGAAGCGGTCGGCGATATGGGCGTCGATCTCCTTGCGGACGGTCAGGGGGAACATGCCTATCCCGCGCAGGGTCTCGGCGGCTTTCGCGGTCTGCTCGCTTGCCCCCACCAGTTCCACCAGCGGCAGCAGGTAGACCGGGTTGAACGGATGCGCCACCACGGCGCGCGCGCCTTGCGCGTTCAGTTCCGAGGGTTTGAAGCCCGAGGTGGACGAGCCGATGACCGTCTCGGCCGGTGCCGCCTCCATCACCTGCGCCAGCACCTTGTGCTTGAGCTCCAACCGCTCGGGCACGCTTTCCTGCACCCAGTCCGCGCCGGCCACGGCCTCGGCGAGGTCCGCGTGGTAGCGCAACGCCCCCTCGGGCGGCAACGCGCGCTCGTAAAGGCCCGGCAGGGACCGGCGCGCGTTGGCCAGCACCTCGGATATCTTCCGCTCCGCTTCCGGATCGGGGTCGAAGACCGCCACGTCCCAGCCGTTGAGCAGGAAGCGCGCGGCCCAGCCGCCGCCGATGACGCCCCCCCCGATGATCGCCGCCTTCCGTCCCATCATGTCGTCCTTTCGGTATGTCCATCCACCGCGAGCGCCTGCCCGCTGATCGCCGCCGCCCCCGGCGAGGCCAGGAAGAGCGCCATCGCCGCGACCTCCTCGGCGGTCACGAAACGGCGCAGCGCCACGCCCTCGGTGAAGCCCGCGCGCACCGCATCCTCGGGGATGCCGCGGCCCGCGGCCTCCATGGCGATGACCCGCTCCATCCGCGGCCCCTCGACCGCGCCGGGGCAGATCGCGTTGACGCGCACCCCGTGTGGCCCCAGCTCGGAAGCGAGCGCCTTGGTCAGCCCCACGATCCCCCATTTCGCCGCGACATAGGGCGTGCGGCCCGGAAAGCCGAAGAGCCCCGAGACCGAGCTGGTCAAAAGGATCAGCCCCGCGCCCTGCGCCTTCATCACCCGTGCCGCCCATCGGCAGGTCAGGAAAGCCCCGTCGAGGTTCACCGACAGGCAGCGTTGCCAGTCGGCGAACTCCAGCGTCTCGAGCGGCCCTGCCGGCCCGCCGATCCCGGCGTTGGAGATGACCACGTCGGCCCCGCCCCAATCGGCCTCGATCCCGGCCAGAAAGCCGTCCATCGCGCCCGCGTTGGTCACATCCGCCACCTCGGCGCGCAGGCCTTCGGGCACGGCTTTCACCGCCGCGGGGTCCGTGTCGCAGACGGCGACGCGGTCGCCCTGCCCCATGAAGGCCTCGGCCATGGCAAGGCCCAGCCCAGACGCGCCGCCGGTGATGACGACCCGTCGGGTCATTGCTTTGAATGTCCGTATGTGCCCGCCTTCAACAAGGGCCACGCTTCGGAATAAGGCATGATATCATCGTGCCGTGCCTTCCAGTGTGCATCAATGCCGTCCCATCCGTTGCCCTTGAAGGTGTGCCCGCACTCCGGGCAAACCTTCTTGGCCAAAGCTTCGCCGGGCGCCCGCTTCACCAGCCCCAGCTTCTCGCGCACCTCCTGCGGGGTCATCACCCGCGCGCCCATGCGCTCGACGATGCCCACGGCGCGCTCGACCAGCTGCGCATTGGTCGCCAGCACGCCCTTGTCGAGCCACAGGTTGTCTTCCAAACCCACGCGCACATGACCGCCCGCGAGAACGGCGGCAGCGGCATAGGCCATCTGGTTGCGGCCCAGCGAAAAGGCCGAGAACGTCCAGTCCTCGGGCACGTTGTTGACCATCGCCATGAAGGTGTTGAGGTCATCCGGCGCGCCCCAGGGCACGCCCATGCAGAGCTGCACCAGCGCGGGCGCGTCCAGCACGTCCTCCTTCACCAGTTCCTTGGCGAACCACAGGTGGCCGGTGTCGAAGGCCTCGATCTCGGGTTTCACGCCCAGTTCGGTCATCATCCGACCCATGGCGCGCAACATGCCGGGCGTGTTGGTCATGACGTAATCGGCTTCGGCGAAATTCATCGTGCCGCAGTCGAGCGTGCAGATCTCGGGCAGGCATTGGGCGACATGGGCGACGCGCTCCTCCGCGCCGACCATGTCGGTGCCGGGGGCGACGGGAAGCGGGCTGTCGGTGCCGCCGAAGACGATGTCGCCGCCCATGCCCGCGGTCAGGTTCAGCACCACGTCGACCTCGGCCTCGCGGATGCGGTCGGTCACCTCGCGGTAAAGCTCCAACCGGCGCGAGGGCGCGCCCGTCTCGGGGTCGCGGACATGGCAATGGACGATGGCGGCCCCGGCCTTGGCGGCGTCGATCGCGCTGTCGGCGATCTGTTTCGGGCTGCGCGGCACATGGGGGCTGCGGTCCTGCGTGCCGCCCGATCCGGTCACGGCGCAGGTGATGAAGACCTCTCGGCTCATGGTCAGGGGCATGTCGGTTCTCCTTCCTTTCCCGATTTTTCGTACGAAAAATCGCTATATGCGGATTTTCGTACGAAAATCCGTCAGCGCCCGGTCCAGACCGGATCGCGTTTCTCGGCGAAGGCGCGCGCGCCTTCTTTCTGATCGTCCGAGCGGTAGAGGCGTTCCACCGTCTCGAACTGGCTGCGCGTGATCCGGTTCAGCGCATCGTTGAACTTCATCGCCTCGGCCTCGCGCACGATCTCCTTGATCGCGGCGAAAACCAGCGGCGGACCCGCCGCAAGGTCATTGGCCATGGCGCGCGCCGCGTCCATCAGGTCGGCGGCGGGCAGCACATGGTTCACCAGCCCCCAATGCGCCGCCTCCTCGGCGTCGAACCAGCGCCCGGTGAACAGAAGCTCCATGGCGATATGGTAGGGAATGCGCTTGGGCAGCTTGATCGAGGCCGCATCGGCCACCGTCCCCGACCGGATTTCCGGCAGCGCGAATGTCGCGTGGTCGGCGGAAAGGATGATGTCGGCGCAGAGCGCCAGCTCCAGCCCGCCACCGCAAGCGATGCCGTTCACCGCGGCGATGACGGGTTTGTTCAGCCCCCGCAACTCCTGCAGCCCGCCGAAACCGCCGACGCCGTAGTCGGTATCGGGTGCCTCGCCCTCGGCGGCGGCCTTCAGGTCCCAGCCGGGGCAGAAGAACTTCTCGCCCGCCCCGGTGAGGATGGCGACGCGCAGCTCGGGGTCGTCGCGGAACGCGGTGAAGACCTCGCCCATGATCCGGCTGGTGGCGGCGTCGATGGCGTTGGCCTTGGGCCGGTCGAGCGTGACTTCCAGCACCGCGCCGCGGCGGGTGGTGCGGATGGGGGTGTCGGTCATGGCGTCTCTCCCAACTGGATCAGGGCATCGACCGCGACAGCGCGGTCGGGCGTGGCGATGAGCGGGTTGATCTCCAGCTCGATCAGGGTCTCGGCATGGGCCATGGCGCAATCCTGCACGGCATGGATGGCCGTGACCAGCGCCGCGCGGTCGGCGGCGGGCTTGCCGCGGTAGCCGCGCAGCAGCGGCGCGATGCGGAGGCGGTCGAGCGCCGCCTCGATCTGCGGCGCGTCGGCGGGCAGGAGGAGCGAGGCGGTGTCGGCCATGACCTCGGTCAGCACGCCGCCCGCGCCCAGCGTCAGCACGAAGCCATGCGCGGGGTCGCGCAGGATGCCGACCAGGATCTCGGCCACACCGCCCGGCACCATTTCTTCTACAAGAAATTCAGTAGCCCCCATGCGCCTCGCCTCGGCCTCGACCGCCCCGGCGTCGGAGAGGCCAAGCGCCACCGCCCCCGCTTCGGTCTTGTGGGCAACGCCGAGCGCCTTCAGCACCACCGGAAAGCCGATCTCCACGGCGCAGGCGGCGGCCTCGGCGGGCGTGGACGCCACCGCCCGGCGGGGCACCGGCACGCCATGGGCGGCTAGCAACGTCTTGCCCTCGGCCTCTGTCATCAGGCGCGGCGCGACCGGCGCGGGCCCCGGCACCAGCGGGGCGCAGCCCGCCACCCCCTGCCCCAGCCGCGCCGCGGCCTCCAGCG
>NZ_JASJOE010000060.1 GCF_030163755.1 Roseicyclus amphidinii
CTTCCACATCGGTCTCCATGATCAGTTGCAGCACGGCTTCGGCAATGCCGCGCAGGAAGTCGCCCTGATCGTGCTTGGCCAGAAGCTCGGACAGGTCCATGTTCGTCTTGGTCATCGGGGGCTCCGTATGGTCCGTGGTTGAAGTCGCCAAACTCCACCTCGAACATACACCTCGATGGCCACCAGGGATCACACCGAACGTATCGGTGAAATTACACCACGCTCGCGGACGCTACCGCGACTTCTTCGCTCTTTGCCTTGATCTAGATTGCGAAGCGGAACGTGCCCGGCTGGCAAAATGTTACGGGCGATAGGCACCCGGTCACCACAACAGCGTCAGCGTCTCGGACAGCGGGATTTCAGGACGAAAGGGCAGCGAACTGCCCAAGGGGATCATTGGCGGCTTCTGGGATGACGAGGAACTGGCCGAGCCACAAGCAGAAAGAGATAGCGGAAGCCGACGTCGGCGGCATCTGGTTGGGTCGAGCGCTGCAGCTACTTGGCCACATCCCATCCAAGGATCACGCAATACCGCAAGTTGGCCCTCTCCCTCTTCTCTTGGCTGGTCCCAATCGACCACCGCCGACTACATGTCGTGGCGCAGGGCGGGGTGGCGCCACCACCTTCGTGTGCTTAAAGTTTGCAGTGCGGGTTCGCTCCGAATGCAAACGGAGCCGAGGAGAACGCTGAATGCCATTGAACGCAGCCACCGAGGCCGCGCGATCCTCTGTCGCGCCGATGGAGGATCGAACCGAAGCAGTAGTAATACGAGGCGGTTAGGCAGCTCGCATGAGCCGCCCTTGTGTACGGGATGACTCTCGCACCTTTTCAGGCGCCAAGACTGGAAAGACGTCAATGGGCCTTTGCACGCTCCGCCTGCCAATTCTACGCCGCAACCCGCGGAACCACCCTCTCCACCAACCGCAGAAATCGTGAGTTGCAAGTCCCCGCAACCAATTTCCTATAGCAATCAATATATATCGAGGCGTTGCCGATAGGCGAGAGCCCTGAACCCACTTGGATCGAGCAGGATCAATAACTTGGCCCTCAGGTGCAAATCGCCCCGCAACCAACTGTGCGACCATGCACCCAGCTCGTCGGGACGGCGCGCCTTGTCGTTTGGCGCCATAGGTCAGCCGATCAGCTCGAAGCGCTTTACATCGACCATGCCGCGGTCGGTGATTTTCAGTGCCGGGATGACGGGCAGGGCAAGGAAGGCCAGTTGCAGAAACGGCTCCCTGAGGGTGACGCCCAATGATGTCGCGGCGCTGCGCAGACACTCGAGATCCGCCCTGACCTGTTCGAAGGGTGCAAGGCTCATCAGCCCAGCTACCGGCAGCGACAGTTCCGCAAGGACCTTGCCGTCCTGCGCAACCACAAAGCCGCCCTCGATCTGTGCCAGTCGGTTGGCAGCCAGCGCCATGTCGGCATAGTCCACCCCGACACAGGCGATGTTGTGGTGATCGTGGCAGACCGTTGACGCGATGGCCCCCGCCTTCAGGCCGAAGCCGCGCACGAAGCCGTTGGCGATATTGCCGTTCTTGCCGTGTCTTTCCACCACCGCGATCCGGGCCAGGTCGCGGGCAGGATCGGGGGGGGTGTCGCCATCCACGATCGGCACGGTCTCATGCAGGTGCTCGGTGATGATCTTGCCCTCGAGAATGCCGATCACGTCGGTCTCTTCGCGGTTGGGTGTCGTCCGGAAGTCGCGCGCCGTCAGGTGGGGGGCGCGTACCGACCGGCGCGCGACCGGTGCGACGCCGCCCCGCGAGGCGAAGGCGGCCTCGTCCACCACGACGCCCCCCGCGATGACCTTGGCGACCCTGCAGGTCGCCACATCCGACAGGGCCACGATGTCGGCGCGCCGCCCCGGTGCGATCTGGCCGCGATCCTTGAGGCCGAACGCCTCGGCCCCCGACAGCGAGGCGGCGCGATAGGCGGCCAGGGGGGACGTGCCAAGCCGGATCAGTTCGGCGATCATGAAGTTCAGGTGACCCTCTTCGCCGATATCCAGCGGGTTCCGGTCGTCGGTGCACAGGCACATGTAGGGCGCGGTGACGTCCGTCAGCAGCGGTTGCAGCGCGTGCAGATCCTTGGAGACCGAGCCCTCGCGGATCAGAACGCGCATGCCTTTCTGGAGCTTCTCCAGCGCCTCGTCTGCGGTGGTCGCCTCGTGCTCGGTGCGAATCCCCGCGGCGGCATAGGCGTTCAGGTCGCGCCCAGAAAGCTGGGGACAATGGCCGTCGATATGGCGACCGTCGAACAGGCGCAGCTTGGCCAGGGCACCGGGGTCGCGGTGGATCACCCCGGGGTAATTCATGAACTCCGCCAGCCCGATGCCAGAGGGATGCTTCATCAGCGCCGCCAGATCCTCGGCGTCGATCCGTGCGCCGGCGGTTTCCATCTCGGTCGAGGGCACACAGGACGAAAGCTGAACCCGGATGTCCATGAGCGTGTGCTCGCTGGCTTGCTGGAAATACCGGATACCCTCGATGCCGATCACGTTGGCGATCTCGTGGGGGTCGCAGATTGCGGTGGT
This sequence comes from Roseicyclus amphidinii, assembly GCF_030163755.1. Lineage (GTDB taxonomy): Bacteria > Pseudomonadota > Alphaproteobacteria > Rhodobacterales > Rhodobacteraceae > Roseicyclus > Roseicyclus amphidinii. Next base: position 2,540 of record NZ_JASJOE010000060.1, read on the forward strand.
GACGCCCAGGGGTGTGACGCAACGGTCGAATTCGAACGGGGTGACGAGCGAGGACTCGATATGCAGATGCGTGTCGATGAAACCCGGCACCAGCGTCAGCCCGGTCACGTCGACAACCGCGTGCCCGGCGTAGTCCGCGCCGATGCCGACGATCGTGTCGCCGCAAATCGCCACGTCGCCGGGGATCATGGTGTCGGTCACGAGGTCCCAGACCGTCCCGCCGCGCAGCACAAGCTCCGCCGTCGCATCGCCGCGCCCCTGCGCGATACGGGTTTCCAGGTCGCTCATCGCCTCACTCCGCCGTTGCCATGCCAAGTCGCCGCAGGACCCGCCGCTCCACCATGACGACAGCCTGGTAGAACAGGACCGAAAGAAGGACCGATACGGCCGCGACGGTCCAGATCATGCCGTAATCGAGGAACCCGCGCGACTGGTTGAGCAGGTTGCCGAGGCCCTTTCCCGTGGCCAGCCATTCCGCGATCATCACGCCGAGAAGCGCACGCGGCACAGTCAGGCGGGTCGCGGCGAACAGGTAGGGCAGCGAGGCGGGAATCGTGACCATGCGCATCTCGGTCCAGCGTGCCGCCCCATAGGCGCGCGGCAGCTCTTCGGCGCTGCGCGGCACCAGGGCCAGTCCCTGGGCCAGAGTGACGAAGGCCGGGAAGAATGTCACCGAGATCGTGACCCAAAGCGTGAGCGACGTGCCGCGACCCAGGATCAGGACCAGAAGGGGTGTAAGGGCGACCAGCGGCATGGTCTGCGTGACAAGCGCCACGGGCATGAAGGCGTCGATGGCGCGCGGGAAAAGCCGGGACGAGATCGCCAGCAGGAAAGCAAACCCGAGGCCTGCCGCCATCCCGAGGAAGGTGATCGGCAGGGTTTCCGCCAGCGCCGCCAGAAGCCGCGCCTGCGCGCTTTCGGCGGTGGGGCCGAGGAACAGGTAATCGACGACGCCCCAGGGTGTCTTCGAGATCAGGTCCGGCACGCCGGTCACCTCGATGAACGCCCACCACACAAGGAACGGCAGCGCGATGGTGCCGAGCGTCAGGGCGAGGCGCGCGGCGGGGTGCCCGGCGCGTGGTGCGGCATCCGGCACCGCCGTGTTCAGCGTGACCGCGCGCGAGGCGCCGATCGTGCGGGCGGCGAGAAGCGCGAAGAGGCCGTAGGACAGGCCAGCGATCACAGTAGCGACCAGCCCGATGCCCCAGAGCCGATCCGGCTCGCCGCGCCCGAGCGAACCGAGGAGATAGGCCCCGAGGCCCCAGCGCCCGCCGCCGCCGAACTCGGCCAGAATGGCCCCGAGAACCGCATTGGGCGCAGCCACGCGAAGCCCTGCCAGGATCGAGGGCAGCGCGCCGCGGAACTGCACCCGGCGCAGGACGTCCCAGCGGGTGCCGCCATAGGCACGGATCACATCGGTCGCGCGGCTGTCGGCCTGGCTCAAGCCGATGACCGTGGCCGTCATGGTGACGAAATAGACCCCAAGTGCTGCAAGCGCGATCCGGGGCGCCATCCCCGACAGGGTCAGCACCAGGATGGGTGCTATGGCGATGGGGGGCAGGGCGAAGACCGCGATGTTCACGCCCCGAAACAGCCTGAGGGTGGTGGGCGAAAGCGCGAAGATCACGCCGGCGCCGATACCGAGCGCATTGCCGATCAGGAACCCGACCGTCGAGGCATAGAGCGTGGCCCAGATGTGGCGTGGATAGTCGCCCCAGTCGATCCAGAGCCGGATCAGGATCTCGGAAATGCCGGGGAGCGCTCCACCGGCCACCAGGTCGAACCGCCCGACGATTTCCCAGATCAGCAGAAGGATCGCCACGTTGCGCAGCCCGCGCCACTGGCCCGATGCCTCAGCCGCCATGCAGCACCTCTGCGATATGGTCGCAGACGCGGTGAAAGGCCGGGTCCGAGAACAGCCCCGGCGCGCGCGGGCGGTCGAAGCCCACGTCGATCACATCGACGATCCGGCCGGGGTTGGCGTGCATGACCACAACGCGGTCAGCCAGGAACACGGCTTCGTCGATGCCGTGGGTGACCAGGAGCGCGGTCGATCCGGTCTCGGTCCAGATGCGTTGCAGTTCCTGGTTCATCTGGCGACGCAGGATCTGGTCCAATGCGCCGAAGGGTTCGTCCATGAACAGGATCTGCGGATGGGTGACAAGGGCGCGGGCAATGGCGACCCGCTGGCGCATGCCGCCCGACAATTCGCCGGGCAGGGCGTTTTCGTATCCCTTCAGCCCGACAAGCTCGATCATGTGCTGGACATGGTCACGGGCCTCCGGGATCGAGCGGCCAAGCACCTCGAGCGGCACTTCGATGTTGCGACGGACACTGCGCCAGGGCAGCAAGGCGGCGTCCTGGAAAGCAACCCCGGTCTCGCCGGCCCTGGCGGCGCCCATCGGGGCCTTTCCGGCGATCCGGACCTCTCCGGTATCGGGTGTTTCAAGCCCGAGCGCGATACGCATCACCGTGGATTTTCCGCATCCCGAAGGCCCGATGATCGCGGTGAACGAGCCCTTCGGGCAGGACAAGGTGACGTCGCGCAGCGCCTCGACCACCTTGCCCCGCCCGGCAAAGGTCTTGCCAACCCCGGAAAGAGAGATTCCGTCCGGGGTCACGCTCAGATCTCCTCGAGCAGCGTCGTGTCGAACATGTCGCGCGTGCCGTTGATGCCCACCTCGGCAAGCGCGCGCAGGTTCGCCTCGATGCCTTCCTCGGTCATCGCCATGTAGCCCGCCGGGCTTTCCATCAGCGGTTGCTGTGCATTGTTGAAGAAGATCTCGTTCTCGATGGTCCGGCCCGTGCCCGCGAACCAGGTATCGGCCCATCTCGGCGGCCAGAGGTTCGGGTCGCGGAAATTCTCTTCCCAGCCCCGGCGCGACGCGCGCAACCAGGCCACCAGCTCGGCCCGCTTCGAGGCAAGCGTCTCCTCGGTCACGACGACGGTGTCGTTGTAGATGGTGAAGCCGAAATCATAGAGCAGGAAGGAGGTCGCCTCCACGCCCTGCTGGCTGATCGTGTAGGGCACGTTGGTCGTGAAATCGAGGCTGGCATCGATCTCGCCCCGGATGAGCGGGGTGGGGTCATAGGCGTAGGGCACGATGTTCACCTCGCCGGGGTCGATCCCGTTCAGCGCCAGCATGGCGTTCACCGAGATCACGTTCACGGGCGGCACGGCCAGCGTCTTGCCGATCAGGTCGCGGGGTTCGTTGATCGGATTGGACGCCAGCGAGACGATGCCGATGGGGTTCTTCTGGTATTGCGCGCCGATGATCTTGAAGGGCGCGCCCTGTTCGACGATGGCCTTGATGGTCGTGTCGGGTGTGGTCAGCGCAAGGTCCGCGCGACCCGCGATGATCGTGCTTTCCGGGATCACGTCAGGGCCGCCCGGCAGATAGGTCAGGTCCAGCCCCTCTTCGGCATAGTAGCCCTCGTCGATGCCGATGAAATAGCCGGCGAATTCGGCGTCGTTGATCCATGCGGCCTGCATGGTGAAGGGCGTGGCCGCGCGGGCGCGGAAAGGCAGGGACGTCGCCGCGGCGGTTGCGGCAGCAGTTCCCAGGAAGTGACGGCGGTTCAGTCTGAGGCTCATCGGCAGGGGCTCCTCTTGTTGGATGGGTCAGGCAAGGCCTTGCAGGCGCTGAAGCTCCTGCAGGGGCGGTGTGTCGGCGATCTGCTTGGGTTCGAGCAGGGGCCATTTCACGCCGCGGGGCCGCTTGGCGCGGCGTTCGACCACATGGGTGCGCGTTGGCGTGAAGATCGTGTCAACGAGAATGTCGGTCTCCGAGGGCTGCAACTGGTCCTCGACGAGTTGCACGTCATGCACGACGGCGTGGACCGGCGTGTCGTCATCCACGAGGCCAAGATCCGTGAACATGCCCCATTCCAGGTCGAAGAAGCCGTGCCCCTTGCCGAACCGGACACCGTTGACGGAAACGGCGGACGCACCGGTCACGAGGTAGTCGAACCGGCCCTTTCGGGCGATCTCCTCCAGGGTGATCGGCACGCCGAAATGCTCCATCCCGTCCAGCCAGGACGCATAGAGTGCTGCGCCTTCAGGCACCGTTGCGGGATCGAGGTACAGGAACCCGCGGTAGATCCCGTAGGTCGACATCACGAATGGCTTGCCGACCTCGATCATCCGACGCCGCAGGTCGGCCAGGCAATTGTCCGGGGTAATGAAGGCAAAGCGGCTGTCGCCATAGGCCGGGTCCTGCACGACGCGTTCCGTGGCCGCCTCGGACCCTTCGAAATCGGGAATGACCTCTGCGAAGTTCATGTGAAACCGGGTGTCCGGTCTCGCCACGTCTTTCAGTTTCGTCCATATCTTTTCGCGGATTGTCTTGGAGGTCGACATGGTGTCCATTTCGTGCGTTTCATTGTTTCACAACCATGAAACAAGAGTTCCAGACGTCAAGGAAAATCGTGTCCCATGGCCTCGAGACTGATCCTCAGAATCCAGGAGCGTTCGTCGCGGCTGACGTCGAGCGAAAGGAAGATCGCCCAGGTTCTTTTGCAAAATCAGAGCCTTGTTGAAACTCATACCGCCACGGAACTGGCCGCTCGCGCGGGCGTGTCAAAGGCAACAACTGCCCGTTTCTTCCGCAGTTTGGGATATGCGGACTTCGAAGAGGTCCGACTTCAGGCCCGTGAAGAGCGCAACCGGCGCGAGCCGTATGCCGACCTCGAATCGATGTCCCAACCCGCGACATTCGGGCGGACCATCTCCGACCACCTGGAACTGGAATTGCGCAACCTCACGCGGACCTTCGAGGAGCTGCGGTCCGACCTGTTGCCCGACATCGCGCAAATCCTCGAGACAGCACCGCGCATATGGTTGGTCGGTTTCGGCGATGAACAGGGTGTGGCCCGGCTGGGCCAATTGCTCTTTGCGCGGCTGCGCCATGGCGTCCATGAATTGAGCGGGCAGGGGCAGAGCTGGGCGAACGAGCTCTCGATGACAGGCCCCCGTGATGCACTGATCCTGCTGACCTTCGAGCCACGCCCGAAACTGCTGCGTTCGCTGCTCGCCCATGCCCGCACCACGCGCATGCGGATCATCACGCTGACCGATCACGCCTATGCGGCGCAGGCCGAGCGCTTTTCCGACGTTGTCCTGCCCTGCCATGTCGCCAGCTACGGGACACTGCCCACGCATGCCACGATGCTGTCGGTGTTGCGTTTGATTGCAGTGGCATACCTCGGACGCAATCCGGAGGCTGTGGGCCAACGGATCACCACGTTGGCGGCTATCGACGAAGAACTCGACCTCTTCGAATGAAGCCCGCGCAGCCTTGCCGCAAGATCAGTTTTCTGCCGGGCCAAGTGTCCGCAATCCAACGTCCGAGGCGCGAAAGCGCCTTGAACTCACCCTGAGCCGAGACAGCGGTCGGAGTGTGATCGACGCAAGTATTGGCAGCGACAGAACCGGGTTTCGGTAGTATGGCACCGTCTCACGCCTGCTTGCCGTCGTCACGCCACGAGCCTCGGAACCACCCTCTCGACCAGCCGCAGGAATCGTGAGTTGCAGGTCTCCGCAACCATTCTTCCGTCTCGTGTCACGAGACCGGTCGGCCGCCCGATGGGCCGCGTTGGCATCTGTGGACGCCTCGAGCATGTGGCGTCTTCAAGGTCGCGGGGTTTGGGCCGGATGAAGCGCGACGCGCCCCAGCGCCCGGCTCAGGGCAACGCCACTTTCGCCCAGACGCCGCATGGCGAGAATGAGCCGAAGGGCCTGCTCTGCCGCGTCCTCCACGCCCGTGCCCGCCTCGCGGATGTTCGAGATGCAGTTGCGCGCGCTGTCGGGCGTCTGCGGCTCGGGCCGGTGCGTGATGTAGACCCCGAGGCTGTCCGAGGCCGACAGGCCCGGCCGTTCCCCCAGCGCCATCACCACCGTCTCTGCCTCCATCGCCTGCGCGATGCCGTCGCCAAGCGCCACCCGCGCCTGCCGGGCCAGGATCACCGGACCCATGCGCAGCCCCTCGGCCTGCAGGCGGGCGGCAAGGGCGGCGACAAAGGCCACGCCGTTCAGCTGCACCGCTGTCGCCGACAGCCCGTCGCCCAGCACCAGCGCCACGTCGAGGCCGCCCGCGGGGCGGGGCAGGGCCGTGCGCGCCGCCTCGGGCAGCAGGCGCCCCAAATCCGGGCGGCGGATATAGGTGTCGCGCGTTGCGGCCTCGCTGGTCACGACGTGATGGGTCAGTCCGGCGCGCGCCAGCGCCGCACCCAGCGCGCCGGTGTCGATCTCCGACAGGACCGCCGCCCGCGCCTTCGCGTGATCGAGCGCGAAGCCGAGCGCGCGGCCCGTCTCCAGCGCGCGGCCCCGCGCGCCGAAGGTCAGCCGCGCTTCGGTCACGGCGCGGATCTCGGCGCGGGTGATGCCGGGGCCGTCGGTCATGCGGCGGGCAACCTGAGCTGCGACAGGGCGGCCTCGAGCGAGGGCAGCGCGGTGTCGGGCTCGCCGATCCCGTTCGCGGCCATCCACGCGGCGAACTCCGGGGCAGGGGGCTTGCCCAGCGTGTCGCGGATGAACTGCGCGTCATGGAAGGCGAGCGACTGGTAATTCAGCATGATGTCATCGGCCCCCGGCACGGTGATGACGAAATTCACCCCCGCCGCGGCCAGCGCGGTCAGAAGGATGTCCATGTCCTCCTGGTCGGCGTAGGAATGGTTGGTGTAGCAGATATCCACCCCCATCGGCAGGCCGAGCAGCTTGCCGCAGAAGTGATCCTCCAGCCCCGCGCGGATGATCTGCTTGCCGTCGGCAAGGTATTCCGGCCCGATGAACCCCACCACCGTGTTGACCAGAAGCGGCCGGTAGCGCCGGGCGACGGCATAGGCGCGCGCCTCCATCGTCTGCTGGTCCATGCCGTGATGCGCGTCGGCAGACAGGGCCGCGCCCTGTCCTGTCTCGAAATACATCAGGTTCGCGCCCTCGGGTGCGCGGCCTAGCGCGCGGATCGCCTCATGCGCCTCGTCGAGCAGGGCGAGCGTGACGCCGAAGCCCGCGTTAGCCTTGTCCGAGCCCGCGACGGACTGGAACACCAGATCGACCGGCGCGCGCGCCTCGATCGCGGCGAGCGCGGTGGTGACATGGCCGAGGCAGCAGTGCTGCGTGGGGATGTTCAGCTGGGTGCGGATCGCCTCGAGCACCTCGCAGATGCGGATGAAATCGGGTAGGCTGTCGGTGGCGGGGTTCACCCCGATCACCGCGTCGCCCGCCCCCATCATCAGCCCGTCGAGCGCCGAGAGCGCGATGCCCCGGCTGTCGTCGGTCGGGTGGTTGGGCTGGTTGCGCGTGGACAGCCTGCCGCGCAGGCCGATGGTCGAGCGGAAGCGGGTGACCACCTCGATCCTTGCAGTGACCGCGATCAGGTCCTGCGCGCGCATGATCTTGGAGACGGCGGCGACCATTTCGGGGGTCAGGCCGGGGGCGAGGGCGGCAATCTCGGCGCCGGTCGTCTTGGGCGCAAGCAGCCAGTCGCGGAACTCGCCCACGGTCAGCGCGGCCACGGGCGCAAAGGCCGCCGCGTCATGCTGCGCCGCGATCAGGGCGGTGACGGCGTCGCCATCGACCTCCAGCACATCGTCGAGGAACGCCTTGAGCGGCACATCGGCCAGGCAATGCTGCGCGGCCAGCCGCTCGACCGGGTCGTCCGCGGCAAGGCCCGCCAGCACGTCGCCGCTCCGCTCGGGCGTGGCACGCGCCAGAAGCACCTTGAGCGAGGCGAAGCTGTAGCGCGTTCCATTGATGTCGAAGCGGTAGGCCATGGCGAAAGCCTAGGCGGCACGGGCCACGCCCCGCAACGGCCAATCGCGCGCTGCGCGCTCCGATCTCAGCCTTGCTGAAACCTCGTGCGCGTGCGGTTGGCGAAGGCCACCAGCGACAGCATCACCGGAACCTCGACCAGTACGCCCACCACGGTGGCCAGCGCCGCGCCCGAGTTCAGGCCGAAGAGGCTGATGGCGACCGCGACGGCCAGTTCGAAGAAGTTGGACGTGCCGATCAGCGCGCAGGGCGCCGCGATCCGGTGCGGCACGCGCAGCATGTAGGCCGCGGCATAGGCCAGCGCGAAGATGCCGTAGGACTGGATCAGGATCGGCACCGCGATCAGCGCGATGATGAGCGGCCGGTCGAGGATCACCTGCCCCTGCAGGCTGAACAGGATCACCACCGTGGCGATCAGGCCGATGACCGACCACGGCTTCACGCGGTCGCGGAAGGCCGCGATCCGCGCGTCGCTGCCCAGCCGCGCCCGCGTCGCAAGCCCCGCGGCCAGCGGCAGCGCCACGAACAGCACCACCGACAGGATCAGCGTCTCCCACGGCACGGTGATGTCGGCCACGCCCAATAGAACCGCGACGATGGGCGCGAAGGCGAAGACCATCACCACGTCGTTCACCGAGACCTGCAACAGCGTATAGGCCTCGTCCCCGCGGGTCAGCTGCGACCAGACGAAGACCATCGCCGTGCAGGGGGCGGCCCCCAGCAGGATCAGCCCCGCGATGTATTGCTGCGCATCCTCGGGCGCGATCAGGTCGGCGAAGACGACCTCGAAGAACACCACGCCAAGGGCGGCCATGGTGAAGGGCTTGATCAGCCAGTTCACCGCCAGCGTGATGGCAAGACCCCTGGGTTGGCGGACCACGCCCTTCAGGCTTCCGGGGTCGACGCCCACCATCATCGGGTAGACCATCGCCCAGATCAGCACGGCCACGACAAGGTTGACGTTCGCCACCTCGGCCGCGGCGATGCCCGCGACAAGGCCCGGCACAAGGCTGCCCAGCGCGATCCCCGCGACCATGGCCAGCCCGACCCAGAGGGTCAGGTAACGCTCGAAACGGCCCATGACATGCCCCTTGTACCGCGCGCCTCAGACACCGACGTGCCGGGCGCTCGTTTCCGCGTCGAGCGCGTCCATCGCGCCCGCCCATGCCACCTGCCCGCGGGCGACAAGGACGGCACGGTCGGCCACGCCCTTAAGCTCTTTCAATGACTTGTCGATGACAAGAAGCGACAGGCCCGTCTCGGTCTTGAGCCGGGCGATGGCCTCCCAGATCTCGGCCCGGATCAGGGGGGCCAGCCCCTCGGTCGCCTCGTCGAGGATCAGGAGCCGCGGGTTCGTCATCAGCGCGCGCCCGATGGCCAGCATCTGCTGCTCACCCCCCGAGAGCGTCGAGGCGCGCTGCCCCCGCCGTTCGGCCAGCCGCGGGAACAGCCCGGCCACGCGCGACAGGTCCCAATGCCCGCGCCGCGCGGCGACGACGAGGTTCTCCTCGACCGTCAGGTCGCGGAAACAGCGCCGCCCCTCGGGCACCAGCCCGATGCCCAGCTGCGCCGTCCGGTGGCTGGCGAGCCGCGTCAGGTCATGGCCGTCGAAGACGAGCCGCCCTTGCGCCGGCAGCATCCGGCAGATGGCGCGCACGGTGGTGGTCTTGCCCATGCCGTTGCGGCCCATCATCGCCACCGCCTCCCCCTCCGACAGGGTCAGGTCCATGCCGAACAGCGCCTGGCTTGCACCATAGCTGGCGGTGACGCCCTCGAGCGTGAGCAGGCTCATCCCTCGTCTCCCAGGTAGGCCTCGCGCACGGCGGCGTCGGCGCGGATCGCGTCGGGCGGGCCGCTGGCGATGATCTTGCCGTAGACCAGCACGCTGATCCGGTCGGCCAGTGCAAAGACGGCGTCCATGTCATGCTCCACCAGCAGGATCGGCGCCTCGTGCCGGAGGGTGTCGAGAAGCGCGGTCATCTTCTGCCCGCCCTCGGCCCCCAGCCCCGCCATGGGTTCATCCATGACGAAGGCCGCGGGCCTGAGCGTGAGGGCGACCGCCACCTCGAGCTGCCGCCGCTCGCCATGGCTCAGGTCCGCGGTGCGCATCGCGGCCTTCTCCAGCAGGCCCACACGGTCCAGCGCGGCCTCCGCCGTCTGGCGCAAGTCGCGGTCCGACAGCACGGGGCGGAACAGCCGCCACGGATTGCCCGTGGCCCCCAGCGCGCCCAGCAGGGCGTTTTGCAGGACGGTATCCTCCATCGCCAGCGCCGAGATCTGGAAGGTCCGCGCCAGCCCCAGCCGCGCCCGCGCGCGGGTGGGCAGCGCCGTCACGTCCTGCCCCCGCAGCCGGATCGTGCCCGCGTCGGGCGCGAGCGCGCCGCAGATCTGCGCGATCAGCGTGGTCTTGCCCGCCCCGTTCGGGCCGATCACGGCGTGGATTTCGCCGGGCCGAAGGCTCAGGTCGATGCTGTCCGACACGACCAGCGCGCCGAAGCTCTTGGTCAATCCGCTTATGTCGAGAACCGGCTCAGTCATGGCTCTTTGCCCGCCCTGCCAGCAGTCCCACGACACCCCCGCGCGCGAACAGCACGATGCCGAGCAAGAGCGCGCCGAGGTAGATGTGCCAATAGTCGCTCAGGTCGCCCAGAACATGCTCCATCGCCACGAAGAGCACCGCGCCGGCGACAGGACCGAACAGCCGCGCGACGCCGCCGAGGATGACGAAGATCATGATCTCGCCCGACATGTGCCAGCTGAACATGGTGGGGCTGACGAAGCGGTTGAGATCGGCGAAGAGCGCGCCGGCCAGCCCCGTGATCGCGCCCGAGATGACGAAGACCACCAGCTTCGCCCGTTGCCCGTCGAGGCCCACGGTCTCCACCCGGTGCGGCACCTGCCGCGTGGCGTTCAGCATCAGCCCGAAGGGCGAGCGCGCGATGCGGTGCGTGAGCCAGAGCGCGGCGCAAAGCAGCGTGAAACAAAGGGCATAGAACTGGATCGGGTCGAGCGTGTTCAGCCCCGGAAACCCGTTCCTGACCCAGATCGACAGCCCGTCCTCGCCGCCATAGGCGCTCCAGGAGATGGTGAAGTAGTAGAACATCTGCCCGAAGGCGAGGGTGATCATGATGAAGTAGACGCCCGATGTGCGCAGCGACAGAAGCCCGATCAGCAGCGCCGCCAGCGCCGAGACCGTGATCGCCACCAGCCAGATCACCGGCATGGATTTCGTGCCTTCGATCAGGAAAAGCCCGTCGTAGAGTGGCAGGAAATTCTGTGCGTGATGGGCAAGGATGCCCATGGCATAGCCGCCCAGCCCGAAGAACACTGCATGTCCGAAGCTGACCATGCCGCCCAGCCCCAGCGCAAGGTTCAGACCGACCGCGGCCAGCGCGAAGATCACCGCGCGGGTGGCCAGCGTGATGGTAAAGGGCTCTCCCGCCAGATGCGCCCAGAGCGGCACGCCGATCAGGGCGGCGACAAGGGCCGCGTTGACGTATCCCTCCCGGCTCATGCGCGCACCCCGTAGAGGCCCGTGGGCCGCCAGATCAGGACGGCGGCCATCAAGAGGTAGATCGCCATCGACGACAGCGAGGCCCCGATCTGCGTGGCCGATGCGGGCTCCATGAACAGCTTGAACAACTCGGGCAGGAAGATGCCCCCCAGCGTGTCTGTCAGCCCCACGATCAGCGCGCCGACGAAGGCGCCCTTGATCGAGCCGATGCCGCCGATCACGATGACCACGAAGGCAAGGATCAGCACCGGTTCCCCCATGCCCACCTGCACCGACTGGATCGCGCCCACCAGCGCGCCCGCCAGCCCCGCCAGCGCCGCGCCAAGCGCGAAGACGAAGGTGTAGAGCGTGCGGATGTCGACGCCCAAGGCCGCGATCATCTCGCGGTCGTTCTCGCCCGCGCGGATCTGGATGCCGATGCGCGTCTTTGCAATGAGCAGCCACAGGCCAAGCGCCACGGCAAGCCCGGCGGCGATCAGCGCAAGGCGGTAGCGCGGATACTCGATGCCGAGCGGCAGGGTCACGGGGCCCGACAGCAGCGCGGGCGTGTCGAGGTAGAGCGGGAAGGAGCCGAAGATCGCCCGCGTCCCTTCGGAGAAGATCAGGATCAGCGCGAAGGTCGCCAGCACCTGGTCGAGGTGGTCGGTGTGGTAGAGCCTGCGGATCACGCTCATCTCGATGACCGCGCCCGCCATGGCGGCGGCGGCCATCGCGGCGATCAGTGCGAGCAGGAACGATCCCGTCAGCCCCGCCACCGTCGCGGCGACGAAAGCGCCCACCATGTAGAGCGAGCCATGGGCAAGGTTGATCAGGCCCATGACGCCGAAGATCAGCGTCAGCCCCGCCGCCATCAGGAACAGCATCACCCCGAATTGCAGCCCGTTCAGCACCTGCTCGACGATCAGGATCGCGGACATCTCACCCCCTCGCAAAAGACGAGGCCGGCCCGTGGACCGGCCTCGATCCGTCCGTGGACGATGTGGTTACATCTGGCACTCGGCCGCGTAGGCATCGCCGCGGTCTTCCAGCGCGACTCCCACAAGGCGGTTGGTGAAGATGTCGCCCTCCTGCACCACCTCGCGGACATAGATGTCCTGGATCGGGTGATGGTTCGGCCCGAAGGCGAAATCGCCGCGGGTCGAGACGAAATCGGCCGCGCGCAGCGCCTCGCGGAAGGCGTCGGGGTCATCCGCCGGGCTTGCGACCTCGAGCGCCGAAAGGATCAGGTTCGCCGTGTCGAACCCCTGGCTCGCGTAGAGCGAGGGCAGGCGGCCATAGGCCTCCTGGTAGGCGGCGACGAAGGCGGCGTTGGCCTCGTTGTCCAGATCGGGCGACCATTGCGAGGTGTTCACCACGCCGAGCGCATCCGCGCCCACGGCCTGCAGGATGTTCTGGTCGAAGCTGAAGGCCGGGCCGATCACGGGAATGTCGAGCCCGCTGTCGCCATACTGCCGCAGAAAGGAGATGCCCATCCCGCCCGGCAGGAAGAAGAAGACGCTGTCCGCACCCGAGGCCCGGATCTGCGCGATCTCGGCGGCGTAATCGGTCTGGCCAAGCTGGGTGTAAAGCTCACCGGCCAGCTCGCCCTCGTAGAACCGCTTGTAGCCCGCCAGCGCGTCCTGCCCGGCGGGGTAGTTCGGCGCGAGGATGAAGCTGTTGGAATAGCCCGCCGAATTGGCATAGGCGCCCGCGGCCTCGTGCAGGTTGTCGTTCTGCCATGCGACGTTGAAATAGTTGGGGTTGCAGCCGCGCCCGGCCAACTGCGAGGGGCCCGCGTTGGGCGAGAGGTAGAACACCCCCTGCGCCGTGACCGAGGGCACCACCGCCATGGCGAGGTTCGACCAGATGATCCCGGTCATGATGTCCACGTCCTCGGCCTGGATCATGCGGTCGGCCAGCTGCACGGCCACGTCGGGGGCCTGCTCGTCATCCTCGACGATCAGCGTGATGTCATCGCGGCCCGCCTGTTCCATGGCGAGCAGAAAGCCGTCGCGCACGTCGATGCCCAGCGATGCTCCGCCGCCCGACAGCGTGGTGATCATCCCGATCCGCGTCTCGGCCGTGGCCGCGCCCGCAAGCGCGATCATCGAAGCCGACAGGAGAATGCCCTTCAAAGTCATGTGGTCCGTCCCTGGTGTTATTGTCCTCATCCGGGGTCTGATAGGCCCCGTTATCCGCGCCGGGGTCAAGCCCCGAGGCGGCGGTTCCATCGCTTTGCCGCGATCACCGCGGGGCCTCGCGGTCCAATGCGAAGAAATCGGCGGGGCTGGTGACCGCCAGCTGCAACTGCCGCCGGTATTCGGCCCGTGGCAGCTCAACCGCGCCGAGGCGCTCGAGATGCTCGGTCGTGAACTGCGTGTCGAAGAGTTGAAAGCCGCCCGCGCGCAGCCGCTCGACCAGGTGGGCCAGCGCGATCTTCGAGCCGTCCGTGCGCCGCGAGAACATCGACTCGCCGAAAAAGGCCGCGCCGAGCGTCACGCCGAAGACACCGCCTGCAAGCTGGCCCTCCATCCAGACCTCGACCGACTGGCCGTAGCCGAGCGCATGCAGCGCCGTGTAGGTGCCGAAGATCTCGGCGTTGATCCAGGTCTCGGGCCGGTCGGCGCAGGCGGCGACAACGCCCGCGAAGTCGCGGTTCACGGTCACCTCGTAATCGCCCTTGGCGAGGCGGCGGCGCAGGCTGCGCGAGATGTGGAAGGCATCCAGCGGGAACACGCCGCGGCGCTGCGGGTCGACCCAGAAGATGCCGTCGTGATCCGCGCCGTCCGACATCGGAAAGATGCCGGCAGCATAAGCTCGTATCATCAGCTCCGGTGACAGCGCCGGGCGGGCCGGGCTGAACATGTCATGCGCCATGAGCGACAAGCTAGAGCGCAGTCCGGGAAAGTCCTGCGGAAACTGCAGAAGACGCGCGGGAGGCAATCCCGCGCCCAGATCGACCACCGGGCCGCCCTCCGGCAGGCGGGGGATCGCCTCCGGAGGGATCGGCGGCGCAGGCCGCGACCTGTCAGCCGAGAGTCTCGGCAAGCCAGCCCTCGAGCCAGTGGATCGTGTAATCGCCCGACTGCACCGCGGGCGCATCGAGCAGCGCGTGGAAAAGCGGGATCGTGGTGTCGACGCCGTCGATGATCAGCTCGCCCAGTGCCCGGTGCAGGCGCGCCAGCGCCTCGGGCCGGTCGCGGCCGTGGACGATCAGCTTGCCGATCAGGCTGTCGTAATAGGGCGGGATGCGGTAGCCGTCGTAGATGGCGCTGTCCATCCGCACGCCAAGGCCCCCCGGCGCGTGATACTGCGTGATCCGCCCCGGCGAGGGCGCGAAATTCGGCAGTTTCTCGGCGTTGATCCGCACCTCGATGGCATGGCCGTTCACCTCCAGGTCGCCCTGGTTGAAGGACATCGGCAGCCCTGCCGCGACGCGGATCTGCTCGCGCACGAGATCGACGCCGAAGATCGCTTCGGTCACCGGGTGTTCGACCTGCAGCCGGGTGTTCATCTCGATGAAGAAGAACTCGCCGTCCTCGTAGAGGAACTCGATCGTGCCCGCCCCCTCGTAGCCGAGGTCCGCCACGGCCTTGGCGCAGGTCGCCCCGATCCGGTCGCGGGTGGCCGGGTCGATGGCGGGGCCGGGGGCCTCTTCGAAGACCTTCTGGTGACGGCGCTGCAGCGAGCAGTCGCGCTCGCCCAGGTGCACGGCTTGCCCGCGCCCGTCGCCGAAGACCTGCACCTCGATGTGACGCGGACGCCCGAGGTATTTCTCGATATAGACCTCGTCATTGCCGAAGGCGGCCTTGGCCTCGGTCCGGGCGGTGCGAAAGGCGGTTTCCAGCTCGTCGCGGTTGCGCGCCAGCTTCATGCCGCGCCCGCCGCCGCCTGCGGTGGCCTTGACGATCACCGGGTAGCCCGCTTCCTCGGCCACGGCATAGGCGGTGTCAAGGTGATGCACCCCGCCCTCCGAGCCGGGAACGCAGGGCACGCCCAGCTTCTTCATCGTGTCCTTGGCGGTGATCTTGTCGCCCATCAGGCGGATATGCTCGGCCGAGGGGCCGATGAACTTGATCCCGTGATCCTCGATCGCCTGCACGAAATTGGCGTTTTCCGACAGGAAGCCGTAGCCGGGGTGGATCGCTTCGGCCCCGGTGATCTCGCAGGCCGAGATGATGGCCGGCATCGACAGGTAGGACTGCGCGCTCGGCGGCGGGCCGATGCAGATCGCCTCGTCGGCCATGCGCACATGCATGGCGTCGCTGTCGGCGGTGGAATGCACCGCGACAGTGGCCACCCCCATCTCGCGCGCGGCGCGGATGACGCGCAGCGCGATCTCGCCGCGGTTGGCGATGAGGATCTTGTTGAACATCGCGTCGGCCCCGCTCACTCGATGATCATGAGCGGCGCGCCGTATTCGACGGGCGCCCCATCCTCGACGAGGATGCGCTTGACGGTGCCCGCGCGGGGCGCGGGGATCTGGTTCATCGTCTTCATCGCCTCGACGATCAGGAGGGTCTGCCCCTCGCTGACCTTGTCGCCGACCGAGACGAAGGATTTCGAGCCCGGTTCGGGCTGCAGGTAGACCGTGCCCACCATGGGCGAGGTCACCGCGCCGGGCGCCTGTGCGGGATCGTCGCTGGCAGCGGGCGCCGCGGCGGCGGCCG
>NZ_JASJOE010000061.1 GCF_030163755.1 Roseicyclus amphidinii
CCTGCCCCAGCCGCGCCGCGGCCTCCAGCGCGGCCAGCCCCTCGGCGAAGCCCGCCAGGGGCACCACGCCCCGCGCCAGCATCGCCCGCGCTGTCGCCTCGGGCATGGTCTCGGCCAGGCTCGAGAGGATCGCCATGGGGACGCCGGTGGCGGCCGTCGCATCCGCGCAGGCGTCGATCACGATCTCCCAGGCGGAGGCGTCGCAGCGGTCGGGGCGCGGGAAGTCGAGGATCGCCACGCCGATGGCGACATGGGGCGCGCACATCGCGGTGAAGACGCGCGCAAGCGCGGCACGGTCGCCCCAGATATAGGTGTGGTAATCCAAGGGGTTGGCCAGCGCCACCTTGGGGCCGAGCGCCGCGCGCAACCCGTCGCGCTGCGCCTCGGTCAGGGGCGGGCAGCGCAGCGCGCGGCCCTCCACCATGTCGGCGATGATCCCCGCTTCGCCGCCCGAACTGGACAGGACGCCGATGTCCCCCGAGGGCAAGGGACCGAGCGCATGGAGCAGTTTCAGCGCCTCGACCATCTCGGCGGGCGTGCGGACCCGCGCGAGGCCCAGCCGCTCGAACAGCGCCCCCGCCCCCGCGTCGCTGCCCGCAAGCGAGCCGGTGTGCGACAGCGCCGCGGCGCGCGCACCTTCGGAGGAGCCGGATTTCAGGATGACGACGGGCTTGCCCATGGCGCGCGCGCGGGCGGCCATGGCGGCGAAGGCCGCAAGGTCGCCCACCCCTTCGACATGCAGGCCAAGGGCCGTGACGCGGCGATCCTCGAGCAGGCTCTCGGCGATCTCGGGCAGGCCCGATTGGGCTTGGTTGCCGACCGTGACGACATAGGCCAGCGGCAGGCCGCGGGCCTGCATCGTCAGGTTCAGGGCGAGGTTGGAGGATTGAGTTACGATTGCTACACCCGTCTCCACCCGCTCCGCCCCGTGCTGGTCGGGCCAGAGCGCCGCGCCGTCGAGCAGGTTGAGGAAGCCGTAGCAATTCGGCCCGAGGATGCGCATGGGGCCCGCAGCCTCGACCAGCGCGGCCTCGAGCGCAGCACCATCGCCGGTTTCCGAGACCGACTCGCGGAAGCCCGAGGCGAAACAGACCGCGCCGCCCGCCCCCATGGCCGAGAGCGCGCGCAAGACCTCGATGCTGGCCTCGCGGTTCACGCCGATGAAGGCGGCATCGGGGGCTTCCGGCAGATCGGCGACCGAGGCGAAGGCGGGCAAGCCCGCGACCTCTGCCTTCACCGGATGCACCGGCCAGACCGGCCCGGCGAAGCCGATCTTGCGGCAGCCCGCCACCACGGCGGCGCACCATGTCCCGCCCCCCACCACGGCGATGGAGCGGGGGCGCATCAGGCGCGAGAGCGGCTGCATCTCAGGCGCCCTTCGGGCGGAAGATCTCGCGCCCGATGATGTGGCGCTGGATCTCGGAGGTTCCGTCCCAGATCCGTTCGACGCGGGCATCGCGCCAGAAGCGTTCGATGGGCAGATCGTCCATCAGCCCCATGCCGCCATGGATCTGCAGCGTCGTGTCCGTCACCCGCGCCAGCATCTCGGAGGCGTAGAGCTTGGCCGAGGCGATCTCGCGGTTGGCAGGAAGGCCTTGGTCCAGCCGCCAGGCGGCGGCCAGCGTCAGCCAGTCGGCGGCGTCGATCTCGGTCACCATGTCGGCGACCTGGAAGCTGACACCCTGGAACTTGGCGATCTGTTGCCCGAACTGCCGTCGCTCGGCGGCCCAGTCGACGGCCATGTCGAAGCAGCGCCGCGCGCGGCCGACGGAAAAGGCGGCCACCGTCAGGCGGGTGGCGTAAAGCCAGGTGTTCATCACCTCGAAGCCGCCGTCGACCGCGCCCAGCACCTGCGCATCCGGCAGGCGGCAGTCGTCGAATTCAAGGATGCAGTTCTTGTAGCCGCGATGGCTTACCGAGTTGTAGCCGTCGCGCACGGTAAAGCCCGGATGCCCGCGGTCGACGAGGAAACAGGTGATCCGTTTCTTCGGCCCGTGGGGCGTTTCATCGACGCCGGTGGCGACGAAGACGATGAAGAAATCCGCGTGATCGGCGCCCGAGATGAAATGCTTGGTGCCGTTCACCACCCAATCGCCGCCATCGCGCAGCGCGGTGCATTTCATTCCCCGCACGTCCGACCCGGCGTCGGGTTCCGTCATGGCAAGCGCATCCATCCGCTCGCCCCGCACGGCGGGCAGAAGGTAGCGGTCGCGCTGGTCGCCCTCGCAGGCCATCAGGATGTTCTGCGGCCGCCCGAAGAAATGCGTCAGCGCCATGGAGCCGCGGCCCAGCTCGCGCTCGACCAGCGTGAACTCGAGATGGTTCAGGCCACCGCCCCCCACCTCCTGCGGGAAGTTGCAGGCCCAAAAGCCCATCTCGATGACCTTGCGCCGGATATCGGCGGCAAGCTCCGGCGGCACCTCGCCCGTGCGCTCGACCTCGGCCTCGTGGGGGTAGATCTCGGCCTCGACGAAGTCGCGGACCGTGGTGACGATCATCTCCTGTTCCGCTGTCAGTCCGAAATCCATGACGCCCTCCCTGCATCTTTTTCATTGCTAGGAAGCCGCGCGGGGCGACATCATGCAGACTTGTCCGATAATCCTGCAGGATTCGAAAATTGCACGCATGATCGAGGTTGCCGTCCTGCTGTTCCCGAGTTTCTCGAACCTCTGCCTCGCCAATGCGGTGGAGCCCTTGCGCGCGGCCAACACGCTGGCGCGCAAACCGCTGTATCGCTGGACCTATCTGGGGCTCGGGGCCGGGCAGTTGCACTCGTCGAGCGGCCTGCCCGTCACGCCGGGGATGCGCCTGTCGCGGATGCCGGGGGCCGATTACCTGCTGGTCATGCCCAGTTACGGGCATCGCCAGCTGGCCACGCCCGACACGCTGCGCGCGCTGCGCTCGGCGGCGCGGCGCTGTCGGGCGGTGGCTGGGCTAGATACCGGCAGCCTGCTGCTGGCCGCGGCGGGGCTGCTGGACGGGTATCGCGCGACCTCGCATTGGGACGTGCTGACCGAGTTCGAAGAGGGCTACCCCGAGGTTCAGGTGCTGCGCGACCGGACGGTCATCGACCGCGACCGTCTGAGTTGCGGGGGGGCGACCACGACGCTGGAGTTGATGCTGGAGCTGATCGCGCGCCATCACGGGCCGAAACTGAGCCTCGATGTCTCGGCGCTCTTCATGCATGGCGAGCGCCCCGAGGCGGGGCCGCACCTGCCGGGGCTGACGCGGGACCGGGTGTTGCGCGCCGCGGCGGCGCTGATGCGGCGGCACGTCGAGCAGCCCCTGCCGATCCCCGAGCTTGCCCGCCGCCTCGGCATCAGCCAGCGGGGCCTCGAGGCGCGCTGCCGCGCGGCGGCGGGCCGCTCGCCGCAAGGCGTCTACACGGCGATCCGCATGTCCGAGGCCTGGCGGCTGGTGCAGGACAGCCCGCTGTCGGTGACCGAGATCGCGGGACGGGTGGGCTACGCCGACGCCTCGGCGATGACGCGGCGGTTCCGGGCTGAGTTCGGGGCAAGCCCGCAGGACATCCGCCGCCAGTTGCGCAGCGCCTGAGACGGGGCCAGCCCGCGGCATTGGGCCGCTCTACCTATACACCCGCCGATCGTGACGTTTTACAACCTGACCGCGTGCCGATAACAGTGCATGCACAAGACGGCACACAAGGGACACCAGATGAGCGCAGGGGGCCATTTCCTCTTTCTGATCGCGCTGCTGCCATTCGTCGGCGCGCTTCTTCCGGGGCTGATGATCCGCGCGGGCCGCACCGTCTGCGCGTGGACCGCGGCGGTGCCCACGGCGCTGGCGCTGGTGATGCTGCTGATCCTCGCCCCCGCCGTGCTGCGGGGCGAGGTCATCACGGCCGAGATCGACTGGCTGCCGCAGCTTGGGCTGTCGGCCTCCTTCTTCCTCGACGGTCTGGGGCTGCTCTTTGCCTGCATGATCACGGGCGTCGGCCTGCTGATCACGCTTTACGCGCGCTTCTACCTGTCGGGCGATGACCCGATGGGGCAGTTCTACACCTACCTGCTGCTCTTCCAGGGCGCGATGCTGGGCATCGTGATTTCCGACAACATCCTGCTTCTGCTAATCTTCTGGGAGCTGACCTCGCTCAGCTCCTTCCTGCTCATCGGCTACTGGAAGCACCTGCCGGAGGGACGGCAAGGCGCGCGGATGGCGCTGACGGTCACGGGTGCCGGGGGCCTTGCAATGATCGGCGGCATGCTGATCCTCGGCAATATCGCGGGAAGCTACAACCTGACCGACATCCTGCAGGCAGGCGAGGCGATCCGCGCCTCGGAGATGTATCTGCCCGCGCTGATCCTGATCCTTCTGGGCGCCTTCACCAAGTCGGCGCAGTTCCCGTTCCACTTCTGGTTGCCGCACGCGATGGCCGCGCCCACGCCGGTCTCGGCCTACCTGCATTCGGCCACAATGGTGAAGGCGGGCGTGTTCCTCATGGCGCGGATGTGGCCGGTTCTCGCGGGGACCGACGCGTGGTTCTACATCGTCACGACCACCGGGCTTGTGACCATGGTGCTGGGCGCGCTGATCGCGCTCTTCAAGGATGACCTGAAGGCGCTGCTCGCCTTCTCGACGGTCAGCCACCTTGGCCTTCTGACCATGCTCCTGGGCTTCGGCACGCAGGCCGCAGCCGTCGCCGCCGTCTTTCACATCATCAACCACCTGACCTTCAAGGCCGCGCTCTTCATGACCGCGGGGATCGTGGATCACGAGACCCACACCCGCGACATCAAGCGGCTGGGCGGCCTGCGGCACCTGATGCCGGTGACCTTCGGGATCGGCACCATCGCGGCGCTGTCGATGGCGGGCATCCCGCTTCTGAACGGGTTCCTGTCGAAGGAGATGATGCTGGAGGAGGCCTCGCACACCGATTGGTTCGGCAGCCATTATGCCGTGCCCGTCATGGCGACCATCGGCGCGCTTCTGTCGGTAGCCTATTCGCTGCGCTTCGTGTCCCACGTCTTCCTTGGCCCGGTGCGCGACGACTACCCGCACAAGCCGCATGATCCGCCCTTCGGCATGTGGGCCGCGCCCGCGCTGCTGGCCACGCTGGTCGTCGTGATCGGTGTCGCCCCCTTCCTTGCCGAGGGGATCGTGACCGCCGCGGCCAACGCCGTCACCGGGGCCGATCTGCACCCGCATCTGAAGATCTGGCACGGCGTCACGCCCGCGCTTTACATGTCGGTCATCGCGGTTCTGGGCGGCGCGGTTCTTCTGAGCCTGCACCGCCCGCTGGACGCGGCCTGGATCAAGGCCCCCCGCCCCGAGGCGAAGGCGATCTTCGACCGGCTGATCGCGGGCGCGGTGGCGCTGTCGCGCAGCGCGACCGAGGGCGCGCATAACGGCGCGATCTCGCGCTACCTCGCCATCTTCACCGTCGCCTCGGTGACGCTCGGCTACATCGCCTATCGCGGCTCGGGCCTGTCCGAGACAACGCGCGAGTTGCTGGTGGTGCCGCCCGTGATCGCGGTGGGCTGGGTCATGCTGATCGTGGCGACGGTGGCCGTCGTGACCATGCACCACAACCGCTTCCGCGCGCTGGTGCTGATCGGGATCATCGGCCTGTCGATCTCGGCGGGGTTCGTCTATCTCTCCGCGCCCGACCTTGCGCTGACGCAGATCTCGGTCGAGACCGTGACCATCATGCTGCTTCTTCTGGCGCTGCATTTCCTGCCCAAGGAAACGCCCAAGGAAAGCCCCATCGGCCTGAAGCTGCGCGACGGGGCCATCGCGCTGGCGGCGGGCGCGGGTGTGGGGGGGCTTGCCTGGGCCTTCCTGCGGCGGGACATCGAGACGATCTCGGGCTATCACATCGAGAACAGCTACGAGGGCGGCGGCGGCACCAATGTCGTCAACGTCATCCTCGTGGATTTCCGCGGCTACGACACCTATGGCGAGATCATCGTTCTGGGGATCGCGGGTTTCCTGATCTACGCGCTGATGCATGCGCTGCTGGACGGGCCCGCGGCGCGGCGGCTGAAGACCATGGACTATGCGCAGGACCGCTCGCGCGACCGGCACCCGCTGATGATGGTGGTGGTCACCCGCGTGCTGATGCCCATCGCCATCGTGGTGGGGGCCTATATCTTCCTGCGCGGCCACAACCAGCCGGGCGGCGGCTTCGTCGCGGGGCTGGTCGTCGCCATCGCGCTCCTGATGCAATACATGGCCAGCGGTTTCGCCTGGACGCAGGAGCGCAAGCGCATCGAGTATCACACGATGATCGGCCTCGGCGTCGTCATCGCGGGGCTGACCGGTGCGGGCGCGTGGCTGGCGGGGCAACCCTTCCTGACGAGCGCCTATACCTACGTTCACCTGCCCCCCATCGAGGAATTCGAGCTGGCCACCGCCATGCTCTTCGATCTCGGCGTCTTCCTGACGGTTCTGGGCGCGGTGATGCTGATGCTCTACAGCC
Organism: Roseicyclus amphidinii; assembly: GCF_030163755.1. Classification (GTDB taxonomy): domain Bacteria; phylum Pseudomonadota; class Alphaproteobacteria; order Rhodobacterales; family Rhodobacteraceae; genus Roseicyclus; species Roseicyclus amphidinii. The sequence continues at coordinate 6,440 of NZ_JASJOE010000061.1, forward strand.
TGAGCCGGATCGCGCGCTTCGCGGGCGAGACGGTGAACGAGGGACCGATGGATTACGACCCCGGCGCGCATGTCGCCACAAACACCGCGGCAAACACCGTGACAGACCCTGCGACGGAGGGGCGCTGAGATGGAGATCGTCGTTGCAAGTGCCGTGGGCGTGCTGACCGCGGGCGGGGTCTACCTGCTGCTGCGGCTGCGCACCTTCCCCGTCATCCTCGGGCTGGCGCTCCTGTCCTACGCGGTGAACGTGTTCATCTTCGCCAGCGGGCGGTTGGCCATCGACCAGTCGCCGATCCTGTCGAAATACGGCGAGGCGAGCTACACCGACCCGCTGCCGCAGGCCCTCGTCCTGACCGCGATCGTGATCTCCTTCGGGATGACGGCGGTTCTGGTGATGATCGGCCTTGCCTCCTACCTCGAGGCGGACACCGACCGCGTCGATCTTGACGCCGCCGCGGAAGGGGAGGACGCCTGATGCACTGGATCATCCTACCCGTCGTGCTGCCGGCGATGCTGGCACCGCTGATCGGCTTCGTGATGCGGCACGACATCGTGCTGGCGCGGACGGCCTCGGTCGCGGGGACGGTTGCGCTGCTGGCGGTGGCGCTGGGGCTGTTCGGCATGGCCGCCGACGGGGCGACGCATGTCTACCGTCTGGGCGATTGGCCCGCGCCCTTCGGCATCGTGCTGGTGCTCGACCGGCTCTCGGCGCTGATGGTGCTTCTGACCGCGACGCTGGCGCTGCTGGTGCTGATCCATGCCATCGCAACGGGATGGGACGCGCGCGGCAAGCATTTCCACGCGCTGTTCCAGTTTCAGCTGATGGGCATCTGCGGTGCCTTCCTGACCGGCGACGTGTTCAACATGTTCGTCTTCTTCGAGGTGCTGCTGATCGCCTCCTACGGCCTGATGATCCATTCGGGCGGGCGCGCGCGGATGCAGGCGGGGCTGCAATACGTGGTGATGAACCTTGCGGGCTCCACCCTGTTCCTCTTCGCGCTCGGGACGCTCTATGCCTCGACCGGCACGCTGAACATCGCCGACATCGGGCGCGTGGTGGCCACGATCCCGCCCGAGGAAGCGGCGCTGGTGCGCGTGGCCGCGATGCTCCTGATGATCGTCTTCGCGGTCAAGGCCGCGCTCTTCCCGGTGCAGTTCTGGCTGCCCGGCACCTATGCCAACGCCCCTGCCCCGGTCGCGGCCCTCTTTGCCATCATGACCAAGGTCGGCGCCTACGCGATCCTGCGGGTGCATACCGTGTCCTTCGGCCCCGGCATCGAAGGGACCGAGGACCTGGCCGCGACATGGCTCTTCCCCGCCGCCATCATCACCATCGCCATCGGCGCGTTCGGCGTGCTGGGCGCGCGGCGGCTGATGCCGCTCATCGCCTTCTCGGTGCTGGGGTCCATGGGCACGCTCTTGATCGCGCTGGCGGCCTTCACGCCCGAGGCGACCTCGGCGGGGCTCTACTACCTCGTCCACTCGACCTTCGCGGCGGCCTGCCTGTTCCTCGTGGCCGACCTCGTCGTCAGGCGGCGGGCGGGCGATACGCTGACCCCGCGGCCGCCTACGGTGCAGAACGGGCTTTTCGCGGCGCTCTTCTTCGCCGCGGCCATCGGCATGGCGGGCATGCCGCCGCTCTCCGGCTTCCTCGGCAAGCTGCTGGTCCTCGACGCGCTGCGCGCGCCCGGCACCATCGGCTGGGCCTGGACGGCGGTGCTGGCGGGCTCGCTCGTAACGATCCTGGGCTTCGCCCGCGCGGGCAGCGTGCTGTTCTGGAAATCCACCGCCACGCCCGCGCCCGAGACGGACACGCCCGTCGCGGCAGCCGCCCGCCCGCTCGAGGTCGCGCCGGCCATGGCCGGGCTTGCGGTGCTGGCGCTGCTGGCGGTCTTCGCCGGGCCGCTCTCGTCCTACCTGCAGGACACCGCGGCGCAGCTCTACGACCGTGCGGGCTATACAACGGCCGTGCTGACGCCCGAGACGGAGGGTTGAGACAATGCTGATGCGCCTGATCCCCCACCCGCTTCTCAGCCTCACGCTGATCCTTGTCTGGCTGGGGCTGGTGAACACCTTCACGCTGGGCAACCTGATCCTCGGGGCGGGCTTCGGGCTTGCCATACCGATGCTGACCAAGGCCTATTGGCCCGACCGGCCCCGCATCGCACGGCCGCTCAAGATCGTCGAATACGGGCTGATCGTGCTGTGGGATATCGTCGTGGCCAATGTGCAGGTCGCCATGATCATCCTGTTCAAGCGCGAGCGCACGATCCGCTCGCACTGGATTCCGGTGCCGATCGAGCTGACCTCGGCCGAAGCCATCACCGTGCTGGCGGGCACGATCACCATGACGCCCGGCACCGTCTCGGCCACGCTGGCCGCCGATGGCCGGTCGATCCTTGTCCATTGCCTGCATGCCGACGACCCGGACGCCGTGCGCGACGACATCAAGTCGCGCTACGAGGCCCGCCTGAAGGAGATCTTTCCATGATCGAATACGCCCTTCTCTTCGCAGCCCTGTGCTACGGCGTGGCGCTTCTGCTCGACCTGTGGCGCATCGCGCAGGGGCCAAGCTCGGCTGACCGCATCCTTGCGCTGGACACGATGGTGATCAACGTCATCGCGCTTCTGGTGCTTTACGGCATCTGGCGCGGCACGGCGGTCTATTTCGAGGCGGCGATGCTGATCGCCATGGTCGGCTTCGTCTCGACCGTCGCCTATTGCCGCTTCCTGCTGCGCGGCGACATCATCGAGTGAGGAGACCCAAATGAGCCAGACCGCGGAACTCCTGATCTCGCTGGCGCTCGTGATGAGCGGCCTCTTCGGCTTCGTCGGCTCCTACGGGCTGGTGAAGCTCAGGACCACGATGCAACGCCTGCATGCGCCGACCAAGGCGACCACGCTGGGCGTGGGCGGCGTTCTGATCGCCTCGATGATCTATTTCTACGCCAAGACCGGACACATCTCGATCCACGAACTTCTGATCTCGCTCTTCCTGTTCCTGACCGCGCCGATCACGGCGAATTTCATCGCCAAGGCCTACATGGCCCGCAACCTGCGCGGTGAGGATCTGCCGCCCAGCGGCGGGGCGTATGGCTGGTCGATCTATGACGACGCGCCGGACGGCGCGCCGACCGCGCCGCCCGAGACGTCGAAGGCCCCTTAACCCTCGGACAGGCAGGCGGCGAGGGTTTCGCCAAGGCCCCGGATGACATCGCCGTAAAGCGCAGGGCCCGGTTCCAGCGTCGAGCCGAGCGGGTCAAGCACCGCGGTCCGCGCCTCGGCGCCTTCCATCACGGCGGCGACGATGCCCGGGTCGAACTGCGGTTCCGACAGCACGCAGGCGACGCCCTGCTCGGCGACGCGGGCTTGGATCTCGGCGATGCGCGCGGGGCTGGGGTCGGTCGCGTCGGACAGCGAGATCGCGCCCGAGGCGGGCAGATCGAAGCTGGCCTCGAAATACTGGTAGGCGTCGTGGAACACGATGAAACCCGTCCCCCGGACGGGGGCGAGCATCGCCTCGACCTCGGCCGAGAGCGCCTCCAGCTCGGCCCGGCCCGCGGCGGCATTGGCGAAATAGGCACCCGCGTTGTCGGGGTCGGCCGCCGAAAGGGCACCCGCGATGGTGTTCAGCCAGAGCGCCGCGTTCTCGGGCGAGAGCCACGCGTGCGGATCATGCGCGCCATGGGCGTGGTCATCGTGGCCGTGGTCGTCATGCCCGTGGTCGTCGTGCCCGTGGTCGTCGTGCCCGTGGTCGCCGTGCCCGTGGTCGTCGTGCCCATGGTCGTCATGCCCATGGTCGTCATGCCCGTGGTCGTCGTGCCCATGGTCGTCGTGCCCGTGGTCGTCGTGCCCATGGTCGTCGTGCCCGTGGTCGTCGTGTCCCTCTCCATGGACATGCGCCTCGAACAATGCCCCCTCGCGGAACGGCAGAAGCTCCGTGCCTTCGCTTTCCAGCAGGGTCAGCACCGTCGCGTCACCGGCCAGCGTCTCGACCGCGCCCTCCATCCAGGGCGTCAGGTCTTCGCCCATCCAGACCACGATCTCGGCCTCCTGCAGGGCCGAGGCCTCGGACGGGCGCAGGTTGTATTCATGAGGGCTTGCGCCCGGTGCGACGATCAGGTCGGGCGTGCCCACCCCCTCCATCACCCGCGCGACGAGCGAATGGACCGGCGCGATGTCGACCGCCACCCGCGGCACCTCGGCCCATGCGGGCGAGGCGATCACGGCGGTCGCGGCGGCGAGCGTCAGGGGCTTTCTGGACATTCCCAACTCCATGTGATTTTATAACAGTGACGGTCCGATACATGATATGAAATAACATGACAAGCCCACCGCACCACGCCGACGGGGCCGACCCCGTGGGTTTCGGCAGCCATGACCACGCCCATTGCGTCACCAGCGCGCTGGCCGAGGCCGAGGCGCGCTGCGCCGCCGAGGGGTTGCGCTTTACGCCCGTGCGGCGCGCGGCGCTGGAGTGCCTGCTGAAGGAGCACCGCGCGCTCGGGGCCTACGAGGTGCTGGACCGGCTGCGCGAGGGCGGCTTCGGCTCGCAACCGCCGGTGGCTTACCGCGCGCTGGAGTTTCTTGTCGCGCAGGGCTTCGCGCACCGGATCGAGCGGCTGAACGCCTTCATCGCCTGCGCCCATCCCGGCGCAAGCCACTCGCCCGCCTTCATGATCTGCCGCGCCTGCGACGCGGTCGCCGAGGCGCAGGCCACCCCTGCCCGCGGCGCATTGGGCGAGGCGGCGCGCGCCGTCGGGTTCACCATCGAACGCGCCGTGGTCGAGGCCGAGGGGCTGTGCCCCGATTGCGCGGAAAAGGCCGCGCCATGAGCCTGATCACGGTCGAGAACCTGAGCGTCCGCTACGGCGGGCACATGGCGCTGGCGCATGTCGACATGACCATCGAGCCGGGCGAGATCGTCACGGTGGTCGGGCCGAACGGCTCGGGCAAGACCAGCCTGTTGCGCGCGATCATCGGCGCGGTGGAGCCCGCCGCGGGCCGGGTGACGCGCAAGCCGGGGCTGCGGCTGGGCTACGTGCCGCAAAAGCTGCACATCGACCCGACCCTGCCGATCACGGTGGAGCGCTTCCTGCGCCTGCCGGGCGGCATCAGCCGCACCGATTGCGCTCGCGCACTGGAGCAGGCGGGCGTGCCCGACCTGTCGGGGCAACAGATGTCGGGCCTGTCGGGCGGTCAGTTCCAGCGCGTCCTGCTGGCCCATGCCCTGATCCACCGGCCCGATATCCTGCTGCTCGACGAGGCGACGCAGGGCCTTGACCAGCCCGGATCGGCGGCCTTTTACCGCCGGATCGAACAGGTGCGGCGCGAGACCGGCTGCGCCGTGCTGATGATCAGCCACGAGTTGCACGTCGTGATGAGCGCATCCGACCGGGTGATCTGCCTCAATGGCCATGTCTGCTGCGAGGGGACGCCCGAAATCGTCTCCTCCGCCCCGGAATACCGGGCGCTCTTCGGCACCGGCACGGGCGGGGCGCTGGCGCTCTACCGGCATGAACATGATCATGGGCATGACCACGGGCATTCCCATGATCACGCCCATCCGCATGACCACAAGACCGAGGCGGCCGAGTGATGCTGGACGATTTCATGACCCGCGCAACGCTGGCGGGCATCGGCGTGGCCTTTGCCGCCGCCCCCCTTGGCAGTTTCGTGGTCTGGCGGCGCATGGCCTATTTCGGCGACGCGACGGCCCATGCCGCGATCCTTGGCGTGGCGCTGGCGCTGGCGCTCGAGCTGTCGATCTTCGCGGGCGCGATGGCGGTGGCCTTGGCCATGGCGCTGACGGTCAGCGCGCTGTCGGGCCGGGGCTACGCGATGGACACGCTGCTGGGCGTTCTGGCGCATTCGGCGCTGGCCTTCGGGCTTGTGGCCGTGTCTTTCCTGTCGGGCATCCGGATCGACCTGATGGCCTATCTCTTCGGTGACATCCTTGCCGTCTCACGCGGCGATCTGGGCGTGATCTGGAGCGGGGCCGCGCTGGTCGTGGGGCTGATCGGCTGGCGCTGGTCGCGGCTGCTGACCTCGACGCTCAGCCCCGACATGGCCCATGCGGCGGGGATCAACCCGCGGCACGAGCAATTGATCCTGACGCTGGCGCTGGCGATCACGGTGGCGGTGGCGATCAAGGTCGTGGGCGTTCTGCTGATCGCGGCCATGCTGATCGTGCCAGCCGCCGCGGCCCGGCCGTTGGCGAGAACGCCCGAGGCGATGGCGCTGATCGCGGCGGGCATCGGCGCGGCCTCCGCCCTTGTCGGCCTGCGGGCGGCCTATGTCCTCGACACGCCCGCGGGGCCCTCCATCGTCTGCGTCGCGGCGACGGCTTTTGCGCTGACAGGCCTTTATTCCGTGGCGCGCAAGGCGCGCTGACGACCTGCGCAAAGATCTCTGGACAGGTATGTCCAGAGCGGATTACCGTTCCCCGCAACAAGGGTCGCAGCGGAGGGTCCGGCCATGAAATCCCACTATCGTGTCGTCGTCATCGGCGGCGGTGTCGTCGGCGCATCGGTGCTCTATCACCTTGCGAAATTCGGCTGGTCCGATGTCTGCCTGCTGGAACGCTCGGTTCTGACGGCGGGCTCCAGCTGGCACGCGGCGGGCGGTATCCATGCGCTGAACGCCGATCCGAACATGGCGGCGCTGCAGGCCTATACCATCGACCTTCTGCCCGAGATCGAGCGCGAGTCGGGCCAGAACATCGGCCTGCACATGACCGGCGGGCTGACGCTGGCGGGCACGCCCGAACGGTGGGAGTGGCTGCAATCGGCCTATCGCGTGTTCCAGTCCATCGGGATCGAGGATTGCGAGTTGTTGACGCCGCAAGAGGCGCAGGACCGCTGCCCGATCATGTCGACCGACGGCATCCTCGGCGCCATGTGGGCCGACCGCGAGGGGTATGTGGACACCACCGGCACCGTTCACGCCTATGCCGGGGCCGCGAAGATGCGCGGCGCGCAGGTCTTCGAACACACCAAGGTCGAGCGCCTGACCCAGACCGCCGAGGGCTGGATCGTCCACACCGACAAGGGCGACATCGCCTGTGAACACGTGGTCAACGCCGCGGGCCTCTGGGCGAAGCAGGTGGGGCGCATGGCGGGGGTGGAGCTGCCGGTCTCGCCGCTCAAGCACCATTACCTGATCACCGACACCATCCCCGAGGTCGCCGCCTGCGATTTCGAGATGCCGATGACCGTTGACCTCGAAGGCTTCACCTACATGCGGCAGGACCAGAAGGGCATCCTGATCGGCATCTACGAGGTTCAGCACGAGCATTGGGCGATGGACGGCGCGCCGTGGAACTACGGGATGGAGCTGTTCGCGGAAGACCTCGACCGGATCGAGAACGAGCTGGTGCTGGGCTTCTCGCGCTACCCCGCCGCCGAGAACGCGGGCATCAAGACCTGGGTGAACGGGGCGTTCACGTTCAGCCCCGACGGCAACCCGCTGGTCGGCCCGGTGCCGGGCAAGCGCGGCTACTGGTCGGCCTGCGCGGTGATGGCGGGCTTCCTGCAAGGGGGCGGCGTGGGCAAGACGCTGGCCGAATGGATGATCCACGGCGAGCCCGAGGCCGACGCCTGGTGCATGGACGTGGCGCGCTATGGCCGCTGGGCCGAGAACAAGCGGTATATCCGGGAGACAACGGGCCAGTTCTATTCCCGCCGCTTCGTGATGACCTACCCCAACGAGCAATTGCCCGCAGGCCGCCCTCTCAAACGCGCGCCCGCCTATAGCGACATGGACGCGGCGGGGGCCGTCTGGGGCACCAGCTGGGACATGGAGGTGCCGCTTTACTTCGCGCCCGAGGGGTTTACCGAAACGCCGACGCTGAAGCGGTCCAATGCGCATCCGATCGTCGCCGAGGAATGCCGCGCCACGCGCGAGGCCGTGGGGCTTCTCGATATCTCGGCCTTCTCGCGCTTCGAGGTCTCGGGGCCGCGGGCCGAGGCGTGGCTGAACCGGCTGATGGCCTCGAAGTTGCCCAAACCGGGCCGTGCGAAGCTTGCGCCGATGCTGGCCCCCAACGGGCGGCTCAAGGGCGATCTGACCGTCTTCAACTGGGGCGACGGGACGTTCTGGATCATGGGCTCCTACTACCTGCGGGCCTGGCACATGCGCTGGTTCGACGACCACCTCGAAGAGGGCGTCGCGGTGCGCGACCTCGGCGAGGAGGTTTGCGGCTTCTCGCTCTCCGGTCCCAATTCGCTGAAGGTCATCGAACGCCTGACCGAGGGCGACATCGCCGCCCTGCCCTTCATGGGCGTGGGCGAGTTCGACATCGGCATGATCCGCGCGCGCGTCGCAAGGATGAGCGTCTGCGGCGAGCTGGGCTACGAGATCAATTGCCGCTACGGCGACCACATCACGCTGCGCCGCGCGCTCTTGGAGGCGGGGGCGGATCACGGCATCCGCGAGATCGGCTTCAACGCGCTTCTCTCGCTCAGGCTGGAGAAGAGCTTCGGCATCTGGTCGGCGGAATTCACCCAGGGCTACACGCCGGGCGAAACCGGCATGGACCGCTGGATCGACTGGGAGAAGGGCGATTTCATCGGGCGCGACGCGGCCTTGGCCGAACGCGACGGGAACGGGCCTGCGAAGCGGCTCGTCACGCTGGAGATCGACGCCGAGGGTGCCGACGCCAGCGGGTTCGAGCCGGTCTGGGCGGGCGAGGCCCGCATCGGTTTCGTCACCTCGGGCGGCTACGGGCACACGACCGGCAAATCGCTCGCCATGGCGCTGGTCGATGCGGCCCATGCCGCGCCGGGCACGAAGCTCTCGGTCCATGTCGTCGGCGTGGAACGCGCGGCAACCGTCATCCCGCCCTCGCCCTACGACCCCGAGGGCCGCGCGATGCGCGGTCTGCCCGCAGCGGAACCGGCATGACCGCCGCCGACATCACGCGCGGCCCCCGGCGGCGGGGCCGTGCGCAGGGCAGCGCCCCGCCCCGCATGCGCGACACCGAGTATCGGCGCTTGCGCAACCCCTTCCCGGTGATGAACGCCGTCTCCGACGACGAGGCGGCGGCGATGCACGCCGCGGCGCTGCGGTTGCTGGAAGAGCTGGGGATGAAGGTGCTTCTGCCCGAGGCGCGGCAGCTCTTCCAGCAGGGCGGCGCGCGGGTGGAGGGCGACATGGTCTTCATCGGCCGCGAGATGGTCGAGGCGGCCCTCGCCACCGCGCCGCGGTCGATCCATTGCCACGCGGGAGCGCCGGAGCGCGACATCACGCTCGAGCCCGGCGCGCTGACCTTCCAGCCCGGCGCGGGCGCGCCCCATGCGACCGACCTCAGGCGCGGCCGCCGCCCCGGTGGGGCGAGCGACTACCGCGACTACACCCGCATCGCGCATCACTACGACGTGTTCCAGATGATGAGCCCCTCGGTCGAGCCGCAGGACGTGCCCCCCCATCTGCGCCACTATTTCACCACCCGCACCCAAGTGGCGCTGACCGACAAGTTCCCCTTTCTCTTCGCCCGCGGCACGCCCCAGACCCTCGACAATTTCGAGATGCTGGCGATGGCCCGCGGCCTTTCCGACGAGGATTTCCGCAGCGCGGTCCATGGCTACACGATCATCAACACCAACAGCCCCCGCACGCTGGATGTGCCGATGGCACAGGGTCTGATCGACTTCGCGAAGGCCGGGCAACTCTCCATCGTGACACCCTTCACGCTGATGGGGGCGATGGCCCCGATCACGGTGGCGGGCGCGATCACGCTCTCCCATGCCGAATGCCTCGCCGCGATCACGCTGACGCAGCTTGCGCGGCCCGGCGCGCCGGTTTGCTACGGGACCTTCACCTCGAATGTCGACATGCGCTCGGGCGCGCCCGCGCTGGGGACGCCCGCACATTTTCACGCCTCGCTCATGGCGGGGCAGATGGCGCGGATGCTGGGCCTGCCGTGGCGCTCGGCGGCGGGCTCGGCCGCCAACAGCAACGACGCGCAGGCGGCGAACGAGAACCAGTTCGGCCTCTGGGGCTGCCTGCTGGCGGGGGCCACGGTGATCATCCATTCCGCAGGCTGGCTTGAGGGCGGGCTGACGGTGTCCTACGAAAAGCTCATCACCGACGTGGAGGTGCTGAACATGGTGGCCGAGCTCTGCGCCGGGGCCAGCGCCACCGCAGACGAGATCGGCTTCGACAGCGCGCTGGCCGCGGTGGCCCCCATGGGCCATTTCTTCGACGCGCCGCAGACCATGGCGCGCTACGCCACCGCCTTCTACGAACCGGTCGTCCATGACTACGCCAATTTCGGCAGCTGGACCGAGCGCGGCGCGCTCGATGCCTCGACGCGGGCGACCGCCGTCTGGGAAGCGATCCTCGCCGCCCCTGCGCAGGTCATGACCCCGCCCGACCGGCTTGCCCGGATCGACGCCTTCATCGCCCGGCGCAGCGCCGAGGGCGGCGCGCCGCCGGAAAGCTGAGACCATGACCGCGGACCCCACGGAAGACTGCCTGCCCGGCAACACCAAGGTCACGCGCGAGGACTGGCTGCGCGTGGCGATGGAACTGCTGGTCGAGGACGGCGTGTCCGAGGTGAAGATCCTGACCATCGGCGACCGTCTGGGCGTCTCGCGCTCGTCCTTCTACTGGTATTTCAAGAGCCGCAAGGACCTGCTCGCGCAGCTTCTGGCCGAATGGGAGCGGACGAACACCGGCATCCTGATCGCCCACACCCGCCTGCCCGCCGAGGATATCATCGACGCGGTCAACGGCTTCTTCCTGTGTGTCGTGGACCCCGCGGGCTTCAACCACCGGCTCGATTTCGCAGTCCGCGAATGGGCCCGCCGCGATCCGCAGGTGCGCGCGGTGATCGACCGCTCCGACACCGCCCGGACACGGGCGCTGGCCCAGATGTTCGCCCGCCACGGCTATCCGCCCGAGGAAGCCGACATCCGCGCCCGCGTCCTCTATTACCAGCAGATCGGCTATTACGCGCTCGAGCTGAACGAGACGCTCGAGGAACGCCTTGCGCGGGTTCCGGCCTATCTGCAGGCCTTCACCGGCGTCTGCCCCCGCCCCGAACAGGTCACCTGGTTCAGGGACCGCGCACGGGCCTTCGCCGCGGTCTAGCCGGTGGCGCGGTGCCCGGGGTCGCTCCGGGCTTGGTCGCTGCCGGTCCGTGGTATAGCGTCCCGCCGGAATCGGGACGCAACGCAAACGCACAGCCCGGTCACCAAGGGAGGATGAACCGAGATGACGCGACACGCTTTTCTGAACCTCGGCGCTGCGGCGCTTGGGCTGGGGGTTTGGGGTGGGGCCGTTTCGGCGCAGGAGGTGACGCTTCGGCTGCACCAGTTCCTGCCGCCGCAGGCGGTTGTGCCGATGCATGTGCTGGATGTCTGGGCGGACGGGATCGAGGAGGCCTCGGACGGCCGGATCGAGATCCAGCGCTTTCCCGCCATGCAGCTGGGCGGTGCGCCGCCGCAGCTGATCGACCAGGTGATCGACGGCACCATCGACATCGTCTGGACCGTCGCGGGCTACACGCCGGGCCGCTTCCCGCGCACCGAGGTCTTCGAGCTGCCCTTCATGATGGAAGGCTCGGATGCCGAGGCGACCAGCCGCGCCTATTGGCGGCTCGC
>NZ_JASJOE010000062.1 GCF_030163755.1 Roseicyclus amphidinii
GTGCCGATCTCGGGGCGTTCGCCCGCGTCGCGCGCGGCCTGCCACAGGGCGGCGTAGCGGCGCGACAGGGCAGTCTTCTCGCGGGCGTCGGCGGTGCGCAGCACGGCCTCGGCCATCTGCGCCAGGGGCATGATCTCGGTCATGGCCGCCATGTGCAGCGCGCCGCCCGCAGGGTCAAGCGCGCTGCCCTTTCCAAAGCTCAAAGCGCCTTGACCGCCTCGAGCACCGCCTCGACATGGCCGGGCACCTTCACCTTGCGCCATTCCGCGCGCAGCACGCCCGCGCCGTCGATCAGGAAGGTCGACCGCTCGATCCCCATGTATGTCTTGCCATACATGGATTTCTCGGCCCAGACGCCGTAGCGCTCGCACACGTCGCTCTCTTCGTCCGAGGCGAGGATCACGCCCAGACCGTGCTTGGCGATGAACTTGTCATGCTTGGCGACGCTGTCCTTCGACACGCCGATCACCACCGCGCCCGCCTCGGCGAAGGCCTCGGACAGCTCGGTGAAGCCGAGCGCCTGCTTGGTGCAGCCCGAGGTGTCGTCCTTGGGGTAGAAGTAGAGCACCACCGCCTTGGGCTGCTGGGCGGAAAGCGTAACCTCGCCGCCGCCGTCGCGGGGCAGGGTGAAATCCGGGGCGGGTGCGCCGATCTCGGTCATCTGGGCCTCATGTCTTTCAAAGTGTCTTGCGGGGTTGCACCGGGGCGCGCCCCGGCAGATGAATTGCAAGCTAGGCGCTTTGCGGCGAAGATAAAGGCGAAGACCCGGAACAGGCCAAGGCTACAGGCGCGTGCAGGCGCGAACCCCATGAGCAGCGACCTCGATGACAGGGGCAGCGCCCCCCGGCGCGCCCGCCGCACAGGGCCGTGGCTTGCCGCGGCGGCCCTTGTCGTGCTGGCGCCTGCGATGCTGGCGGGGCTGTTGTGGATGCGGCTGGGGCAGGGGCCCGTCACGCTGCCGCCTGCGCTGTCGGACCGGATCGAGGCGCGGATCGACGCGGCGATGTCGGCCAATGCGATCACCATCGGGCGGATCGACCTCTTGCGCCCCGAGGGCGCGGGGGCGCAGGGCCTCGACCTTTTGCTGGGTGACGTGCGGCTGACCGATCCCGACGGGGGCACGCGCGCGGCGCTGCCCGAGCTGACCGTCGGCCTGTCGACCGCGGCGCTTCTGCGCGGCCGGGTGCATCCGCTGCGCGTGGATGTCGCCGGGGCGGGGCTGCGCCTTGCGCGCGACGCCGAGGGGCGCATCGACCTGGCGCTGACGGCGGGGGACGCGGCGCGCGAGCTGGCGCTGGCGGACACGCTGGCGCGGCTTGACGCGATGCTCGCCGCCCCGCAATTCGCGCAGCTCGAAGAGATCGCGGGCACCGGCCTCGAGTTGCAGATGGCCGACGAGATGACCGAGCAGGTGATGCGCGTGCGCGACGCGCGCTTCGCGCTGGCCCGGCGCGACGGCGCGCTGCGCCTGTCGGTCGGGGGCGCGCTGGAAGGGTCGCGGGACGCGACGCTCGAGATCGAACTGAGCCGTGCGGCAGCTGGCGCGGCGACCGAGCTGGCGCTGGAGTTCGAGGGCGTGGCGGCGCGCGATGTCGCCACCATCGGGCCGGCGCTGGCCTGGGTGGACCTGATGCGCGCGCCGATCTCGGGCAGCGTCGTCGCGGCGCTGCAGCCCGATGGCGCGCTCGGCGACCTCGCGGTCGCGTTGCGGATCGGCGCGGGGCGGGTGGCGCTTGACGCCGCGGGTGCGCCGCTGCGGTTCGACGCCATATCGGCCGGGCTGCGCTTTGACGCGGCGACCGGGCGGATCACCTTCGACCGGTTCGATCTTTCCGCGCCCGAGCTGTCCTTTGCCGCGCAGGGCCATGCCGACGTGTCCGAGGGCGGAGACCGGCTGACCGCGCAGCTGCGCCTGTCGCAGATCGCGCTGGCCCCCGCCGGGCTGTTCCCCGCGCCGCTCGCGCTGGACGGGGCGGTGCTGGACCTGCGGCTGACGCTGGGTGAGGAGCCGGTGGTCGAGATCGGACAGGCGGTGATCCATGACGCGGGGCTGGAGTTGCGGGCGCGCGGGCGCATCGCGGCCCGGTCCGAGGGGCTTGAGCTGGCCGTCGACGCCCATATCCCCGAGGCGGACGCCCGTACCGTGCTTGGCTACTGGCCCGAGGCGGCGATCCCGGTGACCCGCCGCTGGTTGGCCGAGAACGTGATCGGCGGGCAGCTCACCGGTGTGGATTTTGCCTTGCGCCGCGCGCCGGGTGCGCCGCCCGAGCATGAGCTGAGCCTCGATTTCGCGGGGGTCGGCTTGCAGGCTCTGCAAAGCCTGCCGCCGATCGAAGGGGCCTCGGGCTACCTCAACCTTGCCGGGCCCCGGCTGATCCTGCGGATCGACGAGGGGCGGATCGTGGCACCCGAGGCGGGACCGATCGCGCTGGACGGCTCGGTGATGATGGTGCCCGACACGCGCATCCCCGGCCCGCCCGCGCGTCTCGAGCTGGCCGTCGCCGGAGAGCTGCCCGACCTGCTGCGCCTGTTGCGCGCGCCGCCCGTGCGGCTGTTTGCCGAGGGCGGGATGACCGCCGACCGGCTGGGCCGCGGTCGGGCCGAGCTGACGGCCGCCATCGACACCCGGCTGATGCGGCAGGACGGGATGGAGGGCACAAGCTTTCGCGTCACGGGCCGCGTGAGCGATTACGCCTCCGAAGGGCTGATCCCCGGCCGTCTTCTGGAGGCGTCAACGCTGGGCCTCGAGGTCGAGCCCGACGCGCTGCGCATCACCGGGCAGGCGCGGCTGGACGGTGTGCCCTTCTCGGGGAGTTTCCGCCGGGCCATCGGCCCTGCCGCGACCGGGACAGCGCAGGTCGAGGCGCGCGCCCGTGTCACCCGCGCGCGGCTGGACACGCTGGGCGTCGCGCTGCCGGCCTGGATGATGGGCGGCGAGACCGCGGTCGACCTGTCGCTGGCGCTGGTGGACGGAGAGGCCCCGGTGCTGACGGTTGTCTCGGACCTTGCGGGGGCAAGCCTGTCGGTGCCGCCGCTGGGCTGGGGCAAGCCCGCGGCCGCGACCGGGCGGCTGGAGGCAACGGCACGGCTGGGCGATGCGCCCGAGTTGACGGCGCTGGAGCTCTCCGCCGGTGCGCTGTCGCTTGCCGGGCGCGCGCGCCTGCGCGCTGGCGGGGCGCTCGACCGGCTGGAGCTGTCGCGGCTGCGGGTCGGCGACTGGCTGGACGTGACCGGCGCGCTGGTCGCGCGCGGGGCGGGCCGCCTGCCCGAGATCCGCGTCACCGGCGGCACGCTGGACCTGCGCGGCGCACCGCAGGGGCAGGGGCCCGCTGCATCCTTCACGCAGGGCGCGTCGGACGGCGTGCCGATCATCGCGGCGCTTGACCGGTTGCAGGTCACGCAGGGCATCGCGCTGACCGGGCTTGTGGCCGATCTGACCGCCGCGAGCGGCATCTCGGGGCAGTTCCGCGGCGCGGTGAACGGCGAGGCCCCCGTGTCGGGAACGCTGGTGGCGACCGAGGCCGGGCCCGCGCTGCGCCTGCGCGCCGCCGATGGCGGTGCGGTGCTGCGGGCCGCGGGGGTGTTCCGCTCGGCCTATGGCGGCGCGATGGAGCTGGTCCTGCAGGCCACGGGGGCCGAGGGCACCTATGACGGCCGACTTACGGTCGAGAACCCGCGGCTGCGCGACGCGCCGGTGATGGCCGAGTTGTTGAACCTCGTGTCGGTCGTGGGGCTGATCGAGCAGTTGAGCGGCGAGGGCATCAACCTCGGCGCGGTCGAGGCGCGCTTTCGCCTGACCCCGACCGAGGTGATCGTGCAGGAAGGCGTCGCCTTCGGCGCGGCGTTGGGTCTGTCGATGGACGGCCGCTACATCCTCGGGGCGCAGGTGCTGGACATGGCCGGCGTGATCTCGCCCTTGAACGCGGTCAACGGGCTGTTCGGGGCGATCTTCTCGACCCGGCGCGAGGGGCTGTTCGGCTTCGCCTACCGCTTGACGGGGCCGGTCGAAACCCCGCAGGTCACGGTCAACCCCTTGTCGATTCTCACGCCGGGCGTGTTCCGCGATATCTTTCGCCGCCCGCCACCGACCTTGCCGGATAGCCAATGAAACTTGACGATTTCGATTTCGATCTGCCCGAGGCGCTGATCGCCACGCGGCCTGCGCGCCCGCGCTCGTCGGCGCGTCTTCTGCTGGCCGACGGGCCGGTGACGCGCGATGCGCATGTCTATGACCTGCCGCGGATCCTGCGCCGCGGCGACCGGCTGATCCTGAACGACACGCGCGTGATCCCGGCCCGCCTGACCGGGCACCGCACCAAGGACAGCGCGCAGGGCGTGGTGACCGCCAAGATCGAGGTCACGCTGATGGAGCCGCAGGCCGATGGCACCTGGTCGGCGCTGGCCAAGCCGCTGCGCAAGCTGGGCCTTGGCGACCGGGTGGTCTTTTCCGACGACCTGTCGGCCGAGGTCGCGTCGCTCGAGGGCGGTCTGCGCCTGCGCTTCAACCTGTCGGGCGGCGATTTCGACGCCGCGCTCGAGGCCGCGGGCGCGATGCCGCTGCCGCCCTACATCGCGGGCAAGCGCGCCCCCGACGAGCGCGACCGCGAGGATTACCAGACCGTCTGGGCCAAGCGTGCTGGCGCGGTCGCCGCCCCGACAGCCTCCCTCCATTTCGACGAGCCGCTGATCGCGGCGCTGACCGAGGCGGGGGTCGAGTTCACCTTTGTCACGCTGCATGTCGGCGCGGGCACCTTCCTGCCGGTCACGGTCGATGACGTGACCACCCACCGGATGCATGCGGAATGGGGCGAGGTCCGGGAAAAGGCCGCCGAGGAGATCAACGCCACCCGCGCGGCGGGCGGCCGCATCATCCCGGTGGGCACGACTGCCCTGCGCCTGATCGAGACGGCGGCGGCCGAGGACGGCACGATGCGCCCCTTCGAGGGCGATACCGACATCTTCATCTATCCCGGTTACGCGTGGAAGGTGACGGACGCGCTGGTGACGAATTTCCACCTGCCGAAATCGACGCTGATGATGCTTGTCTCTGCCCTGATGGGGCAGGAGCGCGTGCGCGAGATCTACGCCCATGCCATCGCCGGGGGGTACCGGTTCTTTTCCTACGGCGACGCCTCCTTGCTGATTCCGTCGCGTCTGTGACAGACCGGGGCAGGACCGCCCCCCGAGACTGACCCCGAGAGACAAAGGACGGCCCCCGTCATGATCAACGTCATCCGCGCCTCGTGGGCGCTTTTGCTGGGCATGTTCCTGCTTCAGATCGGCAACGGTCTGCAGGGCTCTCTGATGGGGGTGCGGGGCGCGATCGAGGGGTTCACCACCTTCGAGCTGTCGCTCATCGCCTCGGCCTATTTCGTGGGCTTTCTCGGCGGCTCGCGCTTCGCGCCGGTCTTCATCGCCAAGGTGGGGCATGTGCGCGTCTTCGCGGCGCTGGGCTCGCTGATCTCGGCGACGCTGATCTCCTACCCGGTGCTGACCGACCCCTACGCCTGGATGGCGCTGCGCGTGATCCTCGGCTTCAGCCTGTCGGGGGTCTATGTCACCGCCGAAAGCTGGCTCAACGATTCCTCGACCAACCAGACGCGGGGGCAGTCGCTGTCGGCCTATGTGCTGGTGCAGATGTTCGGGCTGGTGGCGGGGCAGGGCATCCTGTCGGCGGGCGACCCGTCGGGATACCTTCTGTTCATCATCCCCTCGATCCTCGTCTCGATCAGCTTCGCGCCGATCCTTTTGTCGGTGCAGCCCGCGCCCGCCTTCGACGCGGCGCGGCCCATGAGCCTGATGCAGCTTTATCGCGCCTCACCCTTCGGGGTGGTGGGGATGCTGGTGATGGGCGCGGTCTTTGCCATGCAGTTCGGCATGGCCTCGGTCTATGCCACAGAGGCGGGGCTGAGCCTCGGGCAGATCTCGCTCTTCGTCTCGGCGATCTTCCTGGGCGCGATCGTTCTGCAATATCCCATCGGCTGGCTCTCGGACCGGATGGACCGCCGCGTGCTGATCGTGGGCAGTGCTGCGCTGGGGGGCGTGGTCGGGCTGGCGGGTTTCGCCTTTGCGGAGGCCTACTGGGTGCTGCTGACCGTCTCGGCGGTGGTGGGGGGGCTGTCGCAGCCGCTTTACGCGCTGCTCATCGCCTACACCAACGATTACCTCTCGGTCGAAGAGATGCCGGCCGCCTCGGGCGGTCTGATCTTCCTCAACGGGCTGGGTGCCATCGGCGGGCCGCCGCTGGCGGGGCTTGCGATGTCCTGGATGGGGCCGGGCGGCTATTGGCTGATGATGGCGATGGGGCTGTTCCTGACCGCGCTCTATGGCCTCTGGCGGATGACGCGCCGCGCCTCGGCCTATGCCGAGGAAGAGAATTACGAGGCCGTCTCCTACGCCAATCTCCTGCCGGGTGCCGCATCTCCTGTTGCGGTCGAGACCGCGCAGGAGTTGTATGTTGAGGCCGCCGAGGAACTGGCCGAGGCGAGCGAGGACAGCGGCGATCCGGCGGCGACGGGCACCGGGGGCTGACACGGGCAGGAGATATGGGCAGGAGGGCGCGCCGATGATGCTGAGGGAAACGCCGAACCGGGCGGGCGAGGTCCTGACCTTCTGGGAGGAAGCGGGGCCGGAGGCCTGGTATCGGCAGGACGCGAGCTTCGACCGCACCATCCGCGACCGCTTCGGCACGCTCTGGGACAGCGCCGCGACCGGTGCATGTGATACCTGGGCGCGCGGGCCGCGCGGGGCGCTGGCGCTGATCGTGCTGCTCGACCAGTTCCCGCGCAACATGTTCCGCGACAGCCCGCTGGCCTTTGCCACCGACCCAAGCGCGCTGCGCATCGCAAGCCTTGTGCTCTCGCGCGGGTGGGATCTGAAGATCAACGGCCCGCTGCGGCAGTTCTTCTACATGCCCTTCATGCATTCCGAGCACCTGACCGACCAGGACCGCTCGGTTCGGCTGATGAAAGCCCGGATGGAGGGCACCGACAACCTGCTTCATGCCCGCGCCCACCGCGAGGTGATCCGCCGCTACGGGCGGTTTCCCTATCGCAACGCGGCGCTGGGCCGGGCCTCGACCCCCGCGGAAGAGGCCTTCCTGTCGGGCGGCGGCTACGGTGCCATCCTGCGCGAGCTGGCCAGCCCCTGAGCGGGCGCAAAACTGCAGTTTTGCGGGCCGTTTTGCTGCAGCAAAACGCGGCCCGCGTTGCGCGCAGCCCTGCACTGCGCGCAAACCAGCCTGCGACCCAACGCCGATTGTCCCGCCGCGTAAAAATGGTTTAACGTTGAACAAACGCATTCCGGAGGAGAACGACCCGTGGCAGCGCAGAATTTCGACGTCATCGTGATCGGTGCAGGCCCCGGCGGCTATGTCGCCGCCATCCGCGCCAGCCAGCTGGGCCTGAAGACCGCCATCGTGGAGCGCGAGCACATGGGGGGCATCTGCCTCAACTGGGGCTGCATCCCCACCAAGGCGATGCTGCGCTCGTCCGAGGTGTTCCACCTGATGCAGCGCGCCAAGGACTTCGGCCTCAAGGCCGACAACATCTCCTACGATCTGGACGCGGTGGTGAAACGCTCGCGCGGGGTGGCGAAACAGCTCAACTCGGGCGTCGGCCACCTGATGAAGAAGAACAAGGTGACCGTCGTCATGGGCGAGGCGACCCTGCCCGCCAAGGGCCGCGTCACCGTGAAGACCGACAAGGGCACCGAAGAGCTGACGGCGAAGAACATCATCCTCGCCACCGGCGCGCGCGCGCGCGAGCTGCCGGGGCTGGAGGCCGACGGCAAGCGGGTCTGGACCTACAAGCACGCGCTCGTCCCCCCGCACATGCCGAAAAAGCTGCTCGTCATCGGCTCGGGCGCGATCGGGATCGAGTTCGCCAGCTTCTACAACACGCTTGGCGCCGACACGACCGTGGTCGAGGTGCTGGACCGCATCCTCCCGGTCGAGGATGCCGAGATCTCGGCCTTTGCCGAGAAGAGCTTCAAGAAACAGGGCATGAAGATCATGGCCAAGGCCATGGTGAAAAAGCTCGACCGGGCCGCCGACAAGGTCACCGCCCATATAGAGGTGGGCGGCAAGGTCGAAACCCACGAGTTCGACACGGTGATTTCGGCTGTCGGCATCGTCGCCAACACCGAGGGGCTGGGCCTTGAGGCGCTGGGCGCCAAGCTGGACCGCAGTTTCGTAGTGACCGACGACTATTGCCGCTCGGGCGTTGAGGGGCTTTACGTCATCGGGGACGCCACCAACGGCCCGTGGCTGGCGCACAAGGCGAGCCACGAGGGCGTGATGGTGGCCGAGCTGATCGCGGGCGGCCATCCTCACCCGGTCAAGCCGGAACAGATCGCGGGTTGCACCTATTGCCACCCGCAGGTGGCGAGTGTCGGCCTGACGGAGGCCAAGGCCAAGGAACGGGGCTTCGACGTCAAGGTCGGCCGCTTCCCCTTCATCGGCAACGGCAAGGCGATTGCCCTTGGCGAACCCGAGGGGATGATCAAGACGGTCTTCGACGCCAAGACGGGCGAGCTTCTGGGCGCGCACATGATCGGGGCCGAGGTGACGGAGCTGATCCAGGGCTATGTCGTGGGCCAGAAGCTCGAGACGACGGAACAGGACCTGATGGAAACCGTCTTCCCGCATCCCACCCTGTCGGAAATGATGCACGAAAGCGTGCTCGACGCCTATGACCGGGTGATCCATATCTGAGGTGGCCAACCGATATTTCAGCTAGGCCGGGGCGACCATCGCAAGGTTTGCATATTGGCAGAAGCCCCGGTCTGCGGTTGCCCACGATTGCAGATGAGTAATTTGATTACACGAAAGCTTTTGGGACAAATGCCGCCTAACCGACGCAAGGTCATTTTTTCACTGTCCACGATTCCCCCGCGGTTCGACTCGATCGGCAAGGTCTTGACCGACCTCTTGGGTCAGACCCTGCGCCCCGACGAGATCCGCTTGAACCTGACGCGTTCGTATCGCCGGTTTCCGGGCGAAGTGCCATCGCTGCCACCCTTGCCGGAGGGGATCACGGTTCATTGGTCTGACACGGATTACGGACCGGCAACCAAGGTTCTGCCCACGGTCGCCGCCTATCGCGGTCAGGATGTCGAAATCCTGTTCTGCGACGATGACCAGATCTATGCGCCGCGGCTTGCGCAAACCCTGCTGTCGCGTCGCGCCAAGCATCCCGACAGCTGCATCACCGGGTTGGGTTACCGGTTTGACGAGCGACCGCCGAATGCCCGCTACTTCGATGTGGCCTTGCCTGCACCGGCGGCAAAGCGGTGGCACAAGGGTGTGGAATACCGGCTGTGGCGCGCAGCGTCCTTGGGTTTCTGGAAACCGGGAAAATACCGTCCGCGCGATGGGCATGTCCACGTCCTCGAGGGGTTTGGCGGCACGCTGGTGCGGCCCGGTTTCTTTTCGCCCGACGTGTTCGACATTCCGGAAATCCTCTGGACGGTGGATGATCCCTGGCTTTCCGGTCAAATGACCCGGTTGGGTGTGCCCATCCTCGCGGTGTCTGACCGTGCCCTGCGCGAGACGCAGCAGGAGGTTCACGACCGCCACCCGCTTGGCGAGTTTTCGCATCTGGCGCATGACCGTCTTGCGGCCGATACGTTGTGTATCGATTACTTCCGTCAGGTTCACGGCATCTGGCAGGGGCGGCGTGAAGCCGGACCCGATCCGAGCCGTGAGGACATCATGTCGCTTTTGGGCCATGCATGAGGGCAGGTGAGACCTCTCGTGTCGCCACACCCTGGGCGCTCGTCGCGGCGCTTTACGCGACCGGGCTGATCGCGGCGGGGCAGTTTGCCAAGGTCTCGCTGACGCTGGGCGCGCTGGCGGTCGCGTATCCCGGCCAGCCCGTCGCCTTTGCCGTGTCGGGCGTGGCGGTCATGGGCATCCTGTTCGGCGTCTACGCGGGCGGCATCACGGCCAGCATCGGGCCGCGGCGGGCGATCCTTGCGGCGCTGGCGCTGTCGGCGCTGGCCGGCATGGGGCAGGCGGCCTTGCCGGCCTTTCCGCTCCTGATGGCCTTGCGCGTGCTCGAGGGGGCGGGGCATCTCGTCCTGGTGGTGGCGATCCCGACGCTGATGGCGGCGATCTCGGCACCGCGGGACCGGGCGCTGGTGATGGGGCTCTGGGCGACCTTCTTCGGCGTAGGCTTCGCCATCGCCGCCCTGCTGGTGGGCGAGGGTGCGGCCCCGGTCTATGGCGTCCACGCAGGGCTTGCCGCGGGGATGGGGGTGTTTCTGTGGTGGCTGCTGCCCCGCGGCGTCGTCGCCGCGCGACGCCCGCTGCCGCGGCTGTCGGATCACGTCACCCTCTACCGCACGCCGCGCCTGTTCGCGCCTGCGCTGGGGCACGGGATATACGCGTTCCTGTTCCTCGCGCTGGTGACCTACCTTCCCACGGCGCTTGCGGCACCGTGGCTGGCCGCCGTCCTGCCGCTTGCGGGCATCGCGGGCTCGCTCGCCACGGGGCCGCTGGCGCGGCTGGTCGCCCCGGCGCAGCTGGTGACGGGCGGCTTCGTCGCCATGGCCGCCGTCTTTGCCGTGGCACTGGCGCTGCCGGGCTTGGCCGCGCCCCTGTCGGTGCTGGCGATGCTGGTCTCGGGCGTGGTCGCGGGCGGCGGCTTTGCCGCGGTTCCATGGCTGAACGGTTCCGACGCGGACCGGGCGCTGGCCAATGGCGCGCTGGCGCAGTTGGGCAATGTCGGCACCTTCTCGGGCACGCCGGTTCTGGCCGCGCTGGGCGCGGGGGCCAGCCTGCCCATGGCCATCGTGGTGGGGGTGATCGGGGCAGGGGCCACGGCCCTCGCCTACCATGCCGCCACGCGCGGGGGTGTTCGCTGAACGTTCCGCTTTTTCGGTTGGAGACTCGCCCCGCGCCCCCTATGTGTTGAGCGTTGGTTAACAGGGGACGGCCGATGCCCGAGCAGAAGCAGATCGAGGTGCGCGGTGCGCGCGAGCACAACCTCAAGAACATCGACCTCGACATTCCCCGCGACCAGCTTGTCGTGATCACCGGCCTGTCGGGCTCGGGCAAGTCGTCGCTCGCCTTCGACACGATCTATGCCGAGGGGCAGCGCCGCTATGTCGAGAGCCTGTCGGCCTATGCGCGGCAGTTCCTCGACATGATGGAAAAGCCCGATGTGGACCATATCAGCGGCCTCAGCCCTGCCATTTCCATCGAGCAGAAGACGACCTCGAAGAACCCGCGTTCGACCGTCGGCACGGTCACGGAAATCTACGACTACCTCCGCCTGCTCTTCGCTCGCGCGGGCACGCCCTATTCGCCTGCCACCGGCCAGCCCATCGAGGCGCAGCAGGTGCAGGACATGGTCGACCGCGTCATGGCGATGGAGGAGGGGACGCGCGCCTACCTGCTTGCCCCCATCGTGCGCGACCGCAAGGGCGAATACCGCAAGGAATTCATGGAGCTGCGCAAGCAGGGCTTCCAGCGGGTGAAGGTCGACGGCGCCTTTTACGAGCTGGACGAGCCGCCCACGCTCGACAAGAAGTTCCGCCACGACATCGACGTGGTCGTCGACCGGATCGTGGTGCGCGAAGGGGCCGAGACGCGGCTGGCCGACAGCTTCCGCACCGCGCTGGACCTGGCCGATGGCATCGCCATCCTCGAAACCGCGCCGAAAGAGGGCGAGGGCGATCCCGAGCGGATCACCTTCTCCGAGAATTTCGCCTGTCCCGTCTCGGGCTTCACCATCCCCGAGATCGAGCCGCGGCTGTTCTCCTTCAACGCCCCCTTCGGGGCCTGCCCGTCCTGCGACGGCTTGGGGGTGGAGCTGTTCTTCGACGAACGGCTCATGGTGCCCGACGCGGCGCTGAGCCTCGAGAACGGGGCCATCGCGCCCTGGCGCAAGGGCAAGTCGCCCTATTTCGTCCAGACCATCGAGGCCATCGCACGCCACTACGGCTTCGACCCGAAAACGCCGTGGAAGGATCTGCCGCATGAGGTGCAACAGGTCTTCCTGCGCGGCTCGGGCGAGACGGAAATCCAGTTCCGCTACGACGAGGGCGGCCGCGTCTACCAGGTCAAGCGCAGCTTCGAGGGGGTGATCCCCAACATGGAGCGCCGCTACCGCGAGACTGATTCAGCCTGGATCAGGGAGGAATTCGAGCGTTACCAGAACAACCGCCCCTGCGGGGCCTGCGGCGGCTACCGCCTGCGGGAAGAGGCATTGGCGGTGAAGATCGCGGGGCTGCACGTGGGCCAGGTGGTCCAGATGTCGATCCGCGAGGCCCATGACTGGTGCGAGACGGTGCCCGCGGCCCTGAGCCAGCAGAAGAACGAGATCGCCCGCGCGATCCTCAAGGAAATCCGCGAGCGGCTGGGGTTCCTGAACAACGTAGGTCTCGATTACCTGACGCTCTCGCGCAATGCCGGCACGCTTTCGGGCGGCGAAAGCCAGCGCATCCGGCTGGCCTCCCAGATCGGCAGCGGGTTGACCGGGGTTCTCTACGTGCTCGACGAGCCCTCCATCGGTCTGCACCAGCGCGACAACGACCGGCTGCTCGGCACGCTCAAGAACCTGCGCGATCAGGGCAATACCGTGATCGTCGTGGAACATGACGAGGAAGCCATCCGCGAGGCCGATTACGTCTTCGACATCGGCCCCGGCGCGGGCGTGCATGGCGGGCAGATCGTGGCGCAGGGCACACCGGCTCAGATCATGGCCGATCCGGCCTCGATCACCGGGCAATACCTGTCGGGCACGCGCGAAATCGCCGTGCCCGCCACGCGGCGCAAGGGCAACAAGAAGAAGCTGACCGTGGTCAAGGCGACCGGCAACAACCTCAAGGAGGTGACGGCCGAATTCCCGCTGGGCAAGTTCGTCTGCGTCACCGGCGTCTCGGGCGGCGGCAAGTCCACGCTGACCATCGAAACGCTGTTCAAGACCGCCTCGATGAAGCTCAACGGCGCGCGTCAGACGCCCGCGCCCTGCGAGACGATCAAGGGGCTGGAGCATCTCGACAAGGTCATCGACATCGACCAGCGCCCCATCGGGCGCACCCCGCGCTCAAACCCCGCGACCTACACCGGGGCCTTCACCCCCATCCGCGACTGGTTCGCGGGCCTGCCCGAGGCCAAGGCGCGCGGCTACAAGCCGGGGCGCTTCAGCTTCAACGTGAAGGGCGGCCGTTGCGAGGCCTGCCAGGGCGACGGCGTGATCAAGATCGAGATGCACTTCCTGCCCGATGTCTACGTCACCTGCGAGACCTGCAAGGGCAAGCGCTACAACCGCGAAACGCTCGAGGTGCAGTTCAAGGGCAAGTCCATCGCCGATGTGCTCGACATGACGGTCGAGGACGCGCAGGAGTTCTTCAAGGCGGTGCCGAGCATCCGGGAGAAGATGGACGCGCTGATGCGCGTGGGGTTGGGCTACATCAAGGTGGGCCAGCAGGCGACGACGCTCTCGGGCGGCGAGGCGCAGCGCGTGAAACTGTCCAAGGAGCTGGCCAAGCGGTCGACGGGGCGCACGCTCTACATTCTCGACGAGCCGACCACGGGCCTGCATTTCGAGGATGTGAAGAAGCTGCTCGAGGTGCTGCACGAACTGGTCGACCAGGGCAATTCGGTCGTGGTCATCGAGCACAATCTCGACGTCATCAAGACCGCCGACTGGCTGATCGACATCGGCCCCGAGGGTGGCGACGGCGGCGGCGAGATCGTCGCGCTCGGCACCCCCGAGGAGGTGGCCAAGGTCGAGCGGTCTCATACCGGGCGCTATCTTGGCCCGATGCTCAAGCCCAGCAAGCACGCCGCGGAATAAAGCATGTTGCGCAAGAGTGGGAACCGGTTTTGCGTTCCTCGAACATGCGAAATCAAACAGCTAGAGCGGATCGCGTGAATGCGAATGAACGCGATCCGCTCTGGCTCCGCGGGGTGGATCGGCCAAAGGGGCGCAGATGAAAAAGGCCGGGCGCATGGCCCGGCCTTTTCGCTGCGGGGTCGCGCCCGTCAGGGCCGTTCGGAGATTGTCTTGAAGCCGAACTTTTCGCTGATCCGCGGATGCCCGCTCAGGATCGAGGATTTCTTCGGCGTCGAGACGGAGCGCGTGGAGCTGAGGAACAGCTTGCCGCCCGAATAGACGCTCGACTTGCGCGGCTTGTCGCTCAGCAGCTTGCCCGGCCAGAAGCCGCGCGACATGTAGCGCCCGCCGCGGATCAGGTTCTTCGGCGCCTCGCGACGGCGAATGACCGTGTCCCACCCGAGCGCGTGGGTCGCGCGCCAGCCGGACCAGCCCGAGCCGACGTAATCGTCACGGGTCATCATCAGCGGATGGTTCGGCAGGATGCTGGGGGTGAGGTTTTCCAGCTGTGCCTCTTCGCGCACGTATTCATTCGCCTTGCCGATGCCCGCATCGACCATGGGCGTGGCGTCGGCCAGCTCCATCGCGCGGCGCGCCGCGCCGAAGGGCGTGAAGGGCGCGCGGCAGACGAAGACCGCCTGGCCGTCCGTCATCGCCTTCGCATAGGCCGCGGCCGCGCGTTCGCTGACGCGGGCCTTCATGATCTCGCCTGCATCCGCGGCCGTGATCACCGAAATCGTGCTGTCCGGGAAACCTTCCGCGCGCAGCTGGTCGGCGACGCCAGTGGCGGCCTCGACCGAGTCATAAAGCCGTGAGACGACCGTCGTCATGGGGCTCTCCTCCTGTTGGCCGCCTGTCGCGCGGCTGGGGCTCTTTCGATGCGGCGGGCCTGTCCGGTCGTCCCTGCCGAGGTTCAGTATAGCTCGTGGTCTGGAAAAGTCGCGCCTGTCTGCGGCGGATGAAAAGGATCGCGGCCACCGCGGCCACCAGCAGGGCCAGCTCGAGCGCGAAGACCGGGGTATAGGGCGCCTCGGGGCGGAACTCGCCGGCACCGGGCAGGCCCGCGATCACGTCTCGGATCACGCCGCCAAGCGCCACGGCAAGGCCTGCGGCCGTGGCCTGCACCGCGCCCCATGCACCAAGCGCAAGCCCCACCTGCGCGCGCGGCGCGCTGCGCATGGTGGCGGTCAGCGTACCGTGGCCGAACAGGCCCGCGCCCAGGCCCGCAAGCGCGGTGCCGATCACGAACAGCGAGGTCTGGGCCAGCGGCCCGGCCGCGATGATCAGAAGGAATGCGGGCACGCCGATCAGTGTCCCCCACCACGCCACATCGAGCGGCGCGCGCCCGTCCAGCAATACCTTGGAGGCGACGGCGAAGCCGATCAGCCCGCCCGCCGCCAGAACCGCGGTCAGCCGCGTGGTCATCGCCACCGACATCTCGAGCACCTGGCCGCCATAGGGCTCCAGCACCACGTCGGCCATGCCGAAGCCCATGGTCCCCAGCGCGATCACGACCAGAAGGCCCACGGCCGTGCGCCCCTCGACGAACATGCGCCAGGCATCGCGGAACTCGGGGTGAGTTTCGACCCGCGCGGCGCGCGCGCGGTCGCGCGGCTCCTGTTTCCAGAGCGCCAGCAGGTTCAGCGCCACGGTGATCACCGCGGCCCCCTGCACCACTTGCACCAGCCTGCCCGGCGTGTAGGGCTCGAGCAGCCAGCCGAAGGCCAGCGCCGAGCCGATCATCCCCAGAAGCAGCATGACATACATCAGCCCGACGACCTTGGGCTGGTCCTCGACCTCGACGAGGTCGGTCGCCAGCGCAAGGCCCACGGTCTGCACCGTGTGGACGCCCGCGCCGACCAGCAAAAAGGCCAGCGCCGCGGCGGCGCGCCCGATCCAGAGCGGCGCATCCGCCGCTTCCTGGTAGCCCGACAGCACCAGCAGCGCGAAGGGCATGATGGCGAAGCCCCCGAACTGCAGCATCGTGCCCTTCCAGATGTAGGGCACGCGCCGCCAGCCGAGGGCGGATCTGTGGATGTCGGACTTGTAGCCGATCAGCGCCCGGAACGGCGCAAAGACCAGCGGCAGCGCGATCATCGCGCCCACCAGCGCGGCGGGAACCGCCAGCTCCACGATCATCACGCGGTTGAGCGTGCCGACCAGCAGCACCAGCGCCATGCCCACCGTCACCTGGAACAGCGACAGTCGCAGCAGCCGCGACAGCGGCACCGCCTCGGTTGCCACGTCCGCGAAGGGCAGGAAGCGCGGACCGATGGTCTGGATCTTGCGAAGCGCGGTGTCGCGGAGGCTGGCCATCTCACTCACGAACGTCTCTGCGCCCGTGTGCCGGGGGCGGTCCGGGGTCGGGCCGGGGGCGCGGGATCAACCCGCGGCCTCCGACCCGCGTGTCATGGTCGTTCGGCATCGCCCCGCCTATTGCAGGAGCGCGGCCTGGGTCAGGTCGTCGACGACAAGCGTCGCGGTCCGGCCATCGGGCAGGATCACGCGCATCGACTGCGAGCCATCTGCGCCGGCTTCGATATACATCGGAAGCTCTGCCGCCGCCGTGCCCGAGGCGGGCAGGATCGACGGATCGGTCGCAAGCGCCGCGCTGTCATCGCTGGCCGAGCTGCCGGACAGGAAATCGGCAACCCAGGTCGTGTTGGTCAGAACCGCCACGTGGACGGCAAAGGACCCCACGGCCACCGCCCCGAGGAACAGCGGAACGCCCACGGTCGGCTTCACGACGAGCCACATCTTCGCGTTGTTCATGATGCGCCCCCCTTCAGCCGAGCCACGGCGTGGACACGGCGACCAGCACATGCGCCAGAAGCGCGATCGCGCCGAACACGCGGGTGCCGTCGATGAGGTAGCTGTGCACCTCTTCAGCTTCTTTCAGGGTCAGGCCCGTCGGCCATACCTTGTCGGGATCATCGGACATTCTCCGCCCCTCCTTTTCTTACCTGTGACATGGCGGGCGTGTTGCCGCGCCGGGATCGGGGCTCAGGCCGGGGCGACGGACCGGAACCCATACGCCCAGAGTGTCACGCAAACTGGACATATTCAACTGTAAACTCTTCGATGCGCGGCGTTTGGTCGATCTCTGCCTAACGCTGCGTCAATCTTGGAAAACTTCGGCCTTCAGGCCCGGCCACCTGTCACGGAAACCTGACAGCCGCGTCGAATCAATCCGTCGAAAGCCTGCGGGCAGTGCTTTGGGGCAACAGCCGGGCGACCGTGTCGCGGTCGCACAGGTCGGTCGCCGGGGTGGTGACGGCCGCGCTGGCCGCGGCGCAGCCGTGGCCGAGGACCTGCGCCAGCGGCAGGCCGCGCGACAGCGCGAGGACGGCACCGGCGACGAAACTGTCGCCCGCCCCGGTGCGCGAGACGACCGGAACCTCGGCCGCGGGCGCGGCCCATTGCCCTTCGGCGGCGGCGAGGACCGAGCCTTCGGCCCCGCGGGCAAGGATCACGACCTCGGCCGCCCCCGCGGTCACCAGCTCTGCGGCAAAGGCCGCGCTGGCCTGCGTGTCGGGCAGGGGGCGGCCTGCCAGCGCCTCGGATTCCTCGAAATCCAGCCGCATCAGCGCCAGCCCCGTCCG
>NZ_JASJOE010000063.1 GCF_030163755.1 Roseicyclus amphidinii
CGGGGCGCGACGGCGGCGCACAGCGCCTCCACCCCCAGCCGCGCGTCGCCCCGCAGATGCGCGCCCGCCGCGACGCGGCCCTGCGACATCGCCACCGGGTCCAGGTCGATCTGCAACACCTGCGCCTCGGGCCAGAGCTTGCCGCCATCCGCGTTGTGATGCGCCAGCGAACACCCCACCGCGATCACGAGATCGGCCTCGGCGAAACACTCCCGCGCCACCTCGTGCGAGAAGCCCCCCGCCACGTTCAGGCTGTAGGGGTCGTCATGGAACAGCCCGCGCGCGGGCAGGGTGGTCGCCAGAAGCGCGTCCAGCCGTTCGGCCAAGGCGCGACAGGCCGGACCGGCCCCCGCCTCCACCGCGCCAAGCCCCGCCATCACCACGATGCGCCGCGTGCCCGAAACCAGCGCTGCGGCGCGCGCCACGTCGTCGGGGTGCGGCGGCATGGGCGAGACCACCGGCGCGATCTCCGACGAGGGCAGGGGCAGCGCCTCCGTCCCCGCCCAGTCGAGAGCCTGCAGATCGAAGGGCACGCCCAGCACCACCGGCCGCCGCTCCCGCGCCGCTTGCAGGAAGGCATCCCGGATCGCCACCGGCATCCGCGCGGGCCAGTGCAGCGCGTGATAGGCCGCCCCCGTCGCCGTCACGAAAGGCGCCTGGTCTATCGCCTGGTTGTACCAGCCCGATTTCAGCGGCGCTTCGCCCGCCAGCACCACCATCGGCAGCCGCGCCCGCACCGCGGCGGGCAGGGCCGTCATCAGCTGCGTCAGGCCGGGGCCGCAGGTCACCGTGGCGAACCCCGTCTTCCCCGTCTTCCGCGCATAGGCCATCGCGCCCGTCACGGCGTTATGCTCGTGGCGCACGTAGATCATCCGGCAGCCGCCCTCGGCCAGCCGCGTGGCGAAATTCATGTTCGCATCGCCCAGCAGGGCGAAGGCATCGCTCACCCCCTCCTGCGCCACGGCGCGGGCCAGCATGTCGAAGGTCTTCATCCCCCTCACCCCCCGAGCAACGTGGGATCGACCATCACCTCGCCCCGCGCGATCAGCCGGGCGGTGCGGATCAGCCCCGCCGACTGGAAGCTTGGCCCGTCGCCATAGGTCAGCGTCACCTCCATCTCGCCCATCGGATGCTCGATCACGACCAGCGCGGGCGAGGGGGGGATGGGCTTGGCCACCCGCTCCGCCACCGTCCCCGGCATCAGCGCGCAGGAGGCAAGGCATTGCGACCCCGTCACCGCCAGCGTCGGATGCGTCGTCCAGGGCATGAAATACCGCGCCGCGAACTGCGCGTTCGGCCCCGCGGGCGGCGCGATCAACCCGATCTTGGGCGTGACCGACTTGGTCACGTCGCCCATGCCCATCAGCACACCAGCCTTGAGCCGCACCGCCTCCATCCGCGCGAAGAGCGGGCGGTTCGCGTCCAGCTCCTCGACCGTCTCGCGGCCGGTGATCCCGAAATCCGCGGCGCGGGCGATCATCATCGGCATGGCCACGTCGATGCAGGTCACCTCGACCCCGTCGATCACGTCGATCCGGTTGCCCGTCGGGAACATCTCGCCCGTCTTCGACCCCACCACGTCGAGAAAGTTCAACCCCACCGGCGCCGCCGTCCCCGGCACGCCGTCAAGCGCCACGTCGCCGCGATACTCCACCTGTCCGCCGGGCGTCTGCACCAGCGCCTCGACCGTCGCCCCGGTGTTCACCGCGCGGATGCGCACCGGCGTCACGCCGTCCTTTGCCTCGACCAGCCCCATCTCGATGGCGGCGGGGCCGACACCGACAAGGATGTTGCCGCAGGTCGGGCCATAGTCGACCAGCGCCTCTTCGACGGCCACCTGCGCAAAGAAGTACTCCACGTCGATCCCCGGCTCGGCAGAGCGCGACAGCATCGCCGTTTTCGTCGTCACCGCGACGCCGCCCCCCAGCCCGTCGATGTTGCGCGGATTGCCCGCGCCGACGACCTGGCACAACACCTTGGCCAGCGCGTCGAGGTCCTCCGGCAAATCCTCGCGCCGGAAATACGGCCCGCGCGAGGTGCCGCCGCGCAGGAACCAGAAGGGGATGGGGGTCTGCGTCATGCCTTTCGTCCTTCGATATGGGTCAGGATGGCGCGCGTCATCGCCGCCGTGCCTGCCGTTCCGCCAAGATCGGGGGTGCGCGTGGCCGCATCGGCCAACGCGTGATCGAGCCCCGCGGTGATCGCCGCCGCCACGCCCGCGTGGCCCAAATGCTCCATCAGCATCGCCGCCGACCCGATGATCGAGGCCGGGTTGGCCCGGTCCTGCCCGGCGATGTCCGGGGCCGAGCCATGCTGCGCCTGCGCCACGGCATGCGCCGCCCCGTGGTTGAGCGAGGCCGCAAGGCCAAGCCCCCCCGACAGCTCCGAGGCGAGGTCCGACAGGATGTCGCCGAACATGTTCGTCGCCAGCACCACCTCGAACTGCGCGGGGTCACGCACCATGAGGGCCGCGGCGGCATCGACCAGAATCTCCTCCACCGCGATATCCGGGAACCCCGACGCCACCTCCCGCACCACGCGCAGGAACAGCCCGTCCGACATCCGCATCACGTTGGCCTTGTGGATCACCGCCACGCGGGTGCGCCCCTGCCTTGCGGCCAGTTGAAACGCCGTCTCGGCAATCGCGCGCGAGCCGCTTTCCGTGATCTTCCGCATGGACAGCGCGACACCCGGCACCGGGCAGAATTCGCCGCCCCCCTCGGCCATGTTGCGATCCGCGTAGAACCCTTCGAGGTTCTCGCGCACGATCACCATGTCCACGCGCGCCCCCGTGGGCGTCGGCACCGCGGGGTGACTGCGCGCGGGCCTGATGTTTGCGTGCAACTGCAACGCCTTGCGCAACACGCCCGAGGGGTTCAGCCCCCCCTCCGCCACCGGCGGATAGGCGTTGTGCGACACCGGCCCGAGGATCACGCCATCGGCCTCCCGCGCCGCCGCGATCACCGCCTCGGGGATCGTCGTGCCCTCAGCCTCCAGCGCGGCGAAGCCGATCGCCCGCTCCTCCAGCGCCACCGCCACGCCCTCCACCGCGCAGGCCGCCTCCAGCACGGCGCGCGCGGCGGTGACGATCTCGGGGCCGATCCCGTCGCCGGGCAGGCACAAAAGGCGCAGGCTCATGTGAACGGCCACGGAAGGTCGACGACCTCCTGCAGCAGCCCCGGCGGGAAGTCGCGGCCCAGCGTGCCGGCCAGCACACAAATCAGCGCGATGCCCGCCGCCGACAGGACCAGCGTCCGCGCCCAGCTGACCTGCGCCCGCAGCCGGAAGAAGGCGACAAGGAAGATCGCCAGCGCGATCACGAAGCCGAAGAGCGCCGACATCGCCAAGAGCGCCGCGAACCAGCCCAGCGTCGACCACAGCCCATGCGGCGCCTCCGCATCCTCGCCCCCCTGCTCGTTGTCGGCGAAAAGCGCATGGCCCTCGGGCGCCACCCGCATCCGCGCCAGCAGCACGACGCAGCCGATCAGCGTGGCGATCCCCACGGTCAGCGGAAAGACCTTGTCGCCCGTGTAGCGGATCGTCGAGGCGTCCCAGACCGTGACGGCCACGTAGGCCGTGATCGCCAGCATGAAGGCCACCGGCGCGCGCTTGGTGCCCGTGGGCGGCGTGTCGTTGCCCAGCACCTGCTTGCCCTGCTTGATGCCGATCCAGATCGACAGCACGGTCAGCGCAAGAATGGCCAGAACCAGCGGCGAGGCGACATAGTCGAGCATCCCCTCCATGCCGCCCCGGCGCAGCCGCGAGCCCGCGATCTGGTAGACCTGGTTGGCGAATGCCTCGGCCTGCGCCGACAGCACGAAACCGATCAGGAAGGCAGGCCGCGAGAACTCGAACCGGCGCAGGAAGATGCCGATCATGCCGACGGCCATCAGCGCCGCAAGGTCGCCCAGCGACTGCCGCGACTGGAAGGCGGCGAAGGCGATGACCATGAACAGGAAGGGCGCGATCAGCGTGAAGCGGATCGTCGTCAGCCGCGCGATGGGATTGGCGAGGAAGATGCACAGCCCCGCGCCGACCACGTTGGCCAGCGCCAGCGACCACACGATCGTGTAGGTGATGTCGAGGTTGTTGCGCACCATGTGCGGCCCCGGGTCATAGCCCAGCAGCGCCAGGCCCCCGAGGAACACCGCCATCGACCCCGAGCCGGGGATGCCGAAGATCAGCGTCGGCACCAGCCCGCCGCCCTCCTTGGCGTTGTTCGAGCTTTCCGGCCCGATCACGCCGCGGATGTCGCCCTTGCCGAACTGCGACTTGTCCTTGGCCGACTGCACCGTGAAGCCATAGGCGATCCAGTCCACGACCGAGCCGCCAAGGCCGGGGATCACGCCGACCATCACCCCGATGGCCGAGCATTTCACCGACAGCCAGATGTTGCGCCACCAGTCGCGCAGCCCGTCGAGCCAGCCGCGCCCGAGGTCGCCGGACTTGGAGATTGCCCGGTCCTGCCGCAGCAGGGCGACGATCTCGGGAATGGCAAAGATGCCGAGGCCCACGATCACCAGGCTGAAGCCGTCCAGCAGGTAGGGCATGTCATAGGTCGACATCCGCGGCGAGCCGCCCGCGCCGCCCAACCCCACCGTGCCCAGCAAAAGGCCCATCCCCGCGGCCACCACCCCCTTCAGCGGGATGCGCCCGGCCAGGATCGCCACCATCGACAGGCCCAGAAGCGTGATCGCCAGCATCGCCGGGATGTCGAAGGCCAGGATCAGCGGCCGCGCCACCAGGATGAAGGCCGTCAGCACCATCGCGCCCAGCAAGCCGCCGAACAGCGACGAGACGAAAGCCGCCGACAGCGCGCGCCCCGCCTCGCCCTTCTTGGCCAGCGGAAAGCCGTCCAGCACGGTGGCCTGGCTCGCCGTCGAGCCGGGTATGCCCAGCAGAACGCTTGCGAACGTGTCCGAGGTGGGCACCACCGCGATCAGCCCCACCATCAGCGCCAGCCCCGCCACCGGGTCCATCCCGAAGATGAAGGGCAGCACAAGGCTCAACCCGGCGATGCCGCCAAGGCCGGGGAACACGCCCACCGACAGGCCCAGCAGAACCCCGAGCACGAGAAAGGCGAATTGTTGCGGCTGGGCGATAAGGGCCAGCGCGTCCAGCAAGGCCGGACCGGCCGTGGCGAAAAGCTCCATCACGGGCTCCCCTGCTCGGAGGATGGATCAGGCCATGCCCGGCGGTGCATGGTCCGCGGGCTGGCCCGTTGGATCGAAAGGGTGAAAAGACCGGCCCGCCGCAAGGGACGGGCCGGCATCACGTCACGGTCTCAGTTGAGCGAGACGCCGTAGCTCTCTTCGAGCCAGTTGATGACGAAGGCGCGCGTCTCCGCATCGACCCGCGTGCCGAGGCGGAAGGCCGCCTGCGCCGCGTTGCCGGTCATCTGCGGGTAGACGCCCAGTTCCGCCGCCGCCAGCTCCATGAAGTCATCCCGCGCGATGATCTCGCGCAGTGCCGTGGTGTAGGCGTCGACCACCTCCTGCGGGGCGTTGCCCGGCAGGAAGATCATCTTCTGCGCCGGGAAACCGGCGGTGAAGAAGGTCACCCAGGCATCCCATGCCTCGCCCTCGGTCTCGCAGGCGGGCGTCGCCTCGCAGACCTCGGCGAAGGTCGGGATGTCGGGGAAGGTCGGGTCGCGCACGATGTTGCCGTCGTCGTCCAGCGCGCCCCAGCTCATCATCGGCACGGCCATGCCGCTGTCGACCATCGGCTGCACCGAGCGGATATAGGCGGACGAGGTCTGGTAGTCGATGTTGGCCTCGCCCCGCTCGAACATCAGCCGCCCGTCGCCGCGGCCCTCGATCCCGAAGACCGGCTGCACGTCGAGGCCCAGCATCTCCCACGCGAGGTTCGGCACGAGGTCGAGGCCCGTGGCGCTCTGCGCGCCCCAGATGAACTCCTGCCCCTGCAGGCCGGTCGCATCCAGCCCGTCCATCATCGCCGCCATGTCGGCGGGCAGGTAGGCCACGCCACCCGTGCCCGAGACCAGCACCACCTGCCAGTCGTTGTATTCGTAGCGCACCCGCGGATCGCCCAGCAGGTAGGGGAACTGCGTCGAGCCCGAGGTGCCGAAGATCAGCGTGCCGTCGGCGGTGTCCTGCTCCTGGAACCAGTTGGCCCCGCTGGTCGAGCCCGCGCCGGGGCGGTAGCGCACCACCACGGTGGGGTTGCCCGGCAGATGCTCGGACAGGAGCGGCGCGAAGAAGTTGGCCCAACGGGCCGAGCCGCCCGATTCCGAGAAGGGGATCACGTATTCGACCGTCTGCCCCGACAGGTCCACGCCGCCATGCGCATCGGCGAAAGCCGCGCCCGACAGGGCCGTGGTCGCAGCCAGAATGGCCGCAGCGCCGGCAACCCGGCGCGTCGTTTTCAGGATCATTGGTTTTCCTCCCTTTGGTGCCGGTCCGTTGCTCCCAGCGCCCGCGCCGCCTCCCTGCGGTGCGGGCCTCGACCCGGCTTGATACGGTCACCATGACCTGCCAACCTTGCGGCAAGCTTTCGCCCGGGGGAGGGGCGCGGCACCCATGAGAATCGTTCTTGTCGAAGATAATCAAAGCCTTGCCCAAGGGATCACCTACAGGTTGCAGGATCTCGGTCACGCGGTGGACCTGATTTCCGACGGTCTGGCCGCCGACGATTTCCTGCGCGGCGGCGGCGGGGACCTCGTGATTCTCGACATCAACCTGCCGCGGGTGAGCGGGCTGACGCTGCTCAAGCAGATGCGTGCGCGCGGCGACGGGCGGCCCGTCCTGCTGCTGACCGCGCGGGCCGAAACCCACGACCGGGTCGAGGGGCTGGACGCGGGCGCCGACGATTACCTGGTGAAACCCTTCGCCATGGCCGAGCTCGAGGCGCGGCTGCGCGCGCTCACCCGCCGCCGCGCCCATGACCACCGCCCGACGGTCCGGCTCGGCCCGCTCGCGCTCGATCTGACCGGGCGGCAGGTCACCCTCGACGCCACCCCGCAGGACCTGCCCCGCCGCGAGGTGGCGGTGCTCGAGTCGCTGATGCTCGCCGAGGGGCGCATCGTCTCCAAGGCAGAGCTGCTCGACCACGTCTACGGAACCGGGGCGGATGTCGAGGAAACCGCGATCGAGGTGCATGTCTCGCGCCTTCGCAAGCGGCTCAAGCCGCATGGCCTCTCGATCCGCGTGCGCCGCGGGATGGGCTACGCCATCGCGCTTGCTACGGACGCGGCCCCGCCATGACGCGGCCGACGCTCCGCTCGCTGCGCGCGCGGTTGATGCTCATCATCCTTCTGCCGCTGGTGACGCTGGGCGCGGCGATCGGCCTGTGGCAGATCGAACAATCCCGCCAGACCGCCAAGGAGGTCTTCGACCGCTCGCTCCTGACCACGGCGCTCGCCATCGTCGGCGACGTGGCGCGCTCTGGCGGCGACGCGCTGTCGCTGGGCACCCGCGACCTGCTGTCGAACACCTCCGGCGGGCCGGTCTTCTACCACGTCTACGCCCCCGACGGGGTCTATGTCACCGGCTTCACGCCGCCGCCCGTCACCCCCATCCGGGGCCTCAACGCCGCCCCGCCCGAGGGGGTGGAGTTCTTCGACGTCACCTACAACCGCCGCCCCGTCCGCGCGCTGCGCCTCTATGACGTGGCCACGCTCGACGGCATTTCCGGCACCTACACCTACACCGTCTGGCAGGAACTGGCCGTGCGCGACGCCTTCCTCGCCGAGCTGATCCGCGGCACCGTCCTGATCCTCGTGGTGATCCTCGGCACGCTCGCGCTGGTCGTGTGGTTCGGCGTGGTGGTGGGCCTGCGCCCCCTCGTCGATCTCGAGGATGCCGTGTCGCGCCGCGGTCTCGATGATCTCTCGCCGATCCAGCGCCCCGTCCCCGCCGAGGTGCAGGGCCTCGTGCGCCGCCTCAACACGCTCTTCGGGCAGGTGACACAGGCGATGGAGACCCAGCGCACGCTCATCTCCAACGCCGCCCACCAGCTGCGCAATCCCATCGCCGGCATCCTCGCCATGGCCGAGGCCGTGCGCTCCGCCCCCGACGGCGACGCCGCCCGCGCGCGCGCCGACGACCTCGTTCGCTCGGCCCGCCACGCCAGCGACCTCGCCAACCGGCTGCTCACGCTCGAGCGCGTGCAATCCGACACCGCCCCGCTCGAGCGGTCGCCCATCGCGTTGGCCGAGATGGTCGAGGGCATCCTCGATCTGCACCGCGACGAGGCCGAGGGCAGGGGCGTCGCCCTTGTCGCCGACCTGCCGCACCCCGCGCCGACCCTCAACGCCGACCGGATGCTCCTGCGCGAGGCGCTCACCAATCTCGTCGACAACGCCCTCGTCCACGGCGGTCCCGATCTGACCCGGATCGAGATCGCCGCCACTCCCACCGAGGCCGGCCTGCGGATCGAGGTCCGCGACGACGGCCGCGGCATCCCGCCCGAGCAGCACGCCACTGTCCTCGCCCGCTTCGGGCAGGCGGAGCCGGGTCCGGGCTCGGGCCTCGGCCTGTCGATTGCCGAGGCGGTGGTGGACCGCCACGGCGGCAGCCTCACGCTCGCCGGAGCCACGGGCGGGCTGTCCGTCACCCTCGACCTGCCGCGCGCCCCACGGCGTCGCATGGCCTAGGCCCACCTCCGCCGTGGCCGGAACGGGGCGCATCGCGCTCCAACCGTGCGGCGCGCCCCTCACACCTGTCGAGATCACCGCCCCCCCCACCGCCACGCCCCCCTTGCTCGGGCGGCACGACGACCTCCACCTCCCCCCGCCCGAGCAAGGGGAACCGCGGCCACGGGCGGCGCGCCCCTTACCCTCGACCTGCCGCGCGCCCCACGGCGCTCCACGCAATTGGCCCACCTCCGCCGTGGCCGGAACGGGGCGCATCGCGCTCCAACCGGGCGGCGCGCTCACACCTGTCGAGATCTCCGCCCCCCACCGCCACGCCCCCCTTGATCGGGCGGCACGACGACCTCCACCTCCCCCGACCGAGCAAGGGCAACCCGAGCCGCGGGCGGGCTGTCCGTCGCCCTCGACCTGCCGCGCGCCCCACGGCGCTCCACGCAATTGGCCCACCTCCGCCGTCGCCGGAACGGGGCGCATCGCGCTCCAACCGTGCGGCGCGCCCCTCCCACCTGTCGAGATCACCGCCCCCCACCGCCACGCCCCCTTGCTCGGGCGGCACGACGACCTCCACCTCCCCCCGGCCGAGCAAGAGGAACCCGAGCCGCGGGCGGCGCGCCCCTCACCCTCGACCTGCCGCGCGCGTCGGTGCCCACCCCACAGGCCCGCTCCGAACAGCGGGGGTGTTCCTTATCCATCCCCGTCGGTTTCCCCGGCCCGGCGCTCCCGCACCCGCATCAGCCGTGCGACCAGCGGCGCGCCGGAAATCACCAGCAACACCCGCGTCAGGTGATGCACGATGATATAGCCCAGGTCCGCCCCCACGATGATCGCCAGAACCGTCATCTCCGCCTGCCCGCCGGGGGCGAAGGCAAGGAACCCGTCCACGCCGGGCGCCAGCCCGAAGAGAACCACCACCTCGGTGAACAGCGCCGCCAGCCCCGCCAGCATCAGCACGAAGATCACCCCCGCCGACACGTCGCGCCGGATCTCGTGCATTGTGACGCCCACGTAGCCCACGCCGATCCCGATCCCGATCATGAATTGCGCCACCAGGATCGCCTCGGCGGGCGGGCGGTAATGGATCACGTCCGTCAGCGACAGGATGCCCGTCACGATCATCGGCCCGAGGATCGAGGCCCCGAACAGCCCGATCCGCTCGCCGCCCTTCCAGCCGACCAGCGCCGCGGCGACCATGATCGCCATTTCGTGCAAGGGCAGCTCGGAGGCGGGCGCGCCGATGGGATTGTCCAGCGTCACCCCGAAGCCCAGCGTCAGGATCAGGGGCGCCACCGTCACGATGATCAGCACCCGCGTGGCATGGATCAGCGACAGGGCCCGCACGTCGCCCCCCGCCTCCTGCCCGAAGACCACCATGTCCTGCAGGCCCCCCGGCATCGCCGCATACCAGCTTGTCGCCCAGTCGAACTTGTAGACCTTGCGGAAGAAGGGCACGCCGACCAGCCCGATCACCGCCACGTAAAGCGGAATCAGCGCGACCGAGGCCGCCATCTGCGGCACCCGCGCCACCACCTCGGGCGTGAGCGAGGCACCCACCGCCACCCCCAGGATCGTCCGCGCGCCGACCGAGACCTGCCCCAACCCCTTCAACGGCGCGCCCGCAAGGGCCGCCAGCAGGCAGGCCGAAAGCGGCCCGAACAGGAAGGGCAGGGGCAGCGACAGCGCCCAGAACACGCCCGTGCCCAACACCGCCAGCCCCAGCGTCAGGGCGCGGCGTTGGCGAAGGGTCAGCGGTGTCGTGAACATGGGGCAGGGTCTCCGGGGTCTTGCATATGCCTGTATCCAGCCGTATGCAATCCCGAACAGACGGGACCGCCATGCCACACGACAGCACCCAGACCGACGCCTCGCAGGGGCACGACGCCTACACCCGGCTTCTCACCGAGATCCGGCACGGCCGTCTCTCGCCCGGCGACCGCCTGACCGAGACCGATCTCGCCACCCGCCTCGGCACCTCTCGCACGCCTGTGCGCGAGGCGATCCGGCTCCTCGAGGCCGATGGCCTCGTCATTCACACCCCCCGCGTCGGCGCGGTCATCCGGCAGCTGGATTACGCCGAGATCACAGAGCTTTACGAGATGCGCGGCGTGCTCGAAGGCACCGCCGCCCGTTTCGCCGCCCGCGCGGCTTACCCCTCGGAAATCGACGAAATGGCCGCGATCAACGCCGAGATGGCCGCGGCCCTCTCGGACGTCGACCGCCTCTACGAGGCCAACCGACAGTTCCACGACATCCTTCGCAACGCCGCCCGCAACCGCTTCCTCCTGCGCGCGGTCGAGGCGGTGCAGAAAACCCTCCTCATCCTCGGCCCCTCCACGATGGAGGAAGGCTCCCGCGCCGAGGCCGCCGTGGCCGAGCATGCCCGCCTGATCGACGCGCTCCGCGCGCGCGACGGCGACGCAGCCGAGGCCGCGATGCGCGCCCATATCGAGGCCGCCCACCGCGCCCGCCAGCGCCAACTCAGACAGGGGAGAGAGACATGACCGCCCTCGACGACCAACCCTGGGATCTCGTCATCGTCGGCGGCGGCAACGCCGCGCTCTGCGCCGCGATCGAGGCCGCCGAGGCGGGCCTCAAGCCGCTCATCCTCGAGGCCGCCCCCAAACCCTACCGCGGCGGCAACTCGCGCCACACCCGCAACTTCCGCTGCATGCACCGCGGCCCCCTGTCGGTCCTGACGGGCGCCTACGAGGAAGACGAGTATTTCGACGACCTGATCCGCGTCACCAAGGGCGAGACCGACGAGGGCCTCGCCCGCATGACCATCCGCACCTCCGAAGAATGCCTTCCCTGGATGGAGGCGCATGGCATCGCCTTCCAGCCCTCGCTCTCCGGCACACTCTCGCTCTCCCGCACCAACGCCTTCTTCCTCGGCGGCGGCAAGGCGCTGGTGAACGCCTATTACAACACCGCCCATGACCTCGGCGTCACCACCGCCTACGAGGCCGAAGTCACACAAATCCACGTAACCGGCCCCCGCTTCGAGGGCGTCACCGCCAAGATCGCCGGGCAGGAAACGAGAATCGAAGGCCGCGGCCTGATCCTCGCCTCCGGCGGCTTCCAGGCCGATCTCGACTGGCTCGCCCGCGCCTGGGGCCCCGCCGCGCGCAACTTCCTGATCCGCGGCACCCCCTACAACCGCGGCGTGCCGCTGAAACAGATGCTCGACCACGGTGCCGACAGCGTCGGCGACCCCACCCAATGCCACGCCGTCGCCATCGACGGGCGCGCCGCGAAATTCGACGGCGGCATCGTCACCCGCCTCGACTGCGTGCCCTTCTCCATCGTGGTGAACCGCAACGGCGACCGCTTCTACGACGAGGGCGAGGATGTCTGGCCCAAGCGCTACGCGATCTGGGGCCGCCTCGTCGCCGCCCAGCCCGAGCAGGTCGCCTATTCCATCATCGACGCGAAATCGCGCGACCTTTTCATGCCCTCCGTCTACCCCCCGGTCGAGGCCGACACGCTCGACGGTCTCGCCCAGAAACTCGGCCTGCCCGGCACCAAGCTCCGCGAAACGGTCGAGGCCTTCAACGCCGCCTGCCGCGACGGCGACTTCCACCCCACGGAACTCGACGGCCTGTCGACCGAGGGGCTGACGCCCCCCAAGACCAACTGGGCCAGGCCGATCACCGAGCCACCCTTCTACGGCTACTCGCTCCGCCCCGGCGTGACCTTCACCTATCTCGGCCTCAAGGTTGACGAAACCGCCCGCGTCGCGGGCCCCGCGGGGCGCTTCGACAACATCTGGGCCGCGGGCGAGATCATGGCCGGCTCCATCCTCGGGCAGGGCTATCTCGCAGGTTTCGGCATGACCATCGGCACCGTCTTCGGACGCATCGCGGGACAGGAGGCCGCCGCCCATGTTTGACCGTATCGAAGACGAAGCACCAACCCTCACCGCCACCGACGAGGCCCGCCGACAGGTCGAGATCTGCAACGCCTGCCGCTATTGCGAGGGCTATTGCGCCGTCTTCCCCTCGGCCTTCTCGCAACGCGCCTTTTCCGACGGCGACATCACGCAGCTGGCCAGCCTCTGCCACAACTGCCGCGGCTGCTACTACGCCTGCCAGTATACCGAACCGCACGAGTTCGCCCTGAACCTGCCCCGCGCGCTGGCCGAGGTTCGCGTCGAAAGCTGGGACCGTTTCGCATGGCCCGGCGGCTTTGCCCGCCTCTTCCAACGCTCCGGCGGCGCGCTGGCGCTCATGCTCGTCCTCGGCATCGCGGCGCTGTTCTGGGCGCTGACCGCCCTTGCGCCCGCCAGCGGCGAAGGCTTCTACGCCTACCTCTCGCACGCCGCCATGGTGGCGATCTTCGCGCCCCCCTTCCTCCTGCCGCTTGCCGCCATCGCCATCGGCCTCCGCCGCTACTGGGCCGAGGTCGGCGGGCAACGCATCCGCTGGCCGCACCTGAAAGCGGCCTTCGCCGATGCCGCAACCATGCGGAACCTTTCGGGCGGCGCGGCCGAGGGCTGCAATTTCGAGAAGGGCGACCGCTACTCGCAGGCTCGCCGCCACGCGCATCAGGCGGTGTTCTGGGGGTT
This sequence comes from Roseicyclus amphidinii, assembly GCF_030163755.1. Taxonomy (GTDB): domain Bacteria; phylum Pseudomonadota; class Alphaproteobacteria; order Rhodobacterales; family Rhodobacteraceae; genus Roseicyclus; species Roseicyclus amphidinii. The sequence continues at coordinate 13,173 of NZ_JASJOE010000063.1, forward strand.
CCTCTTGTGCTTCGCCGCCACCTCCTCGGGGACCGTCCTGCATTATGTCTTCGACATGCCCGCCCCTTACGGCCTCTTCAGCCTGCCCAAGCTTCTCGGCCTGCCCGGCGGCCTCCTTCTGACCGTGGGGGCCATCGGCCTCATCGCGCTCAAGTTCAAGGCCGACACCCATCTCGGCGCGCCCGAGGTCTGGGGCGGAGAGGTCGCCTTTGTCGCGCTCCTCGGCCTCACCGGCCTGACCGGCCTTCTCCTCTACTTCGCCACCGGCACGGCGCTTGTCGCGCCGCTACTGGCGCTGCACCTCGGCACCGTCCTCGCCTTCTTCCTGACCACGCCCTATTCCAAGATGGTCCATGGCTTCTACCGAATGGCGGCGCTCATCCGCGACGCGCAGCGCAAACAGGGTTAAGGCGCAGGAAACACCAACCCGTCCATCAGCTTGCGCGCCGTGCGCACCGTGCCCGCCCCGGTGATCGCGCCGTGCGCGTCGCGCTCGATCACCACCTCGGCGGTCCCCGTGGGGTGCTCCACCCGGAACACCCCGTCCGCGGGCAGCACGGCCAGCGCCGCCGCCGGGCCGTCCTCCAGACCGCAGGCCGCCGCCACGCTGACCGCGGCGAAAACCCCGATGGAGGCATGGCAGCGATGCGGAATGAAACTCCGCGTCGAGATCGCGCCGCCCGCCATGGCCCGGCTGACCAGCGTCATCTTCGGCACGCTCTTCTCCGCCACGTCGCCCAACCCCATCATCGGCCCGGCCTCCAGCCGGATCGCCTCCAGCCGCGCTTTCAGCGCCGCATCGGCATCCAGCGTCGCGCGCTCCTCACTCCCCGTGACCCCGAAATCCTCCGCCGCCATCACGACAATCGGCATGCCCATGTCGATCAACGTGCACTCGACGCCCCCGATCCGGTCCACCGCGCGCCCCGTGGGCAGCATCACGCCCCCCGTCATCGACCCCGCCAGCCCGCTGAACATCAAGGGCACCGCCGCGTGCGTGCCCGGCACCCCGTCGATGGAGGCCTCCCCGTCGTAACTCACCCGCCCGCCGGGCGTGGCGACCCGCGCCAAGGCGACCTCGCCCGTGTTCACCATGTGGATGCGCACCGGCGTCTCGCCGCTCCGTGCCGCGACCAGCCCCCGCTCGATTGCCGCCGGGCCGACACCGGCAAGGATATTCCCGCAGCCCTGCGCGTCCGAAACCCGCGCCTCTTCCACGAAGACCTGCAGGAACAGGTAATCCACATCCGCATCCGCCCGGCTCGGCGGCGACAGCACCGCCACCTTCGAGGTCAGCGGATCGCCCCCCCCGATCCCGTCGATCTGCCGTGGGTCGGGGCTTCCCATGATCCTCATAAGAAACGCGTCACGCGCCCCCGGATCGCCCGGCAGATCGCGCGCCAGCAGATACGCCCCCTTCGACGTGCCCCCCCGCATCCAGAGGCAAGGGATGCCCTCCGTCATGGCTGCGCGCCCGTATGCACGCGGTGTGTACGCGGTGTGTACGCGGTGTGACAGGCCCGGTTACTCATACCTGAGCCCCTTCTCCGCCAGCCGCCCCCGCATGTCGTAGATGTCGAGCCCCAGCTCGCCCGCCGCCAGCCGCGCCCGCTTGCCCTCTTCCGCCGCCATCCGCTTTTCGGCCCGCGCCAGCACGTCATGCGCCTCGCCCAAGGGCACCACGCAGACCCCGTCGTCATCGGCCACGATGATATCGCCGGGATTGACCAAGGCCCCCCCGCAGACCACCGGCACATTGACCGAACCGACCGTTTCCTTCACCGTGCCCTGCGCGCTAACCCATTGTGACCAGACGGGAAATCCCATCGCCCGCAAATCCCGCGTGTCCCTCACACCGCCCGAGGTCACCAGCCCGCGGCACCCCCGCGCCATGGCCGAGGTCGCCAGCAGGTCGCCGAAATATCCGTCCGAACACGGGCTTGTCGGCGCCAGCACAATGATATCCCCCTCCCGCAGCTGCTCGATGGCGACATGCACCATCCAGTTGTCGCCGGGCGGGGCGGATATGGTGACCGCCGACCCCGCAACCCCCAGATCTTGCTGGATCGGCCGGATCGAAGGCCCCATCAGCCCCCGCCGCCCCATCGCCTCATGCACCGTCGCAACCCCGGCTTTTCCAAGCTTTTCAACGACATCCGCATCCGCGCGCGGCACATCCGTCACCACCACACCCATCAGCGCGCCCCCCTCACAACCCGTCCACGCAACGCGGAAAGACGCTCTCGAACCCTTCCGCATAACGGCAATCCCGCCCCCCGGCCTGACCGCCCGAGTTGCGCTTGAAATGATTGGCCCGCTGCTGCGCGACGCGGGTGTAATACTCCCACAGGTGAACCTGTCCGTTCATGCATTCCATCGCCGCGCGCTTCTTCTCCCAGACGGGCGTAACATCCAGAAAAACATCGGGTTTCCAGCCCATCTGCTCGGTCTGGTGCGGCTCGAACAGGTAGAGCTGCGGCGCCCCCAGCACCTTTTCGCCGGGGTTGTGCCCCCAGGCCTGCGCGATCATCCGCGCCTCCAGCGCGACCTGCGTCATGTACATGTGATCGGTGTTGTAGGGGTCGTAGCGGCTGTGGCTCATCATCCAGTCGGGCTGCACTTTGCGGATCAGGTCCACCAGCCGGTATTTGTCATCCTTTTCAAGGTGAAGCGGGTAATCCCCAAGGTCGAAGCACACCAGCTCATGCACCCCCAGCACCTCGGCCGCCGCCTCCGCCTCGGACCGCCGCGCGGCCTTCACCTCCTCCAGCGTCTTGCCCTCCTTCCACAGCCGCGCACTCTCGCCGCGCTCGCCGAAGGACAGGCAAGCTACCGTCACCTCCACCCCCATCTCCGCATGCAGCGCGATCGCGCCGCCGCAGCGCCAGACGAAATCGGCGGCATGCGCAGATATAATCAAAGCGCGTTTTGCCTCGGTCATGGTATCCTCCGGATGATGCGGCCCAATTTGTCCCAAAACAAGGGAAAATACGCAAATCCAAAGCGCGTGCGCAGGCATAAGGCAAAGCTATTTTCGCTTTCCATTTCCCGCTCCGTCTCGCATCCTTGCCCCCGATAAAGGAGGCTCCCGAATGACCGAAACCACAGCGCCCATGCATCTCGCTTTCATCGGCTTCGGCGAAGCCGCGCGCGCCTTTCTCTCCGGCTGGGCCGACCGCCGCCCGCCCGCCGTCACGGCCTATGACCGCAAGGCCGACAGCGCGGCCACCGCCGCCGCGATGCGCGCGGCCTGTGCCGACCACGCCGTCACCGGGGCCGCCACCACCGCCGAGGCCGTCGCGCAGGCCGACACCGTCTTCTGCACCGTCACCGCCGACCAGGCCCGCGTCGCGGCGGAGGAGGCCGCCCCGAACCTCGCCCCCGGAACCCTCTGGTTCGATTGCAATTCCTGCGCGCCGGGCACCAAGGCACAGGCCGCCGCGATCATCGAAGCGGCCGGGGGGCGCTACATCGACGTGGCCGTCATGTCCCCCGTCCACCCAAGGCGCCACCACGCGCCCTTGCTCGTCTCCGGCCCCTGGGCCGAGGCGGGCGCGGCCCGGCTCGAAACCCTCGACATGCGCCCCCGCGTCACCGGGCCCGAGGTCGGGCAGGCCTCCTCGATCAAGATGCTCCGCTCGGTGATGATCAAGGGGCTCGAGGCGCTGACCGCCGAATGTTTCCTTGCCGCGCGCCGCGCGGGTGTCGAGGATCAGGTCATCGCCTCGCTCGAGGCCTCCGACCCGGACATCGACTGGCGCGCGCGCGGCGCCTACAGCCTCGAGCGGATGCTCGTCCACGGCGCGCGCCGTGCCGCCGAGATGCGCGAGGTCGCCCTGACGGTCGAGGCGCTGGGCCTGCTCCCCGGCCTCAGCCGGGCCACCGCCGAGTGGCAGGCGACCCTCGCCGGGCTGGCCGAGGCGGGCGGTGATCCCGATCTCGATACGCTGCTCGACCGCGTGCTCGCAAGGCTATGATCCCCCGCAATCTCAGGCACTTCCGGCTCTTTCTTCACGTCGCCGACGGCCATGGCGTGACCGGGGCGGGCCGCCGCCTCGGCGTCACGCAGCCCGCCGTCGCGCTCTCCCTGGGCGCAGTCGCAGTAGCCTTGTCCGCCGGAG
>NZ_JASJOE010000064.1 GCF_030163755.1 Roseicyclus amphidinii
GGGCCTGCACGATGTAAAGCGCGCCGGTGATCCCGTCCTTCGCCCATTCCATGTCCATGGGCAGGCCGTAATGATCCTCGATCGTGATCGCCATGCGGGCCAGCTCCAGCACCTCGGCGTCGGACAGCCGGATCGCCTCGAGCATGGCGGGACGTCCGCCGCGGATCACCTCGCGCCGGTCGGTCAGCGCCAGCCGCGTCAGGCGCTCGCCCATGGCGGCGCGGCCAAGAACCAGCGTTTCCAGCAACACCAGCTCCGCATCCTCGGCCATCTCGACCGTCACCCGCCGGTCGAGCGCCGCCCCCTCGAACAGGATCATCTCCTGCGGCAGCCAGTGCAGCCGCCCGCCCGGCCCGACCGACAGCCGCGTCTCGACCGAGGCCGCGCCGCCGCGGCTGAGATAGGCGCGCTCGGCAGTCTGGGTGGTGCCCACCGCCGCCGACCCGCCCGCGACCTCCAAGCCGTAGACCAGCCGGTCGCCCGCCGTCAGCCCGCCCGCGGTGTTGAGGAACACGACCTCCGGCGCGCGGCCATGCATCCGCGGCAGCATCGCCTTGGCGGCGCCGCGCTGGTGCAAATCCCTCAGCCGCCCGCCCGGCCCGATCACGGCCCCGGCGCGGCCATCCACGCGCTGCATCCGCGCCGAAGGTGCCGTCTCGTCCAACATATCGCCCCCAACCTAGTGAGCCGCGAGACGGAGAGGCAAGCCTTCTCGCGGCGGTGCCCCCGCCTCGGGCGTCATCTGCCCAATCTGCAGGCACTTGCGCAACCGGGCCCGCGCGCGGCCGATCCGGCCCAACCGCCGATCAGGCCTGTTCCGCGACGCGTCGCTGCGCCGTGTCGACCGGCATGGCGGTGACCCGATGGGGCAGCGCATCCGGCCGCATCCGGCGATCCGCGACCATCGCGTCGAGCAACCGGGCGAGATCGGCAAGACGCTCGATCCCCGGCCGCCGACGGATGCTGTTCCACGCGGAAACGACGACGAGAGCCAGAAGGAACAGCACGATCAGGATGTCCAATACACCAGGATCACCGCCACCGAAGAGCGCCCTCCCCATGGGCATTAGAAAGATCACCAGCACCGCAAGGGCGACAAGCCCCGACAGGATGCGGCCATGGCTCACCTCGGTCACCGTCAGTGCGGGGCAGGCCCCGGCACAGGCGGTCAGGATCCGCGCGAGGACAGCCGGAAACGGGTCGCCCGCGACGTCAGGGGCCAAACTGCCTTGAAGTTCGAGGCGAAGGGTGGCGCTCTGCAGGCGCAGGGTGGCGGTGTCCCGTCCGAAGGGATGATTGGCCTCACCATTCGCGTGTCGGAGAAAGCTCACCCTGCGCAACCCCGACAGCGCCATCGGCGCGCCGCCATCCACCCGCAGCGTCCCGCGATCAAGCGCGATCTCGGTCCACCGCTTCGGCTCGCCGTTCCAGTCGCTCACCCGCGACACCCAGCGAAACCGCTCCGCCATGCACATACTCCACTTTTCCGGGCCGCAGTCTTGCTGTAGCAGGCTGGAGACATGCCGCATACCATCACGATCCCCCGCCCCGACGACTGGCACCTCCACCTGCGCGACGGCGCGATGCTGGAGGGCGTCCTGCCCGAGACCGCGCGCCATTTCGCGCGCGCCATCATCATGCCGAACCTCGTGCCCCCCGTGGTCACGGGCGATGACGCGGCCGCCTACCGCGACCGGATCATGGCGGCCCTGCCCGAGGGGATGCGCTTCACCCCCCTGATGACCCTCTACCTGACCGAGGCGACGGACCCCGCCGATGTCGCCGCCGCCCATGCCGCGGGGCTGATCCACGCGGTCAAGCTCTACCCGGCGGGGGCCACCACCAATTCCGCCTCCGGCGTGCGCGACCTGTCCAAGGTGACGGCCGTGCTGGAGAAAATGGCCGAGATCGGCCTGCCCCTCTGCATCCACGGCGAGGTCACGACCCCCGAGGTCGACATCTTCGACCGCGAACAGGTCTTCCTCGAGACCGTGCTGGACCCGCTGCGCCGCCGCATCCCCGCGTTGAAAGTGACGCTCGAACACATCACCACCAGCCACGGCATCGACTATGTCGCGGGCGCTGACGGCGACATCGCGGGCACGATCACCACCCATCACCTGATGATCAACCGCAACCACATGCTCGTGGGCGGCATCCGCCCGCATTACTACTGCCTGCCGGTCGCCAAGCGGTCGACCCACCAGCAGGCGCTGCGCCGCGCCGCCACCTCGGGCAATCCGCGCTTCTTCCTCGGCACGGATTCGGCGCCGCACACCGACCCCAACAAGGAATCGGCCTGCGGCTGCGCGGGCGTCTTCTCGGCCACGAACACCCTGTCCTGCCTCGCGCATGTCTTCGAGGAGGAAGGCGCGCTCGACAGGCTCGAGGGCTTCGCCTCGCTCCATGGTCCCGCGCGCTACGGCCTTGCCCCCAACGCCGACACGATCACGCTGGAAAAGCGCGACACGCCCGTCGCCTACCCGCCGAAGATCGAGACCGGCGCAGGCCCCGTGACCCTGTTCGATCCGGGCCATCCGCTCTATTGGCACGTCATCGCCTGAGCCTTCATCTTTCCCCAAATACGCAAATCCGGACGCCAGCCATGATCCCCACCGCCTACCCTGACCGCGCCACCATGGCCCGCCTTTCGGCCCGGATGCTGCTCGACATCGGGGCGGTGCATTTCAACACCGACCAGCTTTATACCCATGCCTCCGGCAAGCAGGCGCCGACCTATATCGACTGCCGCAAGATCATCTCCTACCCGCGCGTGCGCGCCACGCTGATGGATTTCCTGTGCTGCACCGTGATGGAGGCCGCGGGGCTGGAGGCCTTCGACAACATCGCGGGCGGCGAGACCGCAGGCATCCCCTTTGCCGCCTTCGTGGCCGAGCGGATGGGCCTGCCGATGTCCTATGTCCGCAAGAAGCCCAAGGGCTACGGCCGCACCGCCCAGATCGAGGGCGAGATGCGCGAGGGCGACCGCGTGCTGCTGGTCGAGGACCTGACGACGGACGGCGGATCGAAGCTGAAATTCGTCGACGCGATCCGCGCCGCGGGGGCCGAGTGCGGGCACACGGCGGTCGTGTTCTTCTACGGCGTCATGCCCGGGACCGAGGAGCGGCTGGCCGAGCATGGGCTGAAGCTCCACTACCTGGCGACATGGGCCGATGTCATCGCCGAGGCCCGGCGCGGCGGCGATTTCGACGAGGCGACGCTGGCCGAGGTGGAGCGATTCCTCGCCGACCCCCAAGCATGGCGCGCCGACCGCGGGCTCGCCTGACGAACCGCCGCAACGGGCGGGGCAGCCACGGGCTTGTCCGCCATCTGCTTGGAATGTGGCGAATCCGACACAGGGCTGCTATCATCGCGCAAGATACTGCGGCATGAGGGGCGCAAGCTCCCATATCCTGCGGTGCAATCCGCTCACAACTTACTCACAGCTCTGGGCGATTGACGCCGCCGCAACCCGCAGGGCTATACCGGTTGCCACACTCTTCGCGGCGCTTGACGAAGGGGGGCATGATGCGGGGGCACGACATGAACGAGCACGTACCGGTGCCGACGGACGGCACGGCGACATCGACACCGACATCGACCCAGGCCACCGAAGACAGCCAGCCGCTGCCCCATAACGTCGAGGCCGAACAGCAGCTGCTCGGCGCGATCCTGTCGTCGAACGACGTGCTCGACCGGGTCGACGACCTCGTGAAGCCCGACCATTTCCACGACCCCGTCCACCGCGAGATCTTCGCCATGGCGCAGGCGCGCATCGCCAAGGGGCTGGCGACGGACGCGACCACGCTGAAGAATTTCGTCGCCGACATTCCCGGCCTCAGGGATCTCGGCGGGGCCGAGTATCTGCTGCGGCTGCAGCTGTCGGCCATCGCCACCTCGGCCGCGCGCGACTACGCGCAGCTGATCCATGATCTTGCCGTTCGGCGCGAGCTGATCGCGCTGGGTCAGCGCGTCTCGGACCGGGCGCGCGCCATGCGCGACGACGTCAGCCCCGACGACCAGATCGTCGAGGCGGAGTCGGAACTGTTCAACCTCGCCTCCTCCGGCACCACGAACCGCGGCTTCGTCTCGTTCCTCTCGGCGCTCTATGACGCGGTCAACACGGCAAATGCCGCCTACAACCGCGGCGGCAAGCTTGCGGGGGTGTCGACCGGCCTCGACGACATGGACCGGATGCTGGGCGGTTTGCACAAGTCCGACCTCCTGATCCTTGCCGGCCGCCCTTCGATGGGCAAGACCTCGCTGGCGACCAACATCGCCTTCAACGTCGCAAAGGCCTGGAAGCGCGGCCAGAAGGAGGACGGCAGCGAAGGCACCATCGACGGCGGTGTCGTGGGTTTCTTCAGCCTCGAGATGTCGGCCGCCCAGCTGGCGCAGAGGATCCTGTCGGAAGCCGCCGAGATCCCCTCGGAACTGATCCGAAAGGGCGACCTGACCGAGGCCGAGTTCGAACGCTACCTGCATGCCGCGCGCGACCTCGAACGCTGCCCGCTCTTCATCGACGACACGCCCGCGCTGCCCATCGGGCAGGTCGCGGCCCGCGCCCGGCGGCTCAAGCGCGCGCCCCACGGGCTCGACCTGCTGATCGTGGACTATCTCCAGCTTCTGCGCGGCTCGGGCAAATCCGAGAACCGGGTGAACGAGATCTCCGAGATCACCCAAGGCCTGAAGGCCATCGCCAAGGAACTGAACATCCCCGTCATCGCGCTGTCTCAGCTCTCGCGCCAGGTCGAAAGCCGCGAGGACAAACGCCCGCAGCTGTCGGACCTGCGCGAATCCGGCTCGATCGAACAGGACGCGGACGTGGTGATGTTCGTCTACCGCGGCGAATACTACAAGGAACGCGAGAAGCCGGGCGAAGAGAACCTCGAGGCGATGACCAAGTGGCAGCAGGACATGGAACAGCTCCACGGCAAGGCCGAGGTCATCATCGGCAAGCAGCGTCACGGCCCCGTCGGCACGGTCGAACTGGCCTTCGAAGGCCGCTTCACCCGCTTCGGCAATCTCGTGAAACCCTGGCAGCAGGGCGCGGACCAGGGCTATTGATCTTGACACGCCGTCAAGGTTGACGCGCCCCGCTCCGCCCTTCTCCGTTTCGGACATATCCTGGGGGGTGTCGGCGAAGGTCGCCATGGTCGCGGCAATGGTCCGGGCGACAATGGCGACGAGGGCAAAGCCCCCCTCTTGACCCCGGCGGCCGGGGGCGCGACACACACGCATGGGCACCGGCATCCTCACCATCGATCTCGACGCGCTCGCCGCCAACTGGCGCGCGCTTGACCGCCTGTCACGGGGCGAAACCGGCGCCGTGGTCAAGGCCGACGCCTATGGCTGCGGCATCGACCGCGTCGCGCCCCGCCTCGCCCGCGAGGGCGCGCGGCGCTTCTTCGTGGCGACCGCCGAGGAAGGAGCCGCGCTGCGCGCCGTCCTCGGCCCCGGCCCGGAGATCAACGTCTTTTCCGGCCATATGTCGGGCGACACCGGCCTGATCCGCGACCATGCGCTGACGCCGATGCTCAACAGCCCCGAGCAGGCCGCGCGCCACCGCGCGGCCCTGCCCGACGCGCCCTACGGCGTGCAGCTCGACACCGGCATGAACCGGCTGGGCATGGAGGCCGCCGACTGGGCCGCCACCCGCGTCGGGCTCGAGGCCGGGCCGCTGACGCTGGTGATGTCGCATCTCGCCTGCGCGGATGAACCCGACCGCGTCGAGAACGCCGCACAGCTCAAGGCTTTCACCGAGATGACCGCCGACGTCACCGTGCCGCGCAGCTTCTCGGCGACGGGCGGCATCCTGATGGGCCCCGACTACCAGTTCGACCTGACCCGCCCCGGCATCGGGCTTTACGGAGGGTTGCCCTACGCGGCGGCGCAGCCGGTCGTGCGCCTGTCGCTTCCGGTGATCCAGATCCGCGACGTGGCGCAGGGTGAGTTCGTGGGCTACGGCGGTGGCTTCATCGCCGAGCGGCCGACACGAATTGCAACGGTTTCCGCAGGGTACGCCGACGGGCTCATCCGTTACATGAGCGGCGTCGCGCAACTCTTTGATGGTGAACACGTTTGTCGCCTTGCCGGTCGCGTGTCCATGGACCTTTTGACGGTCGACATCACCGACCTGCCCGAGCCGCCCGAGCACCTCGACATCCTCGGCCCGCAGCAGGGCGTCGACGCGCTGGCCGAGGCCGCGGGCACCATCGGTTACGAGATCCTCACCTCGCTCGGTCCCCGCTACCAGCGCCGGTATATCGGCGGATGAGCCCGCTTTTCGGGCCGCTCGCGGGTCTCGGGCGGTCCACGCTGGCGCTGCTCGGCGCGGTCGGGCGAGTGGCGATCTATGCCGGGAGCGCGACAAGCCACATCCTCCGCCCCCCCTTCTACCCGCGCGAGCTGCTCCGGCAGCTTCTGCATATCGGCTGGCTTTCGCTGCCGGTCGTGGGCCTGACCGCCTTTTTCACCGGGGGCGCACTGGCCTTGCAGATCTACGCCGGCGGCGCGCGGTTCAACGCCGAGGCCGTGGTGCCCCAGATCGTCGCCATCGGCATCGTGCGCGAGCTTGGCCCGGTGCTGGGCGGGCTGATGGTGGCGGGGCGCGTGGCCGCGGCCATCGCCGCCGAGATCGGCACGATGAAGGTGACCGAACAGATCGACGCGCTGGTGACGCTTTCCACCAACCCGTTGAAATACCTGGCGGTTCCCCGCATCCTTGCGGCCACGATCAGCTTGCCCATCCTTGTGGCCGTGGGCGATGCGATCGGGGTTTTCGGCGGCTATCTCGTCTCGACCTCGCGGCTCGGCTTCAACGCTGCCGCCTATCTGCAGAACACCGTGGATTTCCTGCAGCCCTGGGATGTCACATCGGGGCTGATCAAGGGCGCGGTCTTCGGGTTTCTCGTGGCGCTGATGGGCTGCTACCATGGCATGAATTCGGGCCGGGGCGCGCAGGGCGTGGGGCGGGCCACGACGAACGCCGTCGTCTCGGCCTCGATCCTGATCCTCGCCTCGAACTACCTGCTGACGGAGCTGTTCTTCACCGCATGATCGCGCTTTCGGACGTCCACAAGGCCTTCGGGGCCAAGCAGGTGCTCCGCGGCCTGACGCTGCAGGTGGCGAAGGGCGAAAGCTGCGTGATCATCGGCGGGTCCGGCACCGGAAAATCGGTCTGCCTCAAGTGCATCCTCGGGCTCGTGACGCCCGACCGCGGGACGATCACGGTGGACGGCCAAAGTGTGACCACGCGCGACCGCGACGCCTTTCTCGCGCGCTTCGGAATGCTGTTCCAGGGCGGCGCGCTGTTCGATTCCATGCCGGTCTGGCAGAACGTCGCCTTTCGCCTGCTGCGCGGCGCGCAGAAGCGACCAAAGGCCGAGGCCCGCGAAATCGCCATCGAGAAGCTGCGGCGCGTGGGCCTGATGCCCGACGTGGCCGAGCTTTACCCCTCCGAGCTGTCGGGCGGCATGCAGAAGCGCGTGGGCCTTGCCCGCGCCATCGCGGCCGAGCCCGAGATCATCTTCTTCGACGAGCCGACCACGGGCCTCGACCCGATCATGTCGGGGGTGATCAACGACCTGATCCGCGAGATCGTGACCGAGATGGGCGCGACCGCCGTAACCATCACCCATGACATGAGCAGCGTGCGCGCCATCGCCGACAAGGTCGCCATGCTGCATGACGGCACGATCCGCTGGCATGGCCCCGCGGCCGAGATCGACACCGCCGAAGACCCCTACCTCCGGCAATTCGTCACCGGATCGGCCGAAGGGCCGATCGAGGCGGTGCGCTGATGGCGCCCGGTGCCATCCTGTCGACAGCCGCGCACCGGGGCCGCCTGCCATGACGGGGGGATTGCTGGCCTGGTTGCCGATGCTCTTCACCGCCTCGGTCTTCGCGGTGATGGGCAGCATCACGCTTGCGGGCCTGATCCGCAGCCTGACGCGGGCGCGCGGGCGGGTTCTGCACCTGATGACGCTGGCGGGCGGCGGCGTGGCGCTGGTGGTCCTTGCGGCTCTTGCGCTCGGCATGGATGCCGGCCCGGCGCTGATCCCCGGCTTCGCGGGCGGGCTGGGCGCGGGGGTCTTCTGGCTGATCGGCGCGCTGGCGGCGCGCGCGCGGCCGGCATGGGTGGACGGGTCGGTGATCCTTGCCACCATCGCCTTCTTCAGCAGCTACGCCGCGATGTCGGACCACGCGGCCGAGGTCGCGCGGGTCTTTCCCGGCCTGACGATCCCCGGACCGGAGGATGCGCCATGACGCCGCTTGCCGTCATCGAGGCCGTGGCCACGCTGCTGTGGTCCTATGCCGGGGTGAGTTTCCTCGCATGGGCGGGCGACCTGCGCCGGGCCGAGCAGCGCGCCCGCGTGACCCATGTCTTCGACATGATCGCCAATCTCGTGCCCGCGATGATCGCGCTGCTGCTCGTCGTGCTGGCGGGGGCGATGATCGGGCTGCCCTCGGTCGTGGTGATCATCGCGGTCCTGTTTCCCGCGGGGCTCGCCTTTGGCCTGCACATGTCGCTGAACGAGATCCGGGAGGAGACCACGCTGACCCGCGAACTCGCGCGGATCGGCCTTGCCCTCGCCATCGGGGCGGCGGTGATCTGGGTGCGGCAATCGTCCTGAGCCTTGCGCCGCGGCCTTGCCACACCCCAGATAGGCGCATGCTCCGCCTGCTCGCCGCGCTGAACCTTGCGCTTCTCGTCCTCTTTCCGCTGGCCTGGACCGCGCCGCTGATGCGCGCGGGGCTGCTGCCGCTCTTCGGGCTGGAGGAGATATCGGTGCTCTCCGGCCTCGCCGCGCTGTGGCAGGGTGGCGAGGTCGCGCTGGCCCTGCTGGTCGCGCTTTTCGCGTTGGTGGCGCCGATGGCCAAGACCGTGGCGCTGGCGCTTGTCCACCTGTCGAAGGCGCCGCTCGGACTGCTGCCCGCGGTGCAGGTCCTCGGCAAGCTCGCCATGGCCGATGTCTTCCTGATCGCGGTCTATGTCACGCTGGCCAAGGGCATGGCCGTGGGACGGGTGGAGACCGCATGGGGCTTGTGGCTCTTCACCGCCTGCGTGCTGGCCTCGCTCGGGGTGGCCGTGGCAACGGCGCATCTGGCGAAGCGCGGGGCGCTGCGGTAGCGCAAGGGGTATGGAGCAGATCATCCTTCCCGCCGCCATCGTGCTGGGCGTCTACGCGGCCCTCTCGGGCCTGACATGGGTGCAGCGGCTGGTGGGCGAGCGGCTGACCGGGCGCAAGCGCGGCATGGCGCTGAACCTTGCGCGCCGCGCGGGGCCGCCCGAGGCGGCGGGTGTCGTCCTGCTGGTCGCGGGGCGGATCGCCCCCCTGCCCGGCCATGGCGCTTTGGCCGCGCTCATCATCGCCGGCGCGCTGGCCCATGGCTTTCACCGCGGGCTGGCCGAGATGCGGCAGGCCGATTGGCGCAGCATCGGCTTTCGCCTTGCCGTGACGCTGGGCCTGAGCCTTGCGATCCTGTGGCAGACCGGGCTGCTCTGAGCCCTCTGGCCCTTCGCCGCCTGCCGGGCTAAGCCTGCGCCATGGCCAAACCCGTGACCCAGTTCGTCTGTTCCGCCTGCGGTGCCGTCCACAAGAAATGGTCGGGGCGCTGCGACGCCTGCGGCGAGTGGAACACCATCACCGAAGAAGCCCCCCTGTCGGCCGGTCCCGGCAAGGCCGCGCTGGGGGCCGCCAAGGGGCGGCGGATCGGCCTGTCGGACCTGCGCACCGAAGAAGCGCCGCCGCCGCGCCAGACCTCCGGCATCGCGGAGTTCGACCGCGTTCTCGGCGGCGGGCTTGTTCCCGCCTCGGCCACGCTGGTGGGCGGCGATCCCGGCATCGGCAAATCCACGCTGCTGTTGCAGGCCGCCGCAAGTTTCGCCCGCGCGGGCGCCAAGGTGATCTACGTCTCGGGCGAAGAGGCCACGGCACAGGTCCGCATGCGCGCCCAGCGCCTCGGCCTTGCCGACAGCGCGGTGATGCTGGGGGCCGAGACCAACCTGCGCGACATCCTCACGACGCTCGAGGCGGAAACCCCCGACCTCGCCATCATCGACTCGGTCCAGACCATGTGGCTCGATACGGTCGAGGCCGCGCCGGGCTCCGTCAGCCAGGTCCGCGCCAGCGCCCATGAGTTGACGAGCTTCGCCAAGCGGCGCGGCGTTTCGGTGATGCTGGTCGGCCATGTCACGAAAGAGGGCCAGATCGCGGGCCCCCGCGTGGTCGAGCACATGGTCGACACCGTCCTCTATTTCGAGGGGGAGCGCGGACACCAGTTCCGCATCCTGCGCAGCGTGAAGAACCGCTTCGGCCCCGCCGACGAGATCGGCGTCTTCGAGATGACCGGCGCGGGGCTGGCCGAGGTGGCCAACCCCTCGGCGCTGTTCCTGTCGGACCGCGAGACGCCCGCGCCGGGGGCCACGGTCTTTGCCGGCATCGAGGGGACGCGGCCCGTGCTGGTGGAAATACAGGCGCTTGTCGCGCCCTCGTCCCTCAGCCAGCCGCGCCGCGCGGTGGTGGGCTGGGATGGCGGGCGGCTGTCGATGATCCTTGCCGTGCTGGAGGCGCGCGCGGGCATCTCGTTTGCGGGGCTCGACGTCTACCTCAACATCGCGGGCGGCATCCGCATCTCGGAACCCGCCGCCGACCTGGCCGTCGCGGCCGCCCTTCTGTCGGCGCGCGAGGACGTGGCGCTGCCGCATGACTGTGTGGTCTTTGGGGAACTGTCGCTCTCGGGCGCGCTGCGTCCGGTGTCGCAGGCGGAAAACAGGTTGAAAGAAGCCGCGAAACTTGGTTTTTCCAGCGCCATCGCGCCAGCGGGCTGCAAGATCGGCTCGGGCGGTGGTGTAAGGGTGCAGGCGATGGCGGATCTTCCCGCTTTCGTGGGTGAGGTCTTCGGCGCGGGATAGCGCGCGCGGGCAGAAACGGGTAAGGGCAGGCGCATGGAAGGTTTCACCCTCGTCGACGGCATCGTGGCCGGTGTGATCGTCATCTCGGCGATCCTCGCCTATGCCCGCGGCTTCGTGCGCGAGGCGCTGTCGATCGGAGGCTGGATCCTCGCCGCGGTCATCGCCTTCATCTTCGCGCCGAACGCGCTGCCGCTGATCCGGGAAATCCCCTACCTTGGCGATTTCATCGGCGAAAGCTGCGAATTGGGCGTCATGGCCAGCTTCGCGGGCGTCTTCGCCGTGGCGCTGGTGGTGGTCTCGCTGTTCACGCCGCTGTTCTCGACCGCCGTGCAACGCTCGGTGATCGGGGGGCTGGATGCGGGTCTGGGCTTCCTCTTCGGGGTGGCGCGCGGCGTTCTGCTCGTGGTGGTGGCGCTGATCGCCTATGACCGCGTGGTCGGCTCTGAGCCGGTGGCGATGGTCTCCGACAGCCGCTCGGCGCAGGTCTTCGCCCATGTGCAGGACCGGGTCGAGGCGCAGATCCCCGATGACGCGCCGGGCTGGATCCTGCAGCGGTATGAGCAGCTGACCGCGACCTGCACTGCCGCCGAATGACCGCGCGTGAGCCCGCGTGATCAGCGCCGCGGGCCGAGCACAACGGACATGCCCGCGACCAGCAGCAACACCGCGCCGCCCGCATAGACCCAGAAGCCGAGGCGGATGAAATCCTCCAACAGCGCCCAGCTGCGCGAGATGTCGCCGAAATCGACCGGGAAGGGCAAACCAAGGTCGCGGCGCAGATCCTCGGCCCGGATCACCGCGTCGCCCAGCACGACCAGCGGCGACGCGCCCGCCAGCAGCGCAAGCAGGCCCGCGCCCGCGCCCCTGAGCGCCACAAGCGCCGCCAGCGCGGCCAGCAGGAAACCGCCCAGGAACACCCAGACCTGCCAGGAGGTATCGCTGCCAAAGGAAATCATCCCCTCGCGCAGCAGCATCAGCGGCGAGACCTCGGGCCCTGCAAAGGGGGCCTCGAGCCAGGTCAGCACGAAGCCGGCCGCCATGGCGAGCCCGCCCAGAAAGATGATCGCACGCATGTCGACCTTGCCCCTTTCATCCAGACCGCGCGCAGGCTATCCGGGCACCGCGCGCCCGTCCACCGCAACCACCGGCCACTTAACTGTGATCGTTTGATGACAGCGCGCGCGATAGGCCCTATGTCACCCCTGACGACGCTGTCCGGAGATTCGCCCAGCATGGATGCCCTCCCCCGTCACCCGTTCGACCCCCTCGATGACGACGACAAGCTGCGCGAGGAATGCGGCGTGTTCGGTGTCATCGGCGTGGCCGATGCGGCGAATTTCGTGGCCCTCGGCCTGCACGCGCTGCAACATCGCGGGCAGGAAGCCGGCGGGATCGTGACCCATCACCCCGAGCATGGCTTTTCCTCGGCCCGGCGCTTCGGCCTCGTGCGGGACAATTTCACCTCGGCCAGCATCATGGAGACGCTGCCGGGCGAGATCGGCATCGGCCATGTGCGCTATTCCACCGCCGGATCGAAGGGCGCGACGCAGATCCGCGACGTGCAGCCCTTCTTCGGCGAGTTCGCCATGGGCGGGGCCGCGATTGCCCATAACGGCAACATCGTGAACGCCGACGAGCTGCGCCGCGAGCTGATCGAGCGCGGCTCGATCTTCCAGAGTTCCAGCGACAGCGAATGCATCATTCACCTGATGGCGCGTTCGCTGCAGCGCACCATCCCCGAGCGGATGAAGGACGCGCTGCGCCGCGTCGAAGGCGCGTTTTCCGTCGTCGCCATGACGCGGACCAAGCTGATCGGCGTGCGCGACCCGCTTGGCGTGCGCCCGCTGGTGCTGGGGCGCGTGGGCGACGGCTATGCGCTGTCGTCCGAGACCTGCGCGCTCGACATCATCGGGGCCGAGTTCGTGCGCGAGATCGAGCCCGGCGAGATGGTGGTCATCTCGGGCGGCACGATCGAGAGCCACAAGCCCTTCGAACCGCGCCGGTCGCGCTTCTGCATCTTCGAGCATGTCTATTTCAGCCGCCCCGACAGCAGCATCGGCGGCCGGTCCGTCTACGAAACGCGCGAGGCCATCGGCCGCGAACTGGCCAAGGAAGCGCCGGTCGAGGCCGATCTGGTCTGCCCCGTGCCCGATTCAGGGACGCCCGCGGCCATCGGCTATTCGCTGGAATCGGGCATCCCCTACGCGATGGGGATCATCCGCAATCAATACATGGGCCGCACCTTCATCGAGCCGACCGAGCAGATCCGCAACATGGGCGTGCGCCTCAAGCTCAACGTCAACCGCGCGCTGATCAAGGGCAAGCGGGTGATCCTCGTCGACGACAGTGTCGTGCGCGGCACCACCAGCCGCAAGATCAAGGAAATGATCCTCGACGCCGGCGCGGCCGAGGTGCATTTCCGCATCGCCAGCCCGCCGACGGCCTGGCCCTGTTTCTACGGCGTCGACACGCCCGAGCGCGAAAAGCTGCTGGCCGCCACCATGTCCGAGGAAGAGATGCGCGGGCACCTGGGCGTGCAGTCGCTGAAGTTCATCTCGCTCGACGGGCTTTACCGCGCCGTGGGCGTGGCCGGTGGCCGCGATGCCCGGTCGCCCGCCTATTGCGACGCCTGTTTCTCGGGCGATTACCCGGTGCGGCCCACCGACCAGTTGGCGCGCGGCTTCAAACTGGCGGAACCCGCGGAATAATGTTGGGCCTTTTTCGCCGTGCGAAACAGCCGCGGGCGCTGCCCGAGGATGAGCTTGCCCGCCGCCTGCTTGCGCCCGGCTATCGCTGTGCCTGTTGCAACGAGGTGCTGGACGCCGCCAACGCGGTGCGGCTGCGCCCGATCGGCTGGCCCCATCCGCCCGCGCCCGAGCCCGAGGACGCGCTGGAGCGCAGCGGCGACGTGATCACCGAGCGTTACGCGCGGCGCGGCCGCGACATGCTGGTGCGCGCCCATCTGCCGATCCCGGTGCAGGGCACCGAGGGGCATGTCTTCCTGTCGGTATGGGCGAACCTGTCGCTGGGCGATTTCGCCCGCTTCCGCTCGGCGCAGGGGCGGGGCGATGCGGACCGGCTGGGGGATCTCTTCGCGTGGCTCTACAGCCGGGTTCCGGCCTCCACCGGCCCGGTGCTGACCAAGGGGCTGCTCGTGCCGGTCTCGGAGGGCGGGATGCCGGTCTACTGGATCACCGACCCCAAGCACCCGCTCCATGCGGCGCAGCTGGACGGCGGGATGAGCGCGGGGGATATCCTTGCGCTCTACGAGGATCTGGGCGCGGCCGGCCTGGTCGGGCACCTGCGGGCCTGAACCCATCCATGTGCCAATGAAAAAGGCCGCCCGGTCGGGGCGGCCTTGTCGCGTGTGTTCGGCGGGGATCAGACGCGGCGCTTGCCCAGCGCGGCCCAGGCGCCGGTGACGATCAGCGCCGCGATGACGGCCTTGAGCGCATCGCCCAGCAGGAAGGGCGCGATGAAGTAGCTCCAGTAATAGGCCATGTCCTGACCCATCCAGCCGGCCTCGAGGCCGAAGGCGCTGGTGATCGACATCGGCCAGAGGATGCCCGGAACATAGATCGCGGCACTCAGCACCAGCGCCACCAGCGCGGTCGAGAGCCAGCCCTTTGCGATGCCGCGCTCGGCGGCAAGGCCCGCGGCCCAGGCCATGGCGACGAAGCCCAGCAGGAAGCCCGCGGTCGGACCCGCGAAGGCGACGAAGTTGAGGCCGTTTGCAAAGACCGGAAGGCCCGCCGCGCCCTGCGCGATGTAGGCGAGCATGGTGGCCAGCGCCATCCGGCTGCCGAAGCTGAAACCCACCAGCAGGATCGCCAGCGTCTGCAGCGTGACCGGCACCGGCCACATCGGCACGGTGACCTGGGCGGCCAGCGCGATGAAGACCGAGCCCCCCAGCACCAGAAGCGCCTTCTTCAGAAGGGTGTCGCTGCCGAACGTGGCGGTCAGAAGAGTGTCGCGGCCCATGGGTGCCTCCGTAACGGGTCAATCTGCGTTGCCCTTGGGTATCTCCGCGCGCCCGGCCCAAGTCAAGCGCGCCGCACCGCCGCAGCCCCTTGCCTTCGCCGCGGGAACGGGGCAACAGGCAGGCCATGGAAAAGCCTTTCGATGGACAGATCGCGCTGGTCACCGGCGCCTCCCGCGGGATCGGTGCTGCCAGCGCCGAATGGCTGGCCGAGCGCGGCGCGCATGTTGTGGCCGTGGCCCGAACGGTCGGCGCGCTGGAAGAGCTCGACGACCGCATCAAGGCCAAGGGCGGGCAGGCCACGCTTGCGCCGATGGACGTGACCGACGAGGGCGCGATGGCGCATCTGTGCCGGTCGATCCACGACCGCTGGGGCAAAGCCGACATCTGGGTGCATTCGGCCGTGCATGTCACCGCCCTGACCCCTGCCCCGCATCTGCAGGCGAAAGATCTCGACAAGCTGATCGCCACCAACATCCGCGCCGTCGCCCGGCTGCTGGCCTTCGTCGATCCGCTGATCGCGCCGTCGAACACGCCGCAGGCGGTGTTCTTCGATGATACGTGGGACGAGAAGTTCGCGGGCCCCTACGGCATGTGCAAGGCCGCGCAGCGCGCGCTGGTGCAGTCGTGGCAGGCCGAGACGGCGAAATTCCCGCTGCGCGTCCACCTGCTGCAGCCGAGGCCGATGCCCACCGCCGTGCGCGCGCGCTTCTACCCCGGCGAAGACAAGAGCGCCCTCACCCACCCGCGCGACGAGGCCGCGCGGCTTCTGCCCGCGCTCCTCGACTGACGCGCGCCGCGCGATGGGCAAGGCGCCCGCCCCGATCCTGCGCCCCGGACAGCCCGCCGACGCGGAAGACATGGCCCTGCCCCACGTCTCGGTGTGGCGCGACACCTACCGCCATCTCGCCCCGCCCGAGGCCCTCCGCCGCCTCGACGCGGCGCATCGTCTGCCCTACTGGCAAAGGACGCTGGCGGGCGCGGACGAGGCGACCGGCGCGATCGTCGCGCAGGGCGAGGCGGGCCTTCTCGGCGTGGTCAGCTTCGGCCCCCCGGGAACGTCGATGCCGCCCAGCGCCCTCGAAATCCGGCATCTCTACGTCCTGCCCGCCGCGCGTGGCACCGGGCTTGGTGCAGCCCTCCTGCGCGCGGGGCTGGACCGGGGGCGCAGCCCTCGACCTGCCCGAGGTGGTGCTGTCGGTGGTCCGCGACAACCGCGGCGCGCGCCGGTTCTACGCCGCGATGGGCGGTAGGGAGACGGGCAGCATCACCGACCCCGGCCCGCTCTGGCGCTCGGAGAACATCACCGTCAGCTGGCGTCTCTCGACGCCGTCCGAAGCGGCAGGGCCCTAGCCGCGCCGCGCTTCGATCTCTTCGGCCATGGCTTCGGCGCGGGCGGCCAGCTCGGCCAGCCCATCGGTGAAGCGGCCCGGCAGTTCCGTCCGCGGCCCCGCGTCCTGCAACTCGGCGATGCGCCGCGCGCGATCCGCCAGACGCTCCTCGGCCGAGGCAAGCGCCTTGTCCTGCGCCTTGATCTTGTCCTGAAGCGCCTTGATCTCGTCCTCCAGCGCCGCGGTCTTGTCGGCCAGCATCAGCCCGGCCATCAACAGCATCCGGTCCGCGGGCATCCGCCCGATCTGGCCGAGGATCACCGCGGCTTCGGTGTCGAGCATCTTGGCTGCGGCCTGCAGGAAGGGCTCTTCGCCGTCCTGGCAGGCGACCATGAAGCCCCGGCCGCCGATCTGGATTTCCACCTCAGGCATGTCCGCCCTCCCCGGTTGCGCCGCCCTCGAGATCCGACAGGATGCGCGACAGTTCCGCCGCCTCGGAGGCGCGGATCGCCTTGAGCGCGTCCAACTCGACGACCAGCGCCTTGTTCAGAAGCCTGGGATCGCTCGCGTTGGCACCGCGCATCCGGTCGAGGTTCTTGGCGAGGCGTTCGTTGATGACGCGCAGCTCCTGCACCTCGGCGCGCAGCGCCATCACGCGGTCATCCGGCGTCACGCCGGTCGAGGCCTGCATCTCCTCGAGGAGGTCGCGCGCCTCGTCACGCTGGGCCAGCGCCTCGGCGCGTTCCGCGCGCAAGCGGCCCACCCTGCCCTGAAGCTCGGCCAGCTGCGCCTCGAGGGCGGCGGTGGCCTCGGCCTCGGACGGGGCCTCGGTGGGGGCATCGGCGGCGGAGATTTCGGACTGCGCGGCGGCGCGCAGCGTGGCCAGCTCGGCCTCTTGCGCGGCAAGGGCGCGCTGCGCCTCGTCCCGGTCGGCTTC
>NZ_JASJOE010000065.1 GCF_030163755.1 Roseicyclus amphidinii
AGCAGCCCGCCCGCCACGCCGGCACCGGGCGATGCGGCAGCGGTGATCGCGGAGGCGCAAGCGCCGGTTCCCGCCGAGCCGGGCAGCACCCCTAACGCCGATGTCGCCAGTGCGGCCCTGCCGGATGCGCCGGCGGGCGTCTCCGCACCGCCCGGACCGGGCACCGATCCGGCCGCAACGGCCAGCATCGCCGGGCCCCCGCAGGGCGACAGCCCGGTTGCGGCCCCCGAGGCCGCGCCGCAGGCCCCCGCGATCCTGATGGTCGAAGCGGGCGAGGTGCGCGTGTTGCAGGGTCCGGGCTCCGCGCCAGCGGCGCAGACCGAGATCCGGCTCGACGCGATCACCTATGATGTCACCGGCGACGTGACCCTTGCGGGCCGCGGCCCCTCCGAGGCGTCGGTCCGGGTGACGCTGAACAACCAGCCCATCAACATGGGCGAGATCGGACCGGGCGGGCAATGGAGCCTCGGCCTGCCCGACGTGGACCCCGGCACCTACACGCTGCGCGTCGAGCAGCTGGCCGCCGACGGCAGCGTGACCCGCACCGTGACCACGCCCTTCCTGCGCGAGGATCCCGCCCGCATCCGCGCCAACCCGATGCTGGTCGACCCCGGCGCGTCGGTGATCACCGTGCAACGGGGTTTCACGCTCTGGGGAATCGCTGAGGCGAATTTCGGCGACGGCATCCTCTATGTTCAGATCTTCGAGGAGAACCGGGGCGAGATCCGCGACCCCGACCTGATCTTCCCCGGCCAGATCTTCGCGCTGCCCGATCTGCCGCGTGCAGGGGCGGGCGGCAGCGACCTGTAAGCGCACTGGCCATTCCGGACGGGGGGTCTTAGGTAACGGGCAAGACGCCCGCAAGGATGACCCGATGCCAGCCGACACCAAGGCCGCAGGCCCTGCCGCAGCAGCCGCAGCCGCAGCCGCAGCCCAAACCGACCGCGCCACAGCCGCACCCGCCGACAGCACCGACAACAGGTTCGAAGACCGCGAGCGCCGCTCGGCGCTGCGCACGATCCGCAAGGTCGCGCCCTATCTCTGGCCGGATGACAAGCCCTGGGTGAAACGCCGCGTGGTGATCGCGCTGGTGATGCTGGTCATCGCCAAGCTGGTCACGCTGGGCACGCCGTTCCTCTACAAGGCGGCGGTCGATGCGCTGACGGGCGAGGGGGGCGACCCCGCCATCCTGCTGGGCCTCGGCGCGGTGGGGCTGACGGTGGCCTATGGCGTGGCGCGCGCGGCGAACGTGGGCTTTCAGCAACTCCGCGACGCGGTCTTCGCGCGCGTGGCGCAGCGCGCACTGAGGCAACTGGCGCTGGAAACCTTCCAGCATATCCACGCGCTCAGCCTGCGCTACCACATCACCCGCAAGACCGGCGGCCTGTCCCGCATCATCGAGCGCGGCGTGAAGGGGGTGGAGTTCCTTCTGCGCTTCCTGCTGTTCTCGGTCGGCCCGCTGATCCTCGAGCTTCTGCTCACGGCCCTCGTGCTGGGCGCGTATTTCGACATCTCCTATCTCGTGGTCCTCGTCGTCACCATCGGGCTTTACATCTGGTTCACCTTCAAGGTGACCGAGTGGCGGGTGAAGATCCGCAAGGAGATGAACGACCAGGACACCGACGCCAACCAGAAGGCGGTGGACAGCCTGCTGAACTTCGAGACGGTCAAGTATTTCGGCGCCGAACGCCGCGAGGCCGAGCGCTATGACGGCGCGATGCGCGGCTACGAGACGGCGGCGATCAAGACCGCGCTGACGCTGGCCTTCCTGAACTTCGGCCAGTCGCTGATCATCACCGCGGGCCTCGTGATCGTGATGGTCATGGCGGCCCTCGGGGTGCAGTCGGGCGAGTTGACGGTGGGCGATTTCGTCATGGTCAACGCCTTCATGATCCAGATCACCATGCCCTTGAACTTTCTCGGCACGGTCTACCGCGAGATCCGGCAATCGCTGGTGGACATGGGCGAGATGTTCGACCTGCTGGAACAGCCGCAGGAGGTTGCGGACAAACCCGGCGCGCCCGCGCTCAAGGTCGGTGGGGCCGAGGTGGTCTTTGACGACGTGCGCTTCGCCTATGACCCGGCGCGGCCGATCCTCAAGGGGCTGTCGTTCCGCGTGGCCCCCGGCGAGACGGTGGCGCTGGTCGGCCCCTCGGGCTCGGGCAAGTCCACGATCGGGCGGCTTCTGTTCCGGTTCTACGACGTGACGGGCGGCGGCATCCGCATCGACGGGCAGGACCTGCGCGAGATCACGCAGGACAGCCTGCACGGGGCCATCGGCGTGGTGCCGCAGGACACGGTGCTGTTCAACGACACGATCCGCTACAACATCGCCTATGGCCGCGCCGAGGCCACAGAGGAGGAGATCGTGGCCGCGGCGAAGGCTGCGCGCATCCACGAGTTCATCCTGAGCCTGCCCGAAGGCTACGACACGGCTGTCGGTGAACGCGGCCTGAAGCTCTCGGGCGGCGAGAAGCAGCGCGTGGGCATCGCGCGGACGCTTCTGAAGGACCCGCCGATCCTGCTGCTGGACGAGGCGACCTCGGCGCTCGACACCGAGACCGAGCGCGACATCCAGTCGGAACTGAAGATGATGGGGCAGGGGCGCTCGGTGATCACCATCGCGCATCGGCTGTCGACGGTGGTCGAGGCCGACCAGATCCTCGTCCTGGCCGCGGGCGAGATCGTCGAGCAGGGCACCCATGACGCGCTTCTGGCCAAGGGCGGGCGCTACGCCGCGATGTGGGCGCGCCAGATGGCCGGCGAGGACGAGGCCTGAGGGGGCGCGCCGCGCGCGCGGCGCATCCCTGCGCGCCTTCGGCGCGACGCGGGGACGGATTTTGGAAAATCCGGGGGCGCCCGTGTCGGGTCTTCGTGCCCTTTCCCGACGGGCAGTCCCGTGGCGGGCCGGTCGCCGTCCGTATTTGGGGGAAGATGAAGGACGGGGTCGGGGGGCTTCGGAGGGTCGTGACGGATTGACGGCTGCGCCCGCCCGTGCCAGTCAGAGGGCCTTGGGCCTGCAGGGACAAAAGGGTCATGAAGGTCATCATCTGCGGCGCGGGCCAGGTCGGCTGGCAGATCGCGCGCCATCTTTCTTCCGAAAACAACGACGTGACGGTGGTCGACAACAACCCCGATCTCGTGCGGCGGGCGACCGACACGCTGGATGTGCGGGGGCTGACCGGCTTTGCCTCCTATCCCGACGTGCTGGACCGTGCCGGCGCGCGGGATGCGGACATGATCATCGCCGCGACCTTTTCGGACGAGGTGAACATGGTGACCTGCCAGGTCGCCCATTCCGTCTTTGCCGTGCCGCGCAAGATCGCGCGGCTGCGCGCGCAGAGCTACCTGAACGCGATCTACTCCGATCTCTACCGCCGCGACCACCTGCCGATCGACGTGGTGATCTCGCCCGAGGAGGAGGTGGCGCAGGCGGCGCTGGCGCGCATCCGCTCGCCCGCGACCTTCGACACCGAAAGCTTCCTGTCGGGGGATGCCAAGCTGCTGGGGATCCAGCTCGATGCCGATTGCCCGGTGCTGGACACGCCGCTGCGGCAGCTCTCCGAGCTGTTCTCGACGCTGCGGGCGCTGGTCGTCGGCGTGCGGCGGGACGGGACGCTGTTCGCGCCCGAACCCGGAGACCAGCTTTTCGCGGGCGACCAGATCTACGTCTTCACCCATGCCGAGGATACCGGCCGCACGCTGGAGATCTTCGGCAAGACCGCCAAGCGCCCCGAGCGCGTTCTGATCGTGGGGGGCGGCAATGTCGGGCTGACGGTGGCGCGCGCGCTGGAGCAGGGGCCCGAGCGCATCCGCACCCGCGTGATCGAGAAGACGCGGGCCCGCGCCGAGCAGGCCGCCGATGCGCTGGAGCGGACCATCGTGCTGCATGGCGACGGGCTCGACATCGAATTGCTGCGCGAGGCGGGGGTGGACCGCGTGGACGCGGTGCTGTGCGTCACCGATGACGACAAGACCAACCTGCTGGCCTCGGTCCGGGCGAAATCGGCGGGGGCGGGGCTGGCCATCGCGCTGGTCAACGACCCCACGATGGTGCCGCTGATGGGTCCGCTGGGGATCGACGCCTATGTCAATCCGCGCGCCACCACGGTCAGCTCGATCCTGCGCCACATCCGGCACGGGCGGGTGCGCGGCGTCTACTCGGTCGGCGACGCCGAGGCCGAGGTGATCGAGGCGCAGGTGCTCTCGACCTCGTCCATCGCGGGCAAGCGCATCCGCGAGATCGACTTTCCCGAGGGCGCGCTGGTGGGCGCGGTGCAGAAGGGGGGCAAGGTGGTGCGCCCCTCGGGCTCGACCCGGATCGAAGAGGGCGACAGCATCGTGATCTTCTCGCTGGCCGCCGATGTGCCCGCGGTCGAGGCGCTGCTCCAGGTCTCGATCGATTTCTTCTGAGCCGATGGCCCGCCTGCTGCACAGCCTTCCGTTCTTCGTGCTGCTCCTGGCGGTCGCGGCAGCGGCGACACTGATCCCCGCGGTCCATGGCGCGGTGGTGGGCGATTTCCGCAGCTCGCGGGTGTTCTTCTACTCGGGCATCCTGATCGCCATCGCCGCGGCGCTGATCGGGCTTGCCACCCGCTCGGCCGCCCGCGCGGAGAGCGAGCGGCGCATCCTCGTGGCGCTCCTGCTGTCCTACCTGTGGATGCCCGCGGTGCTGACCGTGCCGATGGCCGAACTGGTGGGCACGACGCGCTGGATCAACGTCTATTTCGACATGGTCTCGGCGATGACCACCACCGGCGCGCCGGTGTTCGAGCCCGCGCGGCTGGCCGACACCGTCCACCTGTGGCGCGCGACCGTGGCCTGGCTGGGCGGGCTTCTGATCTGGATCACCGCCCTGGCGGTGCTGCAGCCGCTGACGCTGGGCGGGTTCGAGGTGTCCTCCGAGGCGAACATGCCCGGCGGCATCGACGCGGGCCCGGGGCAGATGCGCGCCAAGACGCCCGGCGACCGGCTGATGCAGCAGGCGGGCATCCTGACGCCGGTCTATGTCACGCTGACGCTGGTGCTGGCGATCGGCCTTGCGCTGTCGGGGGCGCGGCCGCTGCACGCGGTCATCCACGCGATGTCGACGCTCTCGACATCGGGGATCAGTGCGACCGGCGGGCTGGAGGGCAGTGGCGCGGGTGCGGCGGGCGAAGTGCTGATCTTCGTCTTCTTCGTCTTCGCGTTGACGCGGCGCAGCTTTGCCGCGGGGCTGGGCGGGTTCGGCCTGGAGACCGCCCGGCGGCTCGGACGCGACCGCGAGCTGCGCATCGCGCTGGCGGCGGTGGTGGTGTTGCCGACGCTTCTCTTCGCGCGGCACTGGGTCGGCGCGCTGGAGGTGGACGACCTCGCCAATGCCGGTGGCGCGCTGGCGGCGCTCTGGGGCAGCGTCTTTACCGTGCTGTCCTTCCTGACGACCACGGGCTTCGTCTCGGAAAGCTGGGCCGAGGCGCGCAGCTGGTCGGGGCTGCAGACGCCGGGCCTGATCCTGGTGGCGCTGGTGACCATGGGCGGCGGCGTGGCCACGACGGCGGGGGGGCTGAAGCTGCTCAGGGTCTACGCGCTCTACAAGCATGGCGCGCGCGAGATCGACCGGCTGATCCACCCCCATGCGGTCGCGGGCGCGGGCCGCCTGGGCCGCCGCATCCGCCGCGAGGGCGCCTATATCGCCTGGGTCTTCTTCATGCTGTTCGTGCTGTCGCTGGCCGGCGTGATGGTGGCGCTGGCGGCGACGGGCCTGTCCTTCGAGGCGTCGCTGGTGCTGGGCCTCTCGGCGCTGTCGACGACGGGGCCGCTGGCGACCGTGGCGGCAACCCAGCCGATCTCCTACCTTGCGCTGTCGGATGCGGCCAAGCTGATCCTGTCGGCCGCGATGATCCTCGGCCGGATGGAAACGCTGGTTCTGATCGCGGTGTTCAACCCGGCCTTCTGGCGCGGATAGGCCGAAACCCGCGCCGTGCAGGCACAGGGTTGATCTTTGCCGCGAAATACCGGCACACATGGGGGACGGAACTTATTTGGACCCCAACAGACTTGCCCAGACAACGGCAGCCCAACGCAAGAAGGCGCAAATAACATGGCCGAAAACAGACAGAACCTTCAGGACGCCTTTCTCAACCATGTCCGCAAGACGAAGGTTCCGGTGACGATCTTCCTCATCAACGGGGTCAAGCTGCAAGGCGTGATCACCTGGTTCGACAATTTCTGCGTGCTTCTGCGCCGCGACGGGCAGAGCCAGCTGGTCTACAAGCACGCGATCTCGACCGTGATGCCGGCGCAGCCGATCAATCTTTATGACGGGGAAGAGTGAGCCTCCGAGCCGCGCCCCCTTCCGCATCTGACGACAGCGCCATGGGCTCCGGGCCCATGCGCGCCCTCGTGCTGCATCCCGACATCACCTCGGACCGCTCGAGGCGCGAAGCGGGCCCCGCACTGGGCGAGGCCGTGGCGCTTGCCGCGGCGCTGCCCGATCTCGAGGTCGCCGACGCGATGATCGTGCGCCTGCCACGCGCGCAGCCGGGGCTGTTGTTCGGGACCGGCAAGATCGCCGAGCTGAAGGAGCGGATCAAGGCGCTCGAGGTCGGCCTCGTGCTGATCGACGGGCCGGTGACACCCGTGCAGCAGCGCAACCTCGAGAAGGAATGGGGGGTCAAGCTGCTCGACCGGACCGGGCTGATCCTCGAGATCTTCGCCGACCGCGCCGCCACGCGCGAGGGCGTGCTGCAGGTGGAGCTTGCGGCGCTCAGCTACCAGCGCACGCGGCTGGTGCGCGCATGGACACACCTGGAACGCCAGCGCGGCGGCCTCGGCTTCGTGGGCGGCCCCGGCGAGACCCAGATCGAGGCCGACAGGCGCGCCATCGACGAGGCGGTGACGCGTATTCGCCGCCAGCTGTCCAAGGTGGTGAAGACCCGCGCGCTGCACCGCGAGGCGCGGAAAAAGGTGCCTTATCCCATCGTGGCGCTGGTGGGCTACACCAACGCGGGGAAATCCACGCTGTTCAACCGGCTGACCGGCGCGGATGTCATGGCCAAGGACATGCTCTTCGCCACGCTCGACCCGACCATGCGCGGCGTCGAACTGCCCGACGGGACCGAGGTGATCCTGTCGGACACCGTGGGCTTCATCAGCGACCTGCCGACGCAGCTGGTCGCTGCCTTCCGCGCCACGCTGGAGGAGGTTCTGGACGCCGACCTGATCCTCCATGTCCGCGACATCAGCCACCCCGAGACCGAGGAACAGGCCGCCGAGGTTCACGCGATCCTGCGCGATCTGGGCGTGTCCGAGACCGCACCGATGCTCGAGGTCTGGAACAAGATGGACCTCGTGCAGGGCGAGGCCGCGGCGGCGCTGCCCGCCATGGCCGCCCGCCGCCCGCTGGTCTTCCCGGTCTCGGCGCTGACGGGCGAGGGGCTGGGGCCGCTGCTCGCGGCGGTCTCCGACACGCTCTCGCCGCCCCGCCACCGCGCCGAGGTTCGGCTGGGCCACGAAGACGGGCGCAGGCGCGCCTGGCTTTACGCGCAGGGCGTTGTCGAGAGCGAAAAGGCGGGCGAGGACGAGACGCGTCTCGTGGTCCTGTGGACCGCGCGGCAGGAACAGGCGTTCCGGCGGCTCTGATTCCGCGGTCAGGCAGGCAAGAAAAAACCCCCGCGCCTGCGGCGCGGGGGTATGTTTTTTGCCTGTGCGGCGATGTCAGAACTGGATGCCGAGGCGGATCCCCGCGGCCAGCGCGTCGTTGTTGGTGAAGTTGGCAAGAACGGTGTCGGGCGACCCTTCGGTCTGCGCATCGCCGATCTTGCTCCACTGCACGCCGCCCGCAAGGCTGACCGTATCGGTGATCTGGTATTCGGCTCCGATGCCCAGCGACATACGCCCGTCGGTCGGACCCAGGTTGCCGGAGAACCCGCCCAGCTGTGCCTCGTAGCCGAGCGAGGCCGACACCGCGAGATCGTCATTGATCCGGCGACCGACACCGAGCGACCAGGTCCAGACGTCGTTTTCGTAATCCACCAGCGACACGCCGGGATAGGCGTTCGGAGTGATGTCGAAGCCGTCCCAGTTGGTCCAACGGACCGAGCCGAAGAGCAGCGTGCCCGGGGCGATGCCCGACTGTGCTTCGACCAGCAGGGATTGCGGCATCGTCACGTCAAAACGGGTCGGGGCAACGTTGCCGGACGAGACCGGTTGGCCGAGCAGAGGTGCGAGTTGTCCGATTGCAGCAAGGACTTGCTGCGTGTCCAGCGGGTTCTGCACCGGGCTGAAGAGGGGGTCTGCCCCCTCGGTTCCCGAAAGGGTCGACTTGATCTCGGAGAAATAGGTCACGGCCACGCGCAAAGCGATCTCGGGGATCTCGTAGGCACCACCGAGCATGTAGCCCAAGGACCAATCGCTATCGGCCGTCAGTTCGTAGTTGAAGCCGCTCACCCCGACCGCCGGGTTGGTGATCACGCCGCCCAATGCCGTCACATAGGCATCCCCCTGGATGCGGAGGGCACGCAAGCCGCCGTAGACCGAGAGATTGTCGGTCAGACCTGCGCGCAAGGCAGCCGTCAGTTGCTGGGTGCGGATCTCGGCTTCGGACCCGGCGAAGGGATAACCGGTCGTGGCGAACACACCGTTGTAGGCCACGTCCGCGCCATAGGGCGCATCGACGACAAGACCGAAGGTCAGCGTGTCGGTGACCTCCTGCGTGTAGCTGAGAGTGGCGAAATTGTAGCTTGGAGCAATATCGCCCGACGGAGTGCCGTTGGAAGCAAGGGTGCCGGACACCGTGGGCGAGACGGTTGAGAAACCCAGCTCGAGGTAGGTGCCGCTTTCAAACAGGAAGCCCGTGCCCAGCGTGTTCCGATCCAGCCCCCCCGCCTGCGCAAGTGCCGTCGTTGCCAGAAGCGCCGCGCTGGCGGCTGCGATGCGGTTCATGGTTGTCCTCCCCAACTGTCCCGACATGTCCATTCCAGTCTTAGCCGTGATCGTTTCGATTTCGTCAATTCTTCCGCGACGTCACGCCCCATCCGGTCGCCATGACGCAGGGCGTCTGTGTCCGTTCTGCTACAGGGGGCGACCCGCGCGCGCCCGGCGGCCGCTGGTCAGGATGTTGAGGTAATTCGCCCCGAAAATAAGCACGGCCCCCAGCAGTACCCCCCATTCCAGCGGCTCGGCGTAAAGCACCACGCCCACCACCGCGATGGCCGGAAGCCGGGCGAAATCCATCGGCATCACGACCGAGGCCGGCGCGATGGAAAGCGCCGTGGTCAGGCAGAAATGCGCGGTCAGCCCGCCCAGCCCGATGACCATCAGCCAAGGCAGCATCGCCGCCGAGGGCACAGCCATGTCGCCGTCCCAGAGGCAGGCCACCAGCCCCACGCCCAGTTGGATCACCGTCAGCCAGAACAGGATACAGGTGATCGATTCCGTCCGTGTCAGCCGCTTGGTCAGGATCGCCGTGGTGGCGAAGAACACCGCCGCCGTCGCCGCCGCGACCATCCCCACCGAGATCGCCTGCGCGCCCGGTTGCACCACGATCAGCACGCCGGTGAAGCCCAGAACGCCCGCCAGCACCTTCCACCGCGTCAGCCGCTCGCCGAGGAAGATCGCGGCGAAGACCATCGTCCAGAGCGGCGAGGTGAACTCGAGCGCGAAGACCAGCGCGAGGGGGGCCACCGTGACGGCGTAGAACCACAGGTTCTGCCCGGTGAAATGGGCGAGGTTGCGGAACACATGCACCCCCATGTGCCGCGTCGTGATCTGGCCCAGCGTGCCCGCCGCGGCCCCCACCGCCAGCACGACAACCACCCCGATGATCGAGCGGTATGTCATCATCTCGAAGGTGTCGAGCTCGAGCGAGGCCTCGCGCCCCGCCACCGCCATCGACGAGAATGCCACGATCGCGCCCAGCATCCAAAGCGCCGCGCGCAACGGCTGGTGCGGCGCCTCGAGCGGGGCGGCGGCGGTCTGGCTCATGGTGTGATCTCCCTGCAGCAGCCCCGGACCGGGCTGCGGCCCTCGTCCGTGGGAATGCCCAGTTCCACGGCAAAGGGCAAGTCCAGCCCGAAGATGCGGCAGCTCTCGCGGCTGAGGAACACCGGCAGCGGCCCGCCCGCGGTGGCGATCTCGTGGCGTGCGAACAGCTCGGGCAGGCGGTCGAGGGGCGGGGAGAGCGCGAAGCGACCGTCGCCGAGATAGTCGAGCAGCGCGGTGTCGTCCGAGAGCGTCAGCATCACCCCCGGCGGCCCGGCAAGGCAATGCAGCGTCGCGGCCTGCGCGGGCGTGGCAAGGGTCAGGGACAGGAGAAGGGCGCGCATGCGCCGGATATGGCGCGATCCCCCCGCCGGGCGAGGGTCAGAGACCGGCGGCCTTGGCCGCATCCCAGAGCGCGTCCATCTCGGCCAGGTCGCTGTCCTCGGGGCGCTTGCCCCGCTTGGCCAGCTCCGCCTCGATATGGGCGAAGCGGAGGGTGAATTTCGCATTGGCCCGGCGCAGCGCGGTTTCGGGATCGACCTTCAGATGCCGGGCGAGGTTGGCCATGACGAAGAGCAGGTCGCCCATCTCCTCCTCGATCTTGTCCTGCGGCAGCGTCTCGCGCGCCTCGGCCAGCTCGCGCGCCTCCTCGGCGATCTTGTCGATCACATGCCCGATCTCGGGCCAGTCGAAGCCGACGCGCGCCGCGCGCTTCTGCAGCTTTTCCGCCCGCATCAGCGCGGGCAGGCCCATGGCCACGTCATCGAGCACACCGCCGCGGGCCTTCGCCGCCCGCTCGGCCGCCTTGACGCTTTCCCAATCGGCGACCTGCTGCTCGGCGGATTTCGCGTTGCTCTCCTCGCCGAAGACATGGGGATGCCGCGCGATCATCTTGTCGGCGATGGCGCCCGCCACGTCGTCGAGGTCGAACAGCCCCGCTTCCTCGGCCATCCGGGCATGGAAGACCGACTGGAACAGCAAATCCCCCAGCTCGCCCTTCAGCTCGTCCCAATCCTGCCGCTCGATCGCGTCGGCGACCTCGTAGGCCTCTTCGATCGTGTAGGGCGCGATGGTGGCGAAGGTCTGTTCCACGTCCCAGGGGCAGCCCGTGACGGGGTCGCGCAGGCGCGCCATGATCGTGCGCAGCCGTTCGAGCGGGGGCAGGGTGGCAAGGTCGTCCATTGCGGGTGCCGCGTCTCCGTGACAGTCTCGGCCCCTTAGAGCCAACCCATCCCCCGGAGTCCAGCACATGCCCGTCATCAACCGCATCGCAGGACTGCACGAGACCATGACCGGCTGGCGCAGGCACCTGCACGCGCATCCCGAGATTGCCTTCGACTGCGTCGGGACGGCTGCCTTCGTGGCGGCAAGGCTGCGCGAGATCGGGGTGGACGAGATCCACGAGGGGATTGCGAAAACCGGCATCGTGGCGTTGATCGAAGGGCAGGGGCCGGGCCCGGTGGTGGGCCTGCGCGCCGACATGGACGCGCTGCCGATGACCGAGGAGACGGGCGTGGCCCATGCGTCAGAAGTGCCCGGCGCGATGCATGCCTGCGGGCATGACGGGCATACCGCGATGCTGCTGGGCGCTGCGGCCTACCTGGCCGAGACGCGGGCGTTCCGGGGCAAGGTCGCGCTGATCTTCCAGCCCGCCGAGGAAGACGGCGGCGGGGCGGGCGTGATGGTCGAGGAAGGCGTGATGGACCGCTTCGACATCGCCGAGGTCTACGCGCTGCACAACGCGCCGGGGCTGGCGCTGGGGCAGGTGTTGACCACGCCCGGGCCGATCATGGCGGCGGTGGACGAGTTCACCATCCACATCGAGGGGCGCGGCGGGCACGGCGCCATGCCGCACGAGACCGCCGACCCGATCCCGGCGGCGGTCTCGATGGTGCAAGCGATCCAGACGATCGTGTCGCGCAACCATTACGCGCTCGACGACCTCGTCGTCTCGGTGACGCAGATCCACGCGGGGACGACGAACAACGTGATCCCCGGCGGCGCGATGATCAACGGCACGGTGCGGACCTTCGACCGGGCGGTGCAGGAGATGGTGATCCGCCGGATGGAGGAGATCGTGGCGGGGCAGGCGGCGAGCTTCGGGGTCTCCGCCACGCTCGACTACGAGATCGGCTATCCCGCCACGATCAACGACGCCGCCCGCGCCGAGTTCGCCGCCGAGGTGGCAGCCGAGGTCGTGGGCGAAGGGCTGGTCGATGGACACTCCGGCCGCGAGATGGGGGCGGAGGATTTCGCCTACATGCTCGAGGCGCGTCCGGGGGCCTACCTCTTCGTGGGCGCGGGGCCGGGGGCGGGGTTGCACAACACGCGCTACGATTTCAACGATGATCTGCTGCCGATCGGGGCGAGCCTGCTGGCGCGGCTCGCCGAGCGGGCCCTGCCGGTGAGCGGCTGACGGGCGCGGATTTCGGGGCGAAATCCGAAGGGCGGGGGGCGCGCCGCTGACGCGGCGCGGGTGCGAATTTTCGTACGAAAATTCCGTTTGAGGGTGTGAATTTTCGTACGAAAATTCGGGGGGGCTCTGCCCCCATCCCTTCGGGATTCCCCCGGGATATTTCCGAAACGGAGAAGGGGTCAGTGATCCTCGGGGCGCAGGTATCTGCGCATCCCGTAAAGCAGCGGGTCGCCCTCGGGAGATGTGCGCACGGCCTCGACCGCGCCGATGCAGATATGGTGGGTGCCGATCTTTTCCGCCGAGATCAGGCGGCAGTCGAAGCTGACCAGCGCCTCGGTTAGATGCGGCGCGCCGGTGACGAGCGTTGCCACTTTCACCGCGTTGAACTTGTCGCCGCCCGGCGCGGGCCTGCGCGAGGAAAAGACATCCGAGATGTCGGTCTGCCCGGTGCGCAGCACGTTGATGCAGAAACAGCCGTTCTCCAGCACCAGCGGCAGCGCCGAGGAGGTGGCGTTGAGGCAGGTGAGCATCGTCGGAAATTCGCCTTCCGCCGAGATCGAGGTCATCGCCGAGACCGTCACGCCGCCACGCCCCGCGGGCCCGTCGGTGGTGACGACCGAGACGCTGGCCGCCGACCGGCTCATCCCCTCGAGAAAGGCGTCGCGCAGCGCCTGCTCCCCGTCCTGACGGTCGGTCATCTGTCCTGTCTCCCGTAACTCTGCCTGCCGGGCGGGTGTGCCCCAAGCGGCAGCTAGCGGCAAGGGCGCGAAAGTCACGCGCGCGCTTGCCTTTCGCCGCGGAAGCGGGCAGCGAAGGTGCGTCGGACCGGAGGGAGCGTCATGGCACTGGAAGATGCGAAGCACGAGGTCGACCGCGCGATCACCGCGACGGAGCTGAAGGGGCTTGCCTACGAGAACGCCTTTGCCGGGGTGCCCAGTTTTCTCAGGCGGCGCTATGCCAAGGACCTTGCGGGCGTCGACCTCGCGGTGACCGGCATCCCCTTCGACCAGGCGGTGACGCACCGGCCCGGCACCCGGCTGGGGCCGCGGGCGATCCGCGAGGCCTCGCTCTTGCAACCCTTTGATCCGCCCTACGGCTGGGACGGGTTCTCGCCGCTCGAGCGTTTCGCCATCGCCGATCACGGCGACATGGCCTTCGACTATGCCCATACGGCCGATGTGCCCGCACGGATCGAGGCGCATGTTGCGGGCATTCTCGGGGCGGGGGCCGCCTGCATCGCGCTGGGGGGGGATCATTCGATCACGCTGCCGATCCTGCGGGCGCAGGCGGCGAAACACGGGCCGCTGGCGCTGATCCAGTTCGACGCGCATACCGACACCTGGCCGGATGACGATCCGGCGCGGATCGACCACGGCACCTTCTGCTACACCGCGGTGAAGGAGGGGCTGATCGACGTCACCCGCTCGGCCCATGTGGGCATCCGCACCGTGGTCGAGGACAATCTCGGCATCGAGATCATCGACGCGCAGGCGGTGGGCGCGCGCGGCACGGCGGCGGTGGCCGAGGCGCTGCGGGCCAAGGTCGGCGACCATCCGGTCTACCTGAGTTTCGACATCGACGCGCTCGACCCCGCCCATGCGCCGGGCACCGGCACGCCGGTCTGGGGGGGCCTGTCGAGCCGCGAGGCGGCGGCGATCCTGCGCGGGCTGGCGGGGATCAACCTGGTGGGGGGCGACGTGGTCGAGGTCTCGCCGCCCTATGACCACGCGAACATCACCGCGGTGGCCGCGGCCCATGTGGCGATGGAGCTGATCTGCCTTTGGGGCTGGAGGCGGGCGTAACGCGCTGGACCGACTCGCGCGCTGCGGCTAAACCGCCTCCACAGGCCAGAGCGAACAGGACGACCCGCGCCATGCCCCGCCGTGACCGATCCCCGGACAGCCGCGCCGTGGCGCGCGAGATTTCCTATGCCTCCTCGGCCGCCTCGCGCGGGGGGCGGGCGATGATCCGCGTGATGGAGAACGCGACCGGCCGCATCGGCCTGATCCGCAAGGCCCAGGGCTATGACAGCGAGGTGCGGCAGGGCCGCGATTTCTGGGAGGTCATGGTCGAACGTTACGGGCTGGAGCTGCGGGTGACCGGCGGCAGCCTGTCGACCATCCCCGCCGAAGGCCCCGTCGTGATGATCGCCAACCACCCCTACGGCATCCTCGACGGGCTGATGATGGGCCATATCCTGGCGCAGGCGCGGGGCGATTTCCGCATCCTCGCCCATCGCATCTTCCGCAAGGCCGAGGATATCGAGCGGATCATCCTGCCGATCTCCTTCGACGAGACGAAGGAGGCCTTGGCCCTCAACATCGAGACGCGCAAGACCGCGCTGCGCTACCTGGCCGACGGGGGCGCCATCGGCATCTTTCCCGGCGGCACCGTCTCGACCGCGGCGCGGCCCTTCGGGCGGCCGATGGACCCCGGCTGGCGCAGCTTCACGGCGCGGATGATCGCCAAGTCCGACGCCACCGTGGTGCCGGTCTTCTTCGACGGCCACAACTCGCGCCTGTTCCAGCTGATGAGCCACCTGCACACGACGCTGCGCATGGGCCTTCTGATCAAGGAATTCCGGGCCCGGGTGAACAGCCCCGTGGAGGTGGTGATCGGCGACCCGATCCCGCGCGCGGCCCTCGAGCCCTACGCCCGCGACGCGAAGGCGATGATGGATTTCCTGCGTGAAACCACCTATGCGCTCAGTCCCCGGCCGCTGGATGCGCGCGCGCGGGGCTTCGAGTTCGAGGATCGCCACCGCGACCCGGACCAATCGGCGGGCCGCGTGCGCGGCGCATTGAAGGACAGGTATTGATGGCGGTCGGGATTTTCGACAGTGGGCTGGGCGGGTTGACCGTGCTTGACGCGGTGGTCAAACGCCTGCCCGACACGCCGCTGGTCTATTTCGGCGACAATGCGCACGCGCCTTACGGCGTGCGCGACGCGGACGATATCTACGACCTGACGACGCAGGGCGTGCAGGCGCTGTTCGACCAGGGTTGCGACCTTGTCATCCTTGCCTGCAACACCGCCTCGGCCGCGGCGCTGCGGCGGATGCAGGAAGGCTGGGTGCCGCGCGACAAGCGGGTGCTGGGTGTCTTCGTGCCGCTGATCGAGGCGCTGACGGAACGCAAATGGGGCGACAACTCGCCCCCGCGGCCCGTCGCCGTGGAGACCGTCGCGCTCTTCGCCACGCCGGCCACCGTCTCGAGCCGCGCCTTCCAGCGCGAGCTGGCCTTCCGCGCCATCGGCGTCGATGTCGAGGCGCAGCCCTGCGCGGGCGTCGTCGACGCGATCGAGATGGGGGACATGATCCTGGCCGATGCGCTGGTGCGCAGCCATGTGGAATCGCTGATGCGCCGGATGCCCAAGCCGCAGGCGGCGATCCTCGGCTGCACCCATTACCCGCTGGTCGAAGAGGTGTTCCGCGACGCGCTCGGCCCCGATGTGGCGGTCTATTCGCAACCCGACCTCGTGGCCGAGGCGCTGGCCGATTACCTCGCCCGGCACCCCGACAAGGTCGGGCCGGGAACCGTGTCGAAATTCCTGACCACGGGGGATGCGAAATCGGTGTCGAACAAGGCCACGCAGTTCCTGCGCCGCCGGATCGAGTTCGAAGCGGCCCCGGCCGGGTAGCACCGGGCAGCCGCGGGGCAGGGCGGGCCCGCGCCGTTCCATGGTGCCGGTTTCGCCGCGGCAGGTCATGCGGCAGATGGGCCGATGCCGCCGCTCCCCCTCGACAGACGCCCCGCGAGGGGCCACATATGAGGCACCGGAGGGCAGGCCGGACAGGGGCGCAGTGCGCCCGCCAGCGTCTGAGAGGAGAGACCGACCCATGCGGGGCCTGAAGAAACAACGCCGGATCCAGATCATCATGGCCGCCACCGCGGCGCTTACGCTGTCGGCGGGGCTGATCGGTTACGCGATGCGCGACGGGATCAACTTCTTCCGTCCGCCCTCGGAAATCGTGGACAATCCGCCGCCGCCCACCGAGGTGTTCCGCATCGGCGGGCTGGTCGAGGAAGGCACCCTGATCCGCGG
This sequence comes from Roseicyclus amphidinii, assembly GCF_030163755.1. Taxonomy (GTDB): domain Bacteria; phylum Pseudomonadota; class Alphaproteobacteria; order Rhodobacterales; family Rhodobacteraceae; genus Roseicyclus; species Roseicyclus amphidinii. Next base: position 16,421 of record NZ_JASJOE010000065.1, read on the forward strand.
CGGCGGCGAGACGATCAGCTTTCGCGTCACCGACGGCGGCGCATCCATCCCGGTGACCTATACCGGTATCCTGCCCGACCTTTTCGGCGAGGGCGAGGGGATGGTAGGCACCGGGCGGCTGGTGGACGGCACCTTCGAGGCGACCGAGATCCTCGCGCGCCACGACGAGACCTACATGCCCGCCGAGGTGATCGAAGCGCTGGAGGCGCAGGGCGTCTACCGCGACCCGAACGCGCCGGAAAGCTGACCGGTCTTCACCGTTCTTCAACCTTTCCGTGCGAGTGTTCCCGCCCATGGACATGTCCGGTGGGCGGGTGACGCCGCTTGCCACCCCAAGGTTTCCGTTCCGCGGCCCCGCTTACCCCTGACAAGGGCGCGGCGGTGGCGGGCCGATCAGAGCCGGACAACAGGCGGGCCACGTCGATACCGTGGCCCGTGACGGAAGCCGCCCTTGGCGGCGCCGCCATTCTTGTGACTTTCCCCGTCGCGCCTCCCTTTCGTCGGACAGCGACAGGGCCAGCCCGAGCGCCGCTTTCCCTGACGGGACCCGGCGGAAAACATGCGTTTTCCGAAGGGCGGCCCGCGCGCGCGGGCCGGGCGCTCAGCCCGACGCCGCCAGCAGGGCGGCATTGCCGCCCGCTGCCGTCGTGTCGATGCACAGGTGCCGTTCCAGCACCAGCCG
>NZ_JASJOE010000066.1 GCF_030163755.1 Roseicyclus amphidinii
TCGATCCACCCCTTCGCCACATCGACACCGAAAACACTTTCCATCATGATACCCCTGTTCCAGTCGCACGGGATCGGCTGCAACCGTCCCAATCAAGTGTGCAGGACACATCAATGCGGGCGGGGCTCAGGCCTGGGGACGATGTCTTCGCATCAGGATATTTACGAGCTCCCGCCCGCAATCATCCTGACACATCGCCAACGGACTGGATATTTGCGAAACGGAGAAGGATCAGCTGCGGCGCGCGACGAGAAAGCGCGAGGGTGGCCTGCGGGGCAGGTCGGCGCGGGCCTCGATGGTGAAGCCCGCGGCGGTGATCGCGCCCTCGAGGGTGCGGGGCGTGAGGAAGCGCAGCGGCGGGGCCTTGCCGAACAGGCGCAGCGCGGCGACCAGGGGCCACAGGACGCGGTAGCGGCCTCCGAGGCAGGGGGTTTTCGTGATGAGAAGCCCGCCGGGCTTCAGCAGCGCATGCGCCTCGGCCAGGGCCGCGGGCAGGTCGGGCAGCAGGTGCAGCAGGTTGAAGGCGAGCACCGCGTCGAAGGGGCCGGGGGGCAGGGAGCCGTCGCCGGGGCGGGCGTGCAGCGGGTGCAGACCGTGGGTGTCCGCGCCGCGCGCGGTTGTCAGCGCGACCATTTCGGCGGCGTCGTCGGTGGCGGTATAGGCCGCCACGCGGGGCGCGAGGCGCAGCGCGGTGGAGCCTGTGCCGCAGCCCAGTTCGAGGACGTGGTCGCCGGGGGACAGCTGGGCGGTGACGCGGGCGAGCGTCTCTTCCCAGGCCTCGGGGTTGCGCATCGGCATGGCCGCGTAGCCGCGTGCGACGCGGTTCCAGAAGGCGGCTTGGGCGGTTTCTCGGGGCATGGGCTGTCGCGGGGCGTCGGGCATGGGCGAGACTGGCGCAGGCGGCGGGGCGACGCAAGCCGGCCGCCCGTCGGCCTTGCTCTCGGTCGGCCTTGATCCGCGGTCCCGCGCCGCGGCAGCCGGACGCGCCGGGCGTGGCGAGGGACGGACCGAAGGCGGCTGCCGGGCCGGGTCTGTCTTGTGCCTGTCTTGCGGGGGTTTTCCATCGCCCGCATGAGGATGCGGCGGGGCTGCTTGCACAAGCCGGGCAGCGTCGGGCGGCCCGGTGGGATCGGGGGCCGCCTGCGCCGCGGGGGGAGCGCTCGGGCGGCTGGCGGTTCGGGGACCGGGCCGTTCTGTCGGGCCCGGTATTCGGCCCCGATGTCCCGGCATGTCCGGGGTCTTGCTGTTCAAGGCGCAGGTGCAATGAGCACAGGCAAGGGGTGAGACGGCGCCGCCTCTTCGTCAAGGCGGAGCGGTTCTGGTGCCCCGGGGTGCCAATCCCGGAGAAGCCGGCGGTCTGATGCGGAGGCTTGTGCCAATGCCCGCAAGGGGCATCCGGCCAGTCGCTCACCGCGCGAACCGTCCTCGTGATGTGGCCACGGGGCAGGGGTATAGCGCGGCGGGGTTAAGGAAGGGTGAAGGTCGCGCCCGCCGCTTTCGGCGCGGGCGCGCCGTGGTCAGCGTTTCGGCGGGGGCTTGCGCGTCGGGCGCGCCTCGGGCCCGCGTGGTTTGCCCCGTGCCGGTGCGCCGCCCGGCTTGCGCCCGGCGGAAGGCTTTCCGGGCTTGCCTTGCTTTCGACCCGGCCCGATGGGTTGGGACGGATCGAGGGCGGCGTTGCGTGGCTTGCCCTCGGGGGCAGGGGAGGCGGGTTTGCCAGCGGGGCGCTTGTCGCCGTCGGCCCGAAACTTGCCCTTGGCCTCTCCGTAGGACGGCTTTCCGGGCTTTCCGGGCTTGCGGCCGGGGCCTGCGGGTCTCGAGGGGTCGGCGGCGTCGAAGCGCGGTTTGCCATGCGGGCCGGACCCGGTGCCGGGGTGGCCGCGGTCACGGCCCTTGTCGTTGCCCTTGCCCTTGCCTTTGTCCTTGTCCCACCGCGTGTCCGGGCTGCGCCCATCGCGGTCCTTTGCCCGGTCCCATGTCTGGCCCGCGCCCTTCGGGCGTGCGGGCTTGTCGTGCTTCGGTGCCGTTTCGGAGGCTGTGTCGGGCGTCTGCGCGCGGGGCGCATCCGCGGCGCGGTCGGCGTGTTCCTCGCGTGGGGCGGGGGCCGGAGCCTCGGCAGGGGCCTGTGCGTCCCTTGCATGGGGCTTGCTCGGTGCACGTGGCGCGGGCGGCGGGCCCTTGGGCGAGGCGTCGAGGTCGGGCGCGCCGGGCAGTTCGGTCAGGCGCGCGCCCTGTTCCAGCTCCAGCGCGTCGCCCAGTTCGGCCTTCATCGCGGGAACGGCCTCGGACAGCAGTTCGATGAAGGTTTCCTGGTATTGCACGCGGATCGCGCCGATGGCGTCCTTGGACAGCCCCGCGTTGCGGCAGAGCATCGGCAGGAGCCAGCGCGGCTCGGCCCGGTCCTTGCGCCCGAGCGAGAGGGAGAACCACGTGCTCGGCCCGAAGCTTGCAGCCTCGCGCGGTTTGCGCGCGCCGGGCTCGGGGGCCTCGCCGAGGATTTCGGGGGCCGAGTTGCGCTCGCGGTAGAGGCGCAGGTAGGCGGCGGCGATCTTCTCGGGCGGCTGGGCCTGCATCAGGCGCTCGGCGAAGGCCTGTTCCTCGGGGGCGAGGGGCCGGTCCCATGCGGGATCGGTCATCAGGCGTTCCTCGTCGCGGGCGAGCACCTCGTCAGCGGAGGGGGGCGTGCCCCATTCGGCCTCGAGATTGGCGAATTTCAGCAGGCGCTGCGCCTTGGACCGCTGGCGGGCGGGCACGATCAGGACCGAGGTGCCCTTGCGCCCCGCGCGCCCCGTCCGGCCCGAGCGGTGCAGGAGCGACTCGGAATTCGTGGGCAGATCGGCGTGGATCACCAGCTCCAGCCCCGGAAGGTCGATGCCGCGGGCGGCCACGTCGGTGGCGATGCAGACCTTGGCCCGACCGTCGCGCAGCGCCTGCAGGGCATGGGTGCGCTCGGTCTGGCTGAGTTCCCCCGAAAGGGCGACGACCGAGAAATTCCGGTTCGAGAACTTGGCCACGAGGCGGGCCACCATCGCGCGGGTGTTGGCGAAGATGATCGCGGTCTGCGGGTCGTGGTAGCGCAGAAGGTTGATGATCGCCTTCTCGATGTCCGAGGGCGCGACGGTCAGCGCCACGTAGGCGATGTCGCTGTGTTGGCTGTCCTTGTCGCCGACCTCGATCCGGCGGGTGTCGGGCTTCTGGTAGGTCTGGGCGAGCTTGGCGATGCCGCGCGGCACGGTGGCCGAGAAGAGCAGCGTCCGGCGCTCCGCGGGCGTGTGGTCGAGGATGAACTCGAGGTCTTCGGCAAAGCCCATGTCGAGCATCTCGTCGGCCTCGTCGAGGACGACGGCCTTGAGATCGGACAGGTCGATCACCCCGCGCCCGACATGGTCGCGCAAGCGGCCCGGCGTGGCGACGACGACATGCGCGCCCCGCTCGAGCGCGCGGCGCTCGGTGCGGGTGTCCATGCCGCCTACGGCGGAGGCGGTGACGATGCCCGCTTCGGCAAACAGCCAGTCGAACTCGCGCTGGACCTGCATGGCCAGCTCGCGCGTGGGCGCGATGACGAGGGCGAGGGGCGTCGCGGGGCGGTCGAAGCGGCCTTCGGCGTCGAGCAGGTCGGCGGCGAGCGCCAGCGCGAAGCCGACGGTCTTGCCCGAGCCGGTCTGCGCCGAGACCAGCAGGTCGAGACCGGCGAGATCGGGCGCGGTCACCGCCTGTTGGACCGGCGTGGGGGCGCTGTAGCCCTTGGCGGCCAGCGCCCTCGAAAGCGTGTCGGGGAGGCCCGAGAAATCCTGCATGCATCACCTGGAAGGAAGGGAAGCCCCGGCCATAAGCCTGTTGGGGCCCTTTGTATAGGGTGCAGGCGTCGCACGGGCGCGCGGTGTGGGGCGGCGGGGTTGGGGGGAATGGGGCGGCGGCGGGCGGTGATCGGGCCGCGGGGCCGGGGTGGGCTGCGCCGCCCGCGAGAGCAGCGCAGCCCGGTATCCGATCAGGGCTCGAGGCGGTGGATCGTGCCTGCGTCCTGCGCGACGTAGAGCGCGCCGTCAGGGCCGGTCACGACCGAGCGGAAGCGGCCCGAGGGGATCGGCAGGGTCATCTCGGTGACATCGACGACGGCCGAGAGGTCGTCGTTGAACTCGATCACGTCGATGCGCTGGCCGATCGGCGTGCCGCCAAAGCCGATGCCCATGATGCCCACGACCATCGCGCCATCCCAGGAGCCCCACTGGCTGCCCTGAAGGAAGGCCGCCGAACCGGTGCCCTGCGACCAGCCGTTGTTGTCCCACACCGGCATCATGACATCCTCGAAGCGGGTGTCGGTCATCGGCATGTAGGCGCGGCGCTCGTAACGGTCCATGCCCTCGAACTGCAGCGGTTCATAGCCGCAATAGTTGGAGGGGCAATCGCCGCGGCCCGCGGTGTTCGGCGCCGGGTCCCAGCCGCCGTTGCCGCCGTTCACCAGCACCGTGATCTCGTCCGAGTGCCAGGGGCCATGCTCGGCGATCACCGCCGCACCGGTGTCGGGGTCGAAGGCGATGCCCTGCACGTTGCGGTGGCCGTAGGTGTAGATGCGGCTGTCGAAGCCCTCGGGCGGGGCGTTCTCGGGATGCGCGTTGCCGTCGGTGTCGATGCGCAGCACCTTGCCCCCCAGCGCGGTCCCGCTTTGCGGCACGGTTCCGCCATGGGTGTCGCCTGTCGTGACCCAGAGGAAGCCCTCGGGCCCGAAGCGGATACGGCCGCCGTTATGGGCGCCGGGGCCGCCGAAGGGCTGGTCGCTGGCCTCGGGCTTGTAGGGGATGTCGGTCACGATGTCGGTGCGATCCGAGACGGCGGTGAAATCCTCGTTCACCACCATGCGCAGCACGCGGTTGGTGCCCGGTGCGGTCATGCTCGAGGTCGAGTAGACGTAGATCAGGCGGTTCTCGTCGAAATTCGGGTCGAGCACCACGCCCTGCATCCCGGCCTGGCCTTCGCAGAACAGGTCATCGGCGGTGCTGGCGTAGCCTTCGGTTCCGGTCATGCCGAGCAGGTGATTGACCTCGCCGGTGGGCATGCGCACGGACAGGCCGTGGCATTTCTCGGTGAAGAACATGGTGCCGGTTTCGTGGATCGCCATGTCCCAGGGGCTTTGCAGCCCGGTCAGGATCGTATCGGCCCGCATGGACGTGGCATTCGTGTTCGCGCTTGCCGTGGTGCCCAGCAGCAATGCGGCCACGCCGATTGCGCCGGCGCGGGACAGGGCCCCGCCGAAAGTGGTCTTCATCACGCTTTCCTCCCTTGCGTAATATGCGCGGTTTTGCCGCGCATGCACCGAACGATAGTTCGAAAAATTCGCCGAGCAAGGGGTGAAATTATTGTTGGGTGCTGCTTTTCCGGGGTGACGGGCGAGCGGCGGCTGCACCCTTTCGGACACACCGAAAGAGCCCCCCGGCAGAGGCTTTGCCGGGGAGCTTTCGGACCGCAATCCTGCGGAAATCAGTTGAAGCGCGCCTCGATATAGGCGGCGAGATTGGCGATGTCCGCGTCGGACAGATCAGCGGCGAGAGACATCATGATCGCCGAGTTGGGCCCCACCATCTCGCGCGCGCGGTAGGTCTCGAGCTTTTCGGTGATATAGGCCGCGTCGCGGCCCTGGATGCCCGGAAAACTCGCCATGCCTTGCCCGGCATTGCCGTGGCAGTTCACGCAATTCATCGCGTAGCGGCTTGCGCCCGCGTCCACGTCTCCCGCCTGAGCGGCGGTCTCGGCCTGCGCGACGGCCCCGCTACACACGACAACAAAAGCGCCCGCAAGGGCGGCCTTGATCCTGTTCATGATGTCTTTCCTCCCAGTCGACTCCTCCCGTCGACGAGAGTGGACCTTAGGTGGCGGTGAGGGCTTGTCAATTCCGCGCGCGGTGCCGGAGCGAAGCGGCGACCGCGCCGTTGGACCGGAGGGACCGAGAGGGACCGAGAGGGACCGAGAGGGACCGAGAGGGATCGGGCGGCCGCGCACGGCACAGCGGCCCGAACGTGCAGCGGCCCGAGAACGCAGCGGCGGACGCACCCCCCTTTTGTCTTCGGGGGGGCGCCCGCGGCCTCGGCCGGGCCTCGAGGCCCGGCGGTTGGGGTCGTTTGCTCAGCTGAGGGCGGCGCAGAACCGCTGGATGCGGGTGCAGGCCTCGCGCAGGTTCTCGTCCGAGGTGGCGTAGCTGATGCGGAAGGCGGGCGAGAGGCCGAAGGCCCCGCCGAAGACCACCGCGACGCCCGTATCCTCGAGCAGCGCCTTGGCGAAGGTCTCGTCGGTGTCGATCACAACGCCCGACGGCGTGGTCTTGCCGATCAGCCCGGTGATCGTGGGATAGACGTAGAAGGCGCCTTCGGGGACCGGGCAGGTCACGCCCTCGATCTCGGACAGCATCCCCACCACAAGGTCGCGGCGGCGTTTGAACATCTCGTTGTTGGTGGCGATGTAATCCTGCGGGCCGTTCAGCGCCTCGACCGCGGCCCATTGGCTGACCGAACAGGGGTTCGAGGTCGATTGCGACTGGATCTTGCGCATCGCCTTGATCAGCTCTTCCGGGCCCGCGGCATAGCCGATGCGCCAGCCGGTCATGGCATAGGCCTTGGACACGCCGTTGCAGGTGAGCGTGCGGTCGTAAAGGCCCGGCTCGACCTGCGCGGGAGTGGCGAAGACGTAATCGTCGTAGACGAGGTGTTCATACATGTCGTCGGTCATCACCCAGACATGCGGGTGACGCATCAGGACATCGGTCAGGCCCTTCAGCTCGTCCGCGGTGTAGCCCGCGCCGGTGGGGTTGGAGGGCGAGTTGAAAATGAACCACTTGGTCTTCGGCGTGATCGCGGCCTCCAGATCGGCGGGGGTGATCTTGTAGCCGTTCTGGCTCGGCCCTTCGACGAAGACGGGCTCGCCGCCCGCGAGAAGCACCATGTCGGGATAGCTGACCCAGTAGGGCGCGGGGATGATCACCTCGTCGCCGGGGTTGAGGGTGGCCATCAGGGCGTTATACAGGATCTGCTTGCCGCCGGTGCCGACCGAGACCTGCGCGGGCGTGTAGGCAAGGCCGTTGTCGCGCTGGAGCTTGGCGCAGATCGCCTGTTTCAGTTCGGGGATGCCGTCGACGGCGGTATACTTGGTCTTGCCCGCGTCGATCGCGGCCTTGGCGGCATCCTTGATGTTCTGCGGCGTGTCGAAGTCGGGCTCGCCCGCGCCGAGGCCGATGACATCCTTGCCCTGCGCCTTGAGCTCGGCCGCGAGGTTCGAGACGGCGATGGTGGGCGAGGGCTTCACGCGGGAGAGCGTGTCGGAAAGGAAGGGCATCGGGTCGCTCCGGTTTGGGCCGGACAGCGCGTCATGGTGTCCGGTGACGATGAGATCGGCCCACCATTAGGATGCGGCCACGGCGCGATCAAGCCGGGAGAGGATGGAACGATGGACGCAGATGTGAACGAGGGACCGGGCTGGTACGATCCGGAGGCGACCACCTTCGGCGACCGGATGACCGGCGCGCGCGAGGCCAGCGGCTTCAGCCAGGCGGAACTGGCGCGGCGGCTGGGGGTCAAGGTCAAGACGATCCGGGCCTGGGAAAACGACCAGTCCGAGCCGCGGGCCAACAAGCTGCAGATGCTGGCGGGCATGCTGGGCGTGTCGATCATGTGGCTTCTGTCGGGGGCGGGCGACGGGCTGGACGGACCCGAGGACCGGACGGAACTGTCCGAGGACCTGGCCGAGCTGCTCAAGGAGCTGCGGCGGATCAAGGTCGACCAGGCGCGCATGTCCGAACGGATGGGGCGGCTGGAAAAGCGGCTGCGCCTTGCGCTGAGCCAGGGGGTATGACCGGCATGGAGACGCGCGAGACCCGGCTGAAACGGATGCGGATGCGGGCCTGGCACCGCGGGATCAAGGAGATGGACCTGATCCTGGGCGGCTGGGCGGACCGGAACCTTGCCGATGCGGATGACGCCACGCTCGACGCTTTCGAGACCGTGCTGGCCGAGGCCGACCACGACCTCTACCAATGGGTGTCCGGGCAGGCCGAGGCGCCCGAGGGGCTGCGCCCCTTCGTCGGGCTGCTGCAGGAGGAGCTGAAGGGGCACGAGGTGGGCCGCTGACGGCCTTGGGCTGACGGGCTGCCGCGTTAACCCGATCTTTGCGAATCCGGGTCATTGAGGGTGTCGCCACCCCAAGATGCGGAGCAGATGATGAGCATGCACGCCCCCGACGCGACGACCCGGCCCGGTTTCCTGGCCGGGTATCTCGACAGCCTGTCGATGGTGGAGCGGCTGCACCGGCTTCTGCTCGACGTGATCAAGGATGAATTCGAGCGGTTGAACATCCTCGACATCAACGCGGTGCAGGCGCTGATGCTGTTCAACATCGGCGAGAACGAGGTGACGGCGGGCGAGCTGAAATCGCGCGGCTACTATCAGGGCTCGAATGTCTCCTACAATCTCAAGAAGCTGGTCGAGACCGGCTACATGCACCACCAGCGCTGCGAGATCGACCGCCGCTCGGTCCGGGTTCGGCTGACCGGCAAGGGCCGCCACGTCCGCGACACGGTCGCGGCCCTGTTCGCGCGCCACGCCGCCGGGCTGGAGACGCAGGGCGTGCTGAACACCGACGGGCTGGACCGGGTGAACCACTCGCTGCGGCGGATCGAGCGGTTCTGGTCGGACCAGATCAGGTATATCTACTGAGGCGCGCATGCGCCGGGGCGCGCGGCCGGGCAAACCTCTTGCAAGAGGTTTGCGCACGCCCTTGCAAGGGCGTGAGCAGAGCCTTGCAAGGCTCTGGACAAGGCCCTTGCAAGGGCCTTGCGCGCGCGGGTCAGGCCGGGTGGTCCCGGCAGGTCGAGGCCTTGCGCATGGGGCCGGTGCCGCGCCCCGTAGCGGGTGGGCCCGGTGCAGCACCCCGTATCTGGCGCTGGGCCGGGGCATGCTGTGCCGTGAAAAGAGCAGGGAGCCTGGCTCCCGCGGGACGGCGCGATGTGCCTGCGCGGTGCTGCTGCGCGAAGTCACTGTGTGAAGTCTCTGCGCGAAGCCACTGCGCGAAGCCACTGTGTGAAGTCATTGTGCGAAGCCACTGTGTGAAGTCTCTGCGCGAAGCCACTGTGCGAAGTCTCTGCGCGCTGCGTCAGGAAGCGTCGCGGTCCTTCGCGGTCAGGTGATGCGCGTCAGGGGTGTGGCCGTGAGGCCCGGATGCGTATTGTGGATGCGCCCGCAGCGATGGCCCGGCCTGGCGCAGAGGTCGCGGGCCGGTTCCCGTGGTCTGTGCCGCGGCCTGGGTGTCAGGCTCTGGCGCATCCCGCCCGGCGGTGGCCGCTCAGTTCGTCCCTGCCGCCTCGCCCGGCAGGAGCGGCAGATCGTGCCCCGCCTCCGCCAGGGCCGGGCGGATCTGGTTCCGCACGGCTCGTTCGGTCACGGGCCCGCGGAAATGCAGGACCACCGTGCCGGTGTCGTCGATGAAGAAGGTCTCCGGCATCGCCACCACGCCCCAATCCGCGCCGTTGCGCGCCTGCTCGTCGCGGCCGATGCGGTCGTAGGGGTTGCCCAGCTCGCCGAGAAAGCTCAGCGCCTGGTCGATGCGGTCGCGGTAGTTCACGCCGTAGAGCGGAACGCCCGCCTCGGCCATGGCGGTCAGCGTCGGATGCTCGGCCCGGCAGGGCGGGCACCAGCTGGCGAAGAAGTTCACGACGACGAGCCCGTTGCCCTCGAGATCGGCGCGCGTCAGCAGCGCGGTGTCGGCCAGTGGCTGCAAGGACAGGTCGGGCGCGGCGCGCCCCTGCTGGGCCGAGGGCAGGGCCTGGGTGTCGACGCCCTGTTGCAGGGCGTTCTGGTTGTTCGACAGCTGGTAGGCGGCGACGCCGAAAAAGCCCACGGTCAGGGCCAGCGGGATCACCATGAGCCAGTTGAATTTCATCAGCTGCGCCCCCGGCGCGTCTCGACCTCTTCCAGGCGCGCGCGGACGCGGCGCGCCTTCCAGATCGAGGCCGCGACCACGGCGATCAAAAGGCCGAGAGACACGGCATAGGAGGACAGCACCGGCACCGCGTAGGTTCCGAGATCGGGCATCATGCTCAGGCCATCCTTTCCTGCGCGATCAGCGCCTTGAGGCGGCGGGCGCGGATCTCGGTCCGGGTGCGGTAGAGCACCAGCGCGATGAACAGGAACCCGAAACCCGCCAGCGTGATGACGAGCGGATACCAGTAGACATTCGAGATGTTCTGCTCGGCGTCGAGCGACAGGGTCGCGCCCTGGTGCAGCCCCTGGTTCCAGAACAGGAGCGCATAGCGCGAGATCACCGCGAAGACCGAACCGACGAGGCAGAGGACCGAGGTGAGATCGGCCGCCGAATCCGGGTTCTCGATCGCCTCCCACAGCGCCATGTAGCCGAGGTAGAACAGGAACAGGATCAGGAAGGAGGTCAGCCGCGGGTCCCATTCCCACCAGGTGCCCCACATCGGCTGCCCCCAGAGCGCGCCGGTGGCCAGCGCGATGACGGTGAAGACCACGCCCACGGGCGCGGCCGCCTTGGCGGCAAGCACCGAGACATGGTGGCGGCGGATCACCCAGATGATCGAGGTGACCAGCATCATGAACCACGCGTTCACCGCCATGATCGCGGCCGGCACGTGGACGTAGATGATCTTGACCGTGGACCCCTGGCGGAAATCGTCGGGGGTGAAGAAGAACCCCCAGACAAGGCCCGTGACAAGGCACAGCGCCGCGATCCCCGCCGTCCAGGGCAGGAGAAAGGCGGAGGTCGCCATGAATTTCCGCGGATTGGCATATTCCCAGAGCGATGACATGGCGGGAACTTAGAAGGGGATGTTGGCGCTCACAATGGGGCAGTCGGGCGCGGGCCTAGCGCAGATTGACGCGGAGGGCGGCGGCGGCGGCGAAGGGCAGAAGCGCGAGGGACCCCGCGGTGATGCCCGCGACCAGCACGAGCGGCGTGGCCGCGTCCTGCCCCTCGGTGGCGCGGCTGACGCAGAGCGCGCCGAAGATCAGCGTGGGCATGTAGAGCGGCAGCACCAGCAGCGACAGCAGGAGACCGCCGCGCTTGATCCCCACCGTCAGCGCCGCGCCGAAGGTGCCGATGGCCGACAGCGCGGGCGTGCCGAGTGCGAGCGAGGCGACAAGCCAGGGATAGGCTGCGCCGGGCAGGTTGAGCAGCAGGCCGAGCACCGGCGCGGCCGCCACCAGCGGCAGGCCGGTGGTGATCCAGTGGGCCAGCGCCTTCATCGCGGCCAGCCCCTCGAGCGGCACGGGCGAGGTGGCGACGAGGTCGAGGGTTCCGTCCTCCCAGTCGAGCTGGAAGATGCGGTCGAGCGACAGCAGGCACGCCAGAAGCGCGCCGAGCCACAGGATGCCCGGCGCGATCTCGGCCAAGATCTGCGTTTGCGGGCCGACGCCGAAGGGCACCAGCGTGGTGAAGATCAGGAAGAAGGCCAGCGACAGGCCGAAGCCGCCGCCCGCGCGGATCGCAAGGGTCAGGTCGCGTTTCAGAAGGCCGATCATGCGGCCCCCTCGGCGAAGCTGTCGCCGAACGGGTCCGAGGCCGCGATGCGCTTGGCGACGAAGGGGGTGATGTCGAGCGTTTCGGCCTCGGGCAGGCCGAGGTCGATGTGGGTGGCGATGACCGCGCTGCCGCCGCGGGCCAGGTGCGCCTTCACCGCCGCCGCGAAGCGGGCGACATTCTCGGTGTCGAGCGAAACGGTGGGCTCATCGAGGCACCAGACGGGCCGACCGGTGACCAGCAGCCGCGCCAGCGACAGGCGGCGTTTCTGGCCCGCCGACATCTCGCCCGCCCGGCGCTGCAGGAGGGGCGCGAGGTGGAAGGCCTCGATCGCCGGGGCAGGGTCACGGGTGCCGAAGACCGAGGCCCAGAACGCCAGGTTCTCCTCGACGGTGAGGGCGGCTTTCAGACCGTCGGCATGGGCGGCATAGGCGATGGACTCGGGCTCGGCCTCGATGCGGCCGGCCAGCGGCGGGGTCAGGCCCGCGAGCGTGCGCAGGAGCGTCGTCTTGCCCGCCCCGTTGGGGCCCCGCAGGATCAGCGCGCGGCCCGCGGCGACCGAGAAGGTCACGCCGGACAGGATCTGCGCAGGCCCGCGGGCGCAGGCGAGGTCGGTGACGCTCAGGTTCATGGCCCGGATCGGTAGCCGATTGGTCGGCAAAGGGGAAGCGCGGCAGATCGCGCCAGCGGCGCGGATGGGGGCGGCCGGGGTGCGGCTGGGGTGCAGCGCGGGGCAGGGGGTGCGGGCCTCAGAAATAGACCGGTTTCTCGAACACCTTGTGCGTCAGGGGCAGGAAGTAGAGGTCGACCTGCCACAGGCACTTGTCGCCGGGCCGCCACATCGGATCGGAGAAATCGGCGACGCCGAAGCCCCGTTCGCGCATCAGGGCGACCATCTCGTCGAACAGGAGCGCCTCGGAGGCGATGCGGAACATGTAGGTTTCGATGATCACCAGCGTGGCCTTGGACAGGATGTCGGCCGCGCCGTCGAGGATCGGCACCTCGTGCCCGTGGGTGTCCAGTTTCAGGCAGTAGGGGCCGGGCAGACCGCGGTCCGCGACAAGCTCGTCGAGGGCCACCGCGGGCACCTCGAGCGCGCCCGCGGCGTCATCGGGGGCGGCCTTGCCGCCGAACGGGTCGCGGCCGTCGAAGCGGATCGTGCCGGTCCTGTCGGTGGCGGCCGCGATCTCGAACTGCGTGTCGGGGTGGGCTGCGCAATAGGCGACCAGCGCCTCGCGGTGACCCTCGTTCGCCTCGACCAGCAGGTAATTCCCGGCCCCGAGGTAATGCCGCGCCTCGGCGGACCAGCGCCCGTCCGACGCGCCGACGTCGATCAGGGTGCCGATCTCGACCCCGCGCGAGGCGATGCGCTTGAGCGCGGCCTGCGGGCGGGTGCGCTTGCGCTCGGCGACGGCGCGTTTCCAGGTCTTGGGGAACAGGTCTTTGAGGCGAAAGGACATGGCGGGCTCGATCCGGTTCAAGGGCTGGTGGCGTTGCGGGCGCAAGGCTGTCCCGCCCCTTGGGCTTGCGCGCGTCTGGGAGCGTCGCCCGGCCGGAGCGGTGGCAGCGCCGCCCGGCTTGCCGTCTCGGGCGGACGATGGCCCAAGCGCGCCCTGCGGGCAAACCTTTTCGCGGCGCGGGGTGTCCCGAGCAGGCTGTGCCGTGTGCCCGTCCGCTCAGAGCGGCCAGACGATCAGCAGCATCGGCACCGAGACGGCGACGATGAGGATCTCGAGCGGCAGCCCCATGCGCCAGTAATCGCCGAAGCGGTAGCCGCCGGGGCCGAGGATGAGCGTGTTGTTCTGGTGCCCGATGGGCGTGAGAAAGGCCGCCGAGGCCGCGATGGCGACCGCCATGAGGAACGGGTCGGGCGAGACGCCGAGACTTTGGGCGATGGCGATGCCCACGGGGGCGGCGACGATGGCGGTGGCGTTGTTGTTGATCACGTCCGAGAGCGTCATGGTCACGACCATGAGGATCGTCAGCGTGGCCCAGACCGGCAGCCCCTCGGTCAGCGCGACCAGCGCCCCCGCGATCAGCGCGGTGCCGCCCGAGCTGTCCAGCGCCGCCCCCAGCGGGATCATCGAGCCCAGCAGCACGATCACCGGCCACGCGACATGGTCGTAGATCTCGGACAGCGGCAGGATGCGCGCCAGTGCGTAGCCCACCACCACCAGCCCCAGCGCGACGGGCAGATCCAGCAGCCCGGCCGAGGCCAGCGCGACCGCGCCCGCGAACAGCGCGATGGCGCCCCATGTCTTGTGGTCCTGCGTGACGGCGAGGCCGCGGTCGGCCAGGGTCAGGCCGCCGATCCACTCGGCCACCTCCTCGGCGCTGTCGGCGGGCGCGAGGATCAGCAGGATGTCGCCCGGCTGCACCACCTCGCGGCGCAGCCGCCGGGTGATGCGGCGGCCCTTGCGCGACAGCCCCACGATGACGCTGGACTTGCGCCAGCCCAGCCCGATGGCCTGCGCCGAGCGGCCCGCGATGCGCGCGCCCTCGGGGATGGCGACCTCGAGCAGCGCGGCGCTGTCGGCGAGCGCATCGGCGGCCGGGCTGCCGTCTTCCAGCATCTTCAGGCCGAGGGTCGAGCGGAACTCGTCCAGCGCCTCGGGCTCGGCCTCGACCACGAGGATGTCGCGCGCGGCGATCTTCAGGCTCTTGCGCGCGCCGAGGCGGCCTTGCCCCTCGCGGGTGATGCCGAGCAGCGAGACGCCGGCCTCCTCCGCGGGGTCCAGCAGGTCGCGCAGCGCGGTGCCGACCAGCTTGTGATCGGCGGGCACGGCCAGTTCGGCGATATAGGGGGCGATGGACTTGATCCCGTCCGCCGCCAGCCCGCTGTCGCGGTCGGGGATCAGCCGCCAGCCGACCAGGGCGACGAAGGCGATGCCCGCAGCCGCCGCGACGAGACCCACGGGGGTGAAGTCGAACATGGCGAAAGGCGCGCCGAGCGCATCCTCGCGGATCGTGGCGACGATGATGTTGGGCGGCGTGCCGATCAGCGTGATCATCCCGCCCAGGATGGTGGCGAAGGAGAGCGGCATCAGCGACAGGCCGGGGCTGCGCCGCGCCTTGCGCGCGGTGGCGATGTCGACGGGCATCAGCAGCGCCAGCGCCGCGACATTGTTCATGAAGGCCGAGAGCACGCCGCCGACGCCGCCCATGATGGCGATATGCGTGCCGAGACCGCGGGCGCTGTCGATCAGCGTGCGGGTGACGAGATGCACCGCCCCCGATCGCACGAGCCCCGCCGAAACGATCAGCACCAGCGCCACGACCAGCGTGGCCGGGTGGCCGAAGCCCGAGAAGGCCTCGGAGGCGGGCACGACACCCAGCACCACCCCGGCCAGCAGGGCCGAGAAGGCCACGAGGTCATAGCGCACCCGCCCCCAGAGCAGCAGGGCGAAGACCGTGCCGAACAGCGCGAAAAGCGTGATCTGCTCCTGTGTCATGGTTTGACCATAGGGGCGATGGCGGCGCGGCGAAACCCGGCCCGCTTGCCCATGCCCCGCCGCATGCGCTATGGAGCGCCCGATCAGGACATCACACGTCGAGGGACCCATGGCCGGCCATTCCAAATGGGCGAATATCCAGCACCGCAAGGGGCGCCAGGACAAGATCCGCGCCAAGCTGTTTTCCAAGATGGCGAAGGAGATCACCGTCGCCGCCAAGATGGGCGACCCCGACCCCGACAAGAACCCGCGGCTGCGGCTTGCGGTGAAGGAAGCCAAGTCCAACTCGGTCCCCAAGGACGTGATCGAGCGCGCGATCAAGAAGGCGATCGGCGGCGAGGGCGAGAATTACGAGGAAATCCGCTACGAGGGCTACGGGCCGAACGGGGTCGCCGTGATCGTCGAGGCGATGACCGACAACCGCAACCGCACCGCCTCGACCGTGCGGTCGACCTTCGGCAAGCATGGCGGCAACCTGGGCGAGACGGGCTCGGTCGCCTTCATGTTCGAACGCAAGGGGCAGGTGGTCTACCCGCTTGCAGTGGGCGACAGCGACACGGTGATGATGGCCGCGATCGAGGCCGGGGCCGAGGATGTCGAGACCAACGCCGGTGACGGCGACGAGGATCCGGGCAGCCACGTGATCTGGTGCGCGGACACCGACCTCGGCGAGGTGTCGTCCGCGCTGGAGGGGGAACTGGGCGAGTCGACCTCGACCAAGCTGGTGTGGCGGCCCACGACCACGACCGAGCTGGGGCTGGAGGATGCCGAGAAGCTGATGAAGCTGATCGAGGCGCTGGAAGATGACGACGACGTGCAGACCGTCACCGCCAATTTCGAGATCTCGGACGAGGTGATGGCGAAGCTTTCGGCCTGACGGGCCGATCTGCCGGGCTTTGTGACAGGACATGATACGCGTCTGCCCCGCCGGTGATCCGGCCGGGGCAGAGCGCCCCCCACTCTCCCTCCTGCCGCCGACCCGGACCGGGGCATGCGGAGCCGGATCGAGACCGCCCCCCCATCACATGACGCGCCGCACGCCCGGACGCCATTGGCCGCGGCGGCCCCGCTGCCGGCGGTCCGATCGAGCCGAGTCTTTCGGGCGCTGCGATTCCCCTTCCCGATTGTCCTTCATGCTGCGCCCGCCACGCCCTGCGCAGCAACTGCCCCGGCCGTTGCAGCTGCGCTGCCCGTGACGCGGACAGACGGATCTGGGCGTGTCAGGGTGCTGATATCCAACGTTTCTTCAAGATGAGCAGGGCAGGGGAGGGGCGCGGAGGAGGGCGGGTGCGGGCCAGTTTGGATGGCCGGAGCAATTATTGTCACCAATCTGCAAAAAAGCACTTGCGGGTGTCGTGAGGTATCCGTAGAAGCCCCTTCACCGGCGGCGCTGAGGCGCGGCGGGGCGCTGGACGGGGTCGCGGTTTACGGATCGTGACGCGGATGG
>NZ_JASJOE010000067.1 GCF_030163755.1 Roseicyclus amphidinii
CCCGCCGTGGCCGGGTCGAGGCGCAGGCCGCGCGCGGCCCCCGACAGGCCTTCGGCGCGGGCCACGGCCAGGAACACGCGCAGATCGTCCCAGTTCATGCTCGACCTCCCACGGGGGCGCGGGCGTTTTCCTGCAGGAAAACGAACGGAAAACTGCAGTTTTCCGCCGCCCGCCCCTTTTTGCGAAAACGCAAAACGACTTTGGCAACCTGCCGCTTTTCCCTGCATCCGTGCAAGGCTAGACTGCGCGTCGAGAGACAATCATCCCCAAGGGAGGACGAGATGGAACAGATCGGACACTGGATCGACGGCAAGCGAGTCGCGGGCACGTCGGGCCGCATGGCGGATGTCTACAACCCCGCCACGGGCGAGGTGCAGGCGCAGGTGGCGCTTGCCTCGACCGCCGAGATCGAGGCCGCCGTCGCCTCGGCGGCGCAGGCGCAGAAGGCCTGGGGCGCGACCAACCCGCAGCGCCGCGCGCGGGTGATGATGGAGATGGTCCGCCTGATCAACCGCGACATGGACAAGCTGGCCGAGGCGATCAGCCGCGAGCATGGCAAGACCTTCCCCGACGCCAAGGGCGACGTGCAGCGCGGTCTCGAGGTCATCGAGTTCTGCATCGGCGCGCCGCATCTGCTGAAGGGCGAGTTCACCGACAGCGCGGGCCCCGGCATCGACATGTATTCCATGCGCCAGCCGCTCGGCGTGGTGGCGGGCATCACGCCCTTCAACTTCCCCGCCATGATCCCGCTGTGGAAGCTTGGCCCCGCGCTGGTCTCGGGCAACGCGATGATCCTCAAGCCGTCCGAGCGTGACCCCTCCTGCCCGATGATGCTGGCCGAGCTGTTGCAGGAGGCGGGCCTGCCCGACGGCGTGTTCCAGGTCATCAACGGCGACAAGGAAGCGGTGGACGCCATCCTCGACAGCCCGACCATTCAGGCCGTGGGCTTCGTCGGCTCCACCCCCATCGCGCAGTATATCTACGAGCGCGCCGCCCAGACCGGCAAGCGCGCGCAGTGCTTCGGCGGTGCCAAGAACCACATGATCATCATGCCCGACGCCGACATGGACCAGGCCGCCGATGCGCTGGTGGGCGCGGGCTACGGCGCCGCTGGTGAGCGTTGCATGGCGATTTCCGTGGCCGTGCCCGTGGGCGAGGAAACCGCCGACCGGCTGATCGAAAAGCTCGTGCCGCGGATCGAGGCGCTTAAGGTCGGCCCCTACACGGCCGGAAATGACGTGGATTTCGGACCCGTGGTGACGGCCGCGGCCAAAGCCAACATCCTGCGGCTGGTCGAGACCGGCGTGGCGCAAGGGGCCGAGCTGGTCGTCGACGGGCGGGATTTCAGCCTGCAGGGTTACGAGAACGGGTTCTTCGTGGGCGCGCATCTGTTCGACCGGGTGACGCCGGACATGGACATCTACAAGACCGAGATCTTCGGCCCGGTCCTGTCCACCGTCCGCGCGGCCAGCTACGAGGAGGCCATCGGCCTTGCGATGGACCATGAATACGGCAACGGCACCGCGATCTTCACCCGCGACGGGGACGCGGCGCGCGATTTCGCCAACCGCATCAACATCGGGATGGTGGGCATCAACGTGCCGATCCCGGTGCCGCTGGCCTATCACACCTTCGGCGGCTGGAAGCGCTCGGGCTTCGGCGACCTGAACCAGCACGGGCCGGATGCCTTCCGCTTCTACACGCGGACCAAGACGGTGACCTCGCGCTGGCCCTCGGGCATCAAGGACGGCGCGGCCTTCAACTTCAAGGCGATGGACTGACCTCGCCTTCGGGCGGCAGCGTCGCCGCCCCCGGCAAGACCACCGGCACCGTTCCCTCGCGGGGCGGCGCCGGTTCCGTTCCGGCCATGGCCAGCGCGCGCAGCGCCTCGGCCTGCGCCCCGCGGTGCTGACGGGCCTTGAGGCATTCGAAACTGCCCGCGCGAAAGGCGCGGCAGGCCTCGGGGCGGTCCCCGTAGATCGCGCAGAGCGTGGCACCCGTCGCCGTCACCGTCAGTTGCGCGCAATGCCCGCAGGCCATTTTCATGTAGCGCCGCCCCTCGATCTCGGCCGTGGCGGCCTCGGGGATGGGACGCCCCGCGTCCTGTGGCAGAAGGGCGATATAGCGGTCGTGACCGCCGAAGCAGCAGGCCCCGCAGGCCGTGCAATCGAATGTGGGGGAGGACACCGAGGCACCCGTTCGCTGCGCCGGTGAGGCAGGCACCACGCCGCCCACGATGCGCCAGCCGCGCAGGTAGCGCCCCGCGCGGCCGCCGGCAAGACCCGCAAACCGCAGATGGTCTTTCGGCGCGGCATTGGCTACCACCGACACAGCGCCCAAGGAGACCGCATGCCCATCGCGTTCCGCATCCTCCCCGACCACGGTCTTGTCTACGTTCGGTATCACGGCCATGCCACCGTGCAGGAAGGCTCCGACGCCTTCTCGACCTATCTCGCGCATCCCGCCTTTCGTCCCGGCCAGCGGCAGCTGGTGGACCTGTCGGCCGTGACCGGGGTCGAACAGGATTTCCCCGGTCTTTTCGCCTTCCAGGCCCGCAAGGCCGCGGCGTTGATGACCGGGCCCGATCAGGTGATGTTCGTCTATCTCGCGCCCACCGACATCAGCCTGCGCATCGCGCGGCTGATCCAGCGCAGCTGGGAAGGGCTGGACGGCGCCATCGTGCGCGTTGCGACCGACTGGAGCGGCGCGATGGATATTCTCGGGCTGCGGCAGGCGCTCCGCGACGAGATGATCCTGCGCGACGCCTGAGGGGCCGCGCCTTTGCCCTTGGCAAGCACCGCCTGCCCCGGTCATGCTGGGGGTGCCCGGCACAGGCCGGAGATGGGGGAACGCAGGATGACGGACGCAGCCTTCACCCTCGGGATCGAAGAGGAATACCTGCTGGTCGACCGCGAGACCGGCGACCTGCGCGAAGCCCCCGAGGGGCTGATGGAGGCCTGCGCGTCCGAGCTCGAGGGCCAGGTCTCGCCGGAGTTCCTGCAATGCCAGATCGAGATCGGCACCCGCGTCTGCCGCGACATCGCGGGCGCGCGCGACGACTTGCGGCGGCTGCGCACCACGGTCTCGGCCCATGCGGCGGCGCATGGGCTGTCGCCGATCGCCGTCTCCTGCCACCCGTTCGCCGACTGGAAGGACCAGCATCACACCGACCGCGCCCGCTACAACCGGCTGGCCGAGGACCTCGGCGGCGTGGTGCGGCGCATGCTGATCTGCGGGATGCATGTGCATGTAGGCCTGCCCGACGACGAGACGCGCATCGACCTCATGGGGCAGCTGTCGTATTTCCTGCCGCACATGCTGGCGCTTTCGGCCTCCTCGCCCTTCTGGCAAGGGCAGGATACGCGGCTGGCCTCCTACCGGCTGACGGTCTTCGACAACCTGCCGCGCACCGGCCTGCCGCCGCTGTTCACGTCATGGGCGGAATACCAGCGCACCACCGAGACGCTGATCGAGCTGGGGTTGATCGAGGACACGACAAAGATCTGGTGGGACCTGCGCCCGTCCCACCGCTTCCCCACGCTGGAAACCCGGATCTGCGACGTCTCCCCCCGGATGGAGGATGCGCTGTCGCTGGCCGCGCTGGCCCAATGCCTTGCGCGGTTCCTGCACCGGCTGCGCCAGAAGAACCAGCGCTGGCGCATCTACGACCGGTTCCTCGTCAACGAGAACCGCTGGCGCGCGCAGCGCTACGGCACCGCCGAGGGGCTGATCGATTTCGGCGCGCGGGCGATCATCCCGCTGACGCAGGCCGTGGGGGACATACGTGAGCTGATCGCCGAGGATGCCGCGGCGCTGGGCTGCGAGGCCGAGATCGCGCGGCTGTCCCATATCGCCGAAACAGGCACCAGCGCCGCGCGCCAGCGCGCGGTCTACGCCGCTGCGCGCGAGGCGGGACAAGACCACGAGACCGCGATGCGGGCCGTGGTTCATCACCTTGTCGAGGAATATCACCTCGATCTCTGAGCGCCGCGGGCGCGGCCTTGCAAAACTCCTGCAACAGTCGGTAATTAAACGGGCGTTCAATTCCGGTGGGGCTCAGGGGGAGGAGCGGACGATGGACTTCGCATTGAGCGAGGAGGCGCAGGCCGTGTTCGACATGGCGCGCGACTTCGGACAGGCCGAGATCGCGCCGCATGCGCAGGCGTGGGAGCGCGCGGGCACGATCCCGAAAGAGCTGTGGCCGAAACTGGCCGCTCTGGGCTTCGGCGGGCTTTACGTGAGCGAGGAAAAGGGCGGATCGGGCCTTTCGCGGCTCGAGGCGACGCTGGTCTTCGAGGCGCTGGCGCAGGCCTGCCCCTCGGTCTCGGCCTTTTTGTCGATCCACAACATGTGCGCCAAGATGATCGAGCTTTACGGCTCGGACGATCTGCAGGCGCGCTACCTGCCTGCCGCCCTGTCGATGGAAAAGTTCTTTTCCTATTGCCTGACGGAACCCGGTTCCGGCTCGGACGCGGCGGCGCTGAAGACGCGCGCGGAGCGCACGAACGAGGGCTATGCCCTGACCGGGTCCAAGGCCTTCATCTCGGGCGGGGGGTATTCGGACGCCTATGTCGTGATGTGCCGCACCGGCGGGGACGGCCCCAAGGGCATCTCGGCGGTGATCGTCGACGATGGCGCGCCGGGCCTGACCTTTGGCGGGCTGGAGGACAAGATGGGCTGGCGCAGCCAACCCACGCGGCAGGTGCAGTTCGACGCCTGCGCGGTCCCGGCCGCGAACCTGCTGGGCGAGGAAGGCCAGGGCTTTCGCTACGCGATGGCGGGGCTGGACGGCGGGCGGCTCAACATCGCCGCCTGTTCGCTCGGTGCCGCCGAGGCGGCGCTGGCCGCGACGCTTTCCTACATGGGCGAGCGGCAGGCCTTTGGCCGCTCCATCGACCAGTTCCAGGCGCTGCAGTTCCGCCTTGCCGACATGGAGATCGAGCTGGAGGCCGCGCGCGTGATGCTGCGGCAAGCGGCGTGGAAGCTGGACACTGGCGCGCCCGATGCCACGAAACATTGCGCCATGGCCAAGAAATTCGTGACCGAGGCGGGCAGCCGGATCGTGGATCAATGCCTTCAGCTGCATGGCGGCTACGGCTACCTTGCCGATTACGGGATCGAGAAGCTGGTGCGTGATCTGCGGGTCCACCAGATCCTCGAGGGCACGAACGAGATCATGCGGATGATCGTGGCGCGTCACATGCTGGCGGCGCGCTAGGTGGCGGGCGTCGGAGTCCGTATTTGGGGGAAGATGAAGGACAAGGGGCGCGAGCATGGGTGACGGTATCCACATCCGGGTGCAGGGGCGCGCGGGGCGCATCACCCTGGCCCGGCCCGAGGCGCTGAACGCGCTGAGTTACGAGATGTGCGCGGCCATCGAGGCGGCGCTGGACGCATGGGCCGCGGATGAGGCCGTGGCGCTGATCGTGATCGACGCCGAGGGCGACAAGGCGTTCTGCGCGGGCGGCGACATCGCGCAGATGCACGCGACCGGCATGGCGGGCGATTACGCCTACGGGCGCCGGTTCTGGGCCGATGAATACCGGATGAACGCCAGGCTCTTCCATTTCCCCAAGCCCGTGGTCAGCCTGATGCAGGGCTTCACCATGGGCGGGGGCGTCGGCTTGGGCTGCCATGCCTCGCACCGGGTGGTCTGCGAAACCTCGAGGATCGCCATGCCGGAATGCGGCATCGGTCTGGTGCCGGACGTGGGCGGCTCGCTTCTGCTGGCGCGCGCGCCGGGGCGGCTGGGGGAATATCTCGGGACCACGGGGACAAGGATGGGACCGGGCTGCGCCATCCACGCGGAGTTTGCCGATTACTACATCCCGCGCGAGGGATGGGCCGCGCTGGTGGCCGAACTGTGCGAGAGCGGCGACTGGGAGGCGGTGGACCGCGCGGCCCACGCCGCGCCCGACAGCCCGCTGGCCGAGGCGCAGGCCGAGATCGACCGGCTCTTCGCGGGCGACGGGCTGCGCGACGTGCTGAACCTGTTGACCCGTTCGGAGGCCCCGATCGCGCAGGACGCGCTCGAGGCCCTGCAGCGCAACAGCCCGCTGTCGGTCGCCTGCACCATCGAGCTGGTGCATCGCGCGCGGATGCGCGACACGATCGAACACGCGCTGCAGCAGGAATACCGCTTTACCTACCGCGCGATGGAGAAGGGCGATTTCCTCGAAGGCATCCGGGCCGCGATCATCGACAAGGACAAGAGCCCCCGCTGGCGGCACGCAAGCCTTGACGCGGTGGCGGCGACCGAGGTCTCGGGGATGCTCCTGCCGCTGGGCGTGGACGAGTTGAAACTGGACGGCTGAAGGGAGAGCGCCATGAAGATCGGGTTCATCGGGCTGGGCAACATGGGCGCGCCGATGGCGGCCAACCTTGCCGCGGCGGGGCATGCCGTGACGGGGTTCGACACCGTGGCTACCCCGCCCGCGGACGTGGCGCAGGCCGCCAGCGCGGCCGAGGCCGCGGCAGGGGCCGAGGTGGTCATCACCATGCTGCCCAATGGCGCGATCCTGAAGGCCGTGGCCGGTGACGTCATCCCGGCGATGCAGTCGGGCGCGGTGCTGCTCGATTGCTCGACGGTGGACGTGGCCAGCGCCCGCGAGGTCGCCGCCATGGCCGAGGCCGCGGGGCTTGGCGCGCTCGATGCGCCGGTCTCGGGCGGCGTCGGCGGGGCGGCGGCGGGCACGCTCACCTTCATGGTGGGCGGCGGCGCGGCGGCCTTTGCCACGGCGGAACCGCTGTTCGAGGTGATGGGGCAGAAGGCCGTCCATTGCGGACCCGCGGGCAACGGGCAGGCGGCCAAGATCTGCAACAACATGATCCTCGGCGTCACGATGATCGCCACCTGCGAGGCTTTCGCACTGGCCGACAAGCTGGGGTTGGACCGGCAGGCGATGTATGACGTGGTGTCGACCTCCTCGGGGCAAAGCTGGTCGATGACCACCTACTGCCCTGCCCCCGGTGTCGGCCCGAAAAGCCCGTCTGACAATGGCTACACCCCCGGCTTCGCCGCGGACCTGATGCTCAAGGATTTGCGCCTGAGCCAGGCGGCCGCCGAAGGTGCCGATGCCGACACCCCGATGGGCGCGCTGGCCGCAGCCCTTTATGCGCGGTTCGTCGAAGAGGAGGACGGCGCAGGCCGCGATTTCTCGGCGATGCTGCCGCGGTTCGAGACCCGGACGCGCGAAAGTTGAGCGGGGCCGGGCACAAGATTTTTCTTGGGCCTGTTGCGAAAATGTGGCACTTTGGAGCGGACACTCCAAGATATGTCCGCTTCAAGTGCCCGGCGTGTCGGCATCATTGCTCAGGTGCACCTCAGCCGCCGCGCCGGGCCGCGGAGCCACACACATCCCCCGTCAGCCCGGATCGATGCGCGCCCTGCCGCGACCCCGCGCGCGGCGCTTACGCCAGTTCGATGGTCACCCGGCGGTTCTGGCGGCCCTTCTTCTCGATCTTGCCGATGACCAGTTTCCCGATCTCGCCGGTGCGCGCCACATGGGTGCCGCCGCAGGGTTGCAGATCGACCTGGCCCGCCCCTTCGCCGATCCGCACGAGGCGGATGCGCCCTGCGCCGCGCGGCGGCTGGACCGACATGGTCTTGACCAGCGCGGGGTTCGCATCGAGCTCGGCCTCGGTGATCCAGTCTTCGGTCACCGGCAGGTCGCGGGTGACCAGCGCGTTCAGCCGTCCCTCGATCAGGGCCTTGTCCTCGGGCGCATCGGGCATGTCGAAATCGAGCCGACCCTTGTCGGCCCCCACGGCCCCCCCGGTCACCGGCAGCGGGATGACCACCGACAACAGGTGCAGCGCGGTGTGGATGCGCATGTGGCCCAGCCGCCGCTCCCAATCGAGGCGCTGGCCCACCGTGGCCCCCACCTCGGGCAGCTTCACCGCCTCGGCGGGGACCAGCACGATCGCGCCCCCCTCGCCCTTGACGGCGGTGGCGATGGGGATGCGCCCGCCGTCCCAGTCCAGCGCGCCGCTGTCGCCCGGCTGACCGCCGCCGCGGGCGTAAAAGATCGTGCGGTCGAGGATGATGCCACCCTCTTCGGTCAGGCCGGTGACCCTGGCCTGAAGGGATTTGCGGTAGGGGTCGCTCAGGAATACCGGCTCGGTGCTCATTCTGGCCTGTCCTTCTCGGCCCCGCCTGTCGGGGCTCCAGTGTCTTGGGCTGCGGCGTCGGCGGGCGACGCGGCCGGGGGCGCGCGCAGCGCCTCGGGGTTGCGCAGCCAGATGTCGCGCTGCGCGAAGGGGATCTCGATCCCCTCGGCGACGAAACGTTCGGCGATGCGGTGGTTCAGCTCGGTCTTGACCGCCACCAGCTTGTTCACGTCGCGCAGGATGCAGCGCATCCGGAAATCGAGGCTGTCGGCCCCGAAGCCGAGGAAATCGACCCCCGGTTCGGGAAAGCGTGCGACATCGGGATGCGACTGGGCGATCTCGGTCAGGATCTGCTGCACCCGGCGGGTGTCGGTGCCATAGGCGACCCCCACGGTCAGCACCGCGCGCCCGATGGTGTTGCCGCGCGTCCAGTTGGTGACCGTCCCCGCGATCAGGTCGGCGTTGGGCACGATCACGTCGGTCTTGTCGAAGGTCTCGATCGTGGTGGAGCGCACCGAGATCGCCTTGACGATGCCCATGTTGCCGCCGACCTCGATCCAGTCGCCCTCGGAAATCGGGCGCTCGATCAGCAGGATCAGGCCCGAGACGAAGTTGTTCACCACGTTCTGCAGGCCGAAGCCGATGCCGACCGACAGCGCGCCCAGCACCACGCCGAGCGCGGTCAGGTCGATCCCCGCCGTGGTGATGGCGATGACCGCGGCCAGCGCGATGCCGACATAGCCCAAGCCCGAGACGACCGCGTTGCGCGCGCCCGCGTCCAGCCGGGTGCGCGGCAGCACCGTCGTGCGCAGCGCGCCCTGCAACAGCCGCGTGACGATCATGCCGATGGCGAAGACCGCGACCACGGCCAGCACGATGGCCGGCGTGATCCGCGTGTCGCCCAGCTGGAAGCCGGCGAAGAACTGCGCGATGATCTCGGACAGCTGCTCGGGGCGTACCCCCCAGGCCAGCAGCACCAGCGGCGAGATGGCGAAGACCAGCAGCAGGTTCAGAAGAACCGGCAGAAGGGCCTCGCCGACCTCGTCCTGCGATTTCTTCGAGATCAGCGCGTAGACATCGCGGATCGGTCCCTGCAGCGCGACGAGAACCCCCGCGATCCCAAGCGTCAGCGCGGTCGGGCGCATCAGCGCCTCGGCAAGGTTGAGATAGCCCACCGCCGCCAGCAGCGGGCCACCGATGCCGATGACCCTGAGCGCGAGCCCGAAGATCGCCAGCATCCGCAGGGTAAAGCCGCCCTCGGTCTCGCCCTCGGTCTGCGCTGCGGCCACCCCCGCGCGGTGCCGCCGCGCGAGGCTCTCGAGCCGGAGGAACCCGAAGGCCATGCCGATGTAGACCGGCAGAACGAAGGCGCCGCGCGCGGCCAGCGGCACGACATCCTGCGCGACGATGGTTTCGGCCACCGTGCCCAGCCCGAGGAACACGCCGATCAGCAGGATCGCCCGGCGCAGCGGCGCGCGCAGCTCGTCGCCCACGGAAAACGCGGCCTGCAGCCCGGTGTTGGCCGGAAACAGCCGCCCGGCCAGCCAGAGCGCGAGATAGGCCAGCACGCAGGCCTCGATCACCGCCTCGAGCAGGGTCTGCCCGCTCCGGCCCAGCAGGTCGAGCGAGGCCACCGCCAGCCCCAGCAGCATCAGCCCCGCGATGGGCAGCGCCACCTGCAGCAGCGACACGAGAAAGGCCAGCGCCCCCCGCCCGCGCCGCGAGGCGACCTGAAGCTGCATCCGTTCGGTCCAGCGCCCCACGATGTAGCGGCTGCGCACCAGCAGCAGCAGCGCCACGGCACCAAGGGCCAGCGACAGCGGCAGCCGCTCCCAGATGGTTTCCCCCGCAAGGCGGGTCGCCTCGAGCTGGCGTCGGATCTCGGTCTCGATGCCAAGGCCAAGCTCGGCCAGCCCGGTCAGCGCGGGCGGCCAGTTGAGCGGGTTGACCGGCGCCGGGTCGCGTTCCAGCAGGGCGCGGGCCTGCCGGTCGGCAAGGATGCGGTCGATCTCGGCGATCAGCCCGTTGGCGCGGTTGAAGGCCTCGGTCGCGGTCACCCGCGGCACCTGCGCCTCGGCCAGCTGCGCGTTGAGCGAGGCGCGCCGCTCGGCGATGGCCTGCGGCTCGGTCGCACCGTCGGCGGGCGGCGGGCCAAGGGCCGCGATCTGCGCCTCGATGGTCGAGATGCGGGCCGCGTTGGCATCCTGCGCCGCGAGAAACCGCGCGCGCCAGTCGCTGAGGGTCGCGCGCAGGTTGGTCAGAAACGCGGTCGAGGCGGTGCCCGCCTCGATCAGGTTCTCGGCGCGGGTCGCGTCGCTTTCCCATGCCGCGTAGTCGATCGGGGCACCCTGCCCCGACGCTGGCGCGCTTGTTTGCGCCGGGCTTTGCGCCGTGGTTGGGGCCGGGGATTGGGCCGTGGTCTGCGCAGTGGTCTGCGCAGTGGCCGGGGAAATTGCGTTCAGCGCCAGCGCAAGCGCCAGCAACAGCGGTGTCACAAGGTGACGGATCATGCGTCCTCGAACACGTCGGGGATATCGGCGGGCGCGCGCGTCAGCCAATCGGGCGCGGGCAGGCCTTTCTCCCTCAGGAATTCCGGGTTGAACAGCTTGGACTGGTAGCGGGTGCCGTAGTCGCACAGGATGGTGACGATGGTGTGCCCCGGCCCCATCTCGCGGGCCATGCGCACCGCACCGGCCATGTTGACGCCGGACGACCCGCCGAGGCACAGCCCCTCTTCGGCCAGCGTGTCGAAGACGATCGGCAGCGCCTCGGTGTCGGGGATCTTGTAGCAGGCATCGGGGGTGAACCCCTCGAGATTGGCGGTGATCCGCCCCTGCCCGATCCCCTCGGTGATCGAGTCGCCGCCCGCTTCCCTGCCGGTGTAGAGCTTGTAGAGCCCCGAGCCCTCGGGATCGGCCAGGCCGATCTTCACGCCCTTGGGCTGCAGCGCCATGCCCACCCCCGCCAGCGTCCCGCCCGAACCCACGGCGCAGACGAAGCCGTCGACCTTGTGGCCGGTCTGCTCCCAGATCTCGGGGCCGGTCATCTCGATATGCGCTTGCCGGTTGGCCGTGTTGTCGAACTGGTTGGCCCAGATCGCGCCATTGGGCTCGGATTGCGCCAGCCGCTCGGCCAGCCGGCCCGAGTAGCGGACGTAGTTGTTGGGGTTGGAATAGGGGGCCGCGGGCACCTGGATCAGCTCGGCGCCCGCCAGCCGGATCATGTCCTTCTTTTCCTGGCTCTGGGTCTCGGGCATCACGATGACGGTGCGAAAGCCCATAGAGGCCCCGACCAGCGCAAGCCCGATGCCGGTGTTGCCCGCCGTCCCCTCGACGATGGTGCCGCCGGGGCGCAGCAGGCCGCGCGCCACCGCGTCACGGATGATGTAGAGCGCCGCACGGTCCTTGACCGACTGGCCGGGGTTCATGAACTCGGCCTTGCCGAGGATCTCGCAGCCGGTCTCCTCGCTCAGGCGACGCAGGCGGATCAAGGGCGTGTTGCCGATCGCCGCGGCGAGATCTGAATGAATGGTCATGGGACATCCCCTGGCAGTGGCCGCCCGTGGCGCGCCGGTATCTGGACCTCAAGGGATAGGGGCGCGCGCCGGAAAGCTCAACCCGAAGCGCGCAGCCGGTCGCGGTTCATCACGAGCCATTGAAAGGACAGGATCAGCGGCGCATTGGCCATGTCGCCCCCCTTCAGCATCGCGCAGGCGGTCTCCCACTCCACGACATGCGACAGGATATCCTCGCCCTCGCCCGCATGCCCACCCAGCCCGGTCACCGCGTCGGGCAGGTCGGCGATGCCGACGTAAGAGATCATCACCTGCGCGATGCCGCCGGGGCTGGGGTAATAGCGCCCGACGTGGTGCAGCTCGCCCAGCGTAAGGCCCGCCTCCTCGACGGTTTCGCGTCGCGCGGCGGCCTCGGGCGTCTCCCCCGCGTCGATCATGCCCGCGACCGGCTCCAGCAGCCAGGGATGCGCATCGCCATGGGCATAGGCCCCCAGCCGGATCTGCTCGACCAACAGGATGCGGTCGCGCCGCGGGTCATAGGGCAGCACGGTCACCGCGTCGGCGACGCGGAACACCGCGCGCTCCTGCACGCCCGAGAGGGTGCCGTCGAATTGCCGGTGCCGGATCGCCAGCTCCTCGACGGTGAAGAATTTCGTGTAGGGGTGGCGGCGCTCGACCAGCTCGACCGCGTCGCGGCCGAGGTTCGCCCCCGCCAGCGCGGGCCGCTGCCATGCCCCCGCCGAGATCTGCGATTGCGCCCGTGCGCAGATCATCCAGTAGCGTTGGCCGACCTCGGCCGCCGTGGCCCCGCCCGCGCGCTGCGCCATCACCTCGGCCGCCGCGATCCGGCTCAGATCGCCCCAGTCGCGCGCCCAGTCCTCCAGCGACCAGCGCCCGCCCGGCAGCACAGCCCCGGCCGCACCGTCAGCCTCGGGTCGCCAGACCTCGACCCGCCGCGCCCGCCCGTCGATCTCGACCGTCACGGGCTGGCGGACGTAGCCGAAACAGGCCTCGTAGTAATCGAGCCGCGCCAGCGCCTCGCCCCCGGCCTCGATCACCAGCCCCTCGGCCTGCGCCCCGGCGCAGTCGACCAGAACGGGCCAGGACGCGCCCCGGACCTGCGCCACGGCGCAGCCCGGCAGCACGGCCGGGCGCGCCGGCAGCTCGCCCCCCGCGACCGCATGCCGAAGGGGCGCATGGCACAAGGTGCCGAACAGGAAGATCTCGGTCATGTCGGTCCCGGTGAAGCAGCGACGGTCAGCGCCAACGGCGCGCGGCACCTTCGCAGATCAGCCCGCCGATGACACCCCCCAGCAGCAGCACCCCCCAGACCGGCAGCGTGAGCGATTGCATCGCGTAGGCGATGAACAGATCCGAGGCATCGCCCAGCGCCTCGCCCAGCCCGTCATAGCGCAGCCGGACCGAGCGCAGGAACATCGCGCGCAGCGCGAACAGGACAAGCCCGACAAAGGCGATCTGGATCGAGGTGCGCAGCCCGTTGGCCACCGCGGCCGAGCGTCCGTCACCGGCCAGCGCCCCCGCCACGGACCAGCCCTGCCACAGGCCGATCAGGGCGATGGTCAAGGGAAACCACGTCGCCTGCGTGCCCTCGGGCACGGTGGCCAGAACCTGCAGCGCGGCCAGCCAGCCGACCCCGAAGAACGTGACCGCTCCCACCAGCTTGGCCGCCGTGGGCATCCGCCGGGCAGCGGTGCGGGTGTCGGTATGGGAGGGCATGAACATGACCACCAGACAGCACCGCCAATCCGGCCGAACCATGGCGGAACCGCGGCGGAACGACGGCTGCGTCCGTCGATCCGCCAGAGTCCATCGGCTTACGCCGGGCGCGTCACCGTGATCTGGGTCACGTCGGTGTTGCCGAAATGGAAGGTCGCCGCACAGGAGGTGAGGTAGAAATTCCACATCCGCCGGAACCGGTCATCGAAGCCCAGCGCCGCCACCTCGTCCCAACGGTCGTTGAAGGTCTCGTGCCAGCGCCGCAGCGTCTGGCTGTAGCTTTCGCCGAACTCGATGGAATGCGCCACGCTGAGGCCCGCGCGTTCGATCTCGGCGCGCAGCACCTTCGGCGCGGGCAGCATGCCGCCCGGGAAGATGTATTTCTGGATGAAATCCACCCCGCGCTTGTAGACCTCCCAGCGGCGGTCCTGCACGGTGATGATCTGCAGCGTGGCGTTCTTGCCCGGCTTCAGGTTCTCGCGCAGCGTGCGGAAATACGTCGGCCAATAGCGCTCGCCCACCGCCTCGAACATCTCGATGCTGGCGATCCCGTCATATTGCCCGCGCTCGTCGCGGTAATCCTGCAGCTTGATCTCGACCCGGTCCGACAGCCCCGCCGCCGCGATCCGCGCCACCGCGTAATCATGCTGCTCCTTCGAGATGGTCAGCCCGGTGACCTTCAACCCCCGCTCCTTGGCGGCATATTCGGCGAAGCCGCCCCAGCCGCAGCCGATCTCGAGCACGTGGTCGCCGGGCTGCGCGCCCATCTGGTCGACCATGCTGGCGTATTTCGCGGTCTGGGCGGCCTCCATCGACTCCTGCCCGGTCTCGAAGATGGCCGAGGAATAGGTCATCGTCTCGTCGAGCCAGAGCCCGTAGAAATCGTTGCCGAGGTCGTAATGGTGCGAAATGTTCTTCCTGGCCTGCCGCTTGGAATTCGACTGCCACCAGAAGCGCAGCTTCTCGAAGGCGCGCACGATGCCCATGCCGAGAAAGCCGTCATAGACCTCCTCGTTGTCGGCATGGACAAGGTCCATGAAGGCCTGCAAGTCGGGCGTCGACCACCAGCCGTCGAGATAGGCCTCGCAAAAGCCCAGATCGCCCTCGCGGATCAGCCGCGCGAAGATCTCGGGATTGTGGATCTGCAGCTCCGCCACCGGCCCCGGCCCGTGCCCCGCGGCGCGGAAGACGCGCCCGTCGGGCAGCACCATGTCGAGACGGCCATGCTGCATCTTGTTCGCCGTGTCGAAGACGGCCGTGAAATAGCGGGGGAGATTTTCCTCTCCCTTCGTGGTCGTTCTGACGTCCATGTCATCCCCTTGTCTGGCGCCCGATTTGGACAGATGCGGCGGCGCGGCACAAGCCTTGATCTGCCCTGCCCGCTCAGAAACCGCGGTTTTCATATGCCGCCAGCGCGCGCTTGCGCCCCTCGGCGGCCGAGACGACCGGCGCCGCGGGGTAGCCATCATCCGGCGTCATCGCCCAACGGCGCGGGATCGCCTCGAAATAGCTCAAGGCCGTCTCGGTCGGCCGGTTGGTGACCTCGGCCAGCCAGGCCCGGCGGTAGCGCCCCTGCGGGTCGAATTTCTCGGCCTGCGTCTCGGGGTTGAAGACCCGGAAATAGGGGGTGGCATCGGGGCCCGAGCCCGCCGACCATTGCCAGCCCATCGCGTTGCTGGCCGGGTCCCAGTCGACCAGGCAGTCCTCGAACCAGCGCATGCCGATCTTCCAGTGGCTCATCAGGTGCTTGGTGAGATAGGAGGCGACAAGCATCCGCGCGCGGTTGTGCATCCGCCCCGTGACATACATCTCGCGCATCGCGGCATCGACGATCTGCATGCCGGTGCGCCCGCGCATCCATGCCTCGACCTGCCCGGCGCCGTCATCCTCGTTCCAGGGGAAAGCCTCCCATTCCTCGCGCCAGTTGCGCTCCACGATATGCGGCGTGTGATGGACGAGGTGATAGGCGAAATCGCGCCAGATCAGCTCCTTGAGAAAGGTCTCGGCCCCCGGCTTGCCCTCGGCCATCGCCCGCGCCCCCGCGTGCCAACAGACCCGAGCCGAGATCTCGCCATGGGTCAGGTTCTCCGACAGACCCGAGGTGCCGTCCACATCCAGCCGATCGCGGTCCTCGGCATAGGCCGCGATCCGCTGCGCGACGAAGGCGCCCAGCCGCCCCTGCGCGGCCTCTTCGCCGATCACGCAATGGGGCCGGACCACCGCGGCCCCGCGGTCCATCGCGCGGCCAAGGCCCCAGTCGGCGATGGCGTCACTCGCGGGCCATGCGCTCGGCGCGGCGATCTCCGGCACGGCCAGCGGCGCTGCCACCTCGCGCCCGCGCAGGGCCTTCCAGAAGGGCGTGTAGACCTTGTAGAACCCACCCGTCCCGGTCTGCACCGTCCATGGCTCATGCACGAGGTGCCCGGCATGGCTGACCGCCGCGAGCCCCTCGGCCCTCAGCGCCGCCTTCACCGCCTCGTCCCGCTTGCGCGCGGCCGGATCGTAAAGCCGGTTCCAATGCACCGCCCGCGCGCCCGTCTCCGCGATCAGCGCGGTCAGGCACTCCAGCGCGCGGCCCCGCCGAAAGATCAACCGGCTCCCCGCCGCCTCCAGCCGCGCGGCAAAGGCCTCCGCCCCCAGCCCCAACCGCCATTTCGGCGCGGCGCCATGCCCCTCGACCACCTCGTCGCACAGGAACACCGGGATCACCGGAGCGCCGCTTTCGCAGGCGGCGACAAGGGCGGGATTGTCGGTCAGGCGGAAATCCCGGCGGGTCCAGTAGATCACGGGCGCGGTCATGCGGTGCTTGGTCCTTGTTGCTCTGCCGGGCGCAATCTAGCCCGCCAGAAGACGCGTCAAGCACCGGCTGCGCCTTCATCTTTCCCCAAATACGCACTCCACGCCCGCCACCGGGGCGTTTCTGGGCTTCCTGACGGCCTATGTGGTCGAAACGGGCAAAACGCTTCTCACCGTCGAACAGATGGTGCGCTACGGCTGCGGACAGCCCTGGATCGGCGGGCAGACAGT
>NZ_JASJOE010000068.1 GCF_030163755.1 Roseicyclus amphidinii
CGGCCGGTGCGGCCAGCGCCAGCTCCGCGGGGGCGTGCGTCTCGCGCAGGGCGCGATACCAGCGCGTGATCAGGGCGCGGTCCTCGGGCGGCATCGCGGTGACATTGCCGGGCGGCATGGCGTGGCTGACGCCCGCCTGAAGGTAGACCGCGGTGGCGTAGCGGGCGATCTCGGCCTCGGTATCGAGGCGGACGCCGCGCGGGGCCCAGTTGATCCCCGGCCAGACCGGTTCGGCGTTGTGGCACATCGAGCAGCGGCCTAAGACGACATTCGCCACCTCTTCGAAGCCCTCGCTTTCGA
The DNA here is from genome assembly GCF_030163755.1 of Roseicyclus amphidinii. GTDB lineage: Bacteria > Pseudomonadota > Alphaproteobacteria > Rhodobacterales > Rhodobacteraceae > Roseicyclus > Roseicyclus amphidinii. Next base: position 301 of record NZ_JASJOE010000068.1, read on the forward strand.
CCACCGGCAGCAGGTGCGCGGGCACGCGGGCCTCTTCCTCCCAGTCGATGCCTTGCGACATGGGGGTCGCCGACAGCCACATGATGCCGATGAAGATCACCGCCGCCGCGCCCCATGTCCAATGCGGGTTTCCGGCGCGGGCGTGGCGGGTGTTGAAATAGTGCCGGATCAGGACGCCGAGCAGGAACACGAGGCTGGCGATCAGCCAGGCGTTCTGGGTGCCGAAGGCCAGCGGGTAATGGTTCGACAGCATCAGGAAGATGACCGGCAGGGTCAGGTAGTTGTTGTGGGTCGAGCGCAGCTTGGCGATCTTGCCGTATTTCGGGTCGGGGGTGCGCCCTTCCTGCAGGTCGCGCACGACGATGCGCTGGTTGGGCATGATGATGAAGAACACGTTGGCCGTCATGATCGTCGCCGTGAACGCGCCCAGGTGCAGCATCGCCGCGCGCCCCGTGAAGACCTGATTGTAGCCCCAGGCCATGACCACGAGGATCACGAAGAGGATCAGCATCAGCGTGGTGGGGCGCGCGCCCAGCGGGCTTTTGCACAGCATGTCGTAAAGCAGCCAGCCCACCGCCAGCGACCCGCCCGAGATGGCGATCGCCTGCCAGGTGGTCAGCGCGACCTTGTCGAAGTCGATCAGGAACATCTCGGCCCCGGTCCAGTAGACCAGCATCAGGAGCGCCGCCCCCGACAGCCAGGTCGTGTAGCTTTCCCATTTGAACCAGGTCAGGTGCTCGGGCATCTGCTCGGGGGCCACGAGGAATTTGCGGATCTGGTAGAACCCGCCGCCATGGACCTGCCATTCCTCGCCATGGGCGCCGGGCGGCAGGTCGGGCGCCTTGCGCAGCCCGAGGTCGAGCGCGATGAAATAGAAGCTCGAGCCGATCCAGGCCATGGCCGTGATCACATGCAGCCAGCGGACCGCGAAGGCGATCCAGTCGGTCATGATGGCAAGATCATACATCGGGGGGTCCCTCCCACATCCTGTTTCGGGGAGAGGCTATGCGAAAGGGCAGGCTTCTGATAATTTCTGATTGTCCCGAGGACTTTCAAGGAAATCCGAAGAAACGCCGATGAACAACATCAACAACATCCGCATGTTCGTCAGGGTCTACGAGCTCGAGAACATGTCGGCCGCCGCGCGCGACCTGCGGGTGTCGGCCGCCGTCGCCTCGAGCCGGATCGGCGAGTTGGAAAAGACGTTGGGGGTGCGGTTGTTCACGCGCACGACGCGCTCGATCCAGCCGACCGAGCAGGGGCGCATCTTCTACGACAAGGCGGTCGCCATCCTCGACGCGGTGGACGAGGCCGAGGCCGCGGTCCACGAGATCACGCTGACGCCGCGCGGCTCGTTGTTCGTGGCTGCCCCCCTCGGGGTGGGCCGCCGCCTGATCGCGCCGCATGTGGCGGCCTTCCAGCAGGACTACCCCGAGGTTCACGTCAGGCTGCGCCTGTCGGATCGCAAGATCGACCTGACGGGGGAACGGCTGGACCTGGCCTTCGTGCTGGGCAACCCGCCGGACTCGGCGCATCGCATCAGGGTCATCGCGGATTGTCCGCGGGTCGTGTGCGCCGCGCCCGAGTATATCGCGCGCCGCGGCGCGCCGACCCATGGGTTCGACCTCGTGAACGACGCGCATGAGTGCCTGTTGCTGCGCTTTCCCGGCTCGACCGAGTTCCGCTGGACGCTCGAGACGACGGACGGCCCGCAATCCTTCGCGGTGTCCGGGCCGGTCAGCTGCGATGACGGCGACGTGCTGACCCAATGGGCGCTGGACGGGCGGGGGATCGTGAACAAGCCGGTGTTCGACGTGGCCCATCACATCGCCACGGGGCGGCTTGTGCCGGTCTGCCAGAAGACGCCCCCGCCCCGCGCGCAGCTTGCGGTCCTGTTCCCGCACAAGCGCAACCAGGACCCCAAGACGCGGCTGTTCATCGAGTTCATGGCGGAGCGGATCAAGACCACCCTGCGCCAGAGCGAGCTAGCCGCCTAGCTGCCGCGATAGGTGGCGTAGGAAAAGGGCGAGAGCAGAAGCGGCACGTGGTAATGCGACGCCTCGGACATGCGGAAACGGATCGGCACGATGTCGAGGAAACCGTCGGTCATGCCCTGCGCGCGCAGGTAGTCGCCGGCGTGAAAGACCAGCTCGTATTCGCCGGTGGCGAAGGCCTCGGCGGGCAGGATCGGCCCGTCGGTGCGCCCGTCGGCGTTGGTGAGCGTCTCGGCGATCTTGCTGCGCCCGCCATCGGTCAGCCGGAACAGCGCGATCCGAAGGCCCGCCGCCGGGGTGCCCTTGGCGGTGTCCAGAACATGTGTCGTCAGGTATCCGGTCATGGTGCCCTCCCTTGCTGCGCCATATGTGCCTTAACCCCGGTTCGGGGCAAAGTTTCAAGCCGGGCGAAACACTTTCAAGCTTTCCTTGAAAGACCGAATTTTAATCACGGTCTAAGCATAAGGTGAGATCGGGAGGATCGCCTTGACGCTTTACCCACGAGACATGGCCGGCCACGGCCGCAATCCGCCCCCTGCCGACTGGCCCGGCGGGGCCCGGATCGCGGTGCAGTTCGTCATCAACTACGAGGAAGGCGGCGAGAATTGCGTGCTGCACGGCGACCCTGCCTCGGAGGCCTTCCTGAGCGAGATCGTGGGGGCCGCGGCCTGGCCGGGGCAACGGCACTGGAACATGGAGTCGATCTACGAATACGGCGCGCGGGCCGGGTTCTGGCGGCTGCACCGCCTGTTCACCGAACGCGGGTTGCCGGTGACCGTCTACGGGGTCGCCAGCGCGCTGGCGCGCAGCCCCGACCAGGTCGCCGCCATGCAGGAGGCCGGCTGGGAGATCGCAAGCCACGGGCTGAAGTGGGTCGAGCACAAGGACATGACCGAGGCCGAGGAGCGCGCGCAGATCGCCGCGGCCAAGCGGCTGCACGCCGCCGTGACCGGCGAAGCCCCGCGCGGCTGGTATACCGGGCGCTGTTCCGAGAACACCGTGCGCCTGATCGCCGAGGATGGCGGCTTCGACTATGTCTCGGACAGCTACGCCGACGACCTGCCCTACTGGATCGAGGCGGGCGGGCGCGAGCAGCTGGTCATCCCCTACACGCTGGATGCCAACGACATGCGCTTCGCCACGGCGCAGGGGTTCAACGCGGGCGACCAGTTCGAGGCCTACCTGCGCGACAGTTTCGACACGCTCTACGAGGAAGGTGTCCGGGGTGCGCCCAGGATGATGTCGGTGGGCCTGCATTGCCGCCTGATCGGGCGGCCGGGCCGCATCGCGGCGCTGCGCCGGTTCCTCGACCACATCGACGGGTTCGAGGATGTCTGGGTCGCGCGGCGCATCGACATCGCCGGGCATTGGGCGCGGCGGCATCCGCCCGTCCGCCCGGCGCTGCGTCCCTCCACCATGGGGCGCGACGCCTTTGTCGCGCGGTTCGGCGGCATCTTCGAGCATTCGCCCTGGATCGCCGAGCGCGCCTGGGACGAGGGGATCGGCCCGGCGAACGACAGCGCGCAGGGCCTGCATGCGGCGCTGAGGCGGGTCTTTCGCATGGGCGGCACCGCCGAGCGCCTCGGCGTTCTGTGCGCGCATCCCGATCTTGCCGGAAAACTGGCCGCAGCACGGCGGCTGACGCCTGAATCGACGGCAGAACAGGCGGGCGCGGGGCTTGACGCCCTGTGCGACGACGAGCGCGCCCTTTTCACGGAGCTGAACAGCCGCTACGTGGAGGCGTTCGGATTTCCCTTCATCATCGCCGTGCGCGACCATGACAAGGCGTCCATCCTCGCGGCCTTCCGGTCCCGCCTGTCGCAGGACCGCGACCGCGAGTTCGCGGAAGCCTGCCACCAGGTCGAACGGATCGCACGGCACCGTCTCGAGGACCTGTTGTCATGATGCCCGACCCCAGCACCGTTTTCGCCCCCGCCAGCGCCATCGCGCCGGACGGTTACGCCTTCCCCCCCGGCGGCATGCCGGACCCTTCGGCCGACCCGGTCGGCACGGCGGTCTTCACGCCCAGCTACGCGGTGCTGCCGGCCGACACGCAGCGCGACATCGTGAGCAGCATGTTGCCGGGCTGGATCGGCCACCGGGCCTGGATCCTTGCGCGGCCGATGACCGGCTTCGCCGAGACCTTCGCGCAATACGCGGTCGAGCTGAAACCCGGCGGCGGCTCGGCCACGCCCGAGCCCGACCCCTCCGCGCAGGCGGCGCTCTTCGTCGCCAAGGGCATGGCCCGGCTGGTGATCGGGGCGGAAACCCACATGCTGACGCCGGGCAGTTTCGCCTACCTGCCGCCGGGCGCCCCCTGGGAGATCTGGAACGACGGCGAGGCGCTGTGCGGCTTCCACTGGATCCGCAAACGCTTCATCCCCGGCATGGAGCCGACGCCGCCCGCGCCTTTCGTGGTGCATGAACGCGACGTGCCGCGCACCGGGATGCCGGGGGCCGAGGACAGCTGGGCGACGCAGCGGTTCTTCGACCCGATGGACCTTGGCTACGACTTTCACATCACCATCGTGAACCTGCAGCCCGGCGGGCGCATCCCCTTTGCCGAAACGCATGTGATGGAGCACGGGCTTTACGTGCTGCAGGGCACCGGGCGCTACCTGCTGAACACCGATTGGGTCGATGTGGGTCCGGGAGATTTCATGTGGCTGCGCGCCTTCTGCCCGCAGGCCTGCATCGCCACCGGCGACCAGACGTTCCGCTACATGCTCTACAAGGACGTGAACCGCCATCCGGCGCTGAGCCTCGGGGCCTTGTAGGCACCCCAGGGCATCCCCGGCACGCGGTGCCGGGCCGGTTCGGCCGCGGTCGGACCTCATGGCGGGACCCGGAAGGAGGAGCCGGGCCCCGTCACCGCCCCCGCCGGCCTTGGTGCGTGCCGGGGAACAACCGTCAGAAGGGAGGAAAGACCAATGGCTGACGCATCCATCGGGACGCCGGAGCAACTCCGCGACCCCAACTACACCCCGCCGCTGATCAAGGCCGTGCCGCTGGGCATCCAGCATGTGCTGGCGATGTTCGTCTCGAACGTGACCCCCGCGATCATCGTTTGCGGCGCGGCGGGGTTCGGCTTCGGCTCGAACAGTCCCGACTTCCCGCAGATGATCTACATGATCCAGATGTCGATGTTCTTTGCCGGCATCGCCACGCTGTTCCAGACCATCGGCGTGGGCCCCGTCGGCGCGCGCCTGCCGATCGTGCAGGGCACGTCCTTCGCCTTCATCCCGATCATGATCCCGCTGGTCGCGGGCCAGGGGGTCGAGGCGATCTCGGTCCTGATGGGCGGCATCGTGGTGGGCGGGCTGTTCCACGCCGCGCTCGGCCTGTTCATCGGCAGGATCCGTTTCGCCCTGCCGCCGCTGGTCACCGGCCTTGTGGTGACGATGATCGGCCTCGCGCTGGTCAAGGTGGGCGTGCAATACGCCGCGGGCGGGGTTCCGGCCATCGGAACGCCAGAATACGGCTCGCTGCAGAACTGGACGGTGGCGGGCGTCGTGATCTTCGTGACGCTGGGGCTGAAGTTCTTCGCCCGCGGGATGCTGTCGGTCTCGGCGGTGCTGCTGGGCCTTCTGGCGGGCTACGGCGTCGCCTATGCCATGGGGATGGTCAGCTTCGGCAACGTGGGCCGGGCGGCCACGGTCGCCTTGCCCAACCCGTTCCATTTCGGGATCGAGTTCTCGGTCGCGGCGATCATCGGTTTCTGCCTGATGTCCTTCGTCTCGGCGGTCGAGACGGTGGGCGATGTCAGCGGCATCACCAAGGGCGGCGCTGGCCGCGAGGCGACCGACCGCGAGATCGAGGGCGCGACCTTTGCCGACGGTGTCGGCACGGCGTTGTCGGGCGTGTTCGGCGCGCTGCCCAACACCTCGTTCAGCCAGAACGTCGGCCTGATCGCCATGACCGGCGTCATGAGCCGCCATGTCGTGACCATCGGCGCGGTCTTCCTGATCCTCTGCGGGCTGGTGCCCAAGGTGGGCGCGGTGATCTCGACGGTGCCGATCGAGGTGCTGGGCGGCGGCGTGATCGTGATGTTCGGCATGGTCGTGGCGGCGGGCATCTCGATGCTGTCGGACGTCACGTGGAACCGCCGCAACATGGTGATCTTCGCCATCGCGCTGTAGCTGGGCCTTGGCCTGCAGCTGGAGCCGGGGGCGCTGCAGCACCTGCCCGAGACGCTGAAGGTGCTGGCGACCTCGGGCATCCTGCCCGCGGCGCTGATCGCCATCGTGCTGAACCTGCTGCTGCCCGAAGAGCTGGCCGCCGAGGCGACCGAGGAAGTCGCGGGCGGCCTGTCGGGCCATGGCAAGGGGCAGATGCCCGGCGAGTGAGCCACGGCGGGTGACAGGAAAAAGGGCCCCGGCATCGAGAGATGTCGGGGCCTTTCGCATTGCGCATTGCGCAGTGTCACGCGGCGGGATGACCCCCGCCAAGGATCACGCCCGCGACGCGCTCGGCCGAGGCCAGCGCCCCCTCCATCAGCCCGCCCATCTCGGGCGCGGTCTCGGTGCCAGCCAGGTGCAACCGCCCCCCGTCCAGCCCCGCAAGCGCGGCGGGCAGGCCATAGGCCGGATGACCGGGCGGGGGGCGCTGGTCGGCCTCGGTCGCGGTCAGCGGGTCGCAGGCCCAGTCCTGCAGCGCGACCTGAAGCGGCGCGCGGGCCTCGGGCCCGAACAGGCGCGCGAGCTGCTCGAGCGCCAGCGCCTCGATCCGGGCACCCTGCCCCCGGCGCTGCGCGGCGGGCACGCCGAGAAAGCCAAAGAGCGCGGCGGGGCGGCCTTCGGGGCCGCTTGCGTCATGGATCTCGGCCAGCGGCCCGCGGCGGCTCATGGCGTCCCCCGACAGGCCCGCGGCGCGCCAGAACGGGCGGTCATAGACCGCGACGACCTTGGCATGGCCCGCCATCCATGTGGGGATCGCCGCCAGCGCCTGCCGCGCCGCCGCGGGAAGCGGACGCTCCTGCAACAGACCGGCGGCCAGCCGGGGCGGCAGGGCCAGCGCGACATGGGCCGCGGTGCAGCGCGTGCCGCAGGCAAGGCGCAGGCCGTCCGGCCCGACCGCCCGGACGGCGCGCGACAGGTGCAGGCGCTCGGGCGGCAGGCGGGCGGCCAGCCCCTCGATCAGGCTGATCATCCCTCCATCAAGCCGCAGCGACCCTTCCATCGAGGCATGGCCCATGCCGCGGTGAACCACGCCGGACGCGTCCTCGAACAGGATCTCGCCGGCTGCGTGTTGCGCAAAGGGCGACAGGCCCAGCCGCTCGATCAGCCGGGCGATGCGGGGCTGGCCGGGCCAGGCCCAGGACGGGCCGAGATCGACGCGGCCCGCCGCGGTCCCCAGCGCCGCGATGCGGCCGCCGAGACGGGGGCGGGCCTCGAACAGCTCGAAGGGCACACCGGCCCCGTGCAGGTGATCGGCCAGCGCAAGCCCGGCAAGGCCGCCACCGATGATGGCGACATCCGTGATGATCTCGTCGCTTTGGGGCATCGGGCCGTCCCGTCCGTCATGGCGTCAGGGCCGGATCGCACGGGCAGGCCCGCGCCGCAAGCGGGGGCGTGGCGCGTCAGAACCCCTGCGCGCCGCCGTCCTTCCGCGGGTCGGAGCCCGCGGCATAGCCGCCGCCCTCCAGCCGCTCGATCAGCTGCGCGCCGCCGAAGCCGAAGGCGCTGTCGGGGGCTTCGACCGTGATCGCGTGACCGAGGGCGGCCAGCGCCTCGCGGGTGGTGGGCGGCATCGCCTCTTCGCAGGCGACCTCGCGGCCCTTGACGAAGCGCCAGCGCGGGGCGTCGACGGCGGTCTGCACGTCCTGCCCCCAAAGCTGGGTGCGCAGCACCATCTGCACATGGCCCTGCGCCTGCATCGGGCCACCCATCACGCCAAAGCTCATCCTGGGGGCGCCGTTCTGCATCAGGAAGCCCGGAATGATCGTGTGGAAGGGGCGCTTGCCCGGCGCGACCTCGTTCGGGTGGCCGGGCGTGAGCGTGAAGCCCGCGCCGCGGTTCTGCAGGCTGATGCCGGTGCCGGGCACCACGACGCCCGAGCCGAACCCGGCGTAGTTCGACTGGATGAAGGAGACCATCATCCCCGAGGCATCCGCGGTGGTCAGGTAGACCGTGCCGCCGTGCTTCGGTGCGCCCGGCCCGTAATCCTGCGCGCGGTCGATGTCGATGAGCCGCGCGCGCTCGGCCAGGTAGCCGGGGTCGATCAGGTGCTGAGGGGTGACATCGGTCATGAAGCGGCTGTCGGCGACATGGGCGTGCAGATCGGCGAAGGCGAGCTTGATCGCCTCGATCTGCAGGTGCAGCGCGCGCGGGTCGTCGGCGTCGAGGTCGCGGACGCCCGTGTGCTGCAGCAGGCCCAGCGCCATCAGCGCGGCGATGCCCTGCCCGTTCGGCGGGATCTCGTGCAGCTCGTTGTCGTCGAACGCGGTCGAGATGGTGCCGCACCATTCGGGGCTGTAGCCGGCCAGGTCGGCCTCGGAAAGCGCCGCGCCGTGCTGGCGGGCGAAGGCCGCGATCTTCTCGGCCAGCGGTCCCTCGTAGAAGGCGCGGCCCCGAGTCTCGGCGATCATCCGCAGGCTTTCGGCCTGCCCCGGATGGCGGAAGCGTTCGCCCGCCCGCGGCGCGCGGCCACCGGGCATGAAGGCCTCGGCATAGCCGGGCTGCGTGGCCAGCGTCTCGGCCCCGCGCGCCCAGAGCGCGCCGATCACGGGCGAGACGATGAAGCCGCTTTCGGCATAGCCGATGGCGGGGGCCAGCACGGTGGCGAGGTCGAGGGTGCCGAAGCGCGCGCTCAACTCGGCCCAGGCGGCGATGGCGCCGGGCACGGTCACGCTCTCCCAGCCACGGAAGGGCATGGTGTCCTGCCCCCTGAAGCGGTCGGGCGTCCAGCCCGCGGGGGCGGGCCCCGAGGCGTTCAGGCCATGCAGTTCCTTGCCGTCCCACAGGATGCAGAAGGCATCGGAGCCCAGCCCATTGCCGGTCGGCTCCACCACGGTGAGGGTCGCGGCGGCGGCCAGCGCCGCGTCGACGGCATTGCCGCCGCGCGCCAGCATCGACAGGCCCGCCTGAACGGCCAGCGGCTGCGAGGTGGAGACGAGATTGTCGGCGAGCACGGGCGAGCGCCGGGACGCGTAGAGCGCATCGTGACGGAATGGCATCAGGTGGGTTCCTTACCGGATCTTGCTTGGGATCTTGACTTGAGAATGCCCCGGATGGCCCAGGCCACCGAGAGGACCGCCGCGACGAGGAAGATAAGGCTCACCGGGCGCGTGAGGAAGAGGGACCAGTCGGGGTCCGTCATCAGGGCGCGGCGCAGGTTGGTCTCGGCGATCGGGCCGAGGATGACGCCCAGCACCAGCGGCGCGAGCGGGTAGTCGAGCGCCCTGAGCGCGTAGCCCAGAAGCCCCACGGCCGCGAGAAGATAAAGGTCGGTCACCCGGTTGTTGAGCGCGAAGGAGCCGACGACGCAGCAGACCAGCACCACCGGCACGACGACCCATTTCGGCACCTCGGCCACGCGCAGGAAGGCGCGCATCGACAGGACGCAGACCACCAGCATCATCAGGCTCGAGACGGCCATCGCAAGGAACATGCCGTAGACGAGATCGGCATTGTCCATGATCAGCCGCGGCCCGACCGAGATGCCATGCACCATGAGCGAGGCCATCAGGATCGCATCCACCGCCGAGCCGGGAATGCCCAGCGAGATCAGCGGGATCAGCCCGCCGCCCGCGGTAGCGGAATTGCCCGCCTCGGAGGCGACGACGCCGTCGGGCGTGCCCTTGCCGAAGGCTTCGGGGGTTTTCGAGGCGCGCTTGGCCTGGTCATAGGCCACGAGGTTGGCGATGGAGCCGCCCGCCCCCGGCAGCGCGCCGATGGCGACGCCGACCATGGAGGAGCGGATCAGGTTGACCGGGCGCATGAGCACCTCGCGCATGACCTCCCATGTCTTGAACTCGATCTCGCCGTCGATCAGCTTTTCGCCGCGCTTGATGGCCTCGGCATCCTCGACCTCGGAGGCGAGCTGCGAGATGGCGAAGATGCCGATCAGCACGACGAGAAAGGGCAGGCCGGCGGCCAGAAGCTCCCAGCCCATGTCGAAGCGCGGCCGGCCCATGATCGGATCGGCCCCGACGGTCGAGATCGCCAGCCCGATCAGCGCGGCGATCAGCCCGCGTTGCAGCGAGTTGCCGACAAGGCTTGCCACGATGGTCAGCGCGAAGACGATCAGCGAGAAATATTCCCACGGGCCAAGGCGGACGGCGAAGATCGCCAGAGGCGGGGCGGCGACGATCAGCACGAGGGTGGAGATGATGGTGCCGAAGAACGAGGCCCAGACACCCAGAGACAGGGCGCGGCCCGGCTCGCCGTTGCGGGCCATGGGGAAGGCGTCGAAGGTGGTGGCCACCGAGGAGGGCGTGCCGGGAATGCCCAGCAGCGCGGCCGAAATCAGGCCGCCGGTGTAGCCGCCGACATAGACCGACAGCATGACCGAGATGCCCTGCAGCGGGTCCATGGTGAAGGTCAGCGGCAGCGTGAGAACGATCGCCATGGTGACGGTGAAGCCGGGGATGGCGGCGGCGATGATGCCCGCGATGGCCCCTGCGAGCATCATGGCCAGCGTCACCGGCGACAGCACCTCGGACGCACCCAGAAGAAACGCCTCCATGCGCTAGTGCCCCCTTGGAAGGAAAACGTTGAAGACCTCGGCAAAGAGCCAGTTGAGGCCGAAGGAAAAGACCAGCGACAGCACGATCGCGGTTGCGATGGCGCCGCGCGTCTTGGGCGCAAGCGTGACCTGCACCACGATGAGGAACAGCAGGGTGGCGACCGGGTAGCCGATGACGGGCATCGCGGCCACGTAGAGGGCGAGGCAGGCAAACAGCACCAGAACCAGCCGCTTCTCGCGCAGCCAGGTCGCCGCCGCAGCGCCGAAACCGGCATAGGCCGCGGCCGGGATCCGGCGCAGCGCGCCGATGATGGAGACCACGAGCAAGAGGCTCAGGCAGCCGTGGACGATCATCGGAAAGGCCCCTGCCCCGAGGATCTCGAAGCGCGAGGTCGGCATCGCGCGGGCCTCGAGGAACAGGCCGACCGAGACCGCCAGCAGCGCGACGTAGGACAGCAGGCGGGCGATCTCGCCCGCCCCCTGCCGCGATGCGCCTGTGTCGAGCTCGCTCAAGGCGCGATGACCTCTGCAAGCCGCTCGACCGTCTCGGCAAGATTGGCGAGATAGGCCGAGTAGGCCTCGCGGCCGCGGAAGGCGACATCGGCGCCGGCGTTGTTGATCTGCTCGACGAAGGTCGGATCCTGCGACAGCTCCATCAGCGCCGCTTCCATCGCGGCCTGCGCCTCTTCGGGGGAGCCTGCGGGCATCACGATGCCGCGGGTGATCGACAGGTCGAGGTCGGCGCCCAGCTCCATGAAGGTCGGAACGTCGGGCGTCTGCGCCATGCGCTCGGTCGCGCCGCTGGCGAGGAACACGAGGTCGCCGTTCTCGGCGAACTGCAGCGACGAGGAGATGTCGCCGATGGCGAGATCGAGGTTGCCGCCGACCAGCGCGCGGATGCGCTCGCCCGTGCCCTCGTAGCCGACGTAGCGCCATTCGATGTCGAACGCCTCGGCGATCATGGCCGCGTGCAGGTGCGGCACGCCGCCCAGCGTGACCCCGATGGTCAGCTCGCCCGGATTGGCCTGCGCGTATTCGACAAGCCCCTCCATCGTGTCGAAGGGCTGATCCGCGGCGGCCACGAGGTATTGCGGCGAGGCGGTCATCAGGGCGATGTGGTCGAAATCATCCCAGGCCAGCTCGGTCAGGCCGGTCGCCGTGGCGGCCAGAAGCCCCTCGTGGACCTGGCTGATCGTATAGCCGTCCGCATCGCGGCGCGAGGCCTCGGTCAGGCCGACGGTGCCGCCGACGCCGGGCATGTTGATCACCGGCATCTCGACGCCGAGATAGGGTGTCACATTGCCCGCAACGATCCGCATCAGCGTGTCGCTGCCGCCACCGGGCGACCAGGGCACGATGAATTCGACGGGTTTGCTCGGATAGTCCTGCGCCAGCACCGGCGCGTTCAGGCTTGCGATGGCAAGGCCCGCGGCTGCGACAACACGCGAAACAGTCTTCATGGTGATCTCCTCTGGGTAACCGTCGGTAGGTGACCGTCGATGTCTGGGCAGATGCCCGACACTTGGGCTGTGCAAATCGGTAACTGCACAAGCACGGCTTCAGAAAGCGATTTCCTTTTGCATTTTCATGAAGACTTTCTTCATAAAGCTGGCATGGACATTCGCCAGCTGCAAACCCTCGTTGCCGTCGCGGACACCGGAAGCTTCTCGGCCGCGGCCGCGGTGGTGAACCTGACGCCTTCGGCGGTGGGCCAGCAAATTCAGGCTCTTGAGGGGGAAATGGGCGTCCTGCTGTTCGACCGGAACACGCGGCCGCGGCGGCTCAACGCGAAGGGCGAGGAACTGCTGCGCGCCGCCCGGCAGGTGGTGCAGACCATGACCGAGGCGCGGCTGGCGATTTCCGGCGGGCGCACGGCCGGGATGCTCAATTTCGGGGCGATCCGCACCGTTTCGATGCATCTCGTGCCCCGCGCCTTCGCCGAGATGCGCGCGGTCTTTCCCGATCTCACCTTCGAGCTGACCGTCGGCATGTCGGAACGGTTGATGGCCGATGTCGCCGCCGGGCGGCTGGACGCGGCGCTGGTGGCCGAGAACGTCGGCGTGCCCGCCAGCCTGTCGTGGACACCGGTCCTGACCGAGCCGCTGGTTCTGATCGCCCCGCCGTCGGAGAGCTGGCGCAGCGACCGGTCGCTGCTCGGCGATCTTCCTTTCGTGCGTTACGCGACCGAGGTGCCGCTCTCGCGGCAGATCGAGACCGAGCTGGCCGCCCTGTCGATCACGCCGCGCGACATCGTGGCGACCAACACGATGCCCTCGGTCATCGGCATGGTGCAGGCGGGGTTGGGCGTGGCCATCGTGCCGAAGATCGCGCTTTTGACGGCGGGTGCCGACAGCGTTCACGCGCGCCCCTTCTGCAACGGCGCGATCACGCGGCGGGTGGGGCTTGTTCAACGGACGGTCTCTTCCCGTTCGGAAGTGCTGGCGCGGCTGCGGCGGGCGTTGCGTCACGTGGCCGAGCTGTCCGGGCTGGGCGGTGAGGAGATGCAGGACGCGCCGCGGATGGACGCGCTGCGATAAACCGACAGGAACAGCGAACAGCGCCGCAGCGGCGACGTGCTCGATGCGCGAGGGCCGCCAGGGCGCCAATTCCCCGTGACCCGAGGCCGATACGCCGCGCCGTGAATCGCACCGTCTTTGGCGTCGGGGTCGGAAATTCTCGATCCTTCACCCCCGACGTCGGATTTCTGCGAAACCGGGAATACACACGATAGTCGGCAACCCCGATCTTTGAGGGGTGGGTTCGATCAAAAGATTTCACGAATCCAAGCCTGAATTTCTTGACGATGCGGAGCACACCGGGCTGCCGACAAAATCAATTCGTTTATTTCCGCCCAAAAGACCGGCCGCAAAATCGAATGATAAATCGATCCTTTGGGCAAAATCTGAAATGAAAACATTCAATTGGTTAAAAAAACCTGGAGCCCGGCAATGTCCGATCGAGCATACAAGACAAAAGGCGTGGCGGCCGCCCTTATCGCAAGCTTGCCTCTCGCGGCATGCGTTACGCCCCAACATGACGAAATGCTGTGCTGGCAACAGTACGGCCAATACATCTGCACGCCACTTGCCGCAATGGCGGCCGTCCCGGCGTGGGTGCCGTCTGACGACGCAGCGGTCTTTGCCGCCGCGCCGCCCGGTGCCCGGATCGTGAGGCCCGTAGTGGCCGGACCTGCAAGCGCGTCGGCCAGCAACGGTTCGGTGACCGCGGTCTCCGGCGGCGGAAGCGGCGGAAGTGGCGCGGCGGCATCGGCCAGTGCCGGATCGGTTACCGCGACAGGCGGTGGTGGCGCGGCCGCGGCCAGCGACGGATCGGTCGCTGCTTCGAGCGGCGGTGGCGCGGCGGCGGCCAGCGAGGGTTCTGTCACGGCGACGGGCACCTCGGCGGCAGCAAGCGACGGATCGGTGGTTGCAAGCAGCAACAACGGGAGTTCCGCGGCGGCCAGCAACGGTTCGACCGTAGCGACCGGTGGCAGCTCCGCATCTGCGAGCCTCGGTTCGGTCTCGGTGAGTGGCCCTGGCGGCTCGGCGGCGGCAAGCGGCGGGTCTGTCGTCGCTGTGTCTCCTTGAGCCACCCGAAAAGCGCATGCGGTCCAGTCATGACACACATCACACAGCGCGGGCTGAACCGGAAGGGAGCCACGTTGACGGCCATTGCCGTCGCCGTGCTGCTCGCCGGGCCAGCCCAGGCACAGAACTTCGGATCCGCGGGGGGCTCGTGGTCGGCGAACTGGGGGTTCTCCTCGGCGTCTGACCGGTCCCTGCGGCTGCAGGAGGCGCAGGCCATCCGCAGCGCGCAGCAAAGCGCGGGCCCGACGACCGTCGTGAACACGACGAATTACAACGACTCGAGGTCCAACTACCAGGAGATCCTTGGTGGTGACGGGGGCCTTGGTGCCATCGATTTCCAGATCGGCGACGCGATCGGGCAGAACACGAACTCGGTCGGGGCCATGAACACGGGCAGCACCGAGATCACCGTGAACGGCAGCGACAACTACATCGACGCGATCAACAGCGCCGACTCGCAGGGCTGTGTGGACGGCAGCATCCTGACCGAAACGCTCTCCATGCTGGGAGCGCTCGAACAGGGTGACGGCGTCACGGTCAACGCCAGCAGTCCTCCGGCAAGTGAGTGCCAATGATGGAACAGCATTACGAGTGCCAGGGAGAGTTTACCGTGCATCGCAGAGGATCTTCTGCGTGCGGGTCCGCAGCACGTGATGTGCAAACCGCCGTCAGGCGGACGTTGCTGGTGCTGTTGATGGGCTCGGTCGCGGCCTGTGGCATGGCGCGCGATGCGTTCACGCCCGTCACGCGGAACATCGAACTGCCGGACGGGCCACCGGTCGAAGAGATCGTCACGAATTTCGACCAGGCGCTTCAATGCCTGCAGGGTCACCTGCCCGAGCAGGTGACGTTCGGCGTGGGTCAGGTCGTGGATGCCACCGGGCGCGAAAGCTATGCCGAAGGGGCGACCGGGCGGTTCGTGAGCCAGGGGGCCGCGGAAATGGTGCAGTCCGCGATGTTCCGCGCAGGAGCATCCGTGGTCAACCGGCGCGACCCGGCGATCCTCGTGACGGAAACGCAATGGGGCATCCGCGACATCCAGCGGCAATTGCCGGTCAATTTCTTCATTTCGGGCAGCATCAACAGCCTCGATTTCATCCCCGGCGGCGGTGCCTCGGTGGCGGTTGGCGGCGTTGGCCCACGCTATCGGCAGAACCGCATCCTCGTCGGGCTGGACCTGTCGCTGACCGACGCGTTCAGCGGTCGCATCCTCGCCTCGATCCCGCTCCAACGGCAGATCTTCTCGCAGGAGGTCGGCGTCAGCGTGGGCCGTTTCTTCGGGGAAACGCTTGTCAGCCTGGATGCCGGGGGCCAGCAGCGCGAGGCGGTGAACTTCGTGCTGCGCCAGATGCTCAACCTCGCCACGTTCGAACTTCTCGGCCAACTGGTCGAGGATCAGCACTACCAGCGTTGCCGCCAATTCGTTTCGCCCTTCGCGGGGCACGTGACCCCCGGCGCCGGCAGTTCGCAATCCATGATCGCATCCGCGATGACCACGGCTGCGCTTGGGCCGGACGCCGCCCGTCCGGAGGCCACGCCCGCACCCGCGGCGACGCCGGCCG
>NZ_JASJOE010000069.1 GCF_030163755.1 Roseicyclus amphidinii
CTGACTTGCGGGCCTTCTCGGACCGGCTCACGGCGAATGGCAAGGCGCCCAAGCAGGCCATCATCGCGGTGACCCGCAAACTGCTCGTTATCCTGAACGCCATGATCCGCGAAAACAGGCCCTACCAGCCCTCCTAGTCAACACACTTGCCTGGGGGGAGTCGCCGAAGGGTCGCCATGGTCGCGCCATTGGTCCGAGCGACAATGGCGACGGGGGGCAAAGCCCCCCTCTTGGGGAGCGACACATCCATCCCGCGCACCGCCAACCTGACCGGGCGCCCCCGCACCGCGTCAGCGGTGCCACCGCGGTCGTGGCGCAGACGCGACGCGTCGAGCCACGCCGCGGCCTGCCCCCGCTGCCGATGCCCCCGCGCCACCGGTCACGCCCCGATGACAGGCCCGCTTGCCATCCGCCCGCGAAAGGCCCCATCCTGCGCGCCCGGAGGGCTGGCATGGACCGTATCGACACCCGAGCCGCACGGCGTCTTTTCCTGCAGGCGCATGCGCTTATGGACCGCCCCGCGGGGCCGGGCAAGGGGGCCGACCTGGCGGCCCTCGTCCATCGGCTCGGCTTCGTGCAGGTCGACAGCGTCAACACGCTGGCGCGCGCGCATGACCTTATCCTGTGGTCCCGCCGCCCGGCCTATCGTCCCGCGCATCTGCGCGCCCTGAACGACCGCGACCGCGCCACGTTCGAGCATTGGACCCATGACGCCAGCGTCATCCCCGTCAGGTTCTTCCCGCAGTGGCGTCTGCGCTTCGCGCGTGACCGCGACCGGCTGCGCCGACGCTGGAAGGACTGGCACGGCTCGGCCTTCCATGGCGAGATCGACACCGTCCTGCGCCATGTCACCGAGCATGGCCCAGTCCACTCCGCCGAGATCGGCGGGCCGCGGCCGGAAAAATCGACCGGCTGGTGGGATTGGCACCCCTCCAAGACCGCGCTGGAATACCTCTGGCGCTGTGGCGAGCTGGCCGTCACGCGGCGCGAGGGGTTCCGCAAGCACTACGACCTGACCGAGCGGGTGATCCCGCCCGAACAGCTGAACGCCCATCTGCCCGAGGCCGAGATCATCGACTGGGCCTGCCGCGCGGCGCTGGACCGGCTGGGCTTTGCGACCTCGGGCGAGCTGGCCGCGTTCTTCGCCCTCGTCACCCCCGCCGAGGCGAAGGACTGGGCCGCCGCCGCCTGCGCCCGGGGCGAGATCCGCGAGGCCGGGATCGAGACCGCGCAGGGCAGCCTGCGCAAGGTCCTCCTGCGCCCGGACACGCTCGAAACCCTTGGTGACCTGCCCGAGCCGCCGCGGCGGATGCGCCTGCTCAGCCCCTTCGACCCGGCGCTGCGCGACCGCAAGCGGGCCGAGCGGCTGTTCGGGTTTCACTACCGGATCGAGATCTTCGTCCCCGAGGCACAGCGCCGCTACGGCTATTACGTCTTCCCGCTGCTGGAGGGCGACCGCATCGCCGCCCGCGCCGACATCGCCGCCGAGCGCCAGACCGGCGCGCTGCACCTGCGCGCGCTCTGGCCGGAGCCGGGCATCACATGGGGCAAGGGCCGAACCGAGCGGCTGATGGCCGAGCTGCACCGCCTCCTGCCGCTGGCCGGCTGCGACCGGGTGACGGTGGCCGACGGCTGGCTGCGCGAGACCGCGGCGCAGGGGTGAGCGGGGGGGGCCTTTCGGGCCGCGTCGCCATCTGCGGTCCCGAGGGCCGCAAGGACGCAGTCCACGCCGCGCGGACACGCCCGGAAGACGGGGCGTCTTGATGGGAATGGTGCCCCCAGAGAGACTCGAACTCCCGACCCTCTGATTACAAATCAGATTTTCTCGTAACACGGCCCAACACCCATCGGCACGAAAGACCTTGAAAAACAGCATGTTTCCCAGCATGTTGGGTGTCGTTATATCGCGGTGGAAAGTTGCCATACAGGGCAATCTGTTACCCCCACGGCGACCGGGGTAACAGATATGGGGACCATCTGACTATGGCAAAGGCACTGACGACGAAGGCGGTCGAGGCCGCAAAGCCGGATCCGAAGAAGCGCATAGAAAGGCCCGATCCGGCTCTGTCCGGCCTCTACCTTGTGATCCAGCCGAGCGGCGCGAAGTCATGGGCCCTGCGCTACCGGCACGAAGGAACACCCCGAAAGCTCACTCTCGGGCGCTGGCCCGCCATGCAGGTTGCGGCGGCCCGCAAGGCGGCATCGGCGGCGATTGAGGCCGTGGAAAAGGGCGAGGACCCTGCAGGCGAAAAGCAGGCGGCGAAGGCTCAGAATCTGATGGATCGTGACACGATCGCGAACCTGGTCGAGCTCTACGCCCAGCGCCACCTGGCAAAGCTGAGAACCGGCGCAGAGGTGCGCCGCCGCCTCGAGGTCGAGATGCTGCCCCATTGGGGCGAACGGGCGATCCAGGACATCACGAGGCGCGATGTTCGTGACCTGCTGGACGAAGTGGCCGCAAGCGGGCGCGCGATCACGGCAAACCGCTTGCGGGCGTACCTGTCCGGCTTCTTCAATTGGGCGGTGGAGCGCGAGGTGATCGAGATCGCGCCCACGATGGGTGTAAAGCCCGTGGTCAAGGAGCGCAGCCGCGAACGCGTTCTGACTGATGACGAAATCCGGTGGTTCTGGGCGGCTTGCGGTGCGCTGGGCTACCCGTGGGGCAATTTCGGAAGGTTTCTGCTGCTGACCGGGCAGCGCCTTGGCGAGGTGGCAGGCCTGACGCCGGACGAAATCGACGGCAAGACTTGGCGGCTGACCGGCCTGAGAACGAAGAACGGCCGAGCGCATGACGTTCCGTTGACCGAGGCGGCGCTGGGCGCACTTCCCGCGGGCGGACCCGGCGCAGCCTTCGTCTTCACGACAACGGGCACAACGCCGCTGTCAGGCTTCCAGAAGGGCAAGCTGCGCGTCGCGGATGGGATGCGCGAGATCGCGGCCCGCGAGCGGGGGGAGACCGTGGAGATCGCGCCATGGACTTGGCACGACCTGCGGCGCACGGCGGCGACCGGCATGGCCCGCATCGGGATCCCGGTGCGCGTCACTGAATCGGTTCTGAACCACGTTTCCGGGACCGGAGGCGGCATTGTCGCGGTCTACCAGCGCCACGACTTCGCTGACGAGAAGCGCCAGGCCCTCGAGGCGTGGGCACGATGGATTGAGGAGTTGATCGACGGCAACACTGGCAACGTGGTTCGGATCCGTGGGGCATAGCCGGAAATCCCTGCCTTCGGGGATCTCGGAAATCGCCGAGGCTATAGGAGACCGGGCTGCGCTCGAGCTGATACTGTGGCGCTGGGCCCGGGCGGCGGAGCGGGCAATGGCGCGCGGGCAGATCCCGCCACGCTCGATTGCCGTCCATGTGCCGATCCGTGTCGAGCGCGACCACCACATTACCGAGGCGCTGGGCCTCGAGGTGGCTGGGGCGCTGTCGGCGGCTATGCCGGGCGCAACAATCACTTGCCAGGTTCCCGAGTGGCTGCTTGATCACTACGTCATCCGGGCGGGCATGGCGGCTATGGCGGCGGGCGCGCCCGCCGAGCTTGTCGCGCGCCGTTATGGGAAACATCCTTCAGCCTGGTCGCGCCTCTGGCAAAGTCGCAATCGCAAGCCCCGATTGAGCCCCCTCGATGTTGTGGGCGACAATATCGCTCAGGAGGTGGTCGCGCTTCTGTTGCTCCGGAAGCGGCAATTCGTGCCGATATCGGCGATTTCTGCAAATCTGACATAGGACGGCGGGCCGCTTTGTGCGGCAATTGGTTGGCATCCGATCACGATAAAACAGGATGCTACACGATGACCCATAAAGACCCTGACGCCCGCATCGGCTCCCACGAGGTTCGCGAGATCTGCGGCGGGATTTCCGACATGACCCTGTATCGCTGGTTGCGCGACCCGAAAACGGGCTTTCCCCAACCTGCCGTGATCGGTCGCCGCCGGTACTGGCGGCGCGGCGACATCATCGCATGGTTCGCGAAAGCCGAGGTGGCAGCATGACCGCCCGTGACCTTGAGAGCGACGCGATCAACGTCGCCGCCCGCATCGACGCTGCGCTCGAGCTATTGCCACGCGTCAGCCTACCCGCATCAAAGGCCGCCCGTGGCCTTTCGGTAATCCTGGCCGATCTTGAAAGTACCGCGGGACACATGTTGGCCTCGGGCGGGGTCGCCTTGCGTGAAGATGTGGAGTACTCGCGCGAGGACTGGGTCAGCCTCGAGGGCATGGCAAACCTCCTATGCTCGAGGATCGAAGCTGCGCAGGAGCTCTACACCGCGGCCGACCTGCCCGCCGGGCGAGCCTCGAACGGCATGTCCATTGTCCTGGACGACCTGTTCGACTCGGCTGAGGCGCTCGCGAAAGAGATCGGCCTTCGACACCTTCCCGCCGAAAAGTGAAACCCGCGCCGGGGGGGCTGTCCAGGCGCGGGCTGCGAAGTTTTCGAAGATCCATCGAATACGAGTAGAATAGCACCGGACTGCCCCCTCGGCCAGAGAAAAAGGCCGCAGGAATTGAGCATTACACTGATAAAACGGATCGGGCTCGCGGGGCCAGAGAACAAGACACAATGCCTGGTTCTCACCGCAATCGCCAGCTTCGTCAAAGAACGCGACCAGGCCGGGCCCGCATATATGGGCATCAAAACGCTCGCCGCTCAGACACGACTGCACGAGCGCACCGTGCAGAGGGTCGTGCAGGCTCTCGAAGACGAAGGCTGGCTTTTCCGCACAGTAGGCGGTGGCCGGAAGGGCCTCAATGCCCAGGGCCAGCCGGTAGGTCGACCTTCAGAATACCGGATCAACCTGGCGCGCCTGTTCAGCGCCGGTTCCGCGGCGCCCTTGGAGGCGGACGACGAACATCCGCCGACCTCGGAAAGGGTGGCCGCCCAATCCGCCAAGGGTGGCACACCGCCACCCTTAGAGGCTGGCAAAGGGTGGCATCCTGTACCGGAAAGGGTGGCATCCGATCCCGCAAAGGGTGGCACCACGCCACCCGAACAAGAGGGGATCAAGAAGGGAACAAGAAATACCCCCTGTAGTCCCCCAGCTGAGACGCCTGCGACGATCCTCGAAGCGGTCGCAAGCCCGGATGCCGTGGCGTCCTTTCTCAGCTACCGGCGCAGCTCCCGAAAGGGGCCTGTGAGCTGCACCGCTGCGCGCAGGCTTGCAAAGCAGCTCGCGGAGATCGCCGCACGCGGTGGCGATCCCGACGACGCCCTCGGCGAGGCTGAAGAACGCGGATGGGCCACGGTGAAAGCGGACTGGTTCAACAAGAAGAGGCACAGAAATGAGCAGCTGTCTGGCGCAGACCTCGCACGCTCCGTCGCTGATGAATTCACCGGCAAACGCCGAGTGGATCGTCGGCAGGGTGGAAACCCTCCTATCCCATTATTTCCACCCCGACGTGCCTGATGATGTATGGCGGGGCGCGCTGATGGATTGGCTGGAGATCCTCGACGGCCTGAGCGAGACCGCGATCAACACGGCTTGCCATGGGTATCTTCGCGAGCAACCGCGACGAAGACCAACCCCCGGGGACATCTACACGCGGGCGTTGGCCTGTTCGATGCAGGGCGGACCACTTGACGAAGGTCAGCGGGCGGCAATGCCGCGCGACTACGAGGACAACCTCGAGACCTGTCTGGCGCGCGCACGGCGGTGGGTTACGATGGGTGGTTCAATGGCTGAGCACGGCCACCGCTTCCTGGCGCACTGGGGCGCGTCGGATCGATGATTGCGGTCCATGGTTCGATCGGGTCCTCCCTCGCGCCCCCAGGCCTGCGGGTAGCAGGGGGGCGCGGATGTTTACTTGTGCGTGGGCGCTGGAAAACAGGACTACAACTATAACGGCCCCCGCTGTAGGGTGCGCCAATGCTCGACCTGGACGGACCCTTGCCCGAGAGCGTGGCCACGGTGGCCGAAGTGATCGGCCGCGACGCTGCGCTGCGCCTGGTCGCAGCCCTGCCCGCGTCTCCTGGCAAACCCTGGCAGGCGGCAGTCTACATCCCGAGCGAGCCACGCCTGCGCCCCGGTCACCAGCTGGTTGCGATCCTCGGGTGGGAGGTGGCGGCGCAGCTCTGCCGGGGCCTCGGCGGCGAAATGTTTTTCCTGTCGAAGTGCCGCGAGCTTCATCGCGCGCACCGCAATCGGCGGATATGGGAGCTGCGCGCCGAGGGCCTGACGGCGGGCCAGATCGGCGCGCGGATCGGCATGAGCGCCGACACCGTCAGAAAAATCCTTCAGCGCCGCGCCGGGGGAAATCCGCACATGGAAACTGCGAATCGGTCTGCGGCAAACTGCTGAAAATCTTTCAGCGAGGCCGAGCATGACAATCCGCACCAGCACCGCCCCCCGCCGCGCCCGCCGTGGCGACATCGAGGGCCGTTCCTTCACCCGCGTCGGCGACCCGTCGCCCCTCGCCGATGCAATCAAGCTTGCCCGCCACGCCCAGGCATCGGGCGGCCGCGAGCGCCCGGACGGCGAATTCGTCGCCGACAAGCGTGCCTCGCAAATCGCGGGCGTGAACGCTTCGATCAATCTGCGCGCGATGTTGCCCGACTTGCTCGACGGTGACGGCCGCGTCTACCAGACCCCAGCGGCGACACCCGCCCAGGAGACCCGGACGCTGCGGGAAGCCGTTATGCGCAACAGCCGGTGCGTCCAGTTCGGCGCGAAGCTGGTCGAGATCGTGGAGGGCGAAGCGCGCGCTTTCGGCGCGGCGGTGCCGGCCATGGTCGAGCATCCGGCCGCGTTCCATGTGATCGAACCTGCCGACTTCGCACCCGTGACCCTGACCGAGGACGCTGCCGCCAACGCGGTGAATGGCGGGGCCGGGACGCGCGACGAAGGCGACGTTTCCGCCACGACTGTCCCGATCAGCACGGCCGAGCTGGACCGGTCCGGGCTGACACAGCGAGCCGTCCGCTTCACCGTCCCGCGCTCGACCCTGCGCGCCCGGAATGATGTGCAGATCGAGGCCGAGATCATGCTTTCGCTGGCGCTGGGCCTCGGCCGTGCCGTTGATGCCGTCTTGCTCACCGCGATCATCGCATCGAAGCCCGCACAGGACCTGGCCAACCCGTTCATTGACGAGGCCGCGACCCTCGGTCTGCGCTTCGACGAGATCGCCGCCATCGCTGGTCCGGCCGCCTTCGGCGATGTGGTGATCGACAACGGGCGGCTCTACCTGCGTGGCGTGCCTGCCGAGCTGTCGCCCGACGCGGCGCGCGGCGTTGTGGGGGCATGGGATCGCGCCGCCGTGGCAATCCAGCCGGAAATAGATGTCCTGGTGGAACGCGACCGCGCCGGGGCGCTGACCTTCACCGCGTGGGCTGACTTCGCCCCGCTCATCCCCTCGACGGCGTTCTTCTGGCATTACGCAGCATGATCTGGCCTTTCCGCCGCAAACCCGCCGTGGTCGCGGGCGACACGCCGCACCGCCTGCCCGCGGAGCTGGTGGCCGCGATCGAGACGGCGACGATCACGACCCGCGGCGAGCCGGATCCCGAGGACGGCAGCGTGCGGACGATCGTGAAGGTCGCGGGCATGGGGCCCTTCGTCCTGGACGGCCTGGACGATGCCGCCAAGCGGATCGAGACGGCCTTCGAGGTGCGCCCCGAGGTGGCCCAGAAGGCGGCCAAGCTCCTGGCGAGCGTTGCCGCTCGCGAGGTCCGCGACATGATCCGCGCCCGCCATGCTGGCGCTGGTGCGCGACCGTGGGTCTTCGACTGGTGAGGAAGGGAACGACATGGCAGACGTGAAGCGCATCTCAGTGCCCCTCGATCGAGAGCTCGAGCGCGAGCTTGAACGGGCGCGGCGCGACCTGGCGGAAAGGACCGGCGTGCGGGCGAGCATGGGGGCCGTCGCCTCGGGACTGCTGCGCCGCGCGGTCCGCGCGCCTGACAACGAACGGGCGACCTGAGCATGCTGCGGATCGACGTTGACCCGAAAGAGTTTCAGCGGCTCGAGAAGCTGTTCGGGGCAACAGAGGACCAAATCCGAAAGGCGTGGTGGCGCGCGCAAAGCCGGACCGCCACACACTTGCGACTCAAGGCGCGGATGGCACTCCGTAAGGGGCTGGACCTTCGGGCCAACAAATACCTGAAGGCCCGGCTTCGGCTCAGCGGTCGCGCGGGTTCGGACCGTCGCCTAAGCGCCAGTTTTCTCTGGGTCGGCCTCAATGATCTTCCCGTCCGTGCCTTCAAGGGTGCCCCGCGCCGAACGGCCTCTGGTGTAAATGCCGCCGGTCGAAGCTTCCCTGGTGCCTTCATCGGGACCGGCAAAGACAGTGGAGTGCGGATCGTTTTCCGCCGACGAGGCCGAAAACGCCTGCCGATTTTCGCCGAGACGGTCCCGATCCAAGAGACCGCCGGGGACATTCTCGAAAACGAAGTCATGAGCGAGACGGCCGAATTTCTCATGCGGACATTCCGCAACGAGCTGCGGGCCAGAACGATCTACCGGCGAGGAACCTGACTATGCGCCGAAACCAGCGCCTCAGCGCGACACTGACGATCGGCAGCGTGCTCGAGCGCAGCGTCGGCCGGAACCTGAACGTCGTACGCCGCGGCCTCGACAACGTGAATTCCGAAATCGCCGAGCTGACCAGCCGCCGCCGGGACATGGAACGGCAGCGGCGCGAGCTCGAACGCCAAGGGCGCAGCGTCGAGGACCTCGATCGGGAATATTCGGACCTCGGCCGCACGCTGGAGGACCTGCGCCGCCGCCAGGAACGCTACGAGCGCGCCGCCGCCTCTGCGCGCCGTGTCGGGGACACGTTCCGCACCGCCGCGGGTGAGGTCGGTCGCCTCGGGCGAAACGTTGCGCTCGGCGTGGGCACCGTCGGCGGGGCCATGGTGGCGCTGGCGCGCGATCAGGCGACGGCAATCGAAGAGATCACCCGAGCGTCGAACCGCATCGGCGTGGACGCGGAATGGCTGTCGGGCCTCGGCTACGCGGCCAGGCAATTCGGTGTCGAGAACGACGCGCTGGTCGACGGCCTCAAAGAGCTGTCGATGCGCGCGGACGAATTCGCCGAAACCGGGGGCGGGCCCGCGGCCGAGGCCTTCGGGCGGCTGGGCATCTCGGCCGAGGAAGCCGGGAGACTGGCCAGCGACACCGAAGAGATGTTCGCCGTGGTGCGCGACCGGATCGCCGAGATTGATGACGTGGCCGCGCGCCAGCGCATCGCTGACGAGGTGTTCGGCGGGACGGCGGGCGAGGTGATGATCGAGGTTCTGCAGCTCACCCGCGAAGAGCTCGACGCCATGATCGCCGAGGCGAGCCGCGCCGGTGCGGTCATCACGCAAGAGCAAACCGCGATCGCGCGGGCGTTCGATCGGTCCTGGAACCGTGTGGGCGCGGTGATCGACGGCGTCATGCGTTCGATCTCAGTCGAGCTCATGCCCGCGCTGGGCGATGCCTTCGACCGGCTGTCGGAGCACCTGATCGAGAACCGCGAGAACATCGTGGAGCTGGCGGGCCGTTTCGGCGACTGGCTGGGCGAGACGATCCCGAAGGTCGGCGACCTGGTCGCGGGCGTTGGCGACATCGTGGGCGCGATCGGGCGTGGCATCGACCGCGTCGCGCAGATGGTCGGCGGGTTCCAGAACCTCGGGAAGATCATCGGCGCCGTCATCGCGGGCCGCGCTGTCTTGGCTGTCGGCAGCCTGATTTTCGAGATCGGCCGCTTCGCCCTCGCCGTGAAGGGTGCCGTGGCGGGGATCGGCGGCATCGGCACCGCCATCAACGCGGCGGCGGCGGCGACCGCGATCGCCTCGAGGTCAATGATCGGAAGCCTGGGGGGCGTTCGTACGGCTGCGCTGGGCGTGGCTGGCGTAATGGGCGGGCTGCTGCTGTCGCGGGTGCCCGATGATCCGGGCGAGTGGGCCGCATGGCAGGAGAACAACGTCAGGAGCGCCGACACCGGCCTTCGCAGCTTGCCAGGCGTAGGCGCGGCCATGCGCGGCTATGAGTCGGCCTACCGCTGGTGGCACGGCGAAGACGCCCCAGACGCGACCGAAGGCGGGTTCACGCCATGGCGGCCCCAGCAAACCGGGCCGGTGCCGCGCAGCGAGATGCGCGCCCGCGCCGTGGGTGGTGCGTTCCCAGCCGGTGCCGTCCTGGTCGGTGAGCGCGGCCCCGAGCTGCGATACGAGAGCCGGTCAGGCTTCATCGCACATCACGCCGCCCTGCAGCGGCTCGCCGAGTATGCGCGGGATGCGGCAGGCGGGCTTACCCGCGCCGTCGCGCCCAGCGCCGAGCGGCAACCCGTGGCGGTGACGATCCATGCCCCCATCAACGCGGCCGGGATGGACCCGCGCAGGATCCGCGACGAGCTGCAGCGCCTCGCCAACGAAGCCGCCTCGGGCGCGCTCTACGACCATGCAGGAGGCTACGGACAGTATGGCTAGGACACGACGCAGACGCCGCCGCGGGTGGCTGGTCCTCGAGGACGGCCCTTTCCTCGCGCAGCTGCGGGACTGGTGGTCCCGATGATCGAGACCGGGCAAGGCGGGTGGGTGGTCCGCTGAGCCCTTCGCCCTGGTGAAGGCCGGAAGCCGGAGCCGGGGCCATGTGTAGCGCACGTCGCTGCACATAGCCGACCAGCGTGTTGATCGTTCGCGCTGGTCGGCTTTTTCGTTACCCGAAACGTTACCCCGACACTCTCCGGGTTTGCCTGGGTCATCCATTTGATCGGCTAAGTCGCTGATTTCATGGTGCCCCCAGAGAGACTCGAACTCCCGACCCTCTGATTACAAATCAGATGCTCTACCAGCTGAGCTATAGGGGCGCAGGAGAGGGAATACGGCATGGTCCCAGCTTGTGCAAGCGGGGCCGCGCGGCGGCCGTCGTCGAGCAGCGGTCGGGCCGAGGGGGTTTCGCCCGCCGCACCCTCGGTATAGGGTCGCGGCGCAGGCAAGTCTGGAACGGTCCGGGAACGGGAAAGCATGCAGGTCGTCTTTCATCTCGGCGCGCCGTGCACCGATCTGGGCCTGTTGCACAAATCCCTCCTGAAGAACCGCGCGCGGCTGGCCGAGGACGGCATCCTCGTCCCCCCGCTGGTCCGTTACCGCTCCGTCATCAAGGAGACGATGCGCGCGCTGCAGGGGCGCCCCGCCCCACCCGAGGTGCAGGAGGCGCTGCTGGACGCGATCGTCGACGAGGCGCGCGTCGAGCGGCTGATCCTCTCGGACCCGCGCTTCGTCTGCATCAACCGCCTTGTGGTGCAGCGCGCACAGATCTGGCCGATGGTCGAGCGCCAGACCGTCGCGCTGAGGGCGCTCTTTCCGCAGGCCGCGGTCGAGTTCCACATCGGGATGCGCAACCCCGCGACGCTGATCCCCGCCCTGTTCACCGGATCGAAATTCAAGGATTTCAGTGAGTTCACCGAGCGGATGCAACCCCATGCCGTCACCTGGTCGGAGATGTTGCAGCGCCTGCGCATGACCCACCCGGATGCGCCGATCACGGTCTGGTGCAACGAGGACACGCCGCTTCTGTGGGGGCAGATCCTGCGCGAGCTGGCCGATGTGACCTTCGACTTCCCGCTGCGCGGCGTCGATGACCTTGTCGGCACGATCATGGACCCGACGGGCTACAAGCGCTTGCGCCGCTACCTCGCCGATCACCCGCCCCAGACCGAGATGCAGCGCCGCCGTATCCTCGGGGCCTTCCTCGACCGCTACGCGCTCGAGACCGAGATCGAGGAGCGGCTCGACCTGCCCGGCTGGACGCCCGAGCTGGTCGAGCAGATGACGGCCGCCTACGAGGACGACATGGATGTGATCGCCCGCATCCCCGGTGTCACCCTGCTGACGCCCTGAGGACGCGCCCGTCGCGCCCGGGGGTGGCCGACCCGCTGCCCCTGTCGCTCCGCGGATGGCGCTCGGCCCTCAACGCATGCCGAGGGCTTCCTTGTACATCTCCAACACGGCCTCTTCCTCGGCGATGTCGTCGGGCTCGCGCTTGCGCAGCGCGATGACCTTGCGCATCACCTTGGTGTCGTAGCCGCGCGATTTCGCCTCGGCCATGACCTCTTTCTGCTGGTCGGCGATGTCCTTCTTCTCGGCCTCGAGGCGCTCGAAACGCTCGATGAACTGGCGCAGCTCGTCCGCGGTCACGCGGTAGCTGTCGGGGCGGTCGGTGTCGGTCTCGTCCATCGGTCCTCTCGCGGATCACTGGCATCGGGAAATGCCGGTCTAGCCAAGCCGCGGCGCGGCCACAAGTCTTGCTGCGGGCCTTGCCATGGGCCATTGCCATGGGCCGGACGCTGACCTAGGACGGGTGGTGAACACAGCCAAGGAGCAACGCGACACATGGCGATGCTGGTCTATATCGGAACCGCGCTGGCGCTGGCCGGTATCGTTGTGCTGGGCTACTGCATCTGGGCCGCGGTCGCCGCCAAGCGCGCGGGCCTGCCCGACGCCGAATTGCGCGCGCGGCTGCAGCGCATCGTCACGATCAACATGGGCGCGCTGCTCGTGTCGGTGATCGGGCTGATGGCGGTGGTGCTCGGGGTGTTCCTCGGCTGACCGGGGCGGATGCGGCGTGATCCGGCCCGAACCGGCCCGAACCGGCATGCTCCGGGCGGATCGGGCTTGCGCCCTGCCCCGCATTCGCGGCAAGCCATGTGACATGAACAGCATCGACAGCCTTCCGCCGCTGCGCGCGGTCATCGCGGCCCACGGCCTGTCCGCGCGCAAGGCGCTGGGGCAGAACTTCCTGCTCGACCTGAACCTCACCGCCAAGATCGCGCGGCAGGCGGGGGATCTGACAGGCTGCGACGTGCTCGAGGTGGGCCCCGGCCCCGGCGGGCTGACCCGGGGGCTTCTGGCCGAGGGCGCGCGCCGCGTCGTCGCGGTGGAGAAGGACCCCCGCTGCCTGCCCGCGCTGGCCGAGATCGCCGCCGCCTACCCCGGCCGGCTCGAGGTGCTGAATGCCGATGCGCTGGCGCTGGACTGGGCCGCGCATCTGACCCCGCCGGTCAAGGTGGTGGCGAACCTGCCCTACAACGTCGGCACCGAGCTCCTGGTGCGCTGGCTGACGCCGCCCGCCTGGCCGCCGGTCTGGAGCTCGCTGACGCTGATGTTCCAGCGCGAGGTGGCCGAGCGGATCGTGGCGCAACCCGGCGGCAAGGCCTATGGCCGGCTCGCGCTCTTGGCGCAGTGGCGGTGCTCGGCCCGGATCGTGATGTCGCTGCCGCCCGAGGCGTTCAGCCCCCCGCCCAAGGTCCACTCGGCCGTGGTCCATCTCGAGGCGCTGCCCGAGCCGCGCTTTCCCGCCGATCCGAAGGTGCTGGAGCGCGTGGTGGCCACCGCCTTCAACCAGCGCCGCAAGATGCTGCGCGCGGCCCTCAAGGGGCTGTCGCCCGAGATCGAGGACCACCTGCGCGCAGCCGGGCTCGCCCCCACCGAGCGCGCCGAGCAGGTGCCGCTGGAAGGGTTCTGCGCGCTGGCGCGCTCGCTGGCCGGGTGACTGGACGGCCGGCCGCGGGTGAGGGGAGCCGCAGGGCGGCACGTGATCGCCGCAGGTCGCGCCGACCTTGAGCCGAAGCGCCGGAGCGGCCCGCCCGAAACGCCGGAGCGGCCCGCGTCGCGCGCGGGGATGCACGCGACACGCGCCTTGGGAAAAGGGCGTTACTCCGCCGCTTCCTGCGGCGGCGTTCCGGGCGCATCGCCACCGCTTACCGCATCATCGCTGCCGGATTTCGGGGGCGCGGCTTTCCGTGCCCGCGGCTTCGGAGCCTCCGCTGCCGGGGCCTCCGCCGCGGGGGTCTCGTCCTGCGCGGCCTCTGTCGCCTGGCCCTCGGCCTTTTTGGGGCGCCGGGTGCGGCTGCGCTTGGGTTTCGAGGCCGCCTCGGGCGTCGCCACGAGGCCGCTGTCGCCCTCCGAGGCGCCGTCGATCACGGTATCGAAGCCCGAGCTCTTGCCGCTGTCGCGGCTGCCGCTCTCGTCCTGCCGCGTCCTGCCGGTCTCTTCACCGCCATCCTGACCTGCCGCGTGAGCACCCGACGGCCCACCCGACTGCCCACCAGACTGGCCCGCATCCTGACCGCCATTGCGGCCCTGCTGCTGGCCATGGGCGTCGTTGCCCTGCTGGCCATTCTGGCCGCCGCCGCCCTGCTGACCCTGCGGCTGGTCGCGCCGGGCGTCCTGCTCGCGCTGCGCCTCGGCCAGCATGCGCAGGTAATGTTCCGCGTGCTGCTGGAAATTTTCGGCCGCCACGCGGTCATTCGACAATTGCGCGTCACGGGCCAGCTGGTTGTACTTGTCGATGATCTGCTGCGGCGTGCCGCGGACCTTGCCCTCGGGGCCCGACGAGTCGAAGACGCGGTTGACGATGTTGCCGACCGAGCGGTTGCGGTTCCCCTTGGACCGCGAGCGGTTCTTAGATGATCTCATGTGTAAAATTCGGTTCCAGTTGTCCTGGTTGGCAGCGGCACGGGGCACAAGGGCCCCGGTTCCGCTCGTCACCCGTCCCCGCCGATCAGGCAGCCGGTCCGGAATATGAGGCAGAGCCGCAGGGGGGTATCACGAAGCTATCCACGCCTGCTGCTGCTGTGTAAGCACGAGAGGGGCCGCCTGACAAGGCAAATCTGCGCGAAACCGCGCCGCCAGCGCCCTCAGGCCACGGATCGGGCCCGATTCACCCCGTTTCATCCCGCGCCGTGGCGCTTCGGCATCCATCCTTCGACCACGCGCGGCTTGCCATTGATGTCGGGATGCACCGCCACCGCGTCAAGCCCCGCCGCCGTGAAGAGCGCCGCAACGGCCTCCCCCTGCCGCGCGCCGATCTCGACAAGGCAACGCCCGCCGGGCAGGAGGCGGGACCCAAGACCGTCCAGGATCGCCCGGTAGGCCGACAGACCGTCGCCCCCCGGCGTCAGCGCGCCGCGCGGCTCCCAGTCGGTCACCTCGGGGGCGAGCGTCGCATATTCCGCCCCGGTCACGTAGGGCGGGTTCGAGACCACCAGGTCGAACACCCCGTCCACCCCGTCCCACCAATCCGCCTCGACCCGCCGCAAGCGCCCCGCGACCCCATGCGCGGCGGCATTCTCCCCCGCCACGGCAAGGGCCGCGGCCGAGATGTCGCTCGCCACCCCGGTCGCGCCGTCACGCTCGGCCAGCAGCGTCACCGCGATCGCCCCCGTCCCGGTGCCGAGGTCGATCAGCCGCTCGAAGGGCCGGGCCAGCGCCAGATCGACGAGGGTCTCGGTATCGGGCCGCGGCACCAGCGTGTCCCGCGTCACCCGGAAGCTGCGCCCGTAAAAGCCCCAGGCCCCCAGGATCTGCGCCAGCGGCTCCCGCGCCAACCGCCGCGCCAGCGCCGCCTCGGCCGCCGACAGCCCCTCTGGCGTCAGCGCGGCGCCCCCCTCCAGCGCAACCCGCGTCGCGCTCCAGCCGGTGACATGCGCAAGGATCAACCGCGCCTCGCGCGCCGCCTGCGCGCCGGCCACCGATGCAAGACGGGCCCGCGCATGGGAAAGCCACGCCCCGGCGGTCATGTGCGCCCCCCTGCACCTTCATCTTTCTCCAAATACGCAAACCCGACACGTGCCACCGCGCGCACAGCTCCGACAGGGGCCGACCCGCCGCCCGGAGCGCCCGCGCGCGGACGGGCCGCAG
>NZ_JASJOE010000006.1 GCF_030163755.1 Roseicyclus amphidinii
AGGCCGAGCGTTCGCGCCATGGCGACAAGGGCCGAGACCTCGGCCTGCCGGTCGGTGTCGCTGACGATGTGCCGGGTCAGGCCGCCGCCGATCCGAAGGCGGCCGACCCCGAGCCGCCGCAGTGCGGCCAGCCGGACCGGGCCCGGGTCACCGCCCGTGATCTCGAGGCCGACGCCCGCGCGCCCGAGCGCGTCGAGCGTCGCCTCGATCCCGGCGTCTCTTTCCGGGGCGGCCACGGGTTCGGGCAGGGTGAGCATCAGCCGGGCGGGGGCAAGCCCGGTGCGCTGCAGCTCCTGCAGCACGCGGTCGGCGAAGGCGGGGCTGCGCAGGTCGGTCATGCCGGCAGCGACCGAGACACTGGGCAGCGCCAGCCCCGCTGCGTCGAGCGCGCGCAGCGTGTCGAGGGCCGGGGCGAGCAGGACGTTTGCTAGCCCGTGCAGACCGCCGGGGTCTTGCATCATCTGTGCCCGGTCTTCGACGGACAGGTCAGCGAGCGACAGGGGGTCACGGTCGGACTGGGGCCAGAGTGCAAGCGCGGCAAGGCCCGACAGGGCCCCGCCCTGCGCCGCGAATTGTGGTTGGAACCAGGGTTCGACTTGCCCGGCGGAGAGGGCATCGGCCAGCCCGGCGGTCAGCCTGGCCCGAGCGGCATGTCGCTGCAGTAGCCCCGGCGCATAGGCGCGCTGCGTGTTCGGGCCGCTGCGCCGCGCTTCGGTCAAGGCGGCCTCGGCGGCGGCGAAGCTTGCCGCCGCGACGTCGGAATGGTCGCGCCAGAGGCCGGACTGCCCGCCGCAGGCGGTCAGGCGCAGGGTGATGCCGTCGAGGGCAATCGGCTCGGCCAGCGTCGCGCGCAGCCGGGTCGTGATCGCCTCCCGCGTGGCGGGAAGGGTGCCGCGGGCCGGGTGCAGGACGATGCCGAAGCGCGCATCGCCCAGCCGGGCGACAAGATCGTCGCCGCGCAGGGCCATGGCCAGCCGTTCGGCGCAGCGGTGCGCCACCCGCTCGGCCGCGTCGCTTCCGATCCGGTCGAGCAGCCGATCCCAGCCGTCGAGATGCAGCAGGATGCAGGCGCTGTCATGGCCGGGCACCGCCGCCGCCCGCCCCAGCGCGGACAAAAGCGCCGCCCGCCCCGGCACCGCGCCGCGATCACGGGACGGCGGGGCATCGCCCGTCAGCGCCACCGGGACGACCTGCGCGCCCGGCGCGGCCTGCCCGATGGCCCTGAGCGCCAGCAGCCCAGGCAGAACAAAGGCCGTCAGCGTCACCAGATCGGCAAGATCGAGCCACAGGCCCGACAGGGCGGCCA
This sequence comes from Roseicyclus amphidinii, assembly GCF_030163755.1. GTDB lineage: Bacteria > Pseudomonadota > Alphaproteobacteria > Rhodobacterales > Rhodobacteraceae > Roseicyclus > Roseicyclus amphidinii. Next base: position 1,307 of record NZ_JASJOE010000006.1, read on the forward strand.
GCGGGAACAGGGCAAGCACGTCGAGCCGCGACAGCGCGCGGCCCGCCCGCGCGGCCAGCTGTCCCGGCAGTCCCTGTCTCGCACTCGGCATCGGCTGCTCCGCCAGTCGGCCCGGTGCCAGGGTGGCGCGGGGCCTGTCGCATCCGATCCTTAGGGGCGAAACGCTGACAAGGCGTTAACGCCGCCGGGATCAGGCGCCGGAGCCGTCCGCAGCCGAGGTTGCCGCAAGCCCCGCGAAGTCGAACAGCGCCGGGTCCAGCAGGTGCGAGGGCCGCGCGTTCATCAGCGCCGAGAACATCTTGCCGCGACGCCCCGGCGCCTTGGCCTCCCACTCGTCGAGCATGCGCTTGATCACCTGCCGCTGCAGCCCGTCCTGGCTGCCGCAGAGGTCGCAGGGGATGATCGGGTAGGACATGGCGCGCGAGAAGGCCTCGCAATCCTCCTCGGCGACATGGGCGAGCGGGCGCAGCACCATCAGGTCGCCTTCGTCGTTCAGAAGCTTGGGCGGCATGGTGGCCAGCTTGCCGCCGTGGAAGAGGTTGAGGAAGAAGGTCTCGAGAATGTCGTCGCGGTGATGGCCGAGCACGACCGCCGAACACCCCTCCTCGCGGGCGATGCGGTAGAGGTTGCCGCGCCGGAGCCGCGAGCAGAGCGCGCAATAGGTCCGCCCCTGTGGAACCTTGTCCACGACGATGGAATAGGTGTCGGCGTATTCGATGCGGTGGGGCACACCCATCCGCTGCAGGAACTCGGGCAGGACGGTGGCCGGAAAGCCAGGCTGCCCCTGGTCGAGGTTGCAGGCGAGGATGTCTACCGGCAGCAGCCCGCGCCACTGCAGTTCCGTCAGCGCGGCCAATAGCGTGTAGCTGTCCTTGCCGCCCGACAGGCACACCAGCCATTTCTGCCGCGGCGCGCCGGGGGCGCGGTCGACCATGCCATAGCGGTCGATCGCCTCGCGGGTCTCGCGGATGATCCGCTTGCGCAGCTTGCGGAACTCGGTCGTCTTGGGCGCGCCGTTAAACAGCGCGTGGATGTCGTCGCCGGTGTCCGGTGTTTCGGCGCCGTCGGCCTCGTCGCGGTCGAGCATGGGGGTCTCCTGTCTCGCAGGCGTGGGTATGGGGCGCGCCGCGGGCCGCCGTCAAGCGTGGGGGCGGGAATCCCAGACTATGCGGCGCGGGCCGGTGGCGGGCATGATGCGGCTCAAGGCGGTTCCGCCACTTCCGGAGGTGTCCCTTGGATTACATCTTTTCCGTCCGCTCCGTCCGCCGTGGGGCCTTTGCCAACGAGCCGGGGGCTTCGCATTTCCTGGCCGTGCCCGAAGGTGTCACGACCCCCACGCCCGACCACGCGATCCGCAAGACCCTGTGGTATGACGCCGTCTTCAACGCCGCCCGTCACGGGCCGCAGGATGACGCGCCGCGGGGCGATGTCCTGTTCTACGTCCATGGCTACAACACCGCACAGGAGACGATGCTGGACCGTTTGCGGCTGATCCGCCGCGGCCTTGCGGCGCAGGGGTTCGAGGGGGTGGTCGTCGGCTTCGACTGGCCCGCGGCCAGCATGGCGCTGAACTATCTCGAGGACCGGCTCGACGCGAAATTCACCGCCTTCCGGCTGGTGACCGAGGGGATCGCCAATTTCGCCCGGATGCAGCGGCCCGATTGTTTCGTGAACCTCCATATCCTTGCGCATTCCACCGGGGCCTTCGTCGTGCGCGAGGCCTTCGACGATGCCGATGACCGGCCCGGCGTCGCGGCGAGCAGCTGGTCGGTAAGCCAGGTGATGCTGATCTCGGCCGATGTCAGCCGTGGGTCGCTGGCCGGGGACAGCGCGAAATCATCGTCGCTCTACCGGCATTGCATCCGGTTGACCAATTACCACAACCCGTTCGACAGCGTTCTGTCGCTGTCCAACGTCAAGCGCGTCGGCGTCTCGCCGCGGGCGGGGCGGATCGGCCTGCCGCCGGATGCGCCGGGCAAGGCGGTGGACGTGAATTGCGGCCCGCATTTTGACGCGAACCGGGCGGCCTATGACCATCTGCAATTCCCGGCCCACACCTGGTATTTCGACGACCCGGTCTTTCTCGAGGATGTGCTGCACACGATGCGCGGCGACGTGGACCGGCACGAGATCGTCACCCGCGCGGCGGTGGGTGGGGCGCTGACGCTGCGTCGGGCGGTGGTCTAATCCCCGCGTTCGGGCACGTTGTCTATCCCCGAGCCGCCCCAGGGGTGGCAGCGTGCGATGCGACGGGCGGCGAGCCAGCCGCCCTTGAGCGCGCCGTGTTTTTCCAGCGCCTCCATCGCGTAGGCCGAGCAGGTGGGCTGGTAGCGGCAGGCGTGGCCGACCCAGGGCGAGAACACCAGCCGGTAGGCCCGGACGGGCAAGGAGACGAGATAGGCGAGCGGGCTCACCGATGGGCCTTTCGGAGCGCGCGGGCGAGGTCGTCCTTGAGGGCGGCGAAATCGCGGGTGGCGGTCTCGCCGGCCCGTCCGATCAGCACGTAATCCCAGCCGGGCTGCCCCTCGAGCGGCACGACGGCGCGCGCGATCTCGCGCAGGCGGCGCTTGGCGCGGTTGCGGGCCACGGCGTTGCCGACCTTCTTCGAGCAGGTGTAGCCAACCCGGATGGCGGTTTGCGCGGGTTCATCCACCGCGCGCTTGCGCGCCTGCAACAGGAAGGCGGGCATGGGCACGCGCCGGGCGCGCGCGGCGCGCAGGAAATCGGCGCGTTGGGACAGAACGGAAAAAGCCCCCGACGGGGTCTTGCCCGACGGAGGCGCATCCGTGGTCATCGCGGGGCCTGTGATCAGGCGCTCAGCGACTTCCGGCCGCGCGCGCGGCGGGCGTTGAGGATCTTGCGGCCGCCCTTGGTGGCCATGCGTGCGCGGAACCCGTGGCGCCGTTTGCGCACGAGGTTCGAGGGCTGAAAGGTCCGCTTCGACATCTGTCTTCTCCGTCACTCTGTCGGGCCGGTCGCGTGTCTCACGCGTCTCGTCGGACCGAGGAATCTCCGATGAAGCCCGGCAGATACGGAAAGCCGGGCGGGCTGTCAACAAATCCCGCGGTCAGAAACCGGGTTTCTCGGCCAGGGCGAGCATATGGGCCAGATCCGCCGCCTCGGACTGGCTGTAGACGGCGATACCCTCGGCGCGCAAGGCTGCGGCGACCACGCCTTGACCGGGGATCGTCCGCCCGTCGAAGCGGCCCGCGTGAACCCGCCGCACCCCGCAGGACGGGCTGCCTTCGGTCAGGAGCGCGTGGCGGCAGCCGGTCGCCCGCGCCAGCCGCACCGCGGCCGCGGCCCCGGCAAGGAAGGCGGCGGTCACGTCCTCGCCCGTGGCCGCGCGGATGCTGCCCCGGCCCGTCAGCACCCCGTTGGCCGTCGCGCCCGGTTCGATCTCGGCCGGCTGGCGCGGCACGGGCAGGCCGCCCGCCATCTCGGGGCAGAGCGGCACCAACCGCCCTTCGGCCTGCCAGCGGTCGAGCAGATCGGTTCCGGGGTCTTTCGCCCGACCGTCGTAGCGGACGGGTCGGCCCAGCAGGCAGGCACTGACGAGAATGCGCATCATGTCGCGGGGCCTTTGCAACAGTCCGGGGCCGAGTGTTACAGCCGAGGGGTCGGTCTGTCACGAAACCCGCCCGTCGCGTCACGCGGCATCACGCACCCGTGAGACGGGATGTCCAATCCCGCCACTCTGGCGCATGTAACGACGGCGTGCGACACGAGGGACAGAAGCGATGACCGACAGCGTGACCGAGACCAGATCCTCTCCCGTGGGCCGCTATGCCCCCCTGTTCGTGATCGCGCTGGGTGCCGGTCTGGGCTGGTGGCTGTTCGGCGACCGGCTGACCTTTGCCGCGCTCGCCGAGAACCGCGAGGCGCTGCTGGCGTTCCGCGATGCCAACTACGTCGCCACCGTCGCCGGTTTCATCGCCGCCTACACGCTGATCGTCACCTTCTCGCTGCCGGGCGCGACCATCGCCACGCTGACGGGTGGGTTCCTGTTCGCCACCTTCCCCGGCGCGCTCTTCAACATCACGGCGGCCACGCTGGGCGCGACCGCGATCTTCCTTGCGGCGCAGACCAGCATCGGCGCGCGGCTGGGGGCGCGGCTGGAAGGGTCCGAGGGGGTGGTGAAACGGATCAAGGACGGCATCGACGAGAACCAGTGGTCGATGCTGTTCCTGATCCGGCTGATCCCGGTGGTCCCCTTCTTCGTCGCCAATCTCGTGCCCGCCTTCCTCGAGGTGCCGGTGCGCCGCTTCGTCGTTTCGACCTTCTTCGGCATCATGCCCGGCGCGGTGGTCTACACTTCGGTCGGGGCGGGGCTGGGCGAGGTCTTTGCCCGCGGCGAGACACCGGACCTCGGCATCATCTTCACCCCGCAGGTGCTGCTGCCCATCCTCGGGCTTTGCGCGCTGGCGCTGTTGCCGGTGATCCTGCGGGTGCTGCGCGGAAAAAGGGGCCTGTGATGGAGCGGATCAAGACGGATATCTGCGTGATCGGCGCAGGCTCGGCGGGGCTGTCGGTCGCCGCGGGCGCGGTGCAGATGGGCGCGCGCGTGGTGTTGATCGAGGGCCACGAGATGGGCGGCGATTGCCTGAATTACGGCTGCGTTCCGTCCAAGGCGCTGCTGGCCGCGGGGCACAAGGCGCATGCGACGGGGCAGGGCGCCTTCGGCACCGCGGGGCATGACCCCGCCCCCGATTTCGCCGCAGCCAAGGACCATGTCCGCGCCGTCATCGATCATATCGCCCCCGTCGACAGCCAGGAGCGGTTCGAGGGGCTGGGCGTGCATGTCATCCGCGAGACCGCGCGCTTCGTCTCGGAGACCGAGGTCGAGGCCGGTGCGCATCGCATCACCGCGCGCCGCTTCGTCATCGCCACCGGCTCGCGCCCCTTCGTGCCGCCCATTCCGGGGCTGCAGGACGTGCCGCATCACACCAACGAGACGATCTTCGACCTGCGCGACCGGCCCGGGCACCTGTTGATCATCGGCGGCGGGCCCATCGGCATGGAGATGGCGCAGGCGCATCGCCGCCTCGGCTGTCGCGTCACCGTGCTGGAGGGGGTCAAAGCGCTGGGCCGCGACGACCCCGAGGCCGCGGCGCTGGTGCTGGACCGGTTGAGGGGCGAGGGGATCGAGATCGTCGAGGGCGCGCAGGTCGCCGCCGTGTCGGGGACCGAGGGCGCGATCCGTGTCGAGACCGGGGACGGCGCATCCTTCGAGGGCACGCATCTGCTGGTCGCCGTGGGGCGGCAGCCGAACGTCGACACACTGAACCTGAAGGCGGCCCATGTCGGCTACGACCGCAAGGGCGTCACGGTCGATCGGGGCATGCGCACCACCAACCGGCGTGTCTATGCCATTGGCGATGTCGCGGGCGGGCTGCAGTTCACCCATGTCGCGGGCTATCATGCCGGGCAGATCATCCGCCCCATGCTCTTCGGGCTGCCCATGAAGGTGCGCACCGATCATGTGCCATGGGTGACCTTTACCGACCCGGAGCTGGCGCAGGTCGGCCTGACCGAGGCGGAGGCGCGCAAGGCTCACGGTGACAAGCTCTTCGTGGCGCGCGCGGGCTTCGACCACAACGACCGCGCCATCGCCACCGGGCAGGACCGCGGTTTCGCCAAGGTGATGGTGGTCAAGGGGCGGCCCGTGGGGGCCACCATCGTCGGCCCGCAGGCGGGCGAGTTGATCCAGGTCTGGGCGCTGGCCATCGCCAACGGGCTCAAGATGTCGGCTGTCGCCGGCATGATTTCGCCGTATCCCACGCTGGGAGAGATTAACAAACGCGCCGCGGGGGCCTATTTCTCTCCCAAGCTGTTCGAAAGCCCGCTGGTGAAGCGGATCGTGCGTCTCGTGCAGCGGTTGCCGTAACGATGGGGCAGGCAGGGACCGCGTGGCCAACACACTTTCAGGGCGCTTTCTGATCCTCACCGTCATCTTCGTGATGCTGGCCGAGGTGTTCATCTTCCTGCCGTCCATCGCGCGCTTCCGAGAGGATTACCTGCTGGCGCGTCTCGAGCGGGCGCAGATCGCCTCGCTCGCGCTTCTGGCGACCGAGGGGATGATCGACGACGCGCTCGAGGCGGAACTGCTGGAAAACGCCGAGGTTCTGAACGTCGTGCTCCGGCGCGACGCAGTGCGGCAACTGATCCTGTCGACCGAGGAGATGCCGAGGGTCGCCGCAAGTTTCGACCTGCGCGACGCGACCGCGCTGGGCCTGATGGGGGATGCGCTGGCGCGGCTGGCAAACCCCGAGCCGCAGGTGATCCGCGTGATCGGCGAACCGGTGCGCGAGGCGGGGTTGCTGATCGAGGTCACCATGCCGACCGAGCCGTTGCGCATGGCGATGATCGACTACGGCCTGCGCATCCTCGCGCTGTCGGCGGTGATCTCGATCTCCACCGCGATCCTGCTGTTCGTGGCGGTCCGGCGGTTGATGGTGCAGCCGATCCAGCGCGTCGTGCGCAGCATGACCGATTACGCCGAAGCCCCGCAGGATGCGGCGCGAATCATCACGCCGCAGGGCCGGGTGAAGGAGCTGCGCGCGGCCGAGGACGCGCTGCACGGTCTGCAGACCGAGCTGACCGGCGCGCTGAAGCAGCGCGAACGCCTGGCCAAGCTGGGCGAGGCGGTGGCCAAGATCAGCCATGACCTGCGCAACATGTTGTCGGTGGCGACGCTGGTCGCCGACCGGCTCGAGGCCTCGGAGGACCCGACCGTCAAGCGCATCGCGCCCAAGCTGCTGGCCTCGCTCAACCGGGCGATCAACCTGACCGAGGCGACGCTGGCCTTTGGCCGGGCCGAGGAGCCGGCGCCCAAGCTCGCCAGGATCGGGTTGCGGGCGCTGGTCGAGGACGTGATCGAGAACGACCGGCTGGCGGGCGAAGAGGCCCGGATCGACTACCTGTGCGACGTGCCCGCCGACATCATCCTGCGCGCCGATCCCGAGCAGCTGCACAGGGTGCTGTCCAACCTCGTGCGCAATGCCCGGCAGGCGATCATGTCCTCGGGCGGGGCGGGCCGCATCCGCATCGCGGGGCGCGACGCCGCCGAGGGCTGGACCATCGAGGTGTGCGACAGCGGGCCGGGCCTTCCGAAAAAGGCGCTCGACCATCTGTTCAAGCCGTTTCACGGCGGCGCGCGCAAGGGCGGCACGGGGCTTGGCCTTGCGATCTGCGCGGAGCTTGTGCGCGGTCACGGCGGGCGGCTTGAGCTGGCGGGCACCGGTGCGGAGGGCACGATCTTCCGGATCACGCTGCCCGATGGAATTGCTGCCTGATCGCGCAGGTTTTCCGCTTGCAAGCCCCCGACGCCGACGCTAAACCCCGCCCCTACGCACCGGTAGCTCAGTTGGATAGAGTACTTGACTACGAATCAAGGGGTCGGGGGTTCGAATCCTCCCCGGTGCGCCACTTCCCCTTTCAGCGCTACCGCCCTTCAGGCTGACTGAGCCTGAGCCGCGTTCGATGTGGGTCACTCGACGCGCGCCGCTCCCATCATCATCCTGCGCGGGGCCGCGATCTTGCCGATCACAGGTTCTCGGCGATCAATATCTCGATCCTGATCCGCTCCTGTGACGCGAGGATCGCGCGGTTCTCGCATTTCGCCCGCAGAATGCGCACCGCGCTCCGAACGAGATGTCCGGGGTCCTGGTGGATCACCGCCGCGATGTCGCCCTGGCGAAGGGCCGCTTCGGTCGAGGGTGTGCGCTCGTGGGCGATGGTGACGCGGTTCTCGGTCGCCTGAAGATGACGCGCGATGTCGATGGGCGTGTGGGCTTCTGCCCCCATGAGGTAAAGTCCGACGATGTCGTCATGCGCGGCAAGCACATTGCGCAGGACAAGTTCGGTCCGGCCGGGGTCGCCATGGGTTTCAAGGGTGGGAAGTATCCGCAGACCCGGATACTCGTGGTTGATCACGCTGTCGAAGCCGAGCCGGCGCTCGAGGCTGTCGCGGGACTGCGTCGTTTCCGTCAGGGCCACGATTGCCCCCTGAACCGATCCCAGGAACCGCCCCATGAGGCGCCCTGCGGTCGCACCCGCCGCGCGGTTGTCGATCCCGACGAAGCCGTCTTCCTGTTGGTTGGAGACAAAGGGGACGGTCTGGATACCGCGCTCGCGCATCCGTTGTATGGCATCGCGGATTTGCGGGGTCTCGGGGGCCATGATGGCCAATCCGTCGAGGTCTTCGGCCGAGAGGCGCGACAGGGTTCGGGCCGCGCGATGGGGGTTCTGGTCGTCGAGGTGTATCACCCTGGCTTCGACCATCTCGGCGCGCCCGGCCTTGTCGAATTCGCGGATGCGATCGAGGATCTCTTCCATGAATTCGCCGCCCGAGCGGGGAAGGGCAAAGCCGAAGCGATAGCCGCGCTGGCGGGCCAGTGTCGCGGCGATCTGGTTGCGCTCGAATCCGATTCGCCGGATCGCGTCATTGACCGCATCTACGGTCTTCTTGCGCACGCCCGCCCGACCATTGAGCACGCGATCCACCGTCGCAAGGCTGACGCCTGCGGCCTTGGCAAGATCTCTGGTGGTCGGCCTCATCGCGGGGTCTGTCCGGGTTTTGGCTGAAATTCCGACAGTTTATGACCCGTTCCCCGTGAATGGGCAAGGATTTTGAGGTGCGTGCCTCAGAAATTTGTTGAAATGAGGTGCGCACCTCATTTAACGATTGTTGCCAGACGAGGCGCGGCAGGAGGGCCGTGGCTGCGTTCTGGGAGGATGTCAGAATGAAGACGAAATATCTGGTGACAGCGGCCGCATCGGCGCTGATCGCGGGCTCCGTGGCAACGTCTGCGGCGGCCCAAGACCTGACCCTGTGCTGGGCCGCGTGGGACCCGGCGAACGCGCTGGTGGAACTGTCGCGCGATTTCGAAGCCGAGTCCGGCTACACGATGGCCTTCGAGTTCGTTCCATGGCCGAATTTCGCGGACCGGATGCTGAACGAGCTGAACTCGGGCGGTCAGCTCTGCGACCTGATGATCGGCGACAGCCAGTGGATCGGCGGCTCGGCCGAGGCGGGTCATTACATCCAGCTCAACGATTTCTTCGATGCCCAGGGCATCACGATGGATGATTTCATCCCCGCGACCGTGACCGGCTATTCGGAATGGCCCAAGGGAACGCCGAACTACTGGGCGCTGCCCGCCTTCGGCGACGTGGTCGGCTGGACCTACCGCCGCGACTGGTTCGAGCGTCCCGAGCTGCAGGAGGAATTCCAGGCCACCTATGGCCGCGCGCTCGACGTGCCGAACACGCTGGAGGAGTTGCGCGACATCGCCGAGTTCTTCCAGGGCCGCGAGATCGACGGCACCACGGTCTACGGCGCCGCGATCTACACCGAGCGCGGGTCCGAAGGCATCACGATGGGCGTTACCAATGCGCTCTACAACTACGGTTTCGAATACGGCAATCCCGAGAGTCCCTATGACCTCGACGGCTTCGTGAACTCCGAAGGCGCGGTCGCGGGCCTCGAGTTCTACCGGTCGCTCTACGAGTGCTGCACGCCGCCGGGATCGTCGAACTGGTACATGTCCGAGAACATCGACGCCTACCGCTCGGGGCAGGTGGCGATGCAGATGAACTTCGCCTTCATCTGGCCCGGCGTGAACGCGGACCCGAATGTTGGCGGTGACCGGTCGGGCTATTTCCCGAACCCCGCAGGCCCCGCAGGCCAGTTCGCCCAGCTTGGCGGGCAGGGGATCTCGGTCGTGTCCTATTCGGACAACGTCGATGCGGCGCTGGAATACATCGCCTGGTTCGCCCAGCCCGAGGTGCAGTCGCGCTGGTGGGAAATGGGTGGCTATTCGGCGCTGCGCGCGGTGGTCGAGGATCCGGGCTTTGCCTCCAGCCAGCCTTACGCTCAGACCTTCCTCGACAGCAAGGCCATCGTGAAGGATTTCTGGGCGGAACCGGCCTATGCCGACCTGCTGCTGGCGATGCAGGACCGCGTCCACAACTACGTCATCGCGGGCAGCGGCACCGCGCAGGAAGCCCTGGACGGTCTTGTCGCCGACTGGGAAGAGATCTTCGAGGACGAAGGTCTCCGCTGACACTCACGGATGGGCGGGGTGCGGTGCCATGGGCGTCGCATCCCGGCCAGATCTCCCGCCGTGATCGCGGCCCATGGCCGTGGACCGGCGGGCCCATGCGACCATCCGAACTGGACCCTACCGATGCCCGACAGCCCATCAGATCGCCTTGCGACGGCGACGCCTTCCGGGGTGGCCCGCACCATCCGCGGCCTTTCGGATCGCACGATCGCCTGGATCTTCGTCGCGCCGACTATCTTCCTGCTGCTGGCGATCAACATCTTTCCGCTGATCTGGACGATCCGGCTGAGCTTCACCAACTACCGCGTGAACCGGCCCAATGCCGATGTCGAATGGGTCGGGCTGCAGAATTACCAGCGTATCCTGAACGATCCCGATGTTTGGGCCACGATGCAGGCGACGGCGCATTTCCTGATCTGGACCATCGTGTTGCAGGTGTTGATCGGCTTCGCGCTGGCCTGGTTGATCAACCGCAAGTTCAAGGGCAACGACCTGTGGACCACGATCATCGTGCTGCCGATGATGCTGAGCCCCGCCGTGGTCGGCAATTTCTGGACCTTTCTCTACCAGCCGCAGATCGGCCTGTTCAACACGGTGGTGGGCTACCTCACGGGGGCCGCGCCCGACAGTTTCTCGATGATCGGGGATGTGGCGCTGGCGCCGTGGTCCATCGTCATCGTGGACACCTGGATGTGGACCCCCTTTGTGATGCTGATCTGCCTGGCCGGGCTGCGGTCGATCCCTGACAGCATCTACGAGGCTGCCGAATGCGACCGCGCCAGCGCGTGGCGGCAGTTCTGGACGATCACCGTGCCGATGGTGCTGCCCTTCCTGATGCTGGCGGTCCTGTTCCGCGGCATCGAGAATTTCAAGATGTTCGACCTTGTCGTGCAGCTGACCGGCGGCGGGCCCGGCAATACCACCACGCTCACCGCCATCGACCTCAAGCGCGAGGCGTTCGAGCGGTGGCGCACCGGCTATGCCTCGGCCTATGCGGTGATCCTGTTCGTCACGGTCTTCGGCCTCGCCTCGATCTACGTCAAGGCGCTCAACAAGGTGAAGGAACGCTGAGATGAGCTATTCCGTCACCGAACCGTCGAAGCCCCAGAAATGGATCGCGGGCCTGCTGGTCGCGGCCTACGGGATCATCACGATCCTGCCGCTGTTGTGGATCATCTCGACCAGCTTCAAGTCGCAGAACGACGCCATCGCCTATCCGCCCGAGGTGTTTTCGGAATTCACGCTGGGGGGGTATGTCAACCTGTTCACCACCCAGACGCGCCAGAGCGCCGAGGCGCTGGAGGCCAATCCGCCCGAAACATGGTATGACGAGATCGTCCATGAGCGCGGCATGGCCATCGTCGGGCCGTCGCGCTTCGGCGAGCGGTTCATGAACTCGGTGATCATCGGCTTCGGCTCGACATTCCTGTCGGTGTTCCTAGGCACGCTCGCGGCCTATGCCTTCAGCCGCTTCCGCATCCCGCTCAAGGATGACCTGCTGTTCTTCATCCTGTCGACGCGGATGATGCCGCCCATCGCCGTGGCGATCCCGATCTTCCTGATGTTCCGCGGTCTAGGCCTGAGCGATACCCATGCCGGCATGATCCTGCTCTACACGGCGGTGAACCTGTCGCTCTCGGTCTGGCTGCTCAAGGGCTTCATCGACGAAATCCCCCGCGAATACGAGGAAGCGGCGCTGATCGACGGCTACACGCGGTTCCAGGCCTTCTACAAGGTCGTGCTGCCGCAAGCGGCGACCGGCATCGCCTCGACCGCGATCTTCTGCCTGATCTTCGCGTGGAACGAATACGCTTTCGCGGTGCTGCTTACCTCGGGCAATGCCCAGACGGCACCGCCCTTCATTCCCACGATCATCGGCGTGACCGGGCAGGACTGGCCCGCCGTCGCGGCCGGTGCCACGATCTTCCTCGTGCCGGTCATGGTCTTCACCATCCTTCTGCGCAAGCACCTGCTGCGCGGGATCACATTCGGGGCGGTGCGCAAATGAGAACCTTCCTGACCGGATTGCTCCGCCTGCGCCGGGGGCCGTGGGAGATGCTGGCCTCGATCCTGATCGCACTGGGCGTGGTGATGCTGATGCAGCCCTGGCTGCTGATCGCCTACAGCTATTCCTTCATCGTCACGCTGACGGGCACGGTGATGTTCATCATCGTCAGCCATTTCCCGGAGTAGCTCATGGCCCAGATCCGTATCGAGAACCTTCGCAAGGAATTCGGGGCCTTCACGGCGGTGCAGAATTCGACCTTCACCATCGAGGATGGCGAGTTCTTCATGCTGCTGGGGCCATCGGGCTGCGGCAAGACCACGACGCTGCGCATGATGGCGGGGTTGGAGCTGCCCACGTCGGGCCGCATCTACATCGACGGCGAGGAGGTGAGCCAGAAACGCGCCAGCCAGCGCGACATCGCCTTCGTCTTCCAGATGTTCGCGCTCTACCCGCACATGACGGTGCGCGGGAACATCAGCTATCCGCTGAAAAGCCAGGGGATGCCCAAGGCGCGGGTCCGCGAAAAGGTGGGCGAGGTGGCCGAGATCCTGGGGATCACCGACATCCTCGACCGGCCGGTGGGCGGCCTGTCGGGCGGCGACCGTCAGCGCGTGGCGCTGGGGCGCGCCATCGTCCGCCAGCCCAAGGCCTTTTTCATGGACGAGCCACTGGGCGCGCTGGACGCTGAATTCCGCGAGCACATGGCCGAGGAATTGCGCGCGCTCCACGACCGGATGGAGGCGACGACCGTCTACGTCACCCATGACCAGCTCGAGGCGATGCAGATGGGCGACAAGATCGCGGTGATGAACCACGGCGTCGTCGAGCAATTCGGCGTGCCGCAGGACATCTACGATTGGCCCGCGACCAAGTTCGTGGCGCAGTTCATCGGATCGCCGCCGATGAACTTCCTCGAATTCGACGGCATGATCGGCGCGGGCCATGACGAGGTGCGGCTGAACGGCGTCGCGGTGAAGGTTCCCGAAGCCATCGACGGCGCGAGCGGAAAACTGACGCTGGGCGTTCGGCCCGAGCATGTGAAGCTTGACGATGCCGCCCCCTATCGCGGGCGGATCGTGGCCAGCGAATACCTCGGCACGACGCGGATCGTGACGCTGGACACGCCGGGCGGGGTGCTCAAGGCGCGCATTCCCAGCAGCGAGGCCGTGGTGGTCGGGCAGACCACCGGCCTGTCCTTCGATGCCCGCACCCTCACCCTGTTCGAGAACACCCATGGCCATGCCCTGCGCAGCCATGCCAATGCGGGGGTGCTTGCCCATGGCTGAGGTTCGACTGACCGGCATCACCAAGACCTTCGGCGCGACCGTGGCACTGGACGATGTCACGATGACGGTGCCCGACGGGTCCTTCGTCGTGCTTCTGGGGCCGACCGGGGCCGGCAAGACGACCCTGTTGCGCATGGTCTCGGGCCTCGACACGCCGGACCGGGGTGGTGTGCAGATCGACGGGCGCGACATGGCGGGGCTGACGCCTGCGCAGCGCAACGTGGCGATGGTGTTCCAGCAATACTCGCTCTACCCGCATCTGACGGTGCGCCAGAACCTCGAGTTTCCGCTGAAATCCCCGATCCTGAAGACCCCCCAGCCCGAGATCGACCGCAAGGTCGGGCAGATCGCCGAGGTTCTGCAGATCTCGCACAAGCTCGACAACAAGGCGACGGCCTTGTCGGGGGGCGAGATGCAGCGCGTGTCGATCGGGCGCGCCCTTGTGCGCAATCCGGCGGTCTTCCTGATGGATGAACCGCTCAGCTCCCTCGACGCCAAGCTGCGCGCCGATCTGCGGATCGAGCTGAAATCGATCCAGGCCGAACGGGGCGCGACGCTGCTTTACGTCACCCACGACCAGATCGAGGCGATGACCATGGCCACCCATGTGGGTGTTCTGGACAGGGGCAAGCTTGTGCAGTTCGGCAGCCCGCGCGAAATCTACGAGAACCCGGTCAGCATCTATGCCGCCAGCCGCCTCGGCCAGCCGCGCATCAACGTGCTGCCCGCCGATGTCTTCGGCGGCGCGCCTGCGCGGGCCGTGAGCATCGGCCTCAGGCCCGAAATGATCGTGCAGGGCGAGGGCGAGGAAAGCTTCGTCCAGCGGGTCGAGCATCTGGGCGACCAGACGCGCCTGCATCTGCGGTTCCGGTCCCACGACATCGTCACCGTGACGGATGCCCATACCGAGTTGAAATCGGGCGATATCCTGCGCATTCGCCCGCACAACCCGTTTTATTTCGACGCCTCTGGCGCGCGACTGGCCTGAGGGAGGACACCATGGCCCAATTCATCAACGACAAGGATGCGACCGTCATCGAGGCGATCGACGGGTTGATCAAGACCTCGGGCGGAACCCTCGCGCGGCTCGACGGCTACCCGCATATCCGTGTCGTGCTGCGCACCGACTGGGACAAGTCGCGCGTGGCGCTGGTCTCGGGCGGCGGGTCAGGCCACGAACCGGCCCATGCGGGTTTCGTGGGGCAGGGAATGCTGACGGCAGCGGTCTGTGGCGATGTCTTCGCCTCGCCGTCGGTCGATGCGGTGCTGGCGGGCATCCTTGCCGTGACGGGCCCGGCGGGCTGTCTTCTGATCGTGAAGAACTACACCGGCGACCGGTTGAATTTCGGACTGGCCGCCGAGCGCGCGCGGGCCTTTGGCCTCAAGGTCAACATGGTGATCGTCGATGACGATATCGCGCTGCCCGACCTGCCGCAGTCGCGCGGGGTGGCGGGCACGCTCTTCGTTCACAAGATCGCGGGCGCCATGGCCGAAAGCGGTGCCTCGCTCGAGGATATCACGGCAGCGGCGGAGCGGGTGATCCGGGGGACCAGCTCCATCGGCATGTCGCTCGACACCTGCACGGTGCCCGGCTCCCCCAAGGAACACCGCGTGGGGCCGGGAAAGGCGGAACTGGGCCTTGGCATCCATGGCGAAGCGGGCGTGCAGCAGATCGATTACCACAATGCCGAACAGGCCATGGCCGCCGTCACGTCCAAGCTGGCCGCCGTCATGGAACCCGGATCGCATGTGGTGCTTCTGAACAACCTGGGCGGGGCGACCGAGCTGGAAATGTCCACCCTTGCCAATGACCTGGCGAAATCGGCGATCGGCCATCAGCTGCAGTTGATCGTGGGTCCGGCGGCGATGATGACCTCGCTCGACATGCGCGGCTTCTCGGTTTCGGTCTACCGCCTGAGTGCCGAGGATCACGCCTGGCTCAGCGCGCCCTGCGGCCCTTCGGCCTGGCCCGGGTGCAAGGCGATCAAGCCCGTGCGCGTGATCGAGCTGCCCGACGGCCTGCGCCCGATCCAGCCGATCCCGTCCGAGCACAAACCGACGGCGGAGTTCATCACCAGGTGCTGTCAGATCCTGATCAAGGCGGAGGCCGATCTGAACGCCCTTGATGCGAAATCAGGGGATGGGGATACC
The DNA here is from genome assembly GCF_030163755.1 of Roseicyclus amphidinii. Lineage (GTDB taxonomy): Bacteria > Pseudomonadota > Alphaproteobacteria > Rhodobacterales > Rhodobacteraceae > Roseicyclus > Roseicyclus amphidinii. Next base: position 16,819 of record NZ_JASJOE010000006.1, read on the forward strand.
GGCTCGACTCTCGCAGGGGCGGCGCGGGCCCTGATCGGGGCGCTCGACCGGCTGCCGCTTGCGGACCATACCCAACTGTTCCGGGCCATCGGGCAGGAACTGTCCCAGACCATGGGCGGCTCCTCGGGCGTGCTTCTGGCGATCTTCTTCACCGCCGCGGGCGATGCGGCCTCGAGCGGCCTGAGCATGGTCGCCGCCCTCAAGGAGGGGCTGGCCCGCATGCAGAAGATCGGCGGCGCGGAATTGGGGGACCGCACCATGGTCGATGCCCTGAAACCGGCGCTCGACCAGTTGGAGGCGAGTGGCCTGGCCCAGGCGGCTGTCGCGGCACGCGAGGGGGCGACACAGACTGCCCATATCCGGAAGGCCAAGGCCGGGCGGGCGGCATACATCAACGCCGAACAACTCTATGGCAACACCGATCCCGGCGCCGAGGCGGTCGCGCGTCTGTTCGAGCAGCTGGCGTCCTGACGCCCTGCGTCCGGCCGGCGGGCAAGGGCGGGTTTCTCGAGCAGCCGGGTGAAACATGGATGAATGTTTCGACCGGGGCTCGACTCCGACACGCGCATCGGCTGCCGACCGAACGTCGCCGTTCCCGGATGAGACCTGACCCTCGGCTACCCTCACGGGTATGCCGAGGGCTGTGGTGCCGGTCGGCATGGCGACTCGACCCCGGAGGTCTGCGACCTGATGGCCGAAGGGTTGAGCCATCATCCGTTGACCCGCTGCTTGGCAGTCAACGTGGTCAGCGTGATGCTCTTCCGGGTGAGCGACCTGTTCCGGGCGACCAGATCGCGCAGGAGCCGGTGGCGCAGGACCGGGACCTCGTCAAGAAGCATCAGGACGCTGTCCTGTTCGATCCGCAACAGGCTGACGCATACGGCCGATACGCAGCAGGCCTGAACCGACGGCCACGGTCACAACGGCGGCGCGCGAAAGGTCAGCCTGAACCGGGTCACCGGGAGGCTCGATTTCCCTGTGCCCTGGACTGTGTCGAGGGGCGAGATGCAGCTGAAAAGTGGCCTTGCGGCGCTCTACTCAGCGCCGAGGGGCGGAGAGGCCGATCTGGCCCGGCTCCGCGGCCAGGTTGATCTGGGGCTCGACTGGCAGTCGGGCACTGGCCGCATGCGTCTCGACCAGATCGTGCGCAACCATGAGAACAGCACCGTCACCCCCGACGGCACTTTCGACACCCGCAAGCGCCATGGCCCATTGCGCCGCGGTCTCAACGAAGCGTGGTGACACATCGCGCGCGCAGAATTGTTCTGGCGACGCGCATAAATTTTTTGTATGCTTTGTCAAGTACCAAGGTCCCAAGTGGAACCGGGCAAAACGAGGCTCCGCTTAAGTAACTGTTTTATATCATAAAAAAGCTGAAACCAGCTACACTACACGCTTCGCATGTCAGGCAAGGGGCGCTAACAATGACCGAATTTCCACAAGATGCGCCGCGTCGACGCGGCCCTGCAAAGGCCCTTGCCTTGATACCGTTCGCCATTGCGGTTCCGGGCGAACTGGTGTCCCAGACAATGCTGGACAACGTCATCGACGCATATCGCGGCGAGCTCGATGTCGAAATGAGCGTGGGCCTTCAAGACACGCCCATGCCACGGCAAGACATCACCACACCCAGCATGAACCAGGGAATGAACGATCAGGTTCCGGGCATGTTGGAGCCCGCTCAATACTGGCGTTCCCTGTCCGACCCGTCCCAAATCACGACGCAGCCCGTTGGTGCTGACGAAGGCCTGGCGTTCGGCTCGGCCTATCAACCTGTTGACTTGGACATTCTGGATCAACTCGACCTCTCCAACACCGCGCAATCCGTCATCGGGGCGAGCGACCAAAGTCAATTCACGCCAGGAACCACAAGTCGTTCGATCGCGTCGAATGCCCAGGTGGAGGCGATGTCACCTCCTGCGGGAGCTGCGAATTTTCCGACCAACCGGTCCGATGTCCGGACCTGGGCGGAAAGCTACAGCGATCATGTGTTGTCGACGGTCAACCAAGTGGCAGACAGTGTTCTTCCACCCGAAAACACGGAAGAGATACAAGCCCGCCTTTCCGCGTTGCTGAACCGGATTGTCGGGCCGTAGCCACGAAAACCATGACGGGGGCCGGGGTGCCTTGCCTGGAGCCTCGTGTCCGCAGGCGACGCACGCGCGCGCCATCGTCACCACCGCCGCGAGGCGCCGGGTGTCGCGGCCTGCAGCCTGCGGCAAAGCTGCCCCGCCATCGCGCGGCACCATGATCCGGATGGACGCACACGGGCGATGCGCCTACGAAAGTGCATGACCCACGCGAGCGCCACATCCGCACCGACCGACCGCATCCTTGCCGGGGTCGCCCTGATGCTGGGCTTCTGCCTGACCGCGCCGTTGCTGGACGTGGCGGCCAAGCTCGCCTCCGACACCGTGCCCGTCGGGCAGATCACGGCCGCGCGCTTCGTCGTGCAAAGCGCCCTCATGGCACCGGTCGTGGCGATCATGGGCCTGTCCCTGCGCGTGGCGCGCGGGCAGTGGCTTGCGCTGTCGTTCCGGGCGGTGTTCCTGCTGGTCGCCACCTTCTGCTTCATCGCGGCGATCAGCGTCATGCCGCTTGCCGATGCGCTGGCCATCGTCTTCGTGGCACCCTTCATCGTGCTGCTGGTGGGCAAGTTCCACCTCGGCGAAGAGGTCGGGCCGCGCAGGGTGGGGGCGGCGCTGGTGGGGTTCGTGGGTGTGCTCTTCGTGATCCAGCCGAGTTTCGCCGTCTTCGGACCCGTGGCGCTGTTCCCGCTCGGCACCGCGGTCTGTTTCGCCTCCTACATCCTCGTGACCCGTGGCCTGTCGCGGCAGATGCATCCCGTCGCCTTGCAGTTCCACACCGGGGCCATTGCCAGCCTGCTGTGCCTTCCCGTGCTGGTGCTGGCCGAGGGGTCCGGCTCCGCAGTCTTCGACCCGGTCTGGCCTGCGGGTGTGGATTGGCTGTGGCTGTTTGGCGTGGGGTTCTTCGCCGCGTTGAGCCACATGATGATGACCTACGCGCTGTCCATGGCGCCCTCGGCCACGCTGGCACCGCTGCAATACCTCGAGTTGCCGGTGGCGACCTTGCTGGGGTTCCTCGTGTTCGGGGATTTCCCGAACGCGCTCACGCTGACAGGGATCGCGGTGATCATCGGCGCGGGGCTTTACATGATCCACCGGGAACGCGTGACCGCGCGGCAGCTGATGACCGAGCGCGCCGCCCCGCCGATCTGAGCGGCCCGCTGGCCCGGACAGTCGGGCTGGTCGCCCGGTCGGATCTTGTCTATCGTCGCCGCCGCAGTGCGGCGGTCGGGCCATGCAGGGGGGTCTGCTGGTCGTCACCGGATGACGCGGGCACCGGCCGGGCTGCAGACCTTCGGATGGCATGTCAGTGCCTGACGCGTGGAGTTGTCGATGATCATCATGCGCCTCGCCGGCGGGCTGGGAAACCAGATGTTCCAATACGCGGCCGGGCGGGCGCTGGCGCTCGAGACCGGTCAGGATCTCGTGCTCGACAAGCGTCACTACGGGCGGGCGCGCGAACATGGCTACGGGCTGGATGTCTTCGCGCTCGCCGACCGGCCCATGCCCGAGGCCGAGCTGCCGCCCTATCGCAAGGACCGGCCGCTGGCGCATCTGCTCTGGTCGCTGCGCGGCAAGGGCCCTGCCTACATGCGCGAGGCAAGCCTTGCCTATGACCCGCGCGTCGCGCAGGTGACCGGGCCGGTCTGGCTGGAGGGGTATTTCCAGTCAGAGCGGTATTTCGTCCGCCACGCCGATGCGATCCGGGCCGAGTTGACGCCCGGACGCGAACCCGACCCCGAGAACGCGCGCTGGCTTGCCGAGATCCGGGACGAGCCGCGCGCGGTCTCGCTGCACATCCGGCGTGGCGATTACGTGCGCAATCCGAAATTCGCAGCCTACCACGGCAGTTGCACCCCGGCCTATTACGCCGCCGCGCTCGATCATGTCGCCACGCGCATGGGGGCGGAGCCCGTGATCTTCGCCTTTTCCGACGATCCGGCCTGGGTCGCCGAGCACCTCGAGCTGCCCGCCGAAATCCGGGTGGTGGGTCACAACGGACCGGATCGCAATTTCGAGGATCTGCGGCTGATGAGTGCCTGCCGCCACCACATCACGGCCAATTCCTCGTTTTCGTGGTGGGGGGCGTGGCTGAACCCCGACCCCGCCAAGGTGGTGGCGACACCCGACACCTGGTTCGCCGACCCCTCGGCGGTGAACCCCGACATCTGGCCGGAGGGCTGGGCGCGTATCGCCGGTTAGCCGGGTTTCTTGCCGTCGGCATTGAGTAGAGCTTGGGCTGCACGCCCATAATAGTCGGCGAAGTGAGCTGCCGCAGGTACGGCAGCTTTGAGTCCCACCAGTTTTTCGTCGTAGAGTTCTTGTCCCGATGCGAGTATCGCCGCTTTTATGTCCTCCTCACTTTCGCACAAGATCATTCCTCTCGTATCCATGAAATCGCCTATGTTGGGGCAGCCCCAATAGATAGGGACAGTTTGGCATAGCACGGCATCAAGGAGCTTTTCAGTGAAATAGTTCCTTTCGCGGCTGTTTTCGATGACGACGGAAAAGCGATAGGACGCCAACCCATCTGATTTTTGCGCGAACGCGTCATAGCCGCGGCCCATGATGTCGACGGCTAGCCCCTCGCTCCTGATCCAGTTGACGCAGCGGTGCCGCAGCTTGTGTCCCGACAGGGACCGCTTATCCGAAGCGATCAGGGAAACGTTGCGTGTCTTCGAGACAACCGAGGATTGCCAGCCGGGCACCCAAGTTGTTCCATATGGCACGAATAGTGCGTTGGGTAGCCGGGTGAGGAGCCGTTCATCAGACGTAAGCACAGCGCTGAACCGGTGGTTCAGCCATTCCGCCAACCGCATGTGCCGCCAGTGGTATGCTCTGGGTTCCATTATTGCGATTGAAAGCTTCGGTGGTATCTGGTCGCTGTTCAATCTCCAGACACTCGTGCGCGGGTAGACGACCAAGTGATCCTGCGCCCCCATGTCCGCCACGGTGGCGTTCTCAAGGCGTTCGGGTCGGCCAAGCGGCCATTCCAACGCGTTCAGCGGCATTTGTGACAGGTTGCGCGGCGGCCTTGTGTTGGTTGGCACGAAGGCGATGGCGGGTGGCTTAGTCACCGGTATGCCTATCCATGGTCTTGCAATGTCCTTCGAAGCCTACGCGCCTCCAGAGGCCCGCGCGAGAGATTCATTTTCGCCACTACGGAAACGGGGCGAGGTTATCAAGAGCCGCTCTTGCACAAGGGAGCGGATCGCGGGACTACGTCATGTCATGTGGGGATCTCGGACAAGCTGCGCCTCCGCTATCGCGTCATCCGACGATATTGGTTAGGTAACCTTTAACATTTTAGTGGCGCTAGCATCGCGGCGCAGCGGGAAGGACGAGACGAAGACATGACCAAGCGCGCGCTCATCACCGGGATCACCGGGCAGGACGGCTCCTATCTCGCGGAGTTCCTGCTGGAAAAGGGCTACGAGGTCCATGGCATCAAGCGCCGCGCGTCGCTGTTCAACACCCAGCGGATCGACCACATCTACGAGGATCCGCACCAGCCCGACCCCAAGCTGCGCCTGCATTACGGCGACCTGACCGACACCTCGAACCTGACCCGCATCCTGGCCGAGGTGCGCCCCGACGAGGTCTACAACCTCGGCGCGCAATCCCATGTCGCCGTCAGCTTCGAGGCCCCGGAATACACCGCCGATGTCGATGCCATCGGCACGCTGCGCCTGCTCGAGGCGATCCGCTTCCTCGGCCTCGACAAGACGACGCGCTTCTACCAGGCCTCGACCTCGGAGCTGTATGGCCTCGTGCAGGAAACCCCCCAGACCGAGACCACGCCCTTCCATCCGCGCAGCCCCTACGCGGTGGCGAAGATGTATGCCTACTGGATCACGGTGAATTACCGCGAGGCCTACGGGCTTTATGCCTGCAACGGCATCCTGTTCAACCACGAGAGCCCGCGGCGCGGCGAGACCTTCGTGACCCGCAAGATCACCCGCGGGCTGGCCAATATCGCCCAGGGCCTCGAGCCTTGCCTCTACATGGGCAACATCGACGCGCTGCGCGATTGGGGCCATGCGAAGGATTACGTGCGGATGCAGTGGATGATGCTGCAACAGGAGGCGGCGGAGGATTTCGTGATCGCCACCGGCAAGCAGTATTCCGTGCGCGAGTTCATCACATGGGCGGCCGAGGATCTCGGGATCGCGCTGGCCTTCGAGGGCGAGGGGGTGGAAGAGATCGCCCGCGTCGTCTCGGTCAGCGGCGACAGGGCGCCCGCGGTGACGCCGGGCGACGTGATCCTGCGGATCGACCCGAAGTATTTCCGCCCCGCCGAGGTCGAGACGCTTCTGGGCGATCCGTCCAAGGCCAAGGCCAAGCTCGGCTGGGAGCCCGAGATCACCGCGCGCGAGATGTGCGCCGAGATGGTCGCCGAGGATCTGAAGGCCGCGCAACGCCATGCGCTGCTCAAGGCGCATGGCTTCGACATGCCCGTCGCGCTGGAAGGGTAGGGGGCATCATGGGCAAGATCTTCGTCGCAGGTCACCGCGGCATGGTGGGGGGTGCGATCCTGCGGCAGTTGCAGGCGCGGGGCGTCGGGACCGTCACCCGAAGCCGTGCCGACCTGGACCTGACCGACCAGGCGGCCGTGCGCGCCTTCATGGCCGAGGAACGCCCCGAGGCGGTGATCCTCGCCGCGGCCAAAGTCGGCGGCATCCACGCCAACAACAGCTACCCGGCCGAGTTCATCCGCGACAACCTCGCCATCGAGTTGAACGTGATCCACGAGGCCTGGGCGGCAGGGGTGCGGCGGCTGCTGTTTCTCGGGTCTTCCTGCATCTACCCGCGCGAGGCCGCCCAGCCCATGCGCGAGGATGCGCTGCTGACCGGCACGCTGGAGCCAACGAACGAGCCCTATGCCATCGCCAAGATCGCGGGCATCAAGATCTGCGAAAGCTACAACCGGCAATACGGCACCGATTACCGCAGCGTGATGCCCACGAACCTCTATGGGCCCGGCGACAACTTCCACCCCGAGAACAGCCACGTCCTGCCCGCCCTGATCCGCCGCTTTCACGAGGCGGCGCGGGACGGCCGCGCGGAGGTGGTGATCTGGGGCAGCGGCACGCCCCGGCGCGAGTTCCTGCATGTTGACGACATGGCCGCGGCCTCGCTCTTCGTGATGGATCTCGACCGCGCGAGCTACGAGGCCAACACCCGGCCGATGCTGAGTCATATCAACGTGGGCACCGGCACGGATGTCAGCATCCTCGAGCTGGCGCGGATGGTGGCCGAGGTCACGGGCTTTCGCGGCGCGATCCGCTGCGATACGACAAAACCCGACGGCACGCCGCGCAAGCTGATGGATGTCTCGCGCCTGCGCGACATGGGCTGGCAGGCCCGCATCGACCTGCGCGACGGGATCGAAGAGACCTATCGCTGGTTCCTCGATCACGCCGAGGACGCGCGGCTCTGACTCTCGGGTGTGCTGACATTGGCGAAAGGTGCTCGGCGCCGTCTTAAGTGGCGGTTTCGAGCGATTTGACCCCGCGGCGCGCCAATGCGCTGGCGGCGTGTCGCGCAGGTCATGGTATCTGGTGACAGCGGCGCTATGACGTTCGTCTGGCTTGAACGTCCTTGCGCCGGGGTGTTGCCGCGGCCATGGCCATCACGGGCATCCCGCAATGATCGGACAACGGGATGCGGCGCGTGGCCTGTGTCCCCGTGGCTCATGCAAAGCCCCCGTTGTCCGATCATCGAGACCTCCGGTCACATCCGGGCCGGCACGGTCGGCAGCCCGCCCGACCCGTCCTAGCGGGCCCGTCTCACCAACCGGTGCCAGTGCAACCCGGCGACGTAGCGCAGCCGATACCGCAGATTGCGCCCGGCCTGCGCCAGCCCGGCGACCCCGCGCGACCGGCGGCGCGTCTTCTGGATGCTGCCCTCCTCGAAGGAGGTTTCGCCGAATTGCAGCGGTGGCGGCAGAACCGAGGCGATCCGCAGGCCAAGCTCCCAGAAATGCTTGTGATCCTCGTCGACCGGGCGCGACACGGGTAGGGCCCCGGCGGCAAGGCGCGCGGCCGTATCCTTGCGGATCGCGTAGCCCAGCATTGTCGTCGGCACCTTGTAGGGGATGACGATCTCGGCCCCGCCCGCGGCCCCGTCGCCCCCGGCAGCCCCGACGACAAGCGGGCGGCGGTCGAGCAGGCGCTGGGGCTTGTCCAGTGAAAAGAGCTTCACGATATCCCATGCGTCGCCGTCACGGGCCAGCGCGTCGAGCACGGCCGGCAGGCTGTCGCGCGCGGCGAAATCATCCTCCAGCACGATGCCGCCCGGCGCATCGCCTGCAGCGATCCTCTCCCACAGGGCGACATGGCTGAGGTAACAGCCGATCTCGGCACCGATCATCGGATGCCGGAACCGCCGTGCATTCGCATCCGCGTCATAGACGCGCGGCACCTCGTCCTCGGGGATCGCGCGGCCGTTCACGGCGGAGAAGCGCGTGAAGGCAATGCCGAGCCGGTCCAGTTCGGCGCGGGCGCGCGCCATGCGGTCCGGGTTCTCGTCCATGTTGATCACGTAGACCGGCCAGCCCGTCATCCGTCGCCCTCCAGCCATCTGCGCCAACCCGGCGCGGTCGCGTCGAGCGCGGTCTCGACATCATCGTGCGGGAAGCTGTCGGCGAAGCTCGCGTCGCGCGCCAGTGTCAGCCCCTGTTTTTCGTCCAGCCGCGCCTTGAGGCGGCGCAGCAGTCCCGGCGTCAGGGCTGCGCGGGCCTCGGGCAGGGACCAGGCCGCGCTGGCCGCAAGGCGCTCCTGCTTGCGCAGGTAGCGAGAGCCGGGATTGGCCGCGAGTTCGTAATTCGCAAAGCCGCCGCCCGTCTTCAGGAATTTCAGGTGCCAGTAGAACCAGCCGGCAAAGCGCCGTTGCAGCCCCCCGCGGGCGAAGCGTTCGAAGCGGGGATCGTGCACGAAATGCGTGTCTTCGCGCACGCGGAAAAAGCCGATGTCCCCCCCGCCCGACACCGGATCGGCCGCGGGGATCGCAAGCCGCCCGCCCGCGTCGCGCAGCAGGTTCGGGCCCGAGAAACAGTGCAGCGCCGCGTCATCGGCGCGCCCTGCGCGGATCGCGCCGGTCATCGCCTCGAGCGCGGCGGGGATGGCGAGGTGGTCATCGTCGAGCTTCACCGCCCATTGGTGCCGGGTCATGGCAAGGGCGAAGTTGTAATAGGTCACGATCGAGGACGGATCGCCGCCCGGTGTGAGCCTGTGACCGTCGCTGCCCACCGGGTGAACGCGCGGCGCGTAGTGGTAGACGCGCAGTTTCGGGCCGAACTCGGCGGCGAGCCGTGCAAGGATGTCGGGCGTGGCGTCGGTGCATTGGTTGAAGACCGCGACGATCTCGTCGAACTGGTCGACATGGGTGCGGATCGTCGCCTCGAGGAAATCCGCGCCGTTCCTGATCCGCATGAAGGCCGAGACCCCCGGCCGCCGTGCGCCCGGCGCAAGCAGGACGGGATGGAACTCGTAGGTCTCGATGCGTTCGATCATGGGCGCGCCGCGGTGGATCGCGTTGCACCGGCAACGCTGGGTGGAAAAGATGCGCCGCGACGCGGCAGGCAGGGCCGGTTCGGGCTCTGCCCCGGGCGCGGCACCTTGCCCGCGGTGATAGACAGTTTGCGGCGAGAGCGAAACCGCTCTCTGCCGTCGCGTCCCTCGGGCCCATGGCTTGCCCGCCCGGCGCGCATGTCGTAAGCCTGCCGCGATCCGCCACGCCAGTTCAACCGCCGGAGCGGTGCCCCTGTCCCAGTTGTCCCACAGTTCCGATCCGCTGCCGGAAAGCGGCGTGCCCGCGCGGTGGCTGCTGATGCGGCTCTGGCGCGAGCATGTGCGCGGCTACTGGGCCAAGCTGCTGCTGGCCGGCGTGCTGATGACCATCGAGGGCGCTGCGCTCGGGGGGGTGGCCTACCTCGTGCGGCCGCTGTTCGACGATCTCTTCGCCGCAGGCGATGTGGGCGGGGTGGCCTGGGTCGCGGTCGCCATGGCGCTGGTCTTCATTCTCAAGGCGATTGCCGGGTTCTGGCAACGGCTCATCATGGTGACCATCGGGCTGGAGGTGACGACCGCATTGCAGAAGCGGCTGGTCACGCATCTGTTGTCGCTCGACATGGGCTATTTCCGCGACAACTCTCCCGGTGCGCTGATCGAACGGGTGCGCGGCGACACGCTGGCGCTTCAGGGGCTGGCCTCGAACGTGGTGATGTCGCTGGGGCGCGACACCATCACCTTCCTGTCGCTCCTTGCGGTGATGTTCTTCAACGACTGGTTCTGGACGCTTCTGGCGCTTGTCGGGCTGCCGCTGCTGGTGCTGCCCATCGTGGCGCTGCAACGCTTCATCCGCAGGACCACGACCGCCAGCCGCGAGGCCGCGGCGCGGCTGTCGACGCAGCTGGACGAGATCTTTCACGGCATCCAGTCGGTCAAGCTGAACCGGTTGGAACCGCACGAGACCGCGCGCTTCGGGCAGGAGGTCGCGGGTTTCCTGCGTCACGCGATCCGGTCGCAGCGCGGGCTTGCCGCCAACCCGGCGATGATCGACGTGGTCGCGGCGCTGGGCTTTGCCGCGGTGCTGTATCATGGCGGGTCGCAGATCGCCACGGGCGGCAAGACCGTGGGCGAGTTCATGTCCTTCTTCACCGCGCTGGCGCTGATCTTCGATCCCTTGCGCCGCCTGTCGGCGGTGGCCGGGCAGGTGCAGGCGGGCGTCGCCTCGCTCGACCGGCTCTACGCGGTGCTGGAGGCGAAGCCGACCATCCTGCCGCCGGCCCGGCCGCAGCCGGTGACGCCCGGCGACATCCGCTTCGAGGATGTGCGTTTCGGCTATGGCGGCACGCCGGTGTTGCAGGGGTTGAGCTTCACCGCCGAGGCGGGGCGCACCACGGCCATCGTCGGCCCCTCGGGGGCGGGCAAGACCACGGTCTTCGGCCTGCTCACCCGGCTGATCGACGCCGAGGCGGGGCATGTGAGCATCGGCGGCGTGCCGGTCACCGCCCTGTCGCTCGAGGGGCTGCGCGATGCCATCGCGGTGGTCGGGCAGGAAACGGCGCTGTTCGACACGACCATCGCCGAGAACATCCGGCTGGGTCGCCTTGACGCCACCCCCGATGAGGTGCGCGCCGCGGCCGAGGCCGCCTCGGTGACCGAGTTCGCCGACGCGCTGCCGCTTGGCCTCGAGACGGGGGTCGGCCCGCGCGGCTCGGCGCTGTCTGGCGGGCAGAGGCAGCGGGTGGCGATCGCGCGGGCGATGCTCAAGGCGGCGCCGATCCTGCTGCTGGACGAGCCGACATCGGCGCTGGACGCGCGGTCCGAACAGTTGGTGCAAGCCGCGCTCGAGCGGCTGTCGGAGGGGCGCACCACGCTGGTGATCGCGCATCGGCTGTCCACCATCCGCGATGCGGACCGCATCCTCGTGCTGGACCGTGGCCGCCTGCTCGAGGCGGGCAGCCACGCCGAGCTGATGGCCGCCGATGGGGCCTATGCCCGTCTCGAGGCGCTGCAATCGGCCGGGCTCACCCCGCAGCTCTGACCTTCGACTTTCGCGTCCGCAGTCAGGCGAGGGCGTTCAACCGCCGTTCGATCTGCCGCAACAGGATCTGGCCCGGCCGCGTCAGCGGGATGCCGGCGTGGCGCAGGACGCTGACCTGCACGGTTCCGACATCGACCGTCAGCGGCATGAGCCCGGCCGCCGTGTCGATGCCACCCGCGCCCGTCCCCGCGCCCGCGAAGACGGTGGCGGGAAAGATGCAACTGCGTGCGCCGGTCGCCATGGCGAGGGGCAGTTGCGAGGCGGCGACGCTGGTCGTGGCCCCCTCCTCGAGGGCGTGGCGGCGCAGCGCGTGGCTGATCACCGCCCGCGACCCGGTCCCTTCGGGCGGCACGACGATCCGCGAGCGGACCATGTCCCACAGTCCGACCCGCGCGCCCCCGTTTGCGCCCCCGTTTGCGCCCCCGTTTGCGGCCCCGTCCACGCCGACGCGTGACGCCCAGCCCGGCGTGGCAAGCGCCATGAGCGGCACGGTCTGCGAGGCCAGCACCTCGACCGCGCGATCGGTCTCGGGGTTGGTGAGGATGGCAAGGTCCAGTTCGCGGCGCAGCAGCAGGTTCGGGATGTCGCCGGTCACGACATCGGCGGAGATGCCCGGCATCTCCTCCTCGAGGTCGCGGATGGCGAAAAGGGGCAGACCGGCCGCGATATCCGCGCCGATCCCGATGCGCAGCTGCCCCATGTGCCCGTCGCGCAGGAAGCCCAGCTGACGCTGCAGATCCTCGAATTCGACCAGGTGCCGCTCGACGACATCGACCAGCAGCTCCCCGGCCGAGGTCAGCCGGACCCCGGCGGGGACCCGGTCGAAGATGCGGGCCCCGAGCGATTCCTCGAAGCCCTGGATCGATCTGTTGAGCGCGGAGGGCGACACCGAGAGCAGGTCCGCTGCCTTCCGGATCGACCCGTGTCGGCGGATCATCTTGATCGCGTGGTAGATTTTCAGATGCCTCATCCGCCACCCCGAAGGTGGTGCAAAAACTGCACCACGGTGGCGTGAAACTAGCGGCAGACAACAGCACGTCAATCGGATTTGTCTATGCTGCAGGTGCAAAATGCACCACGACTTCAAAGAGGTTTCTCATGAAAAAACTGCTTCTCGCCAGCGCCTGTGCCGCGATGTCGGTGACGGCTGCGCAGGCTGATATCAAGGTTGGCGTGCTGCACTCGACCACGGGCACGATGGCGATTTCCGAGACCACGCTGCGCGACGTGATGCTGATGCTGATCGAACAACAGAACGCCGCCGGCGGGCTGCTTGGCGAACAGCTTGTGCCGGTCGTCGTCGACGGCGCGTCGGACTGGCCGACCTTCGCCGAGCGCACCCGCGAGCTTCTGACCGTCGAAGAGGTGGACGTGATCTTCTGCTGCTGGACCTCCACCAGCCGCAAGGCGATCCTGCCGGTGGTCGAGGAACTGGGCGGCATCGTCTTCTACCCGGTCCAGTACGAGGGCGAGGAAAGCTCGCTCAACGTCTTCTACACCGGCGCCGCGCCCAACCAGCAGGCGATCCCGGCGGTGGATTACTTCCTCGAGGAACTGGGCGTCGAAAGCTTCGCGCTGCTCGGCACCGACTATGTCTACCCGCGCACGACCAACCGCATCCTCGAGCAATACCTGCTCGACGCAGGCATCCCGCAGGAGAACATCTTCGTCAACTACACGCCCTTCGGTCATTCCGACTGGTCCTCGATCGTCGCCGACGTGGTGGCGCTGGGTGAAACGGGCGCGCAGGTCGGCGTGATCTCGACGATCAACGGCGATGCCAACGTGGGCTTCTACAACGAGCTGATCGCGCAGGGCGTGACCGCCGACGACATTCCCGTCGTCGCCTTCTCGGTCGGCGAGGAAGAGCTGTCGGGCCTCGATACCGAACCGCTCGTGGGGCACCTTGCGGCGTGGAACTACTTCATGTCGGCCGATACGCCCGAGAACGAGGCCTTCATCGCCGCCTGGCACGAGTTCACCGGCGACGACACCCGCGTGACCAATGACCCGATGGAAGCGCATTACATCGGCTTCCAGATGTGGGTCGCAGCGGTCGAGGCCGCGGGCACCACCGAGCCGGACGCCGTGCGCGCCGCGATGTATGGTCTGCAGGTGCCGAACCTGACCGGCGGAATGGCCGAGATGCTGCCGAACCACCACCTGACCAAGCCGGTGCTGATCGGCGAGATCCGCGCCGACGGGCAGTTCGACATCATCAGCCAGACCGACCCGGTGCCGGGTGATGCCTGGACCGACTTCCTGCCCGAATCCTCGGTGCTGGTCTCGAATTGGCCCGGCCTTGGTTGCGGCATGTACAACACCGAGACCGAGACCTGCGTTCAGCTGCAATCGAACTACTGAACACACGACCGGCGCGACGGGCGGGCCGATACCCGCCTGTCGCCACCCCCCAAGGCAGAACAGAGCATGACACGCACCGCACTCGCCGCCCTTGTCGGCGTATTCCTGGCGCTTGCCGCGCCGCTGCAGGCGCCGGCGCAGTCGCAACCGGCAGCCGACCTGCAGACCCTTCTCCAGGACAATGCCGAGCTGGTCGCGGATGCGTCGCGTAGAACAGTGCAGGACATCCTCGACATCCTTGTCGACAGCCAGCTTCCCGAGGTGCCGCAGTTCCTTGCCACCTGGCAGGACCGCGAGCTTTATCAGCGCAACAGCGACGGGCTGTTCGTCTATGTCGAAGACGGCGACGCAGACCCGCTGACGCTGATCGACATTTCGACCGGCGAGGTTCTGGGCACCGCGGGCAGCCGCGACGTGACGCAGCTCAGGCCCAACCGCGGCGTGCAGGGCGTGATCGCCGCGACGCGCGTGCAGTTCCAGCTTGCCTCGGACGATCCTGCGCGCCGCATGGCCGCGCTCGACTCCATCGAAAGCGACCCCGAGGAAAGCCACCTCGCGCTTCTGCAGGGGCTTCTCGATACCGAGACCGACCCGGATCTGCGCGCCCGGATCGAGGTGATCCTGCCTGCGCTCGTCATCGCCTTCTCGGACGAGGACGCCCCCCGCGTCGCGGCGATCGAAAGCCTTTCGGGCAACATCAGCCTGTCGGCGCGCGCGACGTTGAACCCGCTGCTCGCCACGCGGCTGGAGCTGGCCGAGGCCCTGCCCGACGGCGCCAACATCGCGCGGGAGCTGGAGCCGGGCTCGGACGCGCTGAGCCGCGAAGACGCCTACGAGATGCTGGTCGAGGAGGGGCTCGCGCCCCCCCGCGTCAGCCGGTCCGACATCCTGTCGGTCCTGACCGCGAACATCGTGGACGGCACGGTGGGCGGCATCCCGGTGGCCGAGCTGAACACCGAGGAAGCCCGCGACCGCGCCTATGCGGCGCTGGTGGCCGCAGACCTCGCCCCGCCCGCGCCGAGCGAGGCGGACGTGACCGCAAGCCTTGGCTCGGTCGTCTTCTTCGAACGCTACCTCGAGGACAGCGCCGCCGTGACCACCGCCGCGCGCGAGACGCTGGACGGGATCGAGACGCGGGTCGGCTTCTACCGCTTCCTCGACTTGTCGCTCGACGGGATCTCGCTGGCCTCGATCTATTTCCTTGCGGCCATCGGGCTTGCCATCACCTTCGGCGTGATGGGCGTGATCAACATGGCCCATGGCGAGTTCATCATGATCGGGGCCTATACCGGCTTTGTAGTGCAAAGCCTTGTGCCGAACGAGACCGCCTCGCTTGCCATCGCCATTCCGCTCGCCTTCGTCGTGACCTTCATGGCGGGTGTGGCGATGGAGCGGCTTGTCATCCGCTGGCTTTACCATCGCCCATTGGAAACGCTGCTTGCGACCTTCGGCATCTCCATCGCGCTGCAGCAGATCGTGCGGCTGGTCTTCGGCGCGCTGACCCAGCCGCTGACGCCGCCCGACTGGCTGGCGGGATCGGTCACGCTGAACGACGTGGTGTCGATCAGTTCCGTGCGCGTGGCGATCTTCATCCTCGCCGCCCTGTTCTTCGTGGTGCTCTGGCTCATCCTGAACCGCACCCGGCTGGGCCTCGAGGTGCGGGCGGTCACGCAAAACCCCGCCATGGCGGCCTCGATGGGGATCAACCCCGACCGGATCAACATGCTGACCTTCGGCCTCGGCTCCGGCATCGCCGGGATCGCGGGCGTCGCCATCGGGCTTTTCGCGCAAGTCGTGCCGGACATGGGCACGAACTACATCGTGCAAAGCTTCATGACCGTCGTTGTCGGCGGCGTCGGCAACATCTTCGGCACGCTGGTGGGGGCCTCGATGATCGGCGGCCTGCAAAAGGCGATCGAGTGGCTGAACCCCACGAACACGCTGGCGGCGCAGACCTACATGATCCTCTTCGTGATCCTGTTCATCCAGTTCCGTCCGCGCGGCATCATCGCGCTGCGCGGCCGTGCGGCGGGGGATTGAGGGATGGGCAACTCGATCTTCGTCCGCAACCGGTCCGTCCCGATCTTCATCGCGGTCTTGGCGCTTGTCGCGCTTTGCGTGACCTTCCTGTCGCCCGCCTATGGCACGGGCGCGCTGTCGGTCAGTTTCACCAAGGTGCTGGGCATGACGCTTTGCCTGTGCCTTGCCGCGCTCGCCATGGATCTTGTCTGGGGCTATTGCGGCATCCTGAGCCTCGGACATTTCGCCTTTTTCGGGCTGGGCGGCTACATGATCGGCATGTGGCTGATGACCGCCCGGACCGAGGCGGTGATCCGCGCGAACCTTGCGGAAAGCCCGATCCCTCCGACCGAAGCCGAGGTCAGCCAGGCGACCGCGCTGCAGATCTTCTCGGTCGTGGGGGCCGAGGATTGGCCGTGGATGTGGGCGGTCTCGGACAGTCTGGTCCTGAGCCTCGTGATGGTGGTTCTGGTGCCCGGCCTGCTGGCGCTCGTCTTCGGCTGGCTCGCCTTCCGCAGCCGGGTGACGGGGGTCTATCTCTCGATCCTGACGCAGGCGATGACGCTGGCGCTGTCGCTTTACCTGTTCCAGAACGACACCGGGTTGCGCGGCAACAACGGGCTGTCGGGCCTGCAGAACATCCCCGGTGCCGAGGCCATCGGGCAAGAGCGCCTGTCGGTCTGGTTCTTCTGGGCCTCGGCGCTGGCGCTGGGGCTTGGCTACATCGGGGCGGCCTGGCTCGTGTCGGGCAAGTTCGGCAACATCCTGCGCGGCATCCGTGACGACGAATTGCGCGTGCGCTTCCTCGGCTACCCGGTCGAGGTCTACAAGCTGGTCGTCTTCACTCTGTCGGCGATGATCTGCGGTGTCGCGGGCGCGCTCTATTACCCGCAGGCGGGCATCATCAACCCCGACGAGATCGCCCCCATCGCGTCCATCTACCTTGCCGTCTGGGTCGCCATCGGCGGGCGCGGGCGGCTTTACGGCGCGGTCATCGGGGCCGCCGTCGTCTCGCTGCTGTCGACGTATTTCACCTCGGGGCGCGCGCCCGATGTCGACCTCGGCTTCTACGAGATCAGCTGGATCGACTGGTGGCCGGTGCTGCTGGGCCTCGGCTTCGTCCTCGTGACGCTCTTCGCGCCGCGGGGGCTGGCGGGGCTGTTCGACTACGTGGTGCGGAGGCAGGACCCATGAGCACGCTTCTCGAGGTCAACGGCGTCTCGGTTTCCTTCGACGGGTTCAAGGCGATCAACAACCTGAGTTTTGCCATCGGCCTGCCCGAGCTGCGCGCGGTGATCGGCCCGAACGGGGCGGGCAAGACCACCTTCATGGATATCGTCACCGGCAAGACGCGGCCCGACGTAGGCACCGTGCGCTGGGGCGAGATGGGGCATTCGCTGCTCACCAAATCCGAGGCGCAGATCGCGCGCGAGGGGATCGGGCGCAAGTTCCAGCGCCCCACGGTCTTCGAGGACCAGAGCGTGCGCGACAATCTGCGCGTGTCGCTCAAGAAACCGCGCGGCCCGTTCAGCGCCATGTTCGACCGCGTGACCGAGGCGGACCACGCCCGGATCGAGGAGATCGCCGCCGAGATCGGCCTGTCGGATCAGTTGGACCGCAAGTCGGGCATCCTCAGCCACGGCCAGAAGCAATGGCTGGAGATCGGGATGTTGCTGGCGCA
This sequence comes from Roseicyclus amphidinii, assembly GCF_030163755.1. Lineage (GTDB taxonomy): Bacteria > Pseudomonadota > Alphaproteobacteria > Rhodobacterales > Rhodobacteraceae > Roseicyclus > Roseicyclus amphidinii. Next base: position 34,519 of record NZ_JASJOE010000006.1, read on the forward strand.
GGATCCGCGGCTTCTGCTCGTGGACGAACCGGCCGCCGGCATGACCACGGACGAGCGCAACCATACCGCCGACCTTCTGAAGCGGCTGGCGCGGTCGCATGCGGTCGTGGTCGTGGAGCATGACATGGAATTCGTGCGCAGGCTCGATTGCCGGGTGACGGTGTTGCACGAAGGATCGGTCATCGCCGAAGGGTCGCTCGAGCATGTGATGGGCATCGAGCGCGTCATCGAAGTCTACCTGGGGCGCTGACATGCTGGAAACCCGCGACCTTACGCTTCACTACGGCGGCAGCCAGATCCTCAACGGCATCTCGATGCGCGCCGAGCGCGGGCAGGTGACATGCGTGATGGGCACGAACGGGGTGGGAAAGACCTCGCTCATGAAGGCGATTTCCGGCACGCATGCGCGGTCGGGCGGCGCGCTTTCGCTGGGCGGCGAGGAGCTGCCGGTCCTGCCCGCGCACAGGCTGGCCCAGATGGGCATCGGCTACGTCCCGCAGGGGCGCATGATCTTCCCGCTTCTGACGGTGCGCGAGAACCTCGAGACGGGCTTTGCCTGCCTGCCGACGGGGGATCGAGGGGTTCCCGACCGCATCTTCGAGTATTTCCCGGTCCTTAAGGACATGGAGAACCGCCGCGGCGGCGACCTGTCGGGCGGGCAGCAGCAACAGCTTGCCATCGCCCGCGCCCTGATCGCCCGCCCGCGCGTATTGCTGATGGACGAGCCGACCGAGGGCATCCAGCCCAACATCATCCAGCTGATCGGGCGCGTGATCCGCCAGTTGCGGGACGAGGGCGAGATGGCGATCATCCTGGTGGAGCAGTATTTCGATTTCGCCTTCGACCTCGCGGACCGGTTCTATGTCCTGAGCCGCGGCTCGGTCGTATTGTCGAAGGATCGCGCCGAGACCGACAAGGCCGAGGTGCAGAAGGCGTTCGATCTGAACAGTTGAGGGCGGCTTGCGCGCCGCTCTCCGAGCCGGTCGGGCCTGCCGCGCTCTTCCTGTCCTTCGGTATGAGCAGGCTGGTGTTGCATTGGCTGGCCGCGTCTGTCCTCGGCCAGCCGCTGCCGGCAATCGCGGCCGCGGTCCCTTCGGCGGGTGCGGCGCTGTGGGGCACCGACCGAGGGGTTCCGCCTGTTCCCACGCTGATCCCGCCCCCTCACGATTTCAGTAGTGTCACGCGTTGCAAGCCCCCTCCCATGGAACTTGGAACCTTCGTCATCCCCGTCATCGGCTTCATCATCCTTTTCGGTCTTGTCTTCGGACGGCTCTACCGGCGCGCCACGCACGAGGTGAGCCCGGTCAACATGAAGACCCTGCGCCTCGAGGTGCGCCGCACCGGCGAGGCCGCGCTGGTCACCCAGGACCGGATGCGCGTCGATGTCGGGGTGGAGTTCTATGTTTCGGTCATGCCGACCGACGAAGGCATCGCGCGCGCCGCCCAGACGCTCGGGGACCGACCCGCCTCCGGCCCGGCGGAGTGAGCGGGGCAGGGCGCGCGCCGGTTTCCCGGGTCGTCAGGCCGCGGGCCGGTTGACGGCGAAGAAACGGCGCACCGGCCCGTATTGCAGGGCGCTGGCGTGGCTGACGAGGTAGTCGTCGCCCACGATCCGCCCGCCCTCGAGCGGGACGGTGCGAAAATCATCGGCTCTTGGTGCTTCGTGGTCGAGGACCGGGCCTAGACCGAAGCCGCGCCGCACCGCCTCGGCCACGGCTTCGCGCGTGGCGATCTCGAAGGCGATGCGCGGAATCAGTCCGGCGGCTTCGAAAGCCTCCATCAGGAGGGAGCGGGTGAAACTGCCGCGTTCGCGCAGCACGATGGGCTCTGCCGCGAGGTCGCGCAGCGACAGCGTGGTTGCGGGATGGCTCTTGGGAACGATGATGGAGATGCTCTGGCGGCGGAAGAACTGGCAGTGATAGGGTGGTTTCGGCGCGCGCAGCCCGATCATGATCACGTCGAGATCGTAATCGTCTAGCGCCGCGAAAAGCTCGGTGGAATTGGCCGCGCGCAGCTCCAGCACGGTGCGCGGATCGGCGCGGCGGAACACGTCGGCCGCATCCAGCGCGATCTGCGGCGCAGAGAAGCCGAAGCGCAGCGGTGCGCTGTGCGAGCGAGAGATGTCGCGCACCGCGTTCAGCGTCAGCGCCAGTTCCCCCAACCCGCGGCGCACCACGGCCGCGATATCCGCCCCCTGTTCGCTGACCGCAAGCCGCCGCCCGCTGCGCCGGAACAGCGACACGCCCAGTTCGGCCTCCAGCCGCCGGATCTGCGTCGAGACCGCCGGTTGGCTGACCCCCAGCAGGCGCGAGGCATCGCCCACACCCCCGGCTTCGACCACGGTCAGGAACACCCGAAGGCGGCGGAGGGTGGCGTCATCCTCGGGGCGGGGGGCATGGGGGATCGGCGTGGTCATCGGCCGATCCATAACTTCGGTTTATGAAATCTGCGCAACGATAATGACAGACATCTTCCCTTCGCAGGAGGCCGCTACCCAAGCCCCGGCGCATCCCGAATCGGCGCCGGAGCAACAAGCGAGCCGGACCCATGAAATACCTCCTTTCCGTCAGCCTGATCGCGCTTGGCAGCGCGGCCTGGGCCAATTGCCCCGAGGCCACCATCGCAGACCCGATGGGCGTGGCGGCCGGGGCCTATCCCCAGCAATTCGACCTGTCGGAGTTCCAGAGCGCCGCAGGCTGCGAGATGAGCTTTCGGGAAAACCCCGAGATGGCCGCGCTGAACGCGCGCATCCAGGGCAACCCCGACACGCTGCCGCCGGTGGCCGAGCGCCTGCCCGCCGAACCGCTGGTCGTGCTGCCCTACGAGATGATCGGCCAGTATGGCGGCCGCCTCGACGGGATGTCGAACGCGACCGAGGCCGGCACCTCGGACCTTCTGTCGGTGCGCCACGTCAACCTCGTGCGCTTCGCCGATGACCTCGTCACCATCGTGCCGAACGTCGCCCGCGATTTCGAGTGGAACGAGGATTTCACCCAGCTGACCTTCACCCTGCGCGAAGGGCACCGCTGGTCGGACGGCGCGCCCTTCACCGCGCATGACGTGACCTTCTGGTACAACCACATGGTCATGGACACGAATGTCATCGAAAGCCCGCGCGCGCTGTGGATGGCCGATGGCCAGCCCTTCGAGGTCGAGGCGCTGGACGACACCACCGTCGTCTTCCGCCTGCCCAGCCCGCTGCCGGGGCTTCTGGCCAGCTTCGCCGCCGATTTCGCGCAGCCCTTCCAGCCGCGCCATTTCCTCGGTCAGTTCCACCCGGCCATCGACGAGAATGCCGATGCCAACGCGCAGGCGCTCGGCTTCGAGAACGGCTATGCCGCCATCGCGCATTACTACGGCGGGTCGGACTGGAAAGACGTGCCCTCGCCGCTGCTGCGCGATCCCTCGACCGTGGAAAGCCTTCCGGCCGCCGTGGTGCCGACGCTCGAGGCCTTCATCACGGTGGAAGACACGACCGAGGGTCGCCGCTACGTCGCCAACCCGTTCTTCCACATGGTCGACACGGCGGGCAACCAGCTGCCCTACATCTCGGAAATGGACGAGCGTTATGTCTCGGACAACGAGGTCCGCGTGCTGCGCATGGTCAACGGCGAGATCGACTACAAGTCGCAATCCGTGACCCTGCCCGACGCGCCCACGCTTCTGGATGGGGCCGAGGCGGGCGGCTACACCATCGACCTTCGCCCGCAGATCGGGATGCCGGTCTTCGGCTTCAACGTCACCGCCGCCGATGAGGCGCGCCGCGAGGTGTTTCTCGACCGCGATTTCCGCCTGGCGATGAGCCACGCGATCAACCGCCCCGAGATCAACTCGGTCGCCTATTTCGACCTGGGCGAGCCGCGCGCCTACCTGCATTTCGACCCGGTTCCGCCCTTCGCCACCGAAGAGCAGGCGACCTATGGCACGGCCTTCGATCCCGAAACGGCGGCCAGCCTGCTGGACGGTGTGGGCCTTGTGGACAGCGACGGCGACGGTGTGCGCGAGTTGAACGGCGAGCCCTTCACGCTGACCATGCAATTCTCGACGCAGGGTTTGCCGACGGCTGTCGCCGAACTGGTCGCCCAGCACTGGACCGACGTGGGCATCCCCACGACGATCCGCGAAGTGACCTCGGACGAGTATCGCGCGGCGCAGGCCGCCAACGAGCTCGACGTGATCAACTGGAGCAAGGGTCAGCCGATCCCGATCGTGCTGGGCTCGGCCGAGCAGCTTCTGCCGCCCTTCGGCGGGTTCTTCGACGCCCGCACCGGCATGCTCTGGGCGCGCTGGATCGAGACCAATGGCGCCGAGGGCATCGAGCCGCCGGCATGGACCGCCGAGCTGGCCGAGACCGTCGCCGCATGGCAGCAGCACCAGCCGGGCACCGAGATGTCGAACGAGCTGGGCCAGGACCTCGTGAGCCAGATCCTCGAGGCCTTCCTGTTCATCGGCACGGTGCAGGCCCCGAACCCGGTCTACCACGCGAATGCGCTGGAAAACTTCATGCCGCCGCAGACCTGGAGCTACGAATACTACCGCATGTATCCGTATCGCCCGCAGCAGTGGTGGCTGAACGAGTGATCCCGTCCGCGTGACCAAGGGGCGGCCCCATGACCGGGGCTGCCCACCCCTTTTCCGGACGCTTCCGATGGCCGCCTTCGCCCGTTTCCTCGCGCTTCGTTTCGCCGCCGCCATGGCGACGATGCTTCTGGTCAGCCTGATCGTCTTCAGCCTGATGGAGCTGGTGCCGGGCAATTGCGCGGAACGCTACATCGCCTACAAGGCGACCCAAGGCTTCGTGGTGACCGACGCCGACATCCGCGCCGAGGAGGTGCGGATGGGCCTCGACCGGCCCTATCTCGTGCGCTGGATCGACTGGATCACCGGCGTCTTCTTCCGCTTCGAGCTGGGCGAAAGCTGCCTGTGGCGCGTCGATGTGGGCCAGCTGATCGGCGACAAGCTTCTGATCTCGCTGGCGCTTGCCGGCGGCGCGCTGGTGCTGACCTATCTCGTGTCCGTGCCCGTCGGCATCGCCTCGGCGGCACTCAGGGGCGGCTGGCTCGACGGCGGCTTGCGCATCCTGTCCTATCTCGGCCTTGCGCTGCCGAATTTCCTTCTGGCGCTGGCGATCATGCTGGCCTCGACGATCTGGTTCGGCGACACGCTGACGGGCCTGTTTTCCGAGGAATTCCGCAATGCGCCGTGGTCCTGGGCGCGGTTCGCCGATTTCCTGTCGAACGCATGGCTGCCGATCCTGATCCTGGGCTGGTCGGCCATGGCGATCCAGATCCAGACCGTGCGTGCGCTGATGTCGGACGAGCAGGGCAAGCTTTACGTCACCGCAGCGCGGGCGCGCGGACTGTCGGGCTGGCGTCTGTTGATGCGCTATCCCGCGCGGCACGCGCTGGGGCCGGTGGTGAATTCCGTGGGCTTCGACCTCAACCGCATCTTCAACGACCTGCCCATCGTCGCCGCCGTGCTGATCCTGACCGAGGCGGGCGCGCTCCTGCTGGAGGCACTGGCGCGCTCGAACGACCAGCAGCTCGCGGGCGCGATCATCCTGTCGATGACGCTGGCCATCGTGGCGCTGAATTTCGTGACCGACGTGATCCTTGCCGTGATCGACCCGCGCATCCGCAAGGGGTTCTTCGCATGAGCCTGATCGACCGCATCCGCCCGCACCGCCGCGACCGCACCGGTCGATCGCGCGAAGACTACTACACCGCCTCGCAGGGGCAACTGGTGTGGCAAAGGTTCCGCGCCAACCGCACCGCGCGTGCGGCGCTTTACGTGCTGGTGTTCTTCGTCCTGTGCGGGATCTTCGCGCCCTTCCTGTCGCCCCATGACCCGACCGCCGCCGGGCGCAACGCCGATTACACCAACGGCGCGCCGCAGATCCCGCAGTTCTGCGATGCCACGGGCTGTTCGCTGCGCCCCTTCATCCATGGGGTCGAACGCCATCGGGGTGCCGACACCAATTTCCGCTGGGTGACACGGGCCACCGATGAGCGGAATTACGTGACCTTCCTGCCGCGCGGATACGAGTATCGCCTGTTGGGCGTGATCCCGATGGACCGGCACCTGTTCGGCGTCGAGACCGGCTTCATCCACATCTTCGGCACCGATGCGCAGGGCAAGGACATCTTCAGCCGCACGATGCACGCCATCGGCGTCAGCCTTGCCGTGGGGTCCGCGGGGGTGCTGATCTCCTTCGGGCTGGCGCTGGTGATCGGGGGCGTCGCGGGCTATTTCGGCGGCTGGATCGACACGGTGCTGCAGGCGCTGATGGACACGGTCAAGACGGTGCCGACCATCCCGCTCTTCATGGCGGTGGCGGCCTTCATCCCCGACACCTGGACCGCGGAACAGCGCTTCTTCTTCATCTCGCTGGTGCTTGGCCTGCTGGGCTGGGGCACGCTGGCGCGGCGCATCCGCACGCATGTTCTGGCCGAGCGCACGGCCGATTACGTGCTGGCCGCGCGCATGTCGGGGGCGGGCCCCGGCCATGTGATCCGCCGCCACCTTCTGCCCAGTTTCACCAGCTACATCATCGTCGATCTGGTGATCTCGTTCCCATACATGGTGCTGGCCGAAACCTCGCTCTCCTTCATCGGGCTGGGCCTGAAGGACCCGGTGAATTCGCTGGGCGTGATGCTGCAGAACGTGACGCGGGTGGACGTGCTGCTGAATTACCATTGGTATTTCATCCCCGTTCCGATCTTCGTCGCCATCGTGCTGGCCTTCGTCTTCGTGGGCGATGGTCTGCGCGATGCCGCCGACCCCTATGCGGAGAAGCGCTAGGATGGGCGGGCTTCTGACGGTGCGCGACCTGACGCTGACCTTCGGCACGGACGAGGGACCGGTGACGGCGGTGGACGGTGTGACCCTCGACATCGAACCGGGCGAGGTGCTGGGGCTGGTGGGCGAAAGCGGCTCGGGCAAGTCGGTCACGGCCAAGGCGCTGATGCGGCTGAACCCCGCCAATGCGCGCTACGGCGCGGGCAGCCGGATGACCCTGACGGATGCGGGGCAGGAGATCGACATCCTCTCGCTCAAGGGCGCCAAGGCGCTGCGGCAGGTGCGCGGCGACAAGATCTCGATGATCTTCCAGGAACCCATGGCCAGCTTCGCCCCTGCGATCACGATCGGCAAGCAGATGGTCGAGCAGCTGCAGCTTCACCGCGGCCTGTCGCGCGGCGATGCGCGGATGCTTTCCATCGAGATGCTCGAGCGGGTCGGCATCTCCGAGCCCGGGGCGCGCTTCGATCAATACGCCTTCGAACTGTCGGGCGGCATGCGCCAGCGCGCGATGATCGCCATGGCGCTGTCGACCAGGCCCCGGCTTCTGATCGCGGACGAGCCGACCACCGCGCTGGATGTCACCATCCAGGCGCAGGTGCTCGACCTGATGAAGGAACTGGTGGGCGAATTCGGCATGGGCATCCTGTTCATCACCCATGACCTTGGCGTGATCGCCCAGACCGCCGACCGCGTCGCGGTCATGTATCTGGGCCGCATCGTCGAGGAGGGGCCTGTGCGCGACGTGATCCGCCGCCCGGCGCATCCCTACACCCGCGGGTTGATCGACGCCCTGCCCAAGCTCACCGACCTGGATGCGGCCCTGACCCCGGTGCCGGGCGACATCCCCTCGCCGCTGGAGCGGCCGGGCGGCTGCGTCTTTCACACCCGTTGCGCGCTGGCCGAGGCGCGTTGCCGGATCGCGCCGCCCGAAACCCGGCTGGTCCGGCCCCGGCACAGCGCCGCCTGCCACCTTGCCCCCGAGAGTGCATCATGACCGATACCGCCGTCTCGATCCGCGATCTGGAGGTGCATTTCCCGCTGGGTCGCAGCCTGCTGGGCAAACCACCGGTCCTCAAGGCCGTGGCGGGGGTGACGCTGGACATCCCGCGCGGGTCCTTCTTCGGGCTGGTGGGCGAAAGCGGCTCGGGCAAGACCACGCTGGGGCGCGCCACGCTGGCCGCGGCCCCCGTCTCGGCGGGGCAGGTCACCGTGACCGACCGCGAGGGCGAGGTCTTCGACATGGCACGCCTTGACCGGGCCGCCGAGACACGCTTCCGCCGCCGGGCGCAGCTGATCTTTCAGGACCCCTACGCCGCGCTGTCGCCCCGCATGACGGTGCGCGACATCATCGCCGAACCGCTCGAGGTGATGCGGCTGTGCAGGACGCGCGACGAGGTGAACGACCGGGTCCGCGCCATCGCCGCGCAATGCCGGTTGAATGTCGAACACCTGCGCCGCTTTCCCCATGCGTTTTCCGGCGGGCAGAGGCAGCGCATCTCGATCGCCCGCGCGCTTGTCACGAACCCCGACTACATCGTCGCCGATGAAAGCGTGGCGGCCCTCGATGTCTCGATCCAGGCCGATATCCTGAACCTGCTGAAACAGCTGCAACGTGACCTGTCGCTGACCTTCCTGTTCATCAGCCATGATCTGAGCGTCGTGGCCCACACCTGCGACCATGTCGCGGTGATGTATCTGGGCCGCATCGTCGAGGTGGCGCCGCCGCGTCGCCTGTTCGCCGCGCCGCGCCACCCCTATACACGCGCGCTGATCTCGGCGATCCCGTCGCTCGATCCCGACGACCGCGGCCGGGCCGAGCGGCTGACGGGCGAGATCCCCTCGCCCAAGTCACCGCCGCCGGGCTGCGCCTTTCACACCCGTTGCCCGATGGTGCGCGACCGCTGCCGCGTCGAGGCCCCGGCCCTGCGGCAGGTGGCGGATGGGCACAGCGCGGCCTGCCATTTCTCGGATGACCTGGCGCTGGCACGCAGGCGCGCCGACAGCCCGGTGCGGGTGCCGGCATGAGGATCAGGCAAGGACAGCCTGCCGAGGGCGCGGCGCTCGAAACCTTGGTGGCCGCCGCTTTCCTCGATTACGTCCGGGGCATCGGCCGCGACTGGCCCGGCCCCTACGACTGGCTGGCCGAACGCCTTGCCAAGGGCGAGGTCTGGGTCGCCGAAAGCATCGGCGGCCCGCTTCTGGGAATGGCCGCCCTGTCGCAGGACACGGGCGCGCGGACGCTGACCGTCGATCTTCTGGCCGTGGCCCCCGCGGCGCAGGGGCAGGGCATCGGCCATGCGCTTCTGGCCCATGCCGAGGCGCTGGCCCGCACGGCAGGGGCGCGGGCGATGCATCTGCACACCGTGGCGAAATACGACCGCCTTGTCCGGCTTTACGAAGGGGCGGGCTTTCGCGTCACCCACACAGGACCGCGGCCCAAGGGGGATGACGGCCACCCCCGCGCCTTCCTGCGCAAACGGCTCGATGAACAGGAGACCCCGGCATGAGTGCCGATTACGACCTCGACAGCGCCTACCGGATCGAAGGCCCCGCCGATGCGCGGCGCGTATATGACGATTGGGCCGCCACCTATGACGACAGTTTCGCGCGCGACTGGGGCTATGTCGCGCCCCGGCGGATCGCTGATATCTTCCTGGCCGAGGGCGGGCCGGCGGGCGGCCCGGTCCTCGACATCGGTGCCGGCACCGGCCTGATGGCCGAGGCGCTGCCGGGTCTGATGATCGACGGGATCGACATCTCGCCCGAGATGCTGGCCCGCGCCGCCGCCAAGGGGCTGTATCGCACCCGGATCGAGGCCGACCTGACCGCCGCCCTGCCGCTGGCCGATGCCGCCTATGGCGGGTTCGTCTCTTGCGGGACCTTCACCCATGGCCATGTCGGCGCGGACTGTTTGCCCGAGCTGCTGCGCGTCGCGGCCCCCGGCGCGCTGTTCTGCTGCGGCACCCGGCCCGCCGTCTATGACGCGATGGGCTTCGGCTCGGCCCTCGCGCTGGCGGCGGCGCGCGGGCAGATCACGCCGCCCCGCTTCTTCGAGATCGACATCTACGAGGGGGCCAGCCACGACCACGCCGCCGACACCGGCCTCGTCATGCTGTTCCGCAAGGCATCATGAGCGCGGGTTACGATCTCGCCGTCGTCGGCGCGGGCATCCTCGGGCTGGCCCATGCGCTGGCCGCTGCCCGGCGCGGCAAGCGGGTCGTGGTGATCGACCGCGACGCGCAGGCCAACGGGGCCTCGATCCGCAATTTCGGCTTTGTCACCGTGACGGGCCAGCAGGCCGGCGAATGCTGGACCCGCGCGCGGCGCTCCCGCGAGGTCTGGGCCGAGGTCGCGCCCAGGGCCGGTATCGACATCCTGCAGCGCGGGCTGACCGTGCTGGTCGAACGCCCGGAGGCGGTCGCGGTGCTGGAGGCTTTTGCCGCCACCGACATGGGCGCGGGCTGTCGCCTGATGTCCCGCAACGAGCTGGCCGCCGATCTGCCCATCACCCCCAGCGTCACGGCGGGCCTGCGCAGCCCGCATGAGCTGCGCGTCGAAAGCCGCACCGCCATTCCGCGGCTTGCCGCTTGGCTTCAGGCCGAGATGGGGGTCACCTTCCTCTGGCAGCGCCGCGTCACGGCGATTGCCCTGCCGCGGATCGAGACCTCGGCCGGGCCGGTGATGGCCGAGGCCGCGGTGATCTGCCCCGGCGACGAGTTCACCGGGCTTCACGCCGACCGGATCGCCGCGATGGGCTTCACCCGCTGCTTGCTCCACATGCTGCGCGTGGCTCCCGCATCCCCCGTGCCGCTGCCGACGCCGGTGATGTCCGACCTCGGGCTTGCGCGCTACCTCGGCTATGCCGACCTGCCCGAGGCCGCGCCGCTCAAGGCCCGGCTCGATGCCGAGAAGGCGCAGGCGCTGGCCGAGGGGATCCACCTGATCGCCGTGCAATCCGCCGATGGCAGCCTCGTGGTGGGCGACAGCCACCGTTATGCCGCGACGCCCCATCCTTTCGCGGGCGCGGATGTCGACGACCTGATCCTGACGGAACTGGACGCCGTGCTGGACCTGCCCGGCCGCCGCGTGACGGAACGCTGGACCGGCACCTATGCCAGCGCGCCCGACCGTCTGGCCTGGATCGACCATGTCTCGGACGCCGAGAAACTGGTCATCGTCACCTCGGGCACCGGGGCCTCGACCGGCTTCGCCATCGCCGAGGAGACCATCGCATCGCTCTACGGAAAGGCAGACCCATGACCACCCTCAAGGCCGTGATCTTCGACTGGGCCGGAACGATGATCGATTTCGGCTCCTTCGCGCCGATGGGCGTCTTCGTCGAAGCCTTCCGCCGTTTCGACGTCGAGGCCACGATCACGGAGGCCCGTGCGCCCATGGGCCTGCCGAAACGGGACCATATCGACGCGATGCTGAAGGCGCCCCGCCTGTCCGCCGAATGGGCGCGGGTCCATGGCGCGGCCCCGAACGCGGCCGATGTCGACCGGGTCTACGAGGTCTTCGTGCCGATGAACGAAGAGGTCGTGGCCGACTATGCCACCCTCGTGCCGGGGGCGAAGGACACGCTGGATTGGCTGGCTGCTCGCGGCATCAAGGTCGGCTCGACCACGGGCTATACCCGCTCGATCATGGAGCGGGTCGCGCCGGTGGCGGCGGCGCAGGGCTATGCGCCGCTCAACATGGTCTGCGCCGATGACCTGCCCGAGGGGCGGCCGGGGCCCTTGGGCATGTATCGATGCTTCGTCGATCTGGCCGTCCATCCGCCCGCTGCCGTGCTCAAGGTCGATGACACGCCGCCCGGCATCGCCGAAGGGGTCGCGGCCGGTTGCCCGACCGTGGGTGTCGCGCTTTCGGGGAATATCGCGGGCAAGACGCCCGAGGAACTGGCGGCCCTCCCCGAGGCCGAGGTCGCCGCGATCCGGGCCGAGGCGACGGCGATCCTGAAGGACGCGGGCGCCACCCATGTCATCGACACCGTGGCCGACCTGCCCGCGCTGATCGAAGGGCATTTCGCATGATCCGCCGGCCGAACATCCTGCTGATCACCGCGGACCAGTGGCGTGGCGACAGCCTCGGGTTGATGGGGCACCCTTGCGTGCGGACACCGGCGCTGGACGCCCTTGCCACCGAAGCGATGGTCTTTGCCAATCACTTCGCCCCCTGCGCGCCCTGCTCGCCCGCGCGGGCGTCGCTCTATACCGGGCTATACCAGATGAACCACCGCGTCGTGGCCAATGGCACGCCGCTTGATGCGCGGTTCGACACCATCGCGCTGGCCGCGCGGCGGGCGGGCTACCGGCCCACGCTGTTCGGATACACCGACACCACGCTCGACCCTCGCGGGCGCGCGCCGGACGACCCCGAGCTGCACAGCTACGAAGAGGTCCTGCCCGGCTTCACCTGCCGCCAGCCACTGCGCGAGGATGACAGGACCTGGATCATCTGGCTGCGCCAGCGCGGTCATTCCGAAACGCTGCTGGCCGATCCCCATGCCGTCGCGCCCGCGCCCGATGGCGGCGTGTCGCTTGCCCCGCCCGGTTACGGGCCCCAGGAGACGCAGACCGCTTTCCTCGTGGAAAAGCTGCTCGACTGGCATGCCGAGCAAGAGGCGGGGCACCCATGGTTCGCGCATGTCTCTTTCCTGCGGCCGCATCCGCCTTTCGTCGTCCCCGAACCCTTTGCCTCGATGGTCTCGCCGGCCGATGTGCCCGCCCCGATCCCGTTGGCCGCGGACCCGCATCCGCTGGTGCGGCTGACCCGTGATCGTGCGGCGGCGGCGAATTTCCAGCCCGGCCTCTCCGGCACCATCGCCCAGCTTTCTCCCGATGACATCCTGCGCATCCGCGCGCTTTACTATGGCATGATCGCCGAGGTGGACGCGCAGCTTGGCCGTCTGTTCGAGACCCTGAAGGCGCGCGGCGACTGGGAGGAGACCCTCGTGATCTTCACCTCGGATCATGGCGAGATGCTGGGTGATCACGGGCTTCTGGGCAAGGGCGGCTTCCATGCCGGGGGGCAGCATATCCCCCTGATCATCCGCCTGCCGGGCGGCGTGGCGGGGCTGACGCAGGGTTTCACCTCGGCTGCCGACGTCTTTCCCTCGCTGCTGGATCTCTGGGGCATCGCGCCGGGTCATGCCCCCGATGGCGAGACACTGCTGCCGGCCCTGAGCGGCGCGGGCGGGGCGGAGCGCGACTGGGCGCTGTGGGAGTATGACTTCCGCCACGCCCTGCCTGACGCGATGCGCAACCAGATGGGCCTCGATCCGCGCGACTGTCACCTGAGCGTGTTGCGCCGGCGCGATGCGCAATATGTCCATTCCCCTGCCTTTCCGCCGCTGGTCTTCGACCTTGAGCGCGACCCCTCGGGGTCGGTCGATCTGGCCGGGCAAGCCTGCGATCTGCGCCGGGACATGGCCGAGGCGCTCTTGCGGCGCCTGACGCGGCTGCGGGATGACACACTGGCCGGGCGCCCGCTGGCCGGGGCGTGATGCCCGGTATCGGCGGCGGGCACGCAGCCGCATGAGATGGATCGGGATGCCGACGCCCGAAGGCACGAGCAGGACATTCACGGCCCGTGTCGCTGTGACCATCTCGCGCGCCTCCACGTCGGTTCCGGTTCCCTTGACCTGTGGACGGTTCGGCACGGGTGCAACAGGGCGCGGACCGATATGGCGGCGATGCCATGGCGATGCCGTATTCGTGGTGCTAGGCTCCTCCCAACAGGTCGGCGGGACCACCGCCGCGCATCCCGAGGCAGTGTCATGGTACGATTTCTTCCCCTGGTCGGGGCATCCCTGGTTTCCCTGTTGGGCCTTGCCCCCGAGCTGCGTGCCGAGGACGGGCGTCAGCCCCTCGGCACCCTGCGGCTTTTCAGCAATGACACGATTGCCGACCGTCAGGACCGCTGGCGGTCGGGTGGCTACGGCGTGAGCATGGTCCGCGGCGAAAGCTGGGACGGGGAGCTGCCGTCGCGGCCTTTCGCGGTGATGGAATACCGCCTGCGCGGCGAGGCGATCGCGCCCGACAACCTCAACAACCCCGATCCCGCGGATCGGCTTTACGCCGGAACCTGGTGGCTGGGGGCGCATACGCATTTCGCGTGGCGGGGTTTCGAGGTGACGGGCGGGGTCGACCTTGCGGTCACGGGCGAACAGTCGGGCATCCGCCGACTGCAGGGGGCGATCCACGAACAGCTGTCCATGCCGCGCATGAACATCGGCGATCACCAGGTCGAGGATGGCGTCTACCTGCATGGGACGGCCGAGATCGCGCGCAGCCTGCGCTGGAACCGGGGCGAGGTTCGCCCCTTTCTCGAGCTGCAGGCGGGCGTCGAGACCATGGCCCGCGTCGGCGTCGACGTGACCCTCGGCACCCTTGGCGAGGGCGGCCTGCGCCTGCGCGACCCGATCACCGGCCAGCGGCCCGAGGCGGTCGTGGGCGGTGGTGCCGGCGGCTGGTCCTTCCTGCTGGGGGGCGATGTCGCGGCGGTGGAAGGCTCCGTCTTCCTGCCCGAGGATCGCGGCTATCGGGCCGAGCCCTTGCGTCACCGGCTGCGGGCCGGAGTGAACTACGGGTTCGGAAACCGGAACATCTTTTACGGCGTGACCTACCTGTCCGAGGAATTCGTCGGGCAGTCCGAAGGGCAGGTGGTCGGCTCGCTCAGCCTGGGCTTCCAGTTCTGAGGAATTGTAGCCGCAGCCGAATCAGACGCTATACATGGTGATTCGCGTCTGATATGGTGATGTCAATGCACGGGCGATCAACGCCCGGCTTACACATAACCTGACGAGGCGGGGCAATGGGCACGGGCTTTCGGGGCGCGTTCGTGATCTCATGGGCGCAAATCTGGATAGATGGATATCCGGCAGAAGATCAAAAAGACCTGGTGGAAGGCATGGGGTGGAGCTGGCATGGCCGCGCGCTTCCCCTCGAAGGCGACGGTGCCGCCCTCATCCTGACCACCAGCCGGGACCATCAGGAGCTTCGTTCCCGCGCGGCGCGGGTGGTGCGCAAACTGTTGCAGCGCCCGGCGCCCGGCCCCGCCGACATTGCCGCCGACGAGGCCGATCCGATCTTTCGCGGGGCCTTCGTCGTCTCGGACGGCAAGCGGTTCTTCACCGTGGTTCCCATCAGGATCGAGGATGCGGCAGAGCCGATCCTGCTGTTTGCCGGCGACATGCCGCCCCCCGACCGCGACCTGACCATCGTGCATTGCTCGGAACGGACGCTGCGCGCGACCCCGTCCGAACGTCCGTCGGTCATCTGTTTCACGCCGGGCACGCGGATGCGGACCGAAACGGGCGACAAGGCGATCGAGGATCTCGGACCGGGCGACCGTCTTCTGACCCGCGACAGCGGCCCGCAAGAGGTGCTGTGGACCGGCCATCGCCGGATGTCGGGCGCGCGGCTCTTCGCAATGCCGGACCAGCGCCCCATCCGCCTGCGCAAGGGGGCGCTCGGCCTCGACCGGCCCGAGGACGATCTTGTCGTCAGCCCGGAACATCGCGTGCTGGTCACCGGGGCCGCCGCGCGCGAGCTCTGGGGCGAACCCGAGGTGCTGGTGCGCGCCGCCGACCTGGTGAGCGACCGCTACATCACCGTGGATCATTCCCTGCGCGAGACCTGGTACATTCACCTGATGCTGGAACGGCACGAGGTGGTCTGGGCCAACGGGCTCGAGGTCGAGACCTTCCACCCCGGCTTCATGGGACTCGAGCACCTCAACCGCGGGCAGCGCGAGCTGCTGTTCGACCTGCGGCCCGAGCTTGCGCGCAACGTCGGCCTTTACGGGCCACCGGCGCGGCGCATGGCCAGCCGGGCCGAGGCCGCGATCCTGACGGGCGGTCGACCCGCGAAATCGGTGACCGCGCGGCATTGACAGCCTCTGCGTTTCCTGTAGAAGCCCGCCATCCCCGGTCTGCGAAGGCCGGGGTTTCACATTGGTGTTGGTGGCCCCCGCAAGGGGATGCCTGTCACCCCGGCCACAACCGGGGAAAGGACAACGCCCTTCGACGACACCCGCATCTTCGGGGCCGGGCACAGGTTTCCCGATCCGGATGCGGGGACACATATTGAAGGAGATCAGACGGTGACCAAACGCACCTCTGCCAAGTACAAGATCGACCGCCGCATGGGCGAAAACATCTGGGGCCGTCCGAAGTCCCCGGTGAACAAGCGCGAATACGGCCCCGGCCAGCACGGCCAGCGCCGCAAGGGCAAGATGTCGGACTTCGGTCTGCAGCTGCGCGCCAAGCAGAAGCTCAAGGGCTATTACGGCGACCTGACCGAAAAGCAGTTCCGCCGCATCTATGCCGACGCCGAGCGCCAGCGCGGTGATACCGGCGAGCTGCTGATCGGCCTGCTCGAGCGCCGTCTCGACGCCGTCGTCTACCGCGCCAAGTTCGTGCCGACGATCTTTGCCGCGCGCCAGTTCGTGAACCACGGCCACGTCCTCGTGAACGGCAAGCGCGTGAACATCCCCTCCTACCGCGTGAAAGAGGGTGACGTGATCGAAGTGCGCCAGAAGTCCAAGCAGATGGTCGTCCTGCTCGAGGCCGTCCAGCTCGCCGAGCGTGACGTGCCCGATTACATCGAGGCCGACCATTCCAAGATGACCGCCACCTTCGTGCGGACGCCGGGCCTGGGCGATGTGCCTTACCCGGTGATGATGGAACCGAACCTCGTCATCGAATATTACGCGCAGAACTGATAGTCTCTGCACGCGACGTCTTGGGGCCGTGCCGTTCTGGCGCGGCCCCTTTCGTTTCTGGACCTGTCCCCGGAGGCCGCCATGACCCGACCCCACCCCGTTTACGCCCGCATCGACGGGCCCATCGTGATGATCGGCTTCGGCTCGATCGGCAAGGGCACCTGGCCCCTGATCGAACGGCATTTCGACTATGACGCCGACCGCTTCACCGTGATCGAACCGGACGAGGGACAGGCGAATTTCCTGCGCCAGCACAAGCTGAACCATGTGCAGGTCGCGTTGACGCCCGACAACTACCGCGAGGTTCTGGGCGGGCTGCTGGAACCGGGCAAGGGCTTTTGCGTGAACCTGAGCGTCGATACCTCGTCGCTCGACCTGATGCGCTTCTGCCGCGAGATCGGCGTGCCCTATATCGACACGGTCGTGGAGCCCTGGGCGGGCTACTACTTCAACACCACCGACAATGCCGCGCGCACCAACTACGCCCTGCGGCAGGCCGTGCGCGACGAGAAGGCCGCCAACCCCGGCGGGACGACGGCGGTCTCCTGCTGCGGGGCCAATCCCGGCATGGTGTCCTGGTTCGTCAAGGAGGGGCTGATGACGCTCGCCCGCGACCTCGGCCGCGACGCGACGCCGCCCGCCACGCGCGCGGGTTGGGCGACGCTGATGCAGTCGCTGGGCGTGCAGGGTGTCCATATCGCCGAGCGCGACACCCAGGCCCGCCGCGTGCCGCGCCCGCGCGGGGTTTTCGTGAACACCTGGTCGGTCGAGGGGTTCATCGCCGAGGGCTTCCAGCCCGCCGAGCTTGGCTGGGGCACGCATGAGCCGTGGTTCCCCGAGAACGGCCACCGCCACGAGACCGGGTGCCAGTCCGCGATCTGGCTGGAACGTCCGGGCGCGATCACGCGCGTGCATACGTGGTGCCCGACGCCGGGTCCGCAGTTCGGCTTCCTCGTCACGCATAACGAGGCGATCTCGATCTCCGACTATTACACGGTGGGAGAGGCGGGTGCGCCCGAGTATCGGCCGACCTGCCACTATGCCTACCACCCTTGCGACGACGCGGTCTTGTCCCTGCACGAGATGTTCGGCTCGGGCCGGACGCAGGACAAGCACCACATCCTGACCGAGGACGAGATCGTCGAGGGGATCGACGAGCTTGGCGTGCTGCTCTACGGCCACGAGAGGAACGCGCTCTGGTTCGGCTCGCGCCTGTCGAACGAGGAGACGCGGGATCTTGCCCCCTACCAGAACGCGACCGGGTTGCAGGTGACCTCGGCGGTGCTGGCCGGGATGGTCTGGGCGCTGGAGAACCCCGGCGCGGGGATCGTCGAGGCCGACGAGATGGACCACGCCCGGTGTCTCGAGGTGCAGCGCCCCTATCTCGGCCCGGTCGAGGCGCATTACACCGACTGGACGCCGCTGCAGGACCGCTGGGAGCTCTTTCCCGAGGATATCGACCCCAATGAGCCCTGGGCCTTCCGCAACGTGCTGGCGAGTTGACAGGGTCGCCTTTGCGCCTGCCGCAAGCCGTTTCGCCCGCTGGCGCGGGCGACCCGGCGCGCCGCTTGCGCGGCGCGGATGCGAATTTTCGTACGAAAATTCGGGGGGGCTCTGCCCCCCGGCCTTCGGCCTCCCCCCGCCATATTTGGGGGATGAAGATGCAGGGGCGGATGTGCGGGGCTGCACGGGTATCGTGATGGACGAGGGCGGGTTTCGGGCGTAAAGCCATGGCGATGGCACTCGGAGACACCCTCAGAACCCTGCCGCTCGCCGAAGCGGAGCGGTTGCCCCTGTGGCGGCGGCCCGTCGCGCTTCTGGCGCTGATGGCCTTCGGCATGCCCATCGCCTTTGCCACGTGGTCGGCGCTTCTGAACAATTTCGTCATCGAGATGGCGGGTTTCGACGGGGCCGATATCGGCTGGCTGCACACGGTGCGCGAGATCCCCGGTTTTCTCGCCATCGGGGTCATCGCCATCATCCTCTTCGTCCGCGAACAGGTGCTGGCGCTGATCTCGCTGGTGATGCTGGGGGTTGCGACCGCGCTGACCGCGCAGTTCCCCACGCTGGGCGGGCTGTTGTTCGTCACGCTGCTCAGCTCGATCGGGTTTCACTATTACGAGACTGTCAACCAGTCCCTGCAGCTTCAGTGGATCGACAAGAAGAAGGCCCCGCAGACGCTGGGTTGGCTTCTGTCCATCGGGTCGGGGGCGACGCTTCTGGCCTATGGGCTGATCGTGGTGACATGGCGCGCCTATGACCTGAGTTATGACCTCGTCTACTGGGTGGCGGGCGGGACCACCGCGCTGATCGCGCTGATCGCTTTCCTCGCCTTCCCGCAATTCGAAAGCCCCAACCCCCAGACCAAGAAGATGGTCCTGCGCCGGCGCTATTGGCTTTACTATGCGTTGCAGTTCATGTCGGGCGCGCGGCGGCAGATCTTCGTGGTCTTCGCCGCCTTCATGATGGTCGAGCGCTACGGGTTCGACGTTCACGAGATCACGGCGCTCTTCATGGGAACGCTGCTGGCCAACATGGTGGCGGCGCCGCTTCTGGGCGCGGTTGTCTCGCGCTTCGGCGAGCGGCTGGCGCTGGTGGTGGAATACGCGGGTCTCGGCGCGATCTTCCTGCTTTACGCGGGGCTTTACATCTACGACTGGGGCCCGTGGATGGCCGGGGCGCTCTACGTGCTGAACCACCTGTTCTTCGCGCTGGCGCTGGCCATCAAGACCTATTTCCAGAAGATCGCCGATCCCGGCGACATCGCGCCCACCGCTGCCGTGGCCTTCACCATCAACCATATCGCGGCGGTGTTCCTTCCGGCCGCACTTGGCTACCTGTGGCTGACCTCGCCCACCTCGGTCTTCTTCCTTGCAGCGGGCATGGCGGCGGTGTCGCTGGCCCTGTCGCTTCTCGTGCCGCGTCACCCCGAACCGGGCAACGAGACGGTGCTGGTGCGCCCCGCGCCCGCGCCTGCCGAATAGGCGGCGTTGCCAAGGGCGCGCGAAGGGCGTAGGCCCGCGGCATCCCGCGATACGGAGCGCCTGACATGCCCACATGGACCGTCCTGACCACCCTGACCGACAAGGACCGCGCCGAGGATCTTGGCCTTGCGCTCGAGGATCTCGAGCCTGAGCCCACCGGCGTCGGCGTCTTCGAGATGGAAGACGGCTCGGGCCTGTGGGAGGTGGGCGCCTATTTCACCGAGGCCCCCGACGATATCGCGCTGACGATCCTTGCCGTCGCCCATGGGGCCAGGCCCTTCACCGTCTCGGAAGTGCCCGAGACCGACTGGGTCGCCCATGTGCGCCGCGAGTTGCACCCGGTCGAGGCGGGGCGCTTCTTCGTCTACGGGTCGCATGTTGCGGACAGCCTGCCCGAGGGGCGGGTGGGCCTTTTGATCGAGGCCGCGATGGCCTTCGGAACCGGGCATCACGGCACGACGCAAGGCTGCCTCGAGGCGTTCGACCGGCTGCTGGACGCGGGCCTGCGCCCCGAGGCGGTGGCCGATATCGGATGCGGCACGGCGGTGCTGGCGATCGCGGCGGCCAAGGTGCTGGACGGGTCCTTCATCGCCTCCGACATCGACCCGGTTGCGGTGGAAGTCGCCGTGGTGAACGCGGCGGCCAACGGGGTGGCGGCCAAGGTCGCCTGTGTCGAGGCGGCGGGCTTCGACCATGCCGAGCTTGCCGCGCGCGCGCCCTATGACCTTGTCTTCGCCAATATCCTCAAGGGGCCCCTGATCGAGCTTGCGCCATCGGTCGCGGCCCATGTTGCGCCGGGGGGACATGTGATCCTCTCGGGGTTGCTGACCCCGCAGGCCGAGGATGTCATCGCCGCCTACGCGGCCGAGGGGCTGTCGCTGCAGGACCGGCGCGAGATCGGCGACTGGACCACGCTGACCCTGCGCCGCTGAGGCGGCAGGGGCAGAGCGGGCAAGAAAAAGGCGCCCCGGCCTTGCGGCGAGGGCGCCCTGTTCGTGGTGCCTGTGGCTGTCTTGCGGGGCGATCAGCGCTTGAAGGTGCCGTTCGCGATATCGTCGATGTCGCCGCGCACGAGCCCGAGGTCGTCGAGTTCGCGGTCGCTGAGTGCCGAGAGACCCTTGCGGGTCACGCGGGCGTCGTTCCAGGCGGCGATCTTGCCGACGATATCGGCAAGCACACCGGTCGCGCCGAAGCCGGCGCCGAGGGGGCGGTTCGTCATGATGGCCATCGGTCGTGTCCTTTCCGATCGTCGGTTTCCGAATGCGCGGGGCTGCCTGTCGGCGATCCCGCGAACAGAGCGCATCTAGAAGTCACGAAAGCGTCTCGCAAGCTCGGATTTTCGCATGGGTCTCATGCAGTTTCTGCATGGCAGAAAAATCCGCTCAGACCCCTTTAAAACAAGGCAAAAATCCACCTGCCCGTGTCGTTTTTCGACACTGTGATGACGATTTTGGATGTCGCGTTTTCGACGTGGTCCGAAAGCGACTTTCCGGGCCGAAAAACAGACAGGCGGACCAGAGCGCGCTAGGCAATGTTCGCCTTTCGTGCTAGTGATGCAGAAAGGTCGCAGAAAGCGGCGAAGTCGCGGGGCATGGACAGGCGGATGCGGATCATCGGGATCGACCCGGGGCTCAGGTGCCTCGGATGGGGGGTGATCGAGGCCGATGGGTCGCGACTCAGGCATGTCGCCAACGGCCATTGCCTGAGCGGCACCGGCGCGCTGGCCGCGCGGCTTCTGGCGCTGCATGACCAGTTGAGCGACGTGGTGGCGCGTCACGCGCCCGACACGGCCGCGGTCGAACAGACCTTCGTCAACCGCGACGGGGCGGGCACGCTGAAGCTGGGGCAGGCGCGCGGCATCGCCATGCTGGTGCCCGCGCAGGCGGGGCTGCCGGTGGCGGAATACGCGCCCAACGCAGTGAAGAAGGCGGTGGTCGGTGTCGGCCATGCCGAGAAGCACCAGGTCGAACACATGGTGCGGCTGCAACTGCCCGGCTGCGACCCGGTCGGCCCGGATGCCGCCGATGCGCTGGCCATTGCGATCTGCCATGCCTTCCATGCGCAAAGCTCCCGCCGTTTGGCGCAGGCGATCGGGGCGGCGTCATGATCGGCAAGCTGACGGGGCGGGTCGACTACAAGGCCGCCGACCACGTGCTGCTCGACGTGGGCGGCGTGGGCTACACGGTGCATTGCTCGGACCGCACGCTGGCCAGCTTGCCGGGGCCGGGGCAGGCGGCCGCGCTTTACACCGAACTGCTGGTCCGCGAGGACCTTTTGCAGCTTTTCGGCTTTCCGACGCCCTACGAACGCGAATGGCACCGGCTGCTGATCTCGGTGCAGGGGGTGGGGTCCAAGGCCTCCATGGCGATTCTCGGCACGCTCGGCCCCGAGGGCGTGGCGCGCGCCATCGCCATCGGCGACTGGGCCGCGGTCAAGGCGGCGCAGGGGGTCGGGCCGAAGCTGGCGCAGCGCGTGGTGAACGAGCTGAAGGACAAGGCCCCCGGCGTCATGGCGCTGGGCGGCACGATGGGGCAGGCGGCGGGCACGCTGGCCGCCGACGCGCTGATCGACACGGGGGCAGCCCCCGTGGCACCCGCGCCCGGCCCCGCCCGCGCGCCATCCGGCGCGGCACAGGCCGATGCGCTCTCGGCGCTGACGAACCTCGGTTACGGCCCCTCGGATGCCGCGCGCGCGGTGGCCGAGGCCTCGGGCAGCGATCCGGAGGCCGAGGCGACCGCGCTGATCCGGGCGGCGCTGCGCCTTCTGGCGCCGAAGGACTGAAGGGGGTGGTGGGCGAACCCGCCTATGGCGGAACCGCCCCCCCTGCGGCATAGAGGACCCCGATGAGCGAACCCGACCCCACCCTGCGCCCCGCGCCGTTGCCCGAGGATGCCGACCGCGCAATGCGTCCGCAGACCCTGTCCGAGTTCATCGGCCAGGCCGAGGCGCGGGCGAACCTGTCGGTCTTCATCGAAAGCGCCCGCCGCCGGGGCGAGGCGATGGACCATGTCCTGTTCCACGGTCCCCCGGGCTTGGGCAAGACGACGCTGGCGCAGATCATGGCGCGCGAGCTGGGCGTGAATTTCCGCATGACGAGCGGCCCGGTGCTGGCCAAGGCCGGCGACCTTGCCGCGATCCTGACCAATCTCGAGGCGCGCGACGTTCTGTTCATCGACGAGATCCACCGTCTGAACCCCGCCGTCGAAGAGGTGCTTTACCCTGCGCTCGAGGATTTCGAGCTCGACCTCGTCATCGGCGAAGGCCCCGCCGCGCGCACCGTGCGGATCGAGTTGCAGCCTTTCACGCTGGTCGGGGCCACCACGCGGATGGGGCTGCTCACGACGCCGCTGCGCGACCGGTTCGGCATCCCCACGCGCCTGCAGTTCTACACCACCGAAGAGCTGACCCGCATCGTCGAGCGCGGCGCGCGGCTTTCCGGCGTGCCCTCGGACCCCGAGGGCGTTCACGAGATCGCCGCCCGCGCCCGCGGCACGCCGCGCATCGCGGGGCGGCTCTTGCGGCGGGTGATCGACTTTGCGCTGGTCGAGGGCGACGGGCGGCTGACGCGCGCCATCGCCGACAGCGCGCTGACGCGGCTGGGGGTGGATCACCTTGGCCTCGACGGGGCCGACCGGCGCTACCTCGGCCTCATGGCCGAGAATTACGGTGGCGGACCCGTGGGGGTGGAGACGCTCTCGGCGGCGCTGTCGGAAAGCCGGGATTCGATCGAGGAGGTGATCGAGCCCTACCTGCTGCAACAGGGCCTGATCGCGCGCACGCCGCGTGGCCGGATGCTGGCGCAGAAGGGGTGGACGCACCTCGGCCTGCCCGCGCCGAGCCTGCCGGGGCAGGGGGATTTGTTCTGAGGCGCGTCGGGATGGACCTTCGCCCGGTGCGGTCTTAGGGTCCGCGCCCATGACCGACACCACGCTTGCCCCACTCACCCCCGACGAGGTCGCCGCGCTCTTCACCCGTGCCGACGGGCAATACCTGTTCGCGCGCTGGGGGCGGCCCATCGTGCCCGTGGTCTTCGGGGTCGAAGATGCGACCGTCTCCGTCCTGAAGGGCGCGATCGAGGCTGTGGTGGCCCTTGCCGGTCACAAGATGGCCGAGACCGACCCCGAGTTGGGCGCGAACCTGATGGTGTTCTTCCTGCGCGACTGGTCCGAGCTGACGGCGACCCCCAACCTCGACCGGCTGCTCCCCGATCTGGCCCAGACGGTCGCCCGGCTGGAGGGTGCGGACGCCAACCAGTATCGCGCCTTTCGCTTCGACGAGACCGGCGCGATCAAGGCGGCTTTCGTCTTCGTTCGCATGGATGCCGCCATGTCCGCGGCCCCCGCCGAGACCATCGCGCTGTCCCAGGTCGTGCAGACGATCCTTCTGTGGTCCGACACCGCGTTCCTAGGCCAATCGCCCCTCGCCGTGCTGCGCGAGGGTGGCCCCGCGATCCTCAAGCCGCAGATCGGCGACCTGATCCGCGCGGCCTATGACCCGGTCATGCCGGCCCATGCGACCGACCCGTCCCATGCCCTGCGCCTTGCCGCCCGACTGCCGAGGCTCCAATGATCCACCTCTGGCCGATCCGCGTCTATTACGAGGACACCGACCTTGCGGGGATCGTCTATTACGCCAACTACCTGCGCTTCATCGAGCGCGCGCGCTCCGAGATGGTGCGCGAGGCGGGCGTCGATCAGACCGCGATGAAGGCCGCGGGCCTGGTCTTTGCCGTGCGCAGGGTCGAGGCCGATTACCTCAGCCCCGCGCGCTACGACGACCAGATCGAGGTGCGGACCCGCCTGACCGATGTGAAGGGCGCAAGCTTCGTCATGCCGCAAGAGGTCTGGCGCGACGACACGCTGCTGTTCCGGGCGACCGTCACTGTCGTGGTGCTGAATGCCGAGGGGCGCGCGGCGCGGCTTCCGGCGGATATTCGCGCAAAACTCGAGCCCTTCACGGCAGATGTCAGCCCCTGACAGAGAAGTGTTCGCAAACCCCCTGTAAACTGGTAATGTGCAGCCTTAATGAGGCGTGAAAACACGCCCGTGGAGCATTGAGGTCGGGCAAAGGAACCCTTTACCAGTCATGGAAACCGAAGCACTCGCTGCCGCGCAACAGGCGGATTACACCATCATTGCGCTTTTCTTCCGGGCCTCGCTGACGGTTCAGCTGGTCATGATCGCGCTGATCGTCGCCTCGGTCTGGGTCTGGGCCGTAACCTTCACCAAGCTCGGCATGTATCGCCGCGCGCGCGCCAACGCCGCGGCCTTCGATGCGGCCTTCTGGTCGGGCGAGCCGCTCGACGAGCTGTATGAGCAGGTCGCCGAAGCGCCGGGCAGCGCCTATGAGCGTGTCTTCGTCGCGGGCATGACGGAATGGCGCCGCAGCCTGCGTGACGATGGCGGGCTGATCCCCGGCGTGCAGCAGCGCGTCGACCGGTCGATGGACGTGGCCATCGCGCGCGAAAGCGAGCGTTGGACGCAGGGGCTGAACTTCCTTGCGACCACGGGGTCGGCCGCGCCCTTCGTGGGCCTGTTCGGCACGGTCTGGGGGATCATGCGGTCGTTCCAGGAAATCGCGGTCTCGGGCAACACCTCGCTCGCCGTGGTGGCCCCCGGCATCGCCGAGGCGCTGCTTGCCACCGGCCTCGGCCTGCTGGCCGCCATCCCGGCGGTGATCCTCTACAACAAACTCAGCGGAGACGCCGACCGGCTGGTGTCGGGCCTCGAGGGGTTCGCGGACGAGTTCTCGACGCTTCTGTCGCGGCAGCTCGACTGATGGGGGTCTCTGTCGCCACCAACAGCGGCTCGCGCCGCAGGGGCCGGGGACGGCGCGGGAACCTGCGCCCGATGTCCGAGATCAACGTGACGCCCTTCGTCGACGTGATCCTGTGCCTGTTGATCATCTTCATGGTCTCGGCACCCCTGATGACCGTGGGCGTCCCCATCGACCTGCCCGACACCTCGGCCGAGGCTTTGCCCTCGGAGGACGAAGAGCCGCTGACCGTCACGCTGACGCCCGAGGGCGAGGTGCTGATCCAGACCACGCCCGTGCCCGAGGGCGACCTGATCACCCGGCTTCAGGCGATTGCCGCCGAGCGGGACACGACGCGCATCTTCCTGCGCGCGGACGGGGGCATCCCCTACAATGACGTGATGCGGATCATGGGGGCGCTGAACGCGGGCGGGTTCCGCGAGATCGGTCTGGTGACCGACAGCGGCGGGCCGCGCCTCGACGGCAGTGGAGAGTGAGGGGGGCTGACGGATGCGCCGGTCCCTCTACGCGTCCACCGCCCTGCATGCCGTGGCCCTTGTCTGGGTCGCGTTCGGAGATGCCGTGCTGCGCGACAGCCCCGAGCCGGAGTTCGAGGTCACGGGCGTGACCCTCCTGTCGACGGCGGAATTCGAGGCGCTGACCACTGCGGTCGAGCCGACGCCCGTCGCCGTGCAGACCTCTCCGGCTCCCGCGCCGCGGCCTGCTCCCACGCCCGAACCGGACCCCGAGCCTGCGCCACCGCCCGAGCCCGAGCCCGAGCCTGCACCGCAGCCCGAGCCGATGCCGCCCGGCGAGGTGACCGACACCATCGCGCCGCCTGCGCCGCTCTCGGGGGCACCCGACCTGCCGCCCGACACGACGCCCACGCCGCGCGCCGCTGACCGTATCGCCCCGGTGCCGACCCCCGCCCCCGAGGAGGATGTCGCTGTCGCCCCCGAGGCGACCCCCGAAACCGCCGATCCCCAGCCTGCCGAAACCCCCGTCGAGCAGGAGGAGGTGGCCGCGCCCGAGGAAGCCACGACCGAGATCGTCACCGAGGCCGAAACGCCCTCGGGCGGGCCGCTCGGCCCCATCGCCTCGATCCGTCCGCCGACCCGGCCTGCGCGCCCCGAGCCGGTCGAAACCGCGGCCCCCGCGCCCCAGCCCGATCCCGCGCCCGCGCCGGAACCCGAACCGGAGCCTGCGCCCGAACCCGACCCTCTGGCCGCCGCCATCGCCAGCGCGGTCGCCGATGCCGTGACCGACCCCGCCCCGCCCGCGCAACCCTCCGGCCCGCCGCTGACCTCCGCCGCGCGCGAGGGGTTCCGCGTCGCCGTATCCGCGTGCTGGAACGTCGGGTCGCTCAGCAACGAGGCGCAGCGCACCACCGTCGTGGTGGGCTTCGACATGAGCCGCGAGGGGCGGCCCGTGGATGGCACGCTGCGCCTTGTGTCCTACGAAGGCGGCAGCCAATCCGCGGCGCAGCAGGCCTTCGAGGCCGCCCGCCGGGCGATCCTGCGTTGTGGTGCCAATGGCTACGGGCTGCCTGCCGAAAGCTACGACCATTGGCGGCAGGTGGAGTTGGTCTTCAACCCGGAAGGGATGCGCCTGAGATGATGCGTGCCTTAGCCCTTGCCGCTTTGATGGCCCTGTCGACACCGGCCCCGTCCGGGGCGACCGGCACCGTCGAGGTGACGCCGCAAGACCTGTTGCGCGCCCGCCTGACCGAGATGGTCGCGCCCTGCTGGGCGGTGGAGGGCCTGTCCCCCTCGGCCCGCGCCACGGTCGTCACGCTCGCCGTCGAGATGACGCCCGAGGGCCAGCCGCGCGCCGAGACGATCCGGCTGCTCCGCGCCCGCGGCGACCGCTACCCCGCCGATGTGGCGCAGGCCTTCGCGGCCGCGCGCCGGGCGGTCCTGCGCTGCGCCGGGGCGGGTTACGACCTGCCCGCCGATCTTCACCCCCATTGGCGCGAGGTGGAGATGACCTTCGACGCCAACGCGCATGTGATGTGATGTTACCGATCCGTCCCGCCATACCAAGGACCAGACGCCGCCCGTCGCGGCAGGAGGTGTTTCCATGCTGACCCGTCGTTCCCTGATCCGCTCGACTGCCGCGCTGACGCTGGCCTCGAGCTTGCCGCTGGTCCCCGCCCGTGCCCAGACCGGGCCGCTGCGCCTCGAGATCACCGAGGGCGTGATCGAGCCCTTGCCCTTTGCGGTCCCGCGCTTCATCGCGCGCAATGGCGGGGCCGCGGATGCGGCCGCCGACATCACCCGCGTGATCGCCGCCGACCTGCGGGGCACCGGCCTGTTCCGGCAGATCCCCGAAAGCGCGCATATCTCCAGCGTGACCGCCTTCGACGCGCCGGTGCAATACAACGACTGGCAGGCAATCAACGCGCAGGCCCTGATCGTGGGCGAGGTCGAGGAAAGCGGCGGCCGCCTGATCGTGCGCTTCCGCCTGTTCGACGTGTTCAGCCAGCAGCCGCTGGGCGAGGGGCTGCAATTCGTCGGCCCGCGCGAGGGCTGGCGGCGCATGGCGCATAACGTCGCCGACCAGGTCTACGAGCGGATCACGGGCGAGGGCGGCTATTTCGACACCCGTGTCGTCTTCATCCACGAGGAGGGGCCGAAGAACGCCCGGCTCAAGCGGCTGGCGATCATGGATTACGACGGGGCCAACGTTCAGTTCCTGACCGATTCCCGCTCGCTCGTGCTCGCGCCGCGGTTCAGTCCGACCGGTGACCGCATCATCTACACCAGCTACGAAAGCGGCCAGCCGCGTGTCTACCTGATGGACGTGGCCACCGTCACGCGCCGCCCGCTCGAGGCGATCTCGGCGGGCGACATGAGCTTTTCGCCGCGCTTCACGCCGGATGGCGGCAGTGTCGTCTTCTCGATGGCGCAGGGCGGCAACACCGACATCTTCCGCGTCAGCGTGGGGGGCGGGGCACGCACGCAGCTGACCAGCGCGCCGTCGATCGAGACCGCGCCCTCCTTCTCGCCCGACGGCAGCCAGATGGTCTTCGAGAGCGACCGCACCGGCGGGCAGCAGATCTACGTCATGCCCGCAGGCGGCGGCGAGCCGCAGCGCATCAGCCGCGGCACCGGGCGCTACGGCACCCCGGTCTGGAGCCCGCGGGGCGATTACATCGCCTTCACCAAGCAGGAGGCCGGGCGCTTCCACATCGGCGTGATGCGCACCAACGGCAGCGAGGAGCGGCTCTTGACCGCGTCCTTCCTCGACGAGGGGCCGACCTGGGCGCCGAACGGGCGCGTGCTGATGTTCACCCGCGAGACGGCGGGCGCCGATGGCGCGCCGGCGGTCTACTCGGTCGATATCTCGGGGCGCAACCTGCAGCGGGTGGCGACGCCCGGCATGGCCTCCGACCCGTCTTGGTCGCCGCGCCTGACCTGAGCCTTTCACCCCGCATGGACGGCTGCGGCGCGCCCATGCTAGATTGATTTGAACACCAAGGACCCGATCCCCCATGACCCTTCGTTTCCGTGCTTCCGCGCTCATCCTCACTGCCGCCCTGGCGCTTTCGGCCTGTGCCCAGGGGGGGCTTCGTGGCGATGACACCGTCAACCTCAACGCGCAGGGCGGGCTGGGCGCGGCCTCGGACCCGACCAGCGTGGCCTATTTCAACCAGGTGGTCGGCGACCGCGTGCTCTTCGCCGTCGACCAGTCGACGCTGGACGCACAGGCGCAGGCGACGCTCGACGGGCAGGCGCAGTGGCTCCTGAGCAATGCCGAATACAGGGTCCAGATCGAAGGCCATGCCGACGAGCAGGGCACGCGCGAATACAACATCGCGCTGGGGGCCCGCCGGGCGGCTGCCGTGCGCGACTACCTCGTGTCGCGCGGTGTGCCCGCGAACCGGTTGACCACGATCAGCTACGGCAAGGAGCGCCCGATCGAGATCTGTTCCGAGGAAAGCTGCTACCGCCAGAACCGCCGCGCGGTGACGGTCCTGTCCTTCGGCACCGGGGTCTGACGCGATGCGCCGCGCTCTCGTCCTGGCCCTCTGCCTCGGCCTTGCAGCGCCTGCGGCGGTCGCGCAGGATCGGGCGCAGACGCTGGCCGACATCCGGCAGGAGCTGTCGGTGCTCTTCGTCGAGCTGCAGCGTCTGCGGGGTGAGCTGAACACCTCCGGCGGTGCAATGGGCTCGGGCGGGGGCGGCACCGTCCTGAGCCGTGTCGACGCGATCGAGGCCGAGTTGCGCCGCCTCACGGCCCAGACCGAACAGTTGCAGATCCGCATCGACCGGGTCGTGACCGATGGCACGAACCGGGTGGGCGACCTGGAGTTCCGCCTGTGCGAGCTCGAGGCCGATTGCGACATCGGCGACCTGGGCGAAACGCCGAACCTTGGCGGGGTCGAGGTGCGGCAGGGTGCGGGCATCGTCGCGCCGGTCGCGCCGAACGCAGGCGGCGGTGCGAACCTCGCCGTGGCCGAGCAGAGCGATTTCGACCGCGCCCGCGCGGCCTACGAAGGGGGCGATTACGCGCAGGCGGCGCAGCTTTTCGAAAGCTTCACGCTGACCTATCCCGGTGGCCCCCTCTCGGCCGAGGCGCATTTCCTGCGCGGCCAGTCCGAGGCGCAGCAGGGCCAGTGGAGCCGCGCCGCACGCGCCTATCTCGACGCCTTCACCGCCGACACGCAGGGCGGCCGCGCGGCGGCATCGCTTCTCAATCTCGGCACGTCGCTGGGTGAGCTGGGCCAGACCGACGAGGCGTGCGTGACGCTGGGCGAGGTCGGTCTGCGCTATCCCGGCGATCCCGCCGTGGCCGAGGCCGAGGCTGCGCGCCTGCGTCTCGGGTGCTTCTGATCCGGTGAACGAGGACAGCCTCGAGGCGCGCTTCGCCGCGCGGATGGGCGCGCTTCTCGGCCCCGATTTCCCCCCGGCGCTCGGGCTTGCCGTCTCGGGTGGCGGCGACAGCATGGCGATGTTGGCGCTGGCCCATGGCTGGGCGCGGGTGATGGGCGTTGGGCTGCACGTCGTGACGGTCGATCACGGGCTTCGCCCCGAGGCGGCCACCGAGGCCGCGATGGTGGCCGCGGAATGCCGCGCGCTTGGCCACGCGCATGACACTCTGCGCTGGCAATGGGACGGAACCGGCAACCTGCAGGACGGGGCGCGCCGGGCGCGGCGGGCGCTGATCGGCGATTGGCGCGGCGAGCTGCGCCACGTTCTCTTCGCGCATACGCAGGATGACCAGGCCGAGACGGTGCTGATGCGCCTTCTGCGCGGCTCGGGGGTGGAGGGGCTGGCCGCGATGGCGGCCCGGCGCCACGTTCCCGACGACCGCGGCGGCTGGTGGCTGGTCCGGCCCCTGCTGGACGAAAACCGGGCCGAACTGCGCCATTACGCCGATACGCTGCGGCTGCCCTGTGTCGATGATCCGTCGAACGAGGATGCGCGCTTCGACCGGGTGCGGATGCGTCAGGCGATGGCGGCGCTCGGGCTGGACCGTGCGGCGCTGGCGCAGACCGCCGGGCGCATGGCCCGCGCCGCCGAGGCTCTGGAGGCCCGCGCGGCAGAGGTCTCGGCCCGCATCGTCACGCGGGAGGTCGTGAACGGCACGCCGACCGGCGATCTGCTGGTCGACCGCGACGGGCTGGCCATGGTGGAGCGCGACACGCAGATGCGGCTGCTGGCCGCGGCGCTGCAACGCGTGGCCAGCGCCCCCTACCGCCCGCGCGCGCAGGCGCTCGAGGCGCTGCTTGACCGTGCGCTCGGCGGGGCGGGGGGGACGCTGCATGGCGTCGATCTGACCGTCAAGGCGGGGCATATCCGGCTGGCGCGCGAATTTGCCGCCCTTGCTGGGCAGGAGGCCGAAGCGCGGCCCGGCCTGCTGTGGGACGGGCGCTGGCGTCTGGGCGACGCGGTGGGCGAGGGGCTGACGCTGCGCGCGCTCGGGCCCGAGGGATGGGCGCAACGCCCTGAAAACAAGGCGTTCGGCGTGCCCGTCCGCGCGGCCTGGTCCTGGCCCGCCCTGTTCGAAGGTGACCGGCTTGTCGCCTGCGCCCCGCTGGGTGTCGGCCCCGCGGCGGCGATCCGGCTCGAGCAGGCGGGCCGCCCCATTCTGCCGCATCCCTGAATACGCATTGAAGTCCGGGGCCGCATGTCTATCTTTCAAGGCAACCGGGGGCGGTGACATTCCCGCCCCGAGTGTAAGGAGAACTCCCTTGGGAAACGCGAGAAACGTCGCATTCTGGGTCATCCTGTTCCTGTTGATCCTGGCGCTCTTCAACCTGTTCTCGGGTGGGCAGAGCCAGATGGCGCAGCGCGGCGTGGCCTATTCCGATTTCATCAGCCAGGTCGAAGGCGGGCAGGTCCTGTCCGCGACGCTCGATGGCGAGAACGTGCAGTTCACGACCGGCGAAGGCACCTTCGGCACCGTCGCGCCGGGTGACGCCAACACCACCGAGACGCTGTTGCAGAACGGTGTGCGGATCGAGGCGACCCCGCAGGAACAGTCGGGCTTCCTGTCGGTGCTGTCGCTCTGGCTGCCGGTGCTGGTGCTGATCGGCATCTGGATCTTCTTCATGAACCGGATGCAGGGCGGCGGGCGCGGCGGCGCGATGGGCTTCGGCAAGTCCAAGGCGAAGCTTCTCACCGAGAAGCACGGCCGCGTGACCTTCGACGATGTCGCGGGCATCGACGAGGCCAAGGAAGAGCTGGAAGAGATCGTCGAGTTCCTGCGCAACCCGCAGAAGTTCAGCCGCCTCGGCGGCAAGATCCCCAAGGGCGCGCTGCTGGTCGGCCCGCCCGGCACCGGTAAAACGCTGCTTGCGCGCGCCATCGCGGGCGAGGCGGGCGTGCCCTTCTTCACCATCTCGGGCTCCGACTTCGTCGAGATGTTCGTCGGCGTGGGGGCATCGCGTGTCCGCGACATGTTCGAGCAGGCGAAGAAGAACGCGCCCTGCATCGTCTTCATCGACGAGATCGACGCCGTGGGCCGGTCGCGTGGCGTGGGCTACGGCGGCGGCAACGACGAGCGCGAGCAGACGCTGAATCAGCTTCTTGTCGAGATGGACGGGTTCGAGGCGAACGAGGGGATCATCATCATCGCCGCCACCAAC
This sequence comes from Roseicyclus amphidinii, assembly GCF_030163755.1. Taxonomy (GTDB): domain Bacteria; phylum Pseudomonadota; class Alphaproteobacteria; order Rhodobacterales; family Rhodobacteraceae; genus Roseicyclus; species Roseicyclus amphidinii. Next base: position 66,880 of record NZ_JASJOE010000006.1, read on the forward strand.
CGCCCCGACGTGCTGGACCCCGCGCTGCTGCGTCCCGGCCGCTTCGACCGGCAGGTGCAGGTGCCCAACCCAGACATCAAGGGCCGCGAGCGCATCCTGGGCGTTCACGCGCGCAAGGTGCCGTTGGGGCCGAACGTCGATCTGCGCATCATCGCGCGCGGCACGCCGGGCTTTTCGGGCGCGGATCTTGCCAATCTCGTGAACGAGGCGGCCCTGATGGCTGCCCGCGTCAACCGGCGCTTCGTCACGATGGAGGATTTCGAGAACGCCAAGGACAAGGTCATGATGGGGGCCGAGCGCCGCTCGATGGTCATGTCCGAGGACGAGAAGAAGCTGACCGCCTATCACGAGGCCGGTCACGCCATCGTCGGCCTGAACGTCCCCGACCACGACCCGATCCACAAGGCCACGATCATCCCGCGCGGCCGGGCGCTTGGGCTTGTGCTGTCGCTGCCCGAACGCGACCAGCTGTCGGTGAGCTACCGCAAGTATACCTCCAAGATCGCCATGGCGATGGGCGGGCGCGTGGCCGAAGAGCTGGTGTTCGGCAAGGAGATGGTCACCTCGGGCGCGGCCTCGGACATTCAGCAGGTGTCCAAGATCGCGCGGGCCATGGTCACGCAGTTCGGCTATGCCGAAGAGCTGGGCTATGTCGATTACGCCAACGAGCAGCAAAGCTACCTTGGCTCGTACGGCGGGGGCACCAACCACTCGGCGGCCACGCAGAAGATCATCGACGACAAGGTGAAGGCGCTGGTGGACGAAGGCTACGAGACCGCCAAGCGCATCCTGACCGAAAAGCGCGAGGACCTCGAGCGCCTGGCGCAGGGGCTTCTGGAATACGAAACGCTGACCGGCCCCGAGATCCGCAAGGTGATCAACGGCGAGCCACTGAACCGTGGCGACGACGACGACACCAGCTCGGCCTCGGGCGGAACGCCCTCGGTCACGGCGATCCCCAAGCTCAAGCCCAAGTCCAAGCCCTCTGGCGACGAGGGCGGGATGGAGCCCGAACCCTCCGCCTGAGCGGAACGCGGCAGACATGGAAACGCCCCGGCCAGATGGCCGGGGCGTTTTTCGTTGGGCGGGGCAAGGGCTGCATCAGCTGCCCGCGTAGCGGTCGCGCGCCTTCTGCATCCCGTTTTCCAGCGCGTGCCACGCCTTTTCGAACCCGTCGATCATGTCCTGCCAGGCGGCCCCGCTGGCGCGGCCGATCTCCTGCAGGCGGCCTTCGGCCTCGTCGCGGCGCTCTTTCAGCTCATCGAGCTGGCGCTCGAGCTCGGCCTCGCCCTTGCCCTGGGCCTCCTTGAGGTCAGCGCGCATCTTGCGGATCTCCGCGTTCCACTTGTCGAGCTGGGCCTTCGCCCGTTCGACATACACGTCTTGCGTCGTCATGGTGTCCTCCTTGTTTCCGCGTTGGACATGCCTTCGACGTAAGGGCGCGGTGGCGACGCAAAAAGGGGTCGGCCCGGCGATGCCCGCCAACCCCCTGATCAAGCACTTACATTTGCCGGTGGGTTTTCAGCCGCCCATCATCTTCTTGCGGGCGGCCTCCATGGTTTTCTCCATCTCCTTCCAGGCGCTCTCCATGGATTTCTGCACCTCTTTCGCGGCCTCCATGTTCGCGCGGCCCATGTCTTCCATCTGGGCCTCGATCTTCTTGCGCTGGGCGTTCATGTCGTCCCATTGCTTCATCATCTGGTGCTGGCCTTGGGCCCCGGCTTCCATCATCTTGTCCTGCATCTTCTTCATCTCGGCCGTCCACTGGTCCATCTGGGCCTTGGCCTGCGCCATGAAATCGGTCTTTTCCGCCATCTGTCCGGTCTCCGCTCGGGGGTTTGCCGCACGAGACTATCATGGATCGCGCCGATAATCGCCCCCGGCGCGCAGTTGCGCCCGCGTGTTTCGCATCGGAAACGGTTCTTGACGGGTGCGCTTGCGAATGTGTCGGAAACGATCCTCGCAAACCGCGCTGCGCCCGTTATAGGCGAGTCCGACGACATGCCCGACAGGGAAAGGGAGCCCGCCCGAGATGGCCTTCAAGACCGACATCGAAATCGCCCGCGAGGCGCAGAAGAAACCGATCCAGGAGATCGGTGCGAAACTCGACATTCCGACCGAGGCGCTGCTGCCCTACGGCCATGACAAGGCCAAGGTGGGGCAGGACTTCATCAACTCGCTCGAGGGGCGTGCGAACGGCAAGCTGATCCTCGTGACCGCGATCAACCCCACGCCCGCGGGCGAGGGCAAGACGACGACCACCGTGGGCCTTGGCGACGGCCTGAACCGCATCGGCAAGAAGGCCGCGATCTGCATCCGCGAGGCGAGCCTTGGCCCGAACTTCGGGATGAAGGGCGGGGCCGCGGGTGGCGGCTACGCGCAGGTCGTGCCGATGGAGGACATGAACCTTCATTTCACCGGCGATTTCCACGCGATCACGGCGGCGCACAACCTGCTGTCGGCGATGATCGACAACCACATCTACTGGGGCAACGAGCTGGAGATCGACGAGCGCCGCGTCACCTGGCGCCGCGTGCTCGACATGAACGACCGCGCGCTGCGCGATGTCGTGACCTCGCTGGGTGGCGTCGCCAACGGTTTCCCGCGGCAGACAGGCTTCGACATCACGGTCGCCTCCGAGGTCATGGCGATCCTTTGTCTCGCTTCCGACCTGGCCGATCTCGAGCAGCGTCTGGGCGACATGATCGTGGCCTATCGCCGTGACAAGACGCCGATCTACTGCCGCGACATCAAGGCGGACGGGGCGATGACCGTCCTCCTGAAGGACGCGATGCAGCCGAACCTTGTGCAGACGCTGGAGAACAACCCCGCTTTCGTCCATGGCGGGCCCTTCGCCAATATCGCCCATGGCTGCAACTCGGTCATCGCCACGAAGACCGCGCTGAAGCTGGCCGATTACGTCGTGACCGAGGCGGGCTTCGGCGCGGACCTGGGTGCCGAGAAGTTCATGAACATCAAGTGCCGCAAGGCGGGTCTTGCGCCCGACGCGGTGGTGATCGTGGCGACCGTGCGCGCGATGAAGATGAACGGCGGTGTCGCCAAGGCCGACCTCGGAGCCGAGAACGTGGACGCGGTCAATAAGGGCTGCGCGAACCTCGGCCGTCACGTCCAGAACGTGAAGAAATTCGGCGTGCCGGTCGTGGTCGGCATCAACCATTTCGCGGGCGACACCGAAGCCGAGATCGCGGCCGTCCAGGCCTATGTCGCAAGCCTCGGAACCGAGGCGATCCTGTGCAAGCACTGGGCCGAGGGTGGCGCGGGCATCGAGCCGCTGGCGCACAAGGTCGTCGAGATGGCCGAGAGCGGCACCGCGAATTTCGCGCCGCTCTACGAGGATGGCATGAGCCTGTTCGGCAAGATCGAGACCATCGCCAAGTCGATCTATCACGCCTCGGAGGTGATCGCGGACAAGAAGGTGCGCGACCAGCTGAAGGAATGGGAAGCGCAGGGCTATGGCACCCTGCCGGTCTGCATGGCCAAGACGCAGTATTCCTTCTCGACAGACCCGAACCTGCGCGGTGCGCCCGAGGGGCACACGCTGCCGATCCGGGAGGTGCGGCTCTCGGCGGGGGCGGGGTTCGTCGTGGTGATCTGCGGCGAGATCATGACCATGCCGGGCCTGCCGCGGGTGCCGGCCTCGGAGACGATCCGGTTGAACGAGGCGGGCCTGATCGAAGGCCTGTTCTGAGGACGGGGGCGCGTCGTCGGGGGCATCGAGCCCCCGCCGACGCGGTCGCCGCGCTGCGGCTCCGGGCGCCCGGCCTTGCGGGGTTGTGCCCCGGTGGCAGGCGTCGGATATGCGTATTTTTGGAAAGATGAAGGGCTGGGGCATGGCTGCAACGATCATCGACGGAAAGGCCTTTGCCGCGAAGGTGCGGGGGCAGGTGGCCGAGAAGGTGGCCGCGCTGAAGGCGGACCACGGGATCGTGCCGGGGCTCGCGGTGGTGCTGGTGGGGGAAGACCCCGCGAGCCAGGTCTACGTGCGCAACAAGGGCAAGCAGACCGTCGAGGTCGGCATGGCAAGCTTCGAGCACAAGCTCGACGCGGCGACGCCCGAGGCGGAGATCCTTGCGCTGGTCGCGCGGCTCAATGCCGATCCGGCGGTGCATGGCATCCTTGTGCAGCTGCCGCTGCCCGATCATTGCGACGCGGCCAAGGTGATCAACACGATCGACCCGGCCAAGGACGTGGACGGGTTCCATATCTCGAACGTGGGGCTTCTGGGCACGGGGCAGAAGGCGCTGGTGCCCTGCACCCCCTTGGGCTGCCTGATGATGCTGCGCGACCATCACGGGAGCCTCTCGGGGCTCGAGGCCGTCGTCGTGGGGCGGTCGAACATCGTCGGCAAGCCGATGGCGCAACTGCTTCTGGGCGACAGCTGCACAGTGACGATCGCGCATTCGCGCACCAAGGACCTGGGCGAGGTCTGTCGCCGGGCCGATATCCTTGTTGCCGCGGTGGGCCGGCCCGAGATGATCCGGGGCGACTGGGTCAAGCCCGGCGCGACGGTGATCGACGTGGGCATCAACCGGGTGCCGCATCCCGAGGATCCGGCCAGGACGCGGCTGGTGGGCGATTGCCACTACGACAGCTGCGCCGAGGTGGCGGGTGCCATCACGCCGGTGCCGGGTGGCGTGGGGCCGATGACCATCGCCTGCCTGTTGGCCAATACGCTGACGGCCTGTTGCCGGGCCAACGGGTTGCCCGAGCCCGAGGGGCTGACCGCCTGAGCCGGCGGGCGGCGGGCGGCGCGATCAGGCCGGGATCATCGTGCCCTGCAAGAGCGCGGTTTCGCGTCGGCTGCCCTCGGCATCCTCGGCCCACAGGGTCGCCCGGACCACGCTGAGGCGGCGTCCGGGCTTCATCACCTCGCCCAAGGCGATGAGCCGGACACCGGCTGCGGGGGCGATGAGGTTGACCTTCATCTCCACCGTCAACACCTCGCTGCCCGGTGGCATCAGCGACAGGGCGGCATAGCCCGCCGCGCTGTCGCCGAGCGCGAAGCTGGCCCCGGCATGGGCGAAGCCATGCTGTTGCGAGACGGCAGGCCCGATGGGCAGGCTCAGCGTCACGCGCCCCGGCGCGATGGCGTCGATCCGCGCGCCGAGCGTGCTCATCAGCCCCTGCCGGTCGAAACTGCCGCGGATCGCCTGTTCGATGCCCTGGTCGAGCGATGTGTTCATGGAAGCGTCCCCCGTTTCCCGTCCCGGCGCGCAGGCTAGTCCGGATGCAGAGGCTGGGCCAGCCTACGGGCTGCTCTAGCCCGGCTGGCGCGGCATCGGCAAGCGGACCGGTCGGGGGCCGAGCAGGATCGCCTCGGCCCGCGCGCCCATGAGCGATGCCAGTTCGGGCCGGGCGCAGTCGAGCCCGCCGGTATAGGCCCCGTAAGCGGGCAGGATCAGCCGCGCCTCGTCCAGCAGGAAGCAGCGCCGCGAGAGGGACCGCCCGCGCAGCGGGACGCGCGCCTTTGGGTGGTAGTGGCCCGACACTTCGCCCGCCGCGCCTGGCTCGGCGATGTGGCGGAAGGTCAGCGGACCAAGCGCGTAGTCGGCAAGATGCGTGCCCCCCAGGTCGACCGGGCCGGGGTCGTGGTTGCCGAGGATCCAGACCCAGCGCCGCCCGGCCATCAGCCCGAGCAGCCGCTCCCTGAGCGGTGTGGCCATGTCCCGGCTTGCGGCGAGATCGTCGAAACTGTCGCCGAGGCAGATCACCTCGCGCGGCTCGGTCGCCGCGAGATCCGCGGCGAGGCGGTCGAGCGTTTCCTGCGTCTCATAGGGCGGCAGCATCGGCCCGCCCCTCCGCGCCATGCGGTCGGATTTGCCCAGGTGCAGGTCGGAGACGCAGAGAAGCGCCCGCTCGGGCCACCAGAGCGCGCCGGAGGGCAGGGCGTGGAGCGATGCACCGCGGAAATCGAAGGGCAAGGAGTTCATGATTTGTTCATAGTCCGGCGTCAGTGTCGGGGGCAAGCCGGTTTGCAGCCATCATGATGGAGGTGTCCATGAAAGGTCAGATGTGATCGGCGGGCAGACCCGCGGCGGTCATCAGCCGCGCGGCCTCGTCCTCGAGCATGCGCTGGTCGGCGGCACCCGCGATCGGCACCCGCCCCGGTTCAAGGAACAGGGGCGCGGCCAGTGGGCTGACGCGCGCAAGACGCGCGTGGTCGATGCGGTCGCCGATGCGCGTGAGCATCTCTTCGATGCGGCCGAAATCGACAAGGCCGCGCATCGCCTCGGCCCGCGTGATCCGGAGCATGACATGGTCGGGGTCGTATTTGCGGAGCGTGTCATACAGGATGTCGGTCGAGAAGGTCGCCTGCCGCCCGGTCTTGCGTTTGCCGCCGGGCTGGTTGCGGTCGATCAGCCCCGCGATGATCGCGCTGCCCTTGAAGGTGCGCTTCATCACCGCGTTGTCGGCCAGCCAGGCCTCCATCGTCTCGACCAGGTTCTCGCGCGAGAAGAGCGGCCTGGGGTCGTCCAGCGGGTCGAGCCCCCAGATCAGCGTGGCGTAATCGGTGGCGACGAAGCCCATCGGGTTCAGTCCCATCCCCTCCATCCGTTGCGTGATCAGAAGGCCGAGGGTCTGCTGCGCGTTGCGGCCCGCGAAACCATAGGCCACCACATGCTCGCGCCCGTCATGGGGGAAGCTTTCCACCAGCAGCCGGTCGCGTTCGGGCAGGCGGCTGACGCGGCGTTGAAGCTGCAGCCACTCGCGGGTGTGGCCGGGCAGATCGGGCCAATCCTCGGCGCGGAACATCGACAGGATACGGTCCGACAGCTGGGTGGAGGTGGCGAATTTCGTGCCCATGAAGGTGGCGATCTTGGGCTTGAGGGTGGGGGTGCGGCTGACCTCGACCACCATCTCGCGCATGCCCTCGAAGCGCACGATCTGTCCCCCGATGAGGAAGGTGTCGCCCTTGCGGAGCATCGAGGCGAAATATTCCTCGACCTCCCCCAGGGGCGCGCCGCCGCGGGTCTTCTGGTAACGGACCTGCATCTTGTCGGCATCCACGATCGTGCCGATGTTCATGCGGATGCGCGTGGTCGCGCGCGGGTCGCGCAGCTGCCATTGCCCGTCCGGGCGCTGCACCAGCCTTTGCCACTGGTCATAGGCGCGCAGCGCATAGCCACCGGTGGCCGCGAAATCGAGGCAGCGGTCGAAGCTGTCCCGCGGCAGGTCGGCATAGGCGCCCGCGGTGCGGATTTCTGCAAACAGCTCGTCGGCATGGAACGGCCCGGCGGCGGCCCGGATCAGGATGTGCTGGCACAGCACGTCGAGCGGGCCGGTGTGGTCGGTGTCACCGTCAAGCTGCCGGGCGCGCACGGCCTCCAGCGCGGCGGTGCATTCGATCACCTCGAAGCGGTTGGCGGGCACGATCAGCGCCTTTGACGGCGCGTTGTAGCGGTGGTTGGCGCGGCCGATCCGCTGCACGAGCCGCTTCACGTTCTTCGGCGCGCCGACTTGGATCACGAGATCCACGTCGCCCCAGTCGATCCCCAGATCGAGCGAGCCGGTGCAGACGATGGCCTTGAGCCGCCCGTCGACCATCGCCTGTTCGACCTTCTCCCGCTGTTCGCGGGCCAGTGCGCCGTGGTGGATGCCGATGGGAAGCTGGTCTTCGTTGGCAAGCCAGAGGTGGTGAAAGAACAGCTCGGCCTGCGCGCGGGTGTTGTGGAAGATCAGCGTCGTGCGATGCTTGCGGACCTGCTCCAGCACGGCGGGGATGGCATATTTGCCGCCGCCGCCGGACCAGGGGGGCGGCGCGTCCGTCGTCAGCATGGCGATGTCGGGATCCGGGCCGGGATCGGCCTGCAGGATCTCGCAGGGGTCAGGATGGCGGGCGAGGATGCCGGCGATGGCGGCGGGGTCCTCGACGGTGGCCGACAGGCCCACACGGCGCAGGCCGGGGGCGAGCGTGGAGAGGCGCGAGAGCGCCAGCATCAGCTGGTCGCCGCGCTTGGACTCGGCGAGCGCGTGGATCTCGTCCACGATGATCCGCTTGAGGCCTGCAAAGGTGCGGCCTGCGTCCTCGTAGGAGATCAGGAGCGCGAGGCTTTCCGGCGTCGTCAGCAGGATATGCGGCGGGTCCGCGCGCTGGCGGCGCTTGGTATGCGAAGAGGTGTCGCCGGTGCGGTCCTCGATGCGGATGGGCAGGCCCATCTCCTCGACCGGGCCGGTCAGGTTGCGCTTGATGTCGGCGGCCAGCGCCTTGAGCGGCGAGACATAGAGCGTATGCAGCCCCTTGTGGGTGCCGTCGGCCAGCTCGGCCAGCGTCGGCAGGAAGCCTGCCATGGTCTTGCCGCCGCCCGTGGGCGCGATCAGGAGTTGGCAGGGCGCGTCGGCGCGCTCCAGCATGGCGTGCTGATGCGGGTGGATGGACCATCCACGGGCGGTGAACCAGCCGGTGATCCGGGGGGGAAGGGTGCGCGTCATGCGCCCATAGATAACCGGCCCCGGCCGGTTGGCCATGGGGGGCGTTTTGCTTGCGCAAAACGGCACGGAAAACTGCAGTTTTCCGCAACCGCGAAACTGCAGTTTCGCGCGCCCCTCAGTGGACGATCTTTTCGTCCTTGACGAAAAGGTTCTCCCACGCCCGGTCGATGAACTCGGGGCGCATCTGGTAGGGGATGCCCTCGAACTCGCAGATCGCCTTGATCTGGTCGCACAGGAAGACCGGGTGATAATTGGCGTAGTTGTGCCCGATCGTCGGGTATTTCGTCTTGAGCAGGTGGATCAGCGACGCCTCGTCCAGCGGCACGCCCTTTTTCCGGGCGACCAGCGCGAAGATCTTCAGGAACTGCTGCTGGTTCGGGCCGTCGATCTTCACCTTGAAGAAGATCCGGCGCAACGCGGCCTGGTCGAAGATCTCGTTGGGGTGGTAATTGGTCGAGAAGACCACCAGCGTGTCGAAGGGCACTTCGAACTTCTCGCCCGATTGCAGCGCAAGGATGTCGTAGCCCATCTCCATCGGCACGATCCAGCGGTTGATCAGCGCCTGCGGCGGCTCTTCCTGGCGGCCGAGGTCGTCGACGATGAAGACGCCGCCGGTCGACTTCAGCTGCAGCGAGGCCTGGTAGGTGCGGCTGACCGCGTTGTAGTTGAGGTCGAGCATCGACAGCGTCAACTCGCCCCCCGTCATCACCGTTGGACGGGTGCAGAGGATGTAGCGCGTGTCGAACCGGGCCGAGGCCTTGCGCAGCGGGCTGGCCGCGCCGGCGGCCTCGTCGGGTTTGACGGGCGTGTGGACGATGGGGTCGAAGAGCGTGATGACCTGCCCCGCGTAGCACAGCGCGTGGGGCACGTAGATGTTGTCGCCCATCGCTGCGCGGATGCCCTCGGCGATCGAGGATTTGCCGTTGCCCGGCGGGCCATACATCAGCACCGACCGCCCCGAGCCGACAGCCGGTCCCAGCTGGTCGATCAGCCCGTCGGGCAGGATCAGGTGGCCCATCGAGGCCTCGAGCATGGGGCGGGTCAGCTTGATGTCGCGGATCGACTGGCGCTTGACCTGTGCCTTGTAGTCTTCGAGGGGAACGGGCATCGGCCCGTAGTATTCGGACTGCGACAGGGCATCCAGGGCACGCGCCTTGCCGCCGTCGGTCAGCTGGAAGCCCATCTCGGAGGACGAGGTTGCGTGCAGCGTGCCGGTGGCCTGCATCAGGCCCAGCTCACGCAGGCTGTCGATCAATTCCTGGGTCAGGGGAATGGGCAGGGCGATGGCCTGCGCGATGTCCGATGTCTTCTCGACGTTCTTGCGGAAGACCGTCTTGAGAAGAATGTCGCGCATCATCACCGGCGTCAGGCCGGTGTCCGACAGCTTGCGCAGCGGCGGCGGTGCGGAGAGTTCGGATTGCGGAACCTGCATGTTCATCGGGCGACCCCATCTTGCTCGGACGGGGTCGTGATGACGGGCGAATGCGGCCGTATCTGGGCGGGTCGTGGGCCGGGACGCGGCCCTCGGTCAGAGGCCCGCCGCGACCCCGAGCGCCAGGTAGATCGCCAGCGCCCCCGCCAGCGCCACGCCCATCGGGAACAGTTTGCCCTGGTCCCAGGACGCCCAGTCGGCCGTCGCGCGGCGCAGCGCGGGGATGCGTCCCGCGGTGCGGTGGGTCAGCCACGAGCCGATCAGCACCAGAGCGAAGAGCAGGAGGAAGAACATCCCGTCCCCCGGTGCCACGAAGGGCGCCATGGCGGCTGCAAATTTCGCGTCGCCCGCGCCGACCATGCCGAGCGAGGTGATCACGAAGCCGATCACCAGCACGATGCCGAGCGCGGCAAGCCGCCAGAGATAGGTTTCGAAGCTCCAGGCCCCGAGCCCGAGCACAAGCACCAGCCCCACGACAAGGAAGACCCCCGTCAAGGCCAGCACGGCCGTGTTGGGGATGCGCATCTCGCGCAGGTCGCTGAACGCGACCCAGATGCAGATCGGCAGGACGAGAGGCAGGAACCAGAGCGCCTCGATACTGGTCAGGGACAGGGAGAGGAACATCAGCCGCGGATCTCCGTCTCGAGCGCGTTGAGGGCGCGCACGGCGGCCTCGAAATGTTGCGGGTGGGTGTCGATCGCCTCGGCCAGAAGGCCGCGGCCCAGGTCGGTCTGCCCCTGCCGGATCGCAGACAGGGCCGCGGTGTGCAGCAGCTGCGCCCGCTCGGCCTCGGTCATGCGCACGAGCGGCAACTGGTAATTGCCCTGCGCGGCGCGGGCCAGCACAAGGTTGTTCTTGGCGGTGAACAGGTCGGGGTCATAGCGCACGGCTTCGAGAAACAGCTGCTCGGCGCCGTCGAAGTCACCGCGGCTCAGGCGGGAATAACCCCAGTTGTTCAGCACGTTGGCAGGCCGCGTCGTGAGGCCGACGGCGGTTTCGTAGAAATGATCGGCGCGATCCCATTCCTGGTTGCTGTCGGCGACCATCGCCTCGAGGCGGTAGCGTTCGTAGGTCTCGAAGGTGGGCGGCACGCGGTCGAGCTGGGCCTCGGCCTCGTCCCAGTCGCCGGTGCGGATCAGCGCGCCCGCGTAATCTATGCGGTCCTGTTCGATCGTTTCGGCGCTGTCCACGATGTCGCGCCAGAGCGGCACGGCTTCGTCCGAGCGACCGGCGCGCACAAGGCTCGCGGCAAGGCCGCGGCGCAGGTCGATGCGGTCGGGTTGCTCGCGCAGGGAACGCTGGAAATAGGCGACGGCCTCGTCCGGGGCGGCGGCGGTCAGCATGATGTCGCTGAGGTTGGTCTCGTCGATCACGTTGATCGGGTCGAGGGCCCGCCCGACATCGGGTGACCTCACGGCGTCACACCCTGCCGTCACGGCCAATGAAAGACAGACCACCGAAAGGGTCCGGGGGCTGAGAGTCATGTGAGACCTCTTACTGCTCGATGTCGCGGTCCCGATGCTGTTCACGGGTTGGCGAGAAGCACGAAGACACCCCCGCCGCGCCGGATCAGCCCGGGACCATTCTGGTTGTTGTCCTCACTATAGACCGAATTTTCCATTCGGGCGATAGCCAGTCGAAGGTTGTCCCGAATCGCGTCCGAACGGCCACTATCGAGCGCGAATGCGCGTTCGAAGACGCGCCGTGCCTCGCCCCATTCGGAGCGTTCCATCAGCGCCACGCCGAGGTTGTTCCAGGCCGGCACGAACCTGTCGTCGAGGTCGAGCGCGTCGCGGAACTGCTGTTCGGCCTGTCCGATCCGGCCCAGCCGCAGGTTCGCCGAGCCGATGGCCGTCATCAGGTCGGCATCGAGGCCGCGCTCGGCCGCGGCGCGGTAATAGGCGCGCAAGGCAAGCTCGTATTGCCCCGCATCCATCAGCCGGTCGCCGACCAGAACCTGGTCCACGCCCTCTTCCAGCACCACGGTGCCCGTTGGTGCCGCGACTTCCAGATCGCGCGCCAGCGGATCGAGACGTGCCTCGGTCCCCGGCGCGCCGACACAGGCCGCAAGGCCCGTGCCGCAAATCGTCAGGATGACGAGCCCCCTCATCATGCCCTCCCGGTGTTCTGCGCGATGTCCGCGCGGGTCGATCAGGGCGCGAAGCCCCCTTGCAGGTTCGTTGCGATGCCGTAGACCGAGGGGCCGATCAGGATGATCAGCAGCGGCGGCAGGCAGAACATCATCGTACCAAGTGTCAGCTTGCTGGGAAGCTTGTTCGCCTTTTCCTCGGCCCGCATCACGCGCTTGTCGCGCATTTCCTCGGAATAGACGCGCAGCGCCTCGGCCATGGACGTGCCGAAGGTGGCGGACTGGATCAGCATGGTGACGAAGCTGTTCACGTCCTGGATGCCGACACGGTCGCTCAGGTCGCGCAGCACGCGGATCTTGTCCTTGCCGGCCTTCATCTCGTAGGCGACGATCTCGAATTCCTCGGCAAGCGCGGGGTAGCCCGTGCGGATTTCCTTGGCGACGCGAATGATCGCCTGGTCCAGCGATTGCCCGGCCTCGATACAGACCAGCATGAGGTCGAGCGCATCGGGAAACCCGCTGACGATCTCGTCGGTGCGGTTCTGCACGCGGCGCTGCACCCAGTATTTCGGAGCGTAATAGCCTGCGCAGCCCGGCACCAGCACGGCGAGGATCGTGTTCTGGGCCGACATGCCACCGGCCACAAGGACGTAGACCACCCCGATCAGCAGCGCCCCGATCCCCAGCGCGAACTGGGCGAAGTGAAAGGCCTGCACCGCGCTTTGAGAGCGGTAGCCGGCGCGGACGAGTTGCAGCTGCACCGCGCTGAACTCGGCCTGGTCCTGGGGTTCGAGATACTGGGCGAACCGTTCGAGCCGCTCGTCCTTGCGGCCCCGCCGCAGCCCCGGTGCAGGGTCCAGCGCATCATTGCCCAGCCGCGCGGTCCGGATCTTGTCCAGCGGATCCTTTTTCGGGAACAGGATCGACGGCAGCGCCACGATGATCAGCAGCAACCCGAGCGCACCGACGACGATGAGCGGGCCCATCTCGCCCAGCTGGGCGACGATGGCGTCGTTGGCGCGGGTGTAGAGGTCCGACAGGGCGTTCATGGGGGGTCTCCGTTCTCAGACCTTGATGTTCACGAGCATCTTCATGAAGACCATGTTCATCACGAGCATGACCCCGACGACCGCGCAGGCCGGGATGAAGACGGGCGTTCCGATGATGTCGTCGTAATAGTCCGGCTGCATCACGTTGATGCCGATCAGCGCCAGCAGCGGGAAGACCGACAGGAACATGCCCGACCACTTGGCTTCGCCGGTGATCGCCTTGACCTTGCGGAACAGCTTGAAGCGCGCGCGGATCACGCTGGCCAGCCCTTGCAGGATCTCGGCGAGGTTGCCGCCCGAGGTCTGCTGGATGCCGACGGCCACCGCGAGAAAGCGAAGGTCCTGGCTGTCCAGCCGTTCGGCCATGGCGCGGATCGATTCGGCGACGTCACGGCCATAGGCCGCTTCGTCGGCGATCACGCCAAGTTCCGAGGCGAGCGGGTCCGCGATTTCCTTGGACACGGTGTTGATGGCGGACACGAACGGATGCCCCACGCGCAAGGAGCGGACCATCAGCTCGACGGCGTCGGGAAGCTGCTCGTTGATCATGGCGATCCGTTTCTTCGCCTTGGAGTTGATCCAGTAGTAGATCCCCCCCGCGCCCATGGCGATCGAGACCAGCAGCCGCAGCGGCAGCGAGGCCGAGGTCAGGATGCTGAGGCCGAGGAACGCCGCCACCGCAAGCCCCAGCATGACCAGCATCAGCTGGCCGGGCGTGAAGGCGATGTTCGCCTTCTGCGCCTTGTCGGCGATCAGCGCGTAGAACGGCAGCCGCACAGGGCCGGTGTGCTGTTCCATCTCCTTGCGGAGCTTGGCCAGGACATCCTCGCGCGAGTTCCCGTTCCGCAGCATCGACAGCCGCCGGTTGACGCGGGCGTTCAGGCTGATGGACTTGCCGAAAACGGCCAGGTAGATTCCTTCGACCAGCATGATGATGCCGACGAAGATCCCGATATAGATCAGCGGTTCGATGGACAGTTGCATCGGGGCTCACTCCGCCATGACAGGTTCGTAGATGGACGCCGGCAGGTCGTAGCCCCATTGCCGGAACCGTTCGGAATAATGCGACCGCACCCCGCAGGCGGTGAAATGGCCGATGATCTTGCCGTCGGGCGCAAGGCCGGTGCGCTGGTAGCGGAACACCTCCTGCATCGAGATCACCTCGCCTTCCATGCCGGTCACCTCGGTGATCGAGACCATCCGCCGCGAGCCGTCCTGCAGGCGGCTGGCCTGCACGATCAGGTTCACCGCGCTCGAGATCTGAGACCGCACGGCCTTGAGCGGCATCTCGATGCCGGCCATGGCCACCATGTTTTCGAGGCGCGAACAGGCGTCGCGGGCGTTGTTGGCGTGGATCGTGGTCATCGACCCGTCATGGCCGGTGTTCATGGCCTGCAGCATGTCGATCACTTCCTCGCCGCGGGTTTCGCCGACGATGATCCGGTCGGGCCGCATCCGCAGCGCGTTCCTGAGACAATCGCGCTGCGTGACCGCGCCCTTGCCTTCGACGTTGGGGGGGCGGCTTTCCATCCGGCCGACATGCACCTGCTGCAGCTGCAGTTCCGCGGTGTCCTCGATCGTCAGGACGCGTTCCTTGTTGTCGATGAAGGAGGACAGCGCGTTGAGCGTGGTGGTCTTGCCCGAGCCGGTGCCGCCCGACACGATGACGTTGAGCCGCGTGGACACCGCCGCCTGCAGGTAGACGGCCATCTCCTCGGAGAAGGCACCGAAGCGCACCAGGTCGTCGATGCCCAGCTTTTCCTTCTTGAACTTGCGGATCGACACGAGCGAGCCGTCCACCGCCACCGGCGGCACCATCGCGTTGAAGCGCGAGCCGTCCTTGAGGCGGGCGTCGACATAGGGGTTCGACTCGTCCACCCGGCGGCCGACGGCCGACACGATCTTGTCGATGATGCGCAGAAGGTGGCGCTCGTCCTTGAAGCGCACGTCGCTCAGCTCGAGACGCCCGGCGCGTTCCACGAAGACCCGGTTGGGCCCGTTCACGAGGATGTCGTTGACGGTCTCGTCCTTCAGCAGCGGCTCGAGCGGGCCAAGGCCCGTGACCTCGTCGAACAGCTCGATGTTGAGGGTCTGCCGGTCCTCGCGGTTCAGCACGATGCCCAGCTCGTTGAGCTGCTCGGACACGATGGCCGTGATCTCGCTGCGCAGCTCGGATTCCTTGGCGCTTTCGAGCGCGGCAAGGTTCAGGTTGTCGAGCAGCCGGGAATGCATCTCGGTCTTGATCTCGTCGAGACGCTGGCGCCGCTTGAGATCCTTGTCGCCGTCCGCAACCTGCGCGGCCGGGCGTGGCACCTCGGTCACGACGGCCGGCTTGCGCTGGACGCGCGTGGGTGCCGCCGTCGCCGGCGCGGTGTCATTGGCCACGGTCGCCACCGCGGCATGTGCCGTCGCCTCGGGCAGGGCCACCGCTTCGGGGCGGGCCGCTTTCTTGTATTTTCCGAACATCTCTTAGCCCCCTGTTCGCGTCACTTCGCGGCCGCTTCGGCCAGCATGGCCTTGTGCAAGCCTTCGGCGAGTTTGCGGATTTCCTTGCGCAGGGGATTTTTCCGCGCGCTTTCCATCAGCGTCTGGCCATTGTCCCCGGCCTGCAGCACCGGCCGCCCACCATCGGGCAACTGCGTCGAAACCTTGATGCCAAGGCTTTCCCCCAGCTTCTTCACCCGCGCCTTGCCGCTCAGATCGGTCAGGCCCGGCGCACGGTTGAGAACGAAGTTCAGCTTCTCGACCGGCAGGGTCTCGGCCCTGAGCGCCCTGAGGAACCGCATCGCGTTCTGCGCCGAGCGCATGTCCAGTTCCATCGTGGTGAAATAGACATCCGACAGGGTCAGGACCGTTTCCGTCCACATCACCAGCGTATGCGGCATGTCGATCACGACGATATCGAAACACTGCGTGGCAAAGCCGATCAGCGCCTCCACCTCTTCCGGGCCAATCAGGTCGAGCGGCAGAAGGTCGGGCGGGGCGGGGAAGACCGACAGCTTGCCCTCGTAGCCCAGAAGCGCCTGCTTGAAGGCATCCACGTCCATCGAGCGCGCGTCCTGCAACAGCTCGATCACCATGTCGCGCCGCGGCAGGTCGAGGAAGGTGGACACCGTTCCGGCCTGCAGGTCGAGATCGAGCAGGCAGACCGAGGGGGATTTCTGCTTGTCGATGTTGGCCAGTTCCCAGGCCAGGTTCACCGCCAGCGTCGAGGCACCGGTGCCGCCCGCGATTCCCTGCACGGCGAAGACCGCGGCTTCGCCGCCGATGCGCGGCCCGATCTCGACAGGCGCGGGGGGGGCGAGCGGGGCGGTCGGGGCGGGGGCGGACGCGTCCTCCTCCGGCACGGATGGCACGGATGGCACGGCCGGAACGGCGGCGATGCGCATCGGCGGCGCGTCGCGCATGCGTTCGATGGCGTCATGCAGCGCGCCCTCGGCCAGCGGGTAGGGCACGAAGTCGTCGGCGCCGAGCCGCAACAGCTCGCGCAGCGCCGCCGGGCCGACGTCATGGGCGACCAGGATGCATTTCACCCCGCGCGCCTTGGACGCGACGATCAACTCTCCGATCATGCCGAGGTCCATCTCGTGCTCGGGTGTGACCGCGATGGCAAGGAACTGCAGCTCCGTGGCCTCGGGCTGATCGAGGAAGGCGCGCGCTTCGGCGAAGCCCAGATCGCCCCAGGCCTCCCCCAGCTCGGCTTCCATGTCCTCGATCAGAAGGTCGAAGCGATGCACGTCCTCCGACACCGTGCAGGCCTGGATGCGGGCCGGTTCTGATTTCAAGGCGAGACCGCTGTTCATGTCCTCAAGTCCTGTTCCGCCCGGATTTTCCGGGTCATCATTCTGCTCCGGCGAAGGGCCTCCGCCCAGCCTGCCCCTCCCTCCGAAAGGCGCGGAGGGGTGGGGCTCTGGAAACAGACCGTCGCCGGGAAAAGCGGCAGGAATAGGACGAAACAGGGGAATGAAACGGAGAATTCCGTTGCAGTAAAGGATGTTGTCAGGAACGTCGCACGCGCGCCCGCGACAGGCCGACGGGCGCGTTCACCGCGTCAGCCGCCCGAGCCCGCGTAGTTGCGGTAGATGATCTGCGCAAAGCGCCCGTCCACGACCAGCGGGTTGTCCTGCACGAAGCCGGAGACTTCCGTCACCGTGCGCCGGTTCCGCCGATCCTGCGCGTCGGTCGCCACGAGAGGCTGGGTTTCCCCGAAGGACACGAGCGCATCGAGGCGCGACCGGTCGATGCCGAGGCTCACCAGGTAATCCACCGCCGCCCGCGCCCGGCGCAGGCCGAGCCGGTGGTTGTAGGCGCGGCTTCCGACAAGGTCGGTGTGACCGTAAACCGAGAAGCGCACTTCGGGGAAATGCCGGATGAACGCCGCCTGCAGACCCAGCACCGCCCGCGCGTCCGCATCCAGCGTGGCCGAGTTGAACGCGAAGGTGATGGTGGTTGGCACCTCGCGCGCAAAGCGTTCGGCCAGAACGACCGTGTAGTCCAGCTGGCCGGTCTGGTAGAGGATGTTGTTCATCGTCGGCGCACCGAAGCCGCCCTCGTCGATGCGGCTTCCGGCTTCGCGGTCGCAGCCCGCAACGGCCAGGGTCGCGGCAAGCGTCAGCGCAAGCGCGCGGGCCCTGCGGGCGGGGGGGGGCATGCGAAAGGGGTGTGTCGTTGCGCTGCTGTGCATCGTCTCAATCCATCACGTAGCCATAGGAGCCCGAGAAATCCTGCGCCGCGACATCGGCCGCGGGCGTGCCGGCACGGGGGGCACCCGCCGTGCGGCCCTGCCAGAACAGCTCGTTCTCGGTGGGGATCGTCACGCGGTCTGTCGGAAGCGCCAGCGCCTCGCCGCGGACGGGTGTCACCAGGTGGGCCGTGACGATGATCATCAGCTCGGACTGCTCGCGCTGGTAGCTGGTCGAACGGAACAGCGCACCGAGGATCGGCAGATCGCCCAGCCATGGAACCTTGCCGATCTGGTCGCGGAAGTCGTCCTGCAACAGCCCCGCGATGGCGAAGCTCTCGCCGTCGCGCATCTCGACCACGGTCGAGGCCTCTCGCGTCCGCAGGCCCGGCGTGCCGTCTGCCCCCGCGATACCCGAGTCGATGGCGCTGACGGTCGTCGACAGGTCGAGGTTGATCACGTCATCCGCAACCACCGTGGGTGTGAAGGACAGCTCGATGCCGAAGGGCTGGAACTGCACCGAGACATTGCCGTTCTCGTCGCTGACCGGCACGGGAAATTCGCCACCCGCAAGGAAATCGGCGGTCTGCCCGGACAGGGCCGTCAGGTTCGGCTCGGCCAGCGTGCGCACCAGCCCCTCGGTCTCGAGGGCCTCGAGAAGGATGTTGAATTCGAAGCCCGCCCCGTTCAGGCCAAGGCCGATGACCCCGCCTGGCGCGTTCACGGGAACGGGGAAATCCACGAACTCGCCCGAGTTCGCCCCGAACAGGTTGCCGTTGCTGCCGCCCGCTCCGGTCAGGCTGAGACCCAGTTCCTGCCGAACGGTGCGGCTCATCTCGGCGAAGCGGACCTGCAGCATGACCTGCTGGCTGCCGCCCACGAGCATCAGGTTCGACACCCGGCCCGGCGCATAGCGTTCCGCCAGTTCCATCGCGCGGTCGACGACGCGACCCGAACTGACGGTGCCCGACAGCACGATCCCGTCATTCGCGGTGCGCACCTCGATATGCTCGCCGCGCAGGATCTCGCGCAGGCGTTCGCGCAGCTCGGCCACGTCGGGGGCGACCTGAACGTCGATATTGGCGATCAGGCTGCCATCCGCCCCCAAAAGCGTCATCGTGGTGCGCCCCGGCAAGCGGCCAAGTACGTAGATCGTGCGTTCGGACAGGGTGGCAATGTCGGCAATGGCCGGGTTGGCGATGCTGATCTCGGCGAACAGAGTGTCGCTTTCCACCACCACGGCCCGGTTCAGGGCAACCGAAAGGGTCGCGGTTGTCTGCCCTTCCACGACCCTGAGCGACTGGGCCGTCGTGTCGGTGGTTGCACCGAACACGACCGCGCAACCGATCAGGGCTGCGCGCAAAAAGCCCGACATCTGCATGGTGTTCCTGCCTCTATCTCTACTGCTCGTCGTGGTGTCTTTTGCACCAACTTTTGCGGCACCTTGCCGGAAAAAGAGAAATGGAGCAAGAATCAATAGATTGCGTCGCGCCGTGAATGTTGTTTTTCCGGCACGCTGCGCGAAATCGGCCCCGGAGATGCAGGTGGGGTGCCGCGATCCCGAACGGGGGCGTCCCGACGGCCGTTCGCCGTCGGAACCGTAGGGTGGGCCCGTCAAGGTCAGCGGTCAGTCGGTGCAGGGCACCGGCGTGATCACGACCTCGGCGCCGCGACGGTTGCGCACGGTGCAGATCCGCGGGCCGACCGGGCCTTCGGCCACCTCTTCGCGTTCCCCGAAAAGGGCATCGCGCGAAAACTCGACGGTCTCCGTCTCGCTTTCGTCGTTGATGCCGACCAGCGCGAGGGTCAGGCGGCCGGTGGATTGCGCCTGCGTCAACGCGGCGATTTCCTGCGGCGGGGCCTCGATGGTGATCGTGCGGGCGATGATCGGGTTGTTGCGGTCGGTGTCGGCGATCTGGTCGATGGCGATGATCTGCACGTTCGAACGGATCAGGCGCGTGATGCTTTCGCCGTTGCGGCCCGATCCCGTCCAGTAGACATCCACCCGGTCGCCCGGCCGCAGAAAGCCCGAGACCCCGCCCACCAGGTCGATGCTCATCGAGAAGGCCCGCATGCCCTGGCCCAGCCGCGACGCGACGCCGGCGTCTTCGCCCGGCGCGGTCACCTTGGTGGAAAGAAGCGGCTCGTGGCGTTCCATCGCGCGCAGCACCATCCGCGGCTCTTCATCGCCGGCGGGAAAGATGGCCTCGAGCGTGCTGAACGCGCCGAAGGGCACGAATTCCGCGGGCCAACGCACCGCCTGCACGTCCCGGAGCGAGATCGTCTCGCCGTAGCGCATCGGGCGGCTGACGACGAAGACCGTGGTGGTCGGCAAAATCGCCTGTTCCTGGCGGGCCAGCGCAGTCTGGTACTGCTCGAAGCGTTCCATGGCGATCTTGACGGCGAAGCCGGCAATGCCGATGCCGAGGATCAGCACCAATCCGAAAACGAGTCTCAAGGTTCATCCCTTTCTCTTGTTGCTGCCGGGCGCGGCGCGCCGCACGTCGGCAGGTGACTGCTCACCGGATAGGCTGGGGGAAGACTTTGGCTTTTCCGTGGTCCGGTTGCGGAAAAACCTGTGCCTTCACGCCCCTGCCGTCTTGGCGCGTCCTCGTGGGCCCGGCACGGTCACCCCTCGGGTGTTTCGGGCGTTTCCGGCTCTGCAGGTGTTTCGGGTGTATCGGGCGTGTCGGGGGTGCGGCCGACGAAGGTGGCGAAGCCTTCGGTGTCCGGGTTCGAGGCCAGGAGCGACCCCTGCAATTCGCCCGACAGGTCGTTCATCCCGCCCGACAGGACAAGCGTGGCCGAAAGGCCGAGCGCGACACAGGCGGCGGTCATCCAGACCCAGTCCACCGTGACGATGCCGTCTTCGGCGGCCGCGAAATTTCTGATCAATTCCAGCATGTCAATGGTTCCCTATGAGGGGCCGCTGCGGTGAAATCCGGCGGCTGGGGGCGAGCCTGACCGCGGATCATGGCCGGAAAAGGGCCGTTCGCGGGAATTTGGGGGTCGCAACCGGCAGGTTTTCCGGGCGCGCCCGGGGGACATGAACGACAACGGGCCGCGTGTGTGTCACGCGGCCCGCCATCGGGTCTGCCCTGTGCGGCGCGCGGCGCCGCGGCGGGTATTATTCGGCGTTCTCGATCGCGTCGCCTGCTGCGGCGTTGCCGGCCACGAAGGCGCCGAAGGTCGCGTTCGACGGGTCGGCTTCCAGCAGGCTGGCCTGGATCTCGCCCGAGAGATCCTGGATGCCGCCCGAGACGACGGCCATCACGGCAAGGCCAAGGCCCACGAGGGCGGCGGTCAGGACGACCCAGTCGACGGTCACGGCACCGGATTCGGACTGGGCGAAGTTCTTGATGAGGTTGGTCATTGTGTAGTCTCCAGAGTGGGAACGAGGTGATCGAGGCATCCCGTGGGTGTGTCTCGGTGGGATGAGTGTGGTTTGACCGCGGAACCGGGCGGAAATCGGGCCATCGCGGGAAGTTGTCAGGGCATTTCTACGGTATGTTCCGGGTCGCCTGCCCCGCGTGCGGGCGGCGCATCCGGGAACTTGCCCGGCAAAAGAATTGTGGGCCGCGTGTGTGTCACGCGGCCCGCCATCGGGTCTGCCCTGTGCGGCGCGTAGCGCCGCGGCGGGGATTATTCGGCGTTCTCGATCGCGTCGCCTGCCGCGGCGTTGCCTGCGGTGAAGGCGCCGAAGGTCGCGTTCGACGGGTCGGCTTCCAGCAGGCTGGCCTGGATCTCGCCCGAGAGATCCTGGATACCGCCCGAGACGACGGCCATCACGGCAAGGCCAAGGCCCACGAGGGCGGCGGTCAGAACGACCCAGTCGACGGTCACGGCACCGGATTCGGACTGGGCGAAATTCTTGATGAGGTTGGTCATTGTTCAGCTCTCCAGGTTTGCTTTCTGCATTCACCGCGCCGGGGTCTCTTGGTCCTGTCCGGCTCGGTTGAGGGTGTTGTGCCCCCGGATCGCGGCGGGAATTGGACACTCCCGAGATGATTTTTCGCTCTCTGTCGGGTTCTTTCAGGGCAGATCGCCGGGGCCGCCCGTGCTATGCTCGCGCAAAACGAGACCGGCCCCCTGACCTTGCGGGGCCCGGCAGGATCGAGCGGCGGGCAGAGCATGCGACAGTTATTCCTGCGCTTCGGCGCGGTTCTCCTTGCCGGGGTGATCCCCGGCCTCGTGGCGGCGCAGGACATCGCGCCCCCGCCAGAGCAAGGCAGCATCCGGCGTGTGGCCGCGCCCCCTCCGGGGCACAGCGGGCCGCGCATCACGATCCGGATCACCGCCGAGGAACACGCGCGCAACACCACCCGCCCAGAGGATCTCGCCATCACGCGCCCGGTCGAGGCCGCCCCGGTCCCGGCCGATCCGGCGGCCCCGCAGGCCGAGGCTGCCGCCTGGTTCTGGGCCGGCGTGCCGCCGGGCCTGCCTGCCGATCCCGCGCGCTTCTTCAGCGCGCAGGAGCATATCGCCGCCGCCCCCGAGGCCGCCGACCTCAGCCTGCCGCGGCTTGCGACCCTGCACGCGATCATCACGGCGCATGGCACCGATATCCTCATGGCCAGCGTCGGCACCGGCGTGTCGCCCGCCATGGTGCTGGCCGTGATTGCCGTGGAATCCGCCGGTCGGCCCGATGCCGTCAGTGCCGCGGGCGCGCAGGGGCTGATGCAGCTGATCCCCGCGACCGCCGAGCGGTTCGGCGTGGCCGATCCCTTCGCCCCGGAGCAGAACATCGCGGGCGGTGTGGCCTATCTCGACTGGCTGCTGGCCGAGTTCGAGGGCGATCCGCTTCTGGCGCTTGCAGGCTACAACGCGGGCGAGGGGGCCGTGCGGCGCAACGGCGGCGTGCCCCCCTTCGCGGAAACCCGCGATTACGTGCCCAAGGTGCTGGCGACCTGGATGATGGCGCGCAGCCTCTGCCGCACCCCGCCCGAGCTGGTCTCGGACGGCTGCGTCTTCCTGCCCATCGCGGTGAACTGAGCCGTCCGGCCGGGCGCGTCAGGCAGAGTCAGACCAAGTCAGACCAAGTCAGACCGCATCCGGCAAGGGGCGCGTCACGCCCGATTCCGCGATGGCGACAAAGGTGAAATCCCCCTCGGTCACCAGCATCCGCTCGCCGGTGCGCTGGCGGCGAACCCAGGCCTCGACATGCATGGTGATCGAGGTGCGCCCGGTTCGCGTGATCGCGGTAAAGACCGAGAACAGGTCACCCACCAGAACCGGCGCGTGGAACCTCAGCGCCTCGATCGCCACGGTGGCGCAGCGCCCCTGCGCACGGTCGATCGCGGTGATCCCCGCGGCGATGTCCATCTGGCTCACGACCCAGCCGCCAAACACATCGCCGCCTGAGTTCGTGTCGCCCGGCATCGGCACGGTCTGCAGCGTCAGCGCGCCCTCGGGTTCGCGCGCGTCAGACAAGCGTCGCCTCGGTCGCCGCGCGGAAGTCCTCTTCGGTGACGCCATCGGCCAGCTCGAGCAGCTTCAGCCCGCCGGGGACGACCTCCATCACGCCGAGGTTGGTGATGATCAGGTCCACCACGCCCTTGCCCGTCAGCGGCAGGGTGCATTCCTTCAGCACCTTCGATTCACCGTGCTTGTTGGTGTGGTCCATGACCACGATCACCCGGCCCACGCCCGCCACCAGGTCCATTGCGCCGCCCATGCCCTTGACCAGCTTGCCGGGGATCATCCAGTTGGCCAGATCGCCGTTCTCGGCCACCTCCATCGCGCCGAGGATCGCCATGGCGATCTTGCCGCCGCGGATCATGCCGAAGCTTTGCGCGCTGTCGAAATAGGCGGTGTGGGGCAGCTCGGTGATGGTCTGCTTGCCGGCGTTGATCAGGTCGGGGTCTTCCTCGCCCTCGACCGGGAACGGTCCCATCCCGAGCATCCCGTTCTCGGATTGCAGCGTCACGGTCATCCCCTCGGGGATGTGGTTCGACACCAGCGTCGGGATGCCGATCCCGAGGTTCACGTACATCCCGTCCTGCAGCTCCCGTGCTGCGCGCGCGGCCATCTGGTTGCGGTCCCACATATCGGTCACTCCTTGATCTGTGCTGTCGGGTCTGCCCCGGCGGAGGTCGCGCCAAGGGCTAGCGCAAAGGCGCGGAAAAGCGAAGCGCCAAACGCCGCGTTCATGTGGCGATGATCGTTCAGCACCTTTCCCTCGGTGCGGAAATCCATCGCGCCCATGGCGTAGGCGGGCTTGGTCAGGAACGGGCCTGCCATCGTCTCGGCCGGTTGCGGCACGAAGGTCATGCCGCGGGCCGCCAGCGCGCGGGCCAGCGCGTCGCGGTAGAGCGCATGGAGGCGCGGCAATTCGGGGTGATCGGCGACCGAGGCATAGGGTTCCTGCCGGTGGGGGCCGCGCCGGGTGACGGCGATGGTGGGGTAGGGGGCGAGTGCCGCGAAGACCGGCGCGATACCCCGGAACTGCCGGGCGAGGTGGTCGGCGCGCCCCGCGATCGCCTCCTCCATCGCCGAAAGGAAAGCGGGCGTCGAGATCAGCGGCCTGTCGCGGCGTGTGGGCCAGTCGGCCACGTCGTATTGCGCCGCCATGAACAGCGTTTGCGGCATTCCCAGCGTGTCACCGATGGCGAGAACCGCGTCGAAGCGGGTCAGGTCCAGCGCCGCCGTGCCGTTCACCCGCTCGGCCAGCTTGCGCGCCCCCGCGTCGCCCTCCGCGGGCTGGAACAGGCCCGCCGCGTCGACACCGGCCTCTGCGAACTTGCCGCCGGGCAGGCCGTAGAACGTGACGGACAGGTCCGGATGCTCGGCCGCGATCTCGGCCTCGGCATATTTCACCGCGCCGATGTTGGAGGTTCCCACGACCGCGACCGCCCGCGTCATGGGCGGAAGGCGTCCAGCAGCGCCTCTTCGCACAGGGCGTCGTCGGACATGTCGCCGAC
Organism: Roseicyclus amphidinii; assembly: GCF_030163755.1. Lineage (GTDB taxonomy): Bacteria > Pseudomonadota > Alphaproteobacteria > Rhodobacterales > Rhodobacteraceae > Roseicyclus > Roseicyclus amphidinii. Next base: position 91,502 of record NZ_JASJOE010000006.1, read on the forward strand.
ATCCTCCGCCACGCCCTCGGGGGCGGGGGCCAGCCCGTGCGACGCGAGGAACAGCGCCATGACGCCCTCGACCACCTCGGGCCTCACGCTGCGCAGGTCGGGGCCAAAGGCACCCCCCGCATGGGCGGGCGACATCACCAGCTCGTAGGAGGGGAAATAGTCGATCCGGTCCGAGCTGTCGCAGGCCATGTCGCAGACCACGCGCAACACCGCCTTGGAGCGCATCGTCGCCGTAAGCACGTGATCCCCGCTCGCGGTCGCCGCCAGCGGCACGGGCGAGACCGTCAGAAGCCAGCGCAGACCGGGGTTCAGCTCGGCCAGCATCTCCTCGAGCGCGGTGAAATCCTCGAGGATCTCGGCCACGCCGTAGTTGCGGAAGACGAAGATGTCGGCGTCATGGTCCCCGGCGATGGTGCCGGGCGCGGTGGGGTAGACGGTGCCGGTCTCGCGGTGCTCCCACCCCTCGGTCAGGCCCAGGGTGAAGACCAGGAGGTCCGCCCCTTCCAGCGCGCGGCCAAGCGCCACGAGGTGCTGCGCCCGCATCTCGGCCACCTGTGCGGGGCTGGTCAGCCCCTCCGGCTCCACGCCGGGGCGCAGCGCGTCCCAGTAGCGGCCATCCTTCTCCCATGCGGGCAGGGCGGGGGTGAAGAGGCCCAGCATCTCCTCGACCAGCTGCCGGAACTGGCGAACGGTGTAGATGTTGCCGGTCCGCGCCGAATAAGTGCCGTAGCCGAAGCGCCGCGCGGTCTCGGGCGGCATGCCGCGCAGGGCCGGTTCCGCGTCGATCACCGACAGGCCCGCGCGCGTCATCGCCGCGCCCACATGCTGCGCAAAGCAGGACCCGGCGGTGAAGACCCGCGTCTCGGGCGTCAGGGGAAAGCGCGGGCGATAGAGGTCGACCAGCTCCAGCGCCCCCACCCCCGCGACGCCGCCACGCCAGAAGGCGCGTTGCGGCTTGCCGCTGTAGGGGGAGCGCGCCATGCGCGTCCCTCAGGCCGCGCGCGGCCGCGTGGTGCGCTGCTCGATCCGCTTCTCGTGCTGCCCCTGGATCAGGCGGTGGACGTAGATGCCCGGCAGGTGGATCGCGTCTGGGTCGAGGCTGCCTGTCGGCACGATCTCCTCCACCTCCATGATGCAGACCTTCCCGCAAATGGCGGCGGGCGGATTGAAGTTGCGGGCGGTCTTGCGGAAGATCGCATTGCCCGTCTCGTCCGCCTTCCACGCCTTGACGATGGAAAGGTCCGCGAAGATGCCGCGCTCGAGGATATACTCCTGCCCGTCGAAGACCTTCACTTCCTTGCCTTCGGCGATCACGGTGCCGACGCCGGTCTTGGTGTAGAAGCCCGGAATGCCCGCGCCGCCCGCCCGCATCCGCTCGGCGAGGGTTCCTTGAGGGTTGAACTCCAGCTCCAGCTCGCCGCTCAGATACTGGCGCATGAACTCGGCGTTCTCGCCGACGTAGGAGGACATCATCTTCTTCACCTGCCGGGTCGCCAAGAGCTTGCCGAGGCCGAAATCGTCGATCCCTGCGTTGTTCGACGCGACGGTCAGGTCCTTCACGCCCGCCTCGACGATGCCGTCGATCAGAAGCTCGGGGATACCACACAGGCCGAAGCCCCCCGATGCGATCAGCATGCCGTCGAAGAGAACCCCGTCCAGCGCCTCAGCCGCCGAGCCATAGACCTTTTTCATCGCCTGTCTTCCCCTGATCTGGTGGTCGCCGCGCACCCTGCCGCCGCGCCGCGGCGAAGTCAACGTGGGCGGGCGCTCAAGCCTCCAGCGCGGCCTCCATCTCGGCCAGCAAGGTCGAGCAATAGGCCTCGAACCGTGGCCCCGGCTGTTGCGAGGTGATGCGCTCGGCCAAGGGGTCGGGCGCGGTGATGTCGCTGCCCGACAACGCCTCGAGCACCGCATGGCCGCAGAAGGGGACATGCGCCTCGGAATAGCCGCCCTCGTGGGTGAGGACGAGCTTGCCCTCGCACAACTCGCTCGCCGCCTCCATCACCATCTCGGTCAGCGCGCGGAACGTGTCCGAGCCGGCCATCATCCGGCCCAGCGGGTCCACGCCCGAGGCGTCGAAGCCGCAGGCCACGACGATCACGTCCGGCCGGAAGGCGTGCAGTTGCGGGATCACCAGCCGTTCCATCGCCTCGAGATAGGTGGCATGCCCGCCGCCCGGCGGCAGGGGCACGTTGAGGTTCAGCCCCGCACCGGCACCCGCGCCGCGATCCTCGAAATCGCCCGAGTCGCGGGGATAGTTCCGCTCCTGGTGGATCGAAACGGCCAGCGTGTCCGCCCGCTCGTAATAGATCGCTTCCGTCCCGTTGCCGTGGTGGACGTCCCAGTCGATCACCGCGATCCGCTCGGCAAGCCCCGCGGCCCGCGCCGCCTCGCAGGCGATGGCGATGTTGTTCAGCAGGCAAAAGCCGTTGGGGAAATCCGGCAGGCAATGGTGCCCCGGCGGGCGCGAGAGCGCATAGGCGTTGTCGAGCCGCCCCTGCAGCACGTCGAAGAGCGCAGCCTTGGTCAGCCCCGCCGAGAGGCAGGCGATGTCATAGCCATCCGGCCCGAAGGGCGTGCGCAGGCCCAGCTCGCCGCCGCCTTCGGCCGACTTGCGGCGGAAGGTCTCGACGTAGTCGCGCGGATGGATGCGCAGCAGGTCCTCCTCGGTCGCGGGTTGGGCCGAGGGGGTGGCCAGCTCGGCCATCAGGCCCGTGACCTCGACAAGGTTCTTGAAGCGGCGCTTCGTCTCGGGGTTTTCCGGCAGTCCGCCCGCCGTCGGGGGTTGCATCAGCCCGCCCACCGGAACGAGGAAACTGTAGTTGCCGCCCGAATGCCAGAAACAGCGTTCGTTGACGAAAAATCCTGTCGACATGGTGCCCGTCCCCTTCCGTTCGGGCGCAGTATGTGGCCGTGCGCGGGGGGTGTAAACCGCGATGCGGGGGCTGTGGATGACCCTGTGAGGAGGATGCGAAACGGCATGGTCGCGGCCCGTCAAAGCGGGAAACCGGGCCCGGAATGCAGAATTGCGAAAAGCCGTCAGCGCCCCGGTTCGAGCTTGTAGGCCCCTTCCGGCAGGTCCAGCGCCGCGGCGAGGTCGCGCAGCTGCGTCATGGACAGGGTCACCGTCTGTTCGCGGTCGGTCCGTGGATCGTATTGCACCACGGTCACGCATTCGTCGAAGGCCGAGATGATGACGTCTTCCTGCAAGCGGACCCCCGCCTCGCCGTCATCGACAAGGGTGATCACGGTGGCGTCGAAATCGTGCTCGATGGTGAACATGGCCCCAGCCTAGGCCCGCCCGTCCGGCCCCGCAAGCCCGCGCGCTTCGCGCCGCATCTGCTTGCGGTAGAGCCACGGGGCGGCCATCCGGTTGTAGAGCAGATCGGCCAACTGCCGCAGCCCCGGCATCATCGCCAGCCTTGCCATCCACCCCATGCCGGGCAGCGCTTCCCAGATCGCGGCGAAGGCGGGCACCCCGCTGACGATGCGCCCGTCGGGAAGGGCCGCGTGCATCCGCCGCTTCGCCTGGTCCGGCGTCAGTTGCCAGCCACCCAGATCGGCGCGGTTCAGGTCTTCGAAGACCAGCGGCGCGCCCGCGGTCTCGGCCCGCTTGCGGTAATGGGCGATCTCGGCCCGGCAGATCGGGCAGCGGTCGTTGTAGAGAATGCGCGTCTGGCTCATGCCCTCGGACCTATCGCAGCGCGTCCAGGGGTCAAGCGGGGGCACAAGGCCGTGATGCCTCTGGACGGTGCGGGCGGGGCGGCTAGGCTTTCGACCACCATGCCGATGTTGCGCCCCCTCCTTCCGGTCCTTGCCGCCGTGCTTGCGCTGGCGGGCTGTGTGTCGGGCGTTGCGCCGACCGCTCCGCCGCCCGGCGGGGTCGAAGCCGCAGCCGCAGCCGAAACCGAGGCCGAGCTTGCCGCCCGCGCCCGGCAGGCCGTGCTGAACTTCGACGAGGTCGTGACCCGCGTCGAACCCGTGGCCGAACAGGTCTGCCGAGAGGAAACGCCGGACCAGCCTTGCGATTTCGTGATCTATGTCGACCGGGCACCCGACAGCGGCGTCAACGCCTTCCACACGCTCGACCCGCAGGGGCAGCCCGCGATCATCTTCACCCTTGGCCTGATTGCCGAGGCCCGGAACACCGACGAGCTGGCCTTCATCATGGGTCACGAGGCCGCCCATCACATCGCGCGGCACCTGCCGCTGGGGCAACGCCGCGCCGTCGAAGGGGCCGAGGCCTTCGCCCGCATCGCCCAGGCGCGCGGCGCCGGAGCCGCGCAGATCGACGAGGCTGCGCAGCTCGGCGCGCTTGTGGCCAGCCGCGAATTCGGCCAGCAGGCCGAACTCGAGGCCGATGCCATCGGCACGATCATCGCCGCCCGTGCGGGCTATGACCCGCTCAGGGGGGCCGCCTTCTTCACGCGGTTCCCCGACCCCGCCCGCGCCTTCCTGTCGACCCATCCCACCAACGCCGCGCGCATCGGCGTGGTGCGGCGGACGCTTGCTGCCCTCGGCCCCTCTTGATCTGCGTCAAGGCGGCGCGGCCCCGCGTCGATAGGCTTTGCCCATCGGAACGGGCCCATGCGCCACGTGAAAAGGGGTGATGCCATGCCGGGCAAACTGACACGCGACCGCCACGAGGGTCTTATGACCCGCATGGCCGAAACCCTCGGGGCGGATCTCGATGCCGCGGAACTGCGCGGCGCGTTGCCGCCCGAAATGCGCAAGGACATGCTGCAGGCCTGCACCGGCTGCTCCGACCCGACGGCTTGCGGGCACTGGCTGGCCACCCATGATCGTGCCGAGGCCGCGCCGGGGTATTGCCGCAACGGCGATCTTCTGGCCCGGCTTGCCGCCGAGTGACACGGTCTGACCGGGGGGCACCGATGGGACAGGCCAATCCCCGCCCGTTGGGCGATGCGAAGCGCCATTACTGGCTGGCGCTCGGCATGGCGCAGGCCACCGGGGCAGAGCTTCAGCGCGCGTTGGAGACGGGGGTGATCACCCATGCCGACTGGGCGCAGGCGGTTCAGCGGTGCCGCGGGTGCGGCTGGGCCGAAGGCTGCGCCTGCTGGATGGCCGCGCAGGAGACGGGCAAGGCCGCCGTCCCCGCGGCCTGTCCCAACGCCCAGCTCTTCACCCGCGCGGTCGCGGCGCCCGACCCGGCCTGAGCCCGCCCCTCAATGCGTTTCGCGCGCCAGCCAGTCAGCGGCGTCTTGCGTCGTCTCCAGCCTTTCCCACGTGATCACCGGCACGTCATAGGGGTGTTCGGCCTCGAGAAAGGCCACCAGCGCCGCGCGCGCGGCGTCAGAGGTCTTGAAGATCACCATCACCTCGGTGTCCTCGGCAATCTCGCCCTGCCAGTGATAGAGGCTGCGCACCCCCTCGAGGATGTTGGCGCAGGCGGTGACATGCTCGGCCAGCGCCGCGCGGGCCAGCCGCTCGGCGCTGTCGCGGTCGGGGCAGGTGGTGGTGACATGGATCATGGCCCGCAGTGTAGCGCCAACGGGCCGCGCGGCTCAAGTCAGGCGGCTGCCCCAGAGGTCGTAATCGCTGGCCTCGTCCACCTCGACCTCGACGAAGTCGCCGGGGGCCAGCCCGTCGAACCCCTCGTCGATGAACAGGTTGCCGTCGATCTCGGGCGCATCCGACATGGTCCGGCAGGTCGCGCCCTCGTCGTCCACGGCGTCGACCAGAACGGTCATCCGCTGCCCGACCTTGGCGGCGAGTTTCGCCTCGGAAATCGCCTGCGCCTTTTCCATGAAGCGGTCCCACCGCTCCTGTTTGACCTCGGCGGGCACATGGTCGGGCAGGGCGTTGGACCGCGCGCCGTCCACGTTCTCGTACTGGAAGCAGCCGACCCGGTCGAGCTGCGCCTCGTCCAGCCAGTCGAGCAGGGTCTGGAACTCCGCCTCGGTCTCGCCGGGGTAGCCCACGATGAAAGTCGAGCGCAGCGTGATCTCGGGGCAGTCGCGCCGCCACGCCGCGATCTCGTCCAGCGTGCGCGAGGCCGCGGCGGGCCGCGCCATGCGCTTCAGCGTGTCGGGATGGGCATGCTGGAACGGGATGTCGAGATAGGGCAACAGCCCGTTCGACGCATCCGCCATCAGCGGGATCAGCTCGCGCACATGCGGGTAGGGGTAGACATAGTGCAAGCGAACCCAGGCTCCGAGTGTGGACAAGTCTCTGGATAGATCGAGGATCGGAAACTTGACCTCGCGCCCTTTCCAGTCGGTGCCATAGGCCGACGTGTCCTGCGAGATCACGAGGATTTCCTTCACCCCCGCCTCGACCAGCTTCTCGGCCTCGCGCATCACCGCCTTGGCGGGGCGCGACACCAGCCGCCCGCGCATGTCGGGGATGATGCAGAAGCGGCACTTGTGGTCGCAGCCCTCGGCGATCTTGAGATAGCTGTAATGGCGCGGCGTCAGCTTCACGCCCGCGGGCGGCAGCAGGTCGACGAAGGGATCGGGGCTGGGCGGCACCGCGGCATGGACCGCGTCGAGCACCTGTTCGTATTGATGCGGGCCGGTCACCGCCAGAACCTTGGGATGCGCGCCGGTGATATACTCGGGCTCGGCGCCCAGGCAGCCGGTCACGATCACCCGCCCGTTCTCGCGCAGCGCCTCGCCGATGGCATCCAGGCTTTCGGCCTTGGCGCTGTCGAGGAACCCGCAGGTGTTCACGATCACCGCCTCGGCCCCCGCGTAATCGGGCGAGATGGCGTAGCCCTCGGCCCGGAGCCGCGTCAGGATGCGTTCGCTGTCGACCAGCGCCTTGGGACACCCAAGTGAGACCATCCCGATCCGGGGCTGGCCGGGGCGGGCGTCGTCGGAAAAGCGGGCGCGCGCGAGGTCCGGGCGCAGGTCGGGTGGGTTCTGGCTCATGACCGAGCCAGATAGCCCGTTGCGCGGCGAAGGGGAAGACAGGCCGCCCCGCTTCGCGCTAGACTCTGCCCAAAACAGGCAAGGGGTGTGCGATGCGCTGGATCATTCGTTTGCTGGGCGCGGTCGCGCTGGTCGCCGTTCTCGCGTTGGGGGTGGTGTTCGCCGTCCCGACGGACCGGATCGCCGCGGTCGCCGCCGACCGGCTCGGCCAGTCGCTCGGCCGCGAGGTGACGCTGTCGGGCGAGGTGCGCCCGACCCTCTGGCCGCATCTGGGCGTGCGCGCCGCGGGTCTGCGTGTGGGCAACCCCGACTGGGCCGGAGACGCGCCCCTGATCGCGGCCGAGGCGCTGTCGGTCCGGGTGCCGTGGTCGGCGATCCTCGCCGGAGAGGTGCAGATCGACGAGATCACGCTGGTCGCCCCCGAGATCACGCTGGTCCGCGCCGCCGATGGCCGCGTCAGCTGGGCCTTCTCCGACGCCGCGGAGCCGAGCGGCACGAACTCGGCGGGCCCGGCCCGCCCGCTCACCATCACGGCGGCCGAAATCAGCGATGGCGCGCTGACCTGGCGGGATGAAGCCGCCGGGCAGGATGTGCGCATCACCGGGCTGGAGGCCCGGCTGGCCTTGCCCGCCGACGGCACGGCCCGCGTGGCGGGCGCGGCCAATGTGAACGGCACGCAGGTGACGCTCGACGCCACGGCCGCGCGGCTGCCCGCGCTGCTGGAGGGCGGATTGAGCGACCTGGAGCTTGCGCTGGACTGGTCCGGCGGCGAGTTGCGCTTTGCCGGTCGCGGCGCGCTGGCCCCGGCGCTCGAGGGCGCGCTGTCGGG